>NZ_JWJE02000046.1 GCF_000812025.2 Bacillus thermotolerans
CCGGCTTCTTCAAGAAGAGCTGGCTACGGCTTAAGATTTCCGTGTCTCATACACCGCTGGAACGGCGGGGTGTGCCTGCCGATGCTGCGGCTGCGGGCTGCGGCGTCGGGTACTGTTTTTTAACAGTAATGGAGGGACAGTAAGCCCTGGGAACAGCCAGGCAAGTCCTGATGAAGCAGGAATTCTACGACGACAAGTCTTAGGGTTTTACTGCCCGAAAGGGCAATAGAATCCCGCGACTTTAGTCGTGGGAGGTTCAAGAAATTATGCCGGCCTTAGAAGCGGTGGTGGGAAAAGACAATATTGGCGATCTTGGCGCATTAGGCGGATCAGAAGACTTCTCTCACATCTCTCAAGCCGTGCCTTCTGCCTTTGTTGTGTTAGGCACAGGCAAAGAGGGAGAGCCGCCGGTTCACAACCCTCGCATGCACCAGAACGAAGATGTGTTCAAATATGGTGCTGCCTTACACGCCAATGTGGCGATGGAATGGTTAAAGGCTCAGCATAAATAAAGTGAATAGAAGATGGCCTGGTTTCTATAAAGCCAGGCCATCTTCTATTTAGCGTTTTCAATGGAGGCCATATGTCTTCAATCACAAAGATAATCATTTCAGGTGATTAATTGTTAAATAGTTGTTAATATTTAAAATATTGGGTATAGAGAAAGATTAGGAAGCTGAAAAGAAAATACACAGTTATAGGTTTTGGGTATTTTGTAAAAGAAGCGGAGGGAAGGCTGTGGCAGCTAAATATATCGTTCCTCCAGGTTTAGGTGACCATTCTGCTGAATTGGCCTTAAAGCGATGGCTCACTTAGCGGAAGTCGTGCTTTCATCCATCCAGATACAGGAGTAGAGGAGCTCGCTGAAGCGGTGGCTGACTCTATAAAAGAGGAAGCTAAGCGCTCACGGTGAAGGTTTCATTCAGAAAATAAACAACCAGGCAGGTGTTTTTTATGTGCGGATTTGTTGGATGTATGCATGCAAAGTCATATGAACGATCAAAAGAGATGGAACAAAAAATAAGGGAAATGAATACTCTTATTACCCATAGAGGGCCTGATGATGAGGGATATTATGCAGATGAATATGTAAACTTCGGATTTAAGCGGTTGAGTATCATTGATATCGAAAGCGGACACCAGCCGCTTTCGTACGAAAATGAACGGTATTGGATTATTTTTAATGGAGAAATTTATAACCATATTGAGCTCCGGAGGGAATTGACAGAGAAAGGGCATACGTTTTCCACTGAATCCGATACAGAAGTCATTATTGCCCTATACAGTGAGCTGAAGGAACGGTCTGTTCAAAAGCTGAGAGGGATGTTTAGCTTTGTGATATGGGATAAAGTCGAGAACGTATTATTTGGCGCGCGAGACCACTTTGGGATCAAACCTTTCTTTTATTTGGAACAAGATGACCGTACATACGTTGCTTCCGAGAAGAAAAGCATTGTGTTGGCGTATGAAGATGAACTAGATTTGGGAGCGCTTCAGCATTATCTCAGCTTTCAATACGTTCCAGAACCCGATACGGTGACGAAAGATATCAAAAAGCTGCCGGCGGGCCATTACTTTATCCAAAGGCCTGGACAGGCGATGAAGATCGAGCCTTATTGGCAGCCGACATTCCGGCCTGTCTCCTCATCTGAATCCGAGGTTATAAAAGAAATTCGTGATGTATTGATAGATTCGGTCCATGTCCATATGCGAAGCGATGTACCGGTCGGTTCTTTCTTGTCCGGAGGGATCGATTCTTCCTTTATCGTCTCGTTGGCGAAGCAGGTACATCCGAAGATCAAAACGTTTTCGGTTGGTTTTGAGCGTGAGGGCTTCAGCGAGGTCGACGTGGCGAAGGAAACGGCCGAGGCTCTGCAGCTGGAAAACATCAGTCACATGATTTCACCGGAAGAATTCGTGCAGGAGCTTCCTAAAATCATTTGGCACATGGATGACCCGCTGGCCGATCCAGCGGCGATTCCTTTATATTTTGTAGCACGTGAAGCGAGAAAGCATGTAAAAGTGGTTTTATCAGGTGAAGGGGCGGATGAACTGTTTGGCGGCTACAATATATACCGGGAATGTCACTCGCTGCGGATGTTTCATCACATGCCAGACCGGATGAAGGGGCTATTAAAGACACTCAGCCACACCTTGCCTGATGGGTTTAAAGGAAAGAGCTTTATCGAGCGGGGCACTACGCCGTTAGAAGAGCGGTATATCGGGAATGCCAAAATATTTGAAGAACGCGAGAAAGCCTCCTTGCTTTGGCGATACAAGCCTGGCTTGTCTTATACGAATATTACACGCCCCATTTATAGCCGCTCGCCGGAATACGATGCGGTGACAAGAATGCAAAATGTGGATATTCACACATGGCTAAGAGGCGATATTTTGCTGAAAGCCGATAAAATGACGATGGCTCATTCACTGGAGCTGCGTGTTCCTTTTCTGGATAAAGAGGTGTTCAACGTGGCAGCCAGAATAGGAGCCGATCTGAAAATCAGTCATCATACAACCAAGTATGTCCTTCGAAAAGCGGCAGAAGGCATTGTGCCAGACCATGTCGTGAAACGAAAGAAGCTAGGGTTCCCTGTGCCTATCCGCCACTGGCTGAAAAATGAATTATATGATTGGGCGGCCGGGCTCATCCGCACGAGCCAAACAGATCATCTGTTGAATAAGCAGGAGGTTCTTCGGTTATTAGAGGAGCACGTACAAAACAAAAAAGACAACAGCCGAAAAATCTGGACCATCCTTATCTTTATGATTTGGCACCAGATCTATGTAGAGAAGATCTACACGTTTCAGCATGTACACGAACAGCCGCACAAGCAGCCCGTTCTTTTATAAACAAGTCATGATCTCTCTTCTAATCTGTACCCAGGCATCTCACGGTCTGGGTCTTTTTTTTTGCCTTTAGCTGGGCAGCCATACCATGATCCTTCCGAAGCACGGTATACCAAAAAGTTCTTTGAATTATTTTTATAGTTTTAGCCAAAGGAAAAACTATTGTCAAAGCGGAAAAACATTGCTATTGACCCACATAAAAGTAGTGTGATAATTTAGAAAATATAAAATGGTATACCAGAGAAGAGGGAGCTAAAGTGGAAGACAAACAAGAATACGGTGAAAAAGGAGCCTGGCTGAGTCTTGGTGCATACATTGTTTTGTCCATATTGAAGATGGCTGTCGGGCTTATGACAAACTCAAAAGCTTTAGTCGCGGATGGTCTCAATAATACGACGGATATATTGGTTTCCATTTCCATTCTCATCGGCTTAAAAATATCGAAAAAGCCGCCAGATGACAATCATCCGTATGGGCATTACCGGGCTGAAACAATCGCTTCGTTAATCGCTTCATTCATCATGGCGTCTGTAGGTATACAAGTAATTGTGGAAACGTTTAAACATATTATTTCTCCATCAAAAGAAAGTCCGGATCTCTTATCAGCCTGGGTGGCTATCATTTGTGCCATGGTCATGTATGCTGTCTACCGCTACAACAAAAGGCTTGCCAAAAAGGTAAATAGTCCTTCTCTTTTAGCTGCCGCAAAGGATAACTTATCCGATTCATGGGTCAGTATCGGAGCGGCGGTCGGCATCATTGGCTCCCAGTTCTCCATGCCATGGTTAGATCCGTTAGCAGGCCTAATCGTCGGAGCCATGATATGTAAAACGGCCTGGGATATCTTCTGGGAGTCCTCTCATAGTTTAACAGACGGGTTTCAAAAGTCAGAACTGAATGAGTTCCGAAAAACCATTAAATCCGTGGATGGGGTTAAGTTAATAAGCGACATAAAAGCAAGAACTCTAGGGAACCAAATATTTGTCGATGTCGTCATTAAAGTTCATCCGAACCTGGATGTCATTGAAGGCAATAAAATCGCTAAAAAAGTAGAAAAAATTATGAAAGAGAAACACTTGGTTAATCATACGCATATACACATAGAGCCTGTTACGTATATTAAAGTGCTGTGAGCGTAAGGCGTAATCACTCGATTCCCTCCGTCTCCTCAATGGGTGATAGAATAGCAGTTGAAGAGAAAAAAGCTCCCTTGTTCCGGGAGCTTTTTTTATTTTATCCTGCACAAGATCTCATTTAAAGGCCACTGCCAGGAGAGAGTGGGAAGAAGCCAGTCATAACAATTAAACTGCTGATGCAAGAATGATACAATCATGGAGAGAGGGATGGTCAGGAAGACTTTTACTGACTAGATCGGTGTTCATTCTAAACGAAGTAAAGGAGTAGATAGCTAATGCTAAATGAAAAAGTAGCCATTATCACAGGAGCAAGTCGAGGGATTGGTGCTGCGACAGCCGCATTATTTGCTAAGCACGGGGCAAAGGTAGTGGTCAACTACGCCAATAATGTGAGTGCGGCAGAGGAGGTCGTCACGTCTATTCGTGAAAATGGCGGACAAGCCATTTCGGTTCAAGCGGATGTTAGAAATGAAGACGATATGAGTTCTCTCGTCGATCAAACCATTTCACACTTCGGCAAAGTGGATATTCTCGTAAACAACGCAGCTATTAACTTTGCGATGAAATCCTTCTCTGATATGGAATGGGATGAATTTAGGCTTAAGCTTGAAGAAGAAATGAAGGCCGCTTTCATTTCAACGAAATCCGTCTTGCCGATGATGAAGGAGCAGAAATATGGGAAGCTAGTCTACATTTCTAGTGGTTTGAGCCATCAGCCCCTGCCTGGTTTTATTGCACACGGAACAGCAAAGGCAGCAATGAATTCCTTTGTCAGGTATCTGGCCCAGGAGTTAGGACCGTATAATATCACCGCTAATACCGTAGCACCTGGTATGGTGGACACAGACGCCACTAAACATACTCCTGCAGAAGAAAAAGAAAAAACAGCTATGTTCACTCCGCTAGGAAGAATCGCCAACCCTGAGGACGTGGCTCGTGCTGCTTTATTTTTCGCAAGTGATCAGAGTGCCTTTATGACAGGAACGTATGCCCCTGTATCTGGCGGCATGGAAATGAACTCATGATTGGTAAATAAAGATCTACTGTGAGAGGAAGAAGGTTTTAGTTGTGAAAAATAGATGTATACATCATGACTCCACGTAAATCATGAAGAAACCCAGCTCATCTTCTCCTATGAAGATAGCTGGGTTTTTCAAAAAGACGAGGCGTTTGGCCGGCTAGAAGCGGGGGAGCTTACAGCCATCAAGACCCCGCAGATGAGGATTCGCTAGGATGACCAGTCAGAAGAACAGATGCCAGCTTAGAAGATCAGGCATTGATTTTCTTCAAGATCCCTCACTCCTGTGCCCATAAAAAAACACTTTCGATGACCAACCGGCTGGTTCGAAAGTTTAATTATGTAGATTAGCGGGGGAGGTGGAAGAAACCACTATAAAATTTACAGGTTGATCTGTTTTGTTAAACCAGTTATGCGGTCTGGTTGACTCCATGTGGATGCTGTCCCCAGGGTAAAGATCGTATTCCGTGTTGTCAAGAATGATGGTCAAGGTGCCATCGAGCACATAAATAAATTCCTGTCCTTTATGAGAAAAAGGAGTTTCCCGTTTGTCCCCGGGTAATAGGGTCACTAAACGCGGGACAAATAAGGGATCGGTCACATCTCCGGAAAGATCCGAATAGATGAATGAAGTCTGGTGTTCCGGTTGTTTGTGATTGCCTCGTCTGATTAAGTTGTTGTCCATTTGTATGGTGTCAGGAAAGAAATAGCTGGGACTCACACCAAGAGCTTCAGATATTTTGTGCAAGGATTGCAACGTAATGGAGCAAAGGGAACGTTCCACTTGAGATAAGAAGCTTATGGATAAATCCGTTTTTTCAGATACTTCCTTCAGCGTCATTTTCTTTGACTTGCGAAGATTTTTAATTAAAGTGCCTATATCGTGATTCATTTGATCTACTCTAAATACAGATTGTTACAGCAAATTATATATAAGATTCAAGACCTTGTAAAGCTGCGGCAGTTCCTGATTGTGGCAGTTATTTGCAAGGAGATTGTGCTAAATAAAATAAGAGAAACCTTAGTGATCCTGAACAAAACTAAGTGGAAATCCCATCTATAGGGGCGATACATAGTAGTCATGACTATACGTATCGCCCTTTATTTTTTATGGTTTTTTACGAATTAGGTCTTGATGAATCAAAGCTGTATTCTATTTATAACGATTATTGAAAAGTCGATTGCAAAAACTTTGGAACAAAAGCATTGATGGTATTATGAATGTCTTCAAAGCAGGAGGCTTTGTGACAATCTAGCTGTTTATCAGTCATTTCAGAAGTGAGGAGGGAGTATACATTTGTCAATTTATCACTTTTTCATAGGCTCACTGATGAAAAGCTCATCTACTGTGGTATTCAATACAGAGGCTATGTCGAACGCTAATTGTAAAGTAGGGTCGTATTTATCATTCTCAATGGCATTTATTGTTTGCCTGGATACTTTACAGAGTTTAGCCAGTTCTTCCTGTGATAATTTAGCTGATTTTCTTAATTCCTTGATGTGGTTTTTCATTTAATCACCATATTTTTTTCTGTAAATTAGTAATGTTAACAAATACATAATGGAAATCACTGTCAGAAACATGATCGGCGAAATCCCATTGCCAGTACTAGTATAAGAAGTATTCCCCTGAACAGTTAGATAAATGGACTGGGCCACTTCTAAAAGTAACATACCGAACACTGCCATAAACGCATATGATTGAGCTTTCTCGTTGATAAACCTCCTTCTTTCATCACCTTTTTGAAAAAATGTTGCCACAAAAATAGAAATTCCGCAAGCTAACAATATGACTGAATACACAAGTGTCACCCAATCCATTTTTTATTCCTCCTTATTAAAAATGTAAAAAGTATTTGACACTTATTATTGTAGCATGAGCTTCAAAAATGTCAAATACTTTTTACATTATGGGAGAGCGGAGAGATACCTGCATAAAAACGTAGAGGTGTTTTTTCTATGGGGGAATTCTTTATACTTTCTTTATACTTTTCTAGCTAAATTATTTATACCTGTCGCTTATGCTAGGTGTATCAACAGTTAAAGGGTGGTTATTTATGTCGGAAACGATACTGAAAGCAACGAATGTTTCAAAAATATATGGCAAACACAAAGCGCTCGATAAAGTATCGATCGAGATTAAACGGGGGGTGATTTACGGATTGATCGGGGAGAACGGCGCGGGAAAATCGACATTTATGCGCGTCGTCATGGGACTGATCACGATGAATGAAGGTGAAATCGAGCTGTTTGGAGAGTCCAGCGCAAAGGGGCTGCAGCGGGCGCGGAGAAAGATGGGGCAATCCATTGAAACGCCGGCCCTTTATCCGGAATTAACAGCCCGGGAGAACCTGCGGGTGCAAGCGGCCAACGGCGGTGTAAGCGAGCGGGAGATTGATGATTTGCTTCAATTAATGAACCTTGGCCATACCGGCAGGAAGAAAGCGAAGAACTTCTCGTTGGGCATGCGCCAGCGGTTAGCGATTGCCTCCACGCTTATGACAAACCCTGAATTTTTAATTTTAGATGAGCCGACAAACGGCCTCGATCCATCAGGAATGGTGGAAATGCGCGAAATCATTCAGCGGCTGGTGACCGAGCGGGGGATCACCGTCTTATTGTCGAGCCACCTGCTGGATGAGCTTTCCCAAATCGCCACGCATTACGGCATTTTGCATGAAGGAAAACTCATCAATGAGCTCTCAAGGGAAGAGTTAGCCCGTGAAACCCGCCAATACATTGAGCTGGAAACGACCGAGGTGGAAAAAGCCGTCGCTGTGCTCGATGAATTAGGGATTAAAGATTATGAAGTCATCAACCGGACGGAAATGAACATTTACGAACGCTTAGACGACGTGGCTGCCATCAACCGTTCATTAGTGCTAGCTGATGTAAATGTGTCGCGGATTGGCACCACTCGGCAAAAGCTCGAGGATTATTTCTTGCAGTTAACAGGAGGAAACACTCATGCTTAATCTTTTAACAGCGGAGAGAATCAAGCTGCTTCGCAGTCGAAAATTATGGATTGTCTTAAGCATTTTATTCTTGTTTCCGATCTATCAGGCCGCTAACAGCAAAATGGTCGTGCATTATGGAGGCAAGCTCGTCCAGGCTACTGATACTGTCATCAATGGCGCAACAGGCATTCTCATGATAGATAAAAATGGATTAACCATCTTGCTTGTTATGAGTGCATTTATCAGCTTTTTTATTGGAGAAGAATTCCAAAATGGGACGATTCGAAATGCGCTGTCGTTGGGCCGCAGCCGTACGCATTATTATCTGTCCAAACTCGTGACAGCTGCACTCGTTTCCCTCGTCGGCGTCGTCATCATGACGGTCATGGGCATGGTCAGCTTTTCAGTCGTGTTTGGCTTTGGGGAAGTGGCAGGAATCAGCGATTACGTGAGTTACGCACTCAAAACCTTTAGCACGCTGTATGTATTAATTTTGGCGAACGTATCGATCTATGTGACGATCAGCTTTTTAACGATAAATAGCGGCGTCTCTCTCGTGTGGAGCTTCCTTTATACCATTGGCACAGGATTTGGGGCTGGCATTTTCCAGCAAACAGAACACTTTAAGCAGGTGACATTCTGGTTTACAGAATCATTCTTGTTTTACTCAGATTTCGCCAGTCCGGCGGGTATCGCTAAATATTCTGAGATGATATTGGTCAGCCTCATCACAATCGTGGTATCATCAGCTTTAGGGATTATTCTGTTTAAACGAACAGACATAAAGTAGGTCGATCGGTATGACAAAGATATTAATTATTGAAGATGACACAGCCATTCATTCTTTGGTCAAGGAGGCGCTGGAGCTGCATGGGTTTGACACACTCAGCGCCTACTCGGGGACGGAAGGAAAGCTGTTAAACGAGCAGCATAGCGTTGATGTCGTGCTTTTAGACTTAATGCTTCCGGGGATGAACGGAGAAGAGTTTCTTCAAGACATCCGGCAGGACTCAGCGGTGCCTGTGATCGTAATTTCCGCCAAGAATGACCAGGAGTCGAAGGTGGAGCTATTGATGAACGGGGCAGATGACTACCTCATCAAACCGTTTGATGTGAAGGAGCTTTTGGCACGCATTCAGATCCAATTACGTCATGCGGCCAAGTCTTCTGCGGGCCAGGTGAAAGAAGTGCATTATAAGAACATCCGCGTCAACGTAGATACGCGCAAAGTGGAGGTGAACGGCCAAAGCGTTCATCTGACTGGACGCGAATACGCCATTCTTCTCCTGTTTCTCGAGAACCCGCAAAAGGTTTTCAGCCGCGCCAACATTTACGAAAGTGTGTGGAATGAGCCATTCTTTGACAATGATAAAACGATTAATATGCATATCAGCAATTTAAGAAATAAACTCAACGCAGATGGGACCAACTATATTAAAACCGTATGGGGCATAGGCTTCAAATTCGATTAATGAAAGGAGCGTGAATGTGATGTGGACATGGATCGTTGTCTTCCTAGCATTGGCGCTTCTTTTATACATTTACTTCTTAAAGCGGCAGCTGCGGAAACTAAAACAGGAGATCAAGGAGATGCCGGCCCGTGCTGGTTTTGGCAGCCGGCTGTCCCTGGATTTTCGTGAGAAGGCGCTAATGGATCTGGTGGATGAATTGAATCAAATGATCGACGCGTTTGAGGAGAAAAACCGCCAAGCGAAGCAAATGGAGGAGAACGTGAAGCTATCTATCACTGGACTGTCTCATGATCTGCGCACACCGCTCACGTCGATTAGCGGCTACGTCCAGCTGTTACGCGCGACCACCGATGAAACGAAGAGGGCGCACTATTTAACTATTATCGAACAATCGGTCCAACGCCTGATCGAAATGACTGACCACTTTTATGACTTAGCACGCATCGAAACGAACCAAAAAGAAATGACCTTATCTTCCGTTCCTCTTTCCAGCTTAGTGGAGGACATCTTCTTGTCCTTTTATGACCAATTTGAGGAAAAGAGCATTGAACTTCAATTTCCCGAGCAGGCGAATGACTGGCAAGTGATCGCGGACCCCTTCATGCTGACCCGGGTGATCCAGAATGTCGCGCAAAATATCCTTCGTTATTCAAAAAGCCAAGCGGTCATCAGCTATAAGAGTGAGGGGGGTGACCTTATCCTCAGCGTTAAAAATGACATCAAGCCCGACAGCAAAGTAGCCATAGAGAAAGTGTTTATGCGCTTTTACACAGAGGTCACCAGCCGAACAAACGCCGAAGCGAGCGGGCTGGGCCTTTACCTGTCTAAAAAGCTAGTGGAAAAGATGAATGGGAAAATGGAGGCGGAGCTTGAGGGCAATTGGTTTGTTCTTCGAATCTATCTTCCTGTTAATAGGGGGAAGGCTTAATTAAAATACAGAAAACAAAAAACGCCTCGCAAAGCCTTAAATAAGCGCTGCGAGGTGTTTTTTTAGGCTCTTTTATTTTATTCCTTCATAATGTTCTTCTGCTTTAACGCTTCAAGCGCGATGTTTTTCGCAGCCGTTCCGCTTCCGTTGACGTTTACCGCAAACACCCATGTAGTCTTGTCTGTCTTAATGAAACCGACATACCAGCCTAGTCCAAGATCGGACAGCCTTGTGCCTGTTTTCCCATGAAGGGTGTAGTCGTCTTGCTCGTCCTGGATCATCATCCGCTTGACCGTTTTCTGGTGTCTTTCTTCGAAGGGCAATTCTTCTCGTACGAGCTTTTCCATGAAATGCACTTGTTCAACAGCTGAAATCTTTAAGCTGCTGTCCAGCCAGAAGGTGTCAATCCCGCCTGATATATCCTGGTTGCCGTAGGCCAGTTTTTGAAGGTTCTCTTGCATCCTTGCTTCTCCAATGTCCCTTGCCATCTCCTGATAAAACCATATAGCCGACTCCCGCATCGCGGAAGCTAAGGAGTGATCGCGATTCCAGCTCTCAAACTCCCTAACGACGCCATCCCACCGTTTTACCTCATACTCATCTCGAACCGCCATCGTCTCCAGCCCGATTAACGCATGCGGCACTTTAAAGGTCGATTCAGGCGTGAGCCTTTCCGTGCTTCTTTCCTCGTTGTACACATACACCTTTTCATTTTTAAGGTTTTTGAGCACCATTGTGCCTTCCGTTTCCTTAAAAAGTTCCCCCAGCCTTAGTTCCTTTGTTTTCTGCTGCTCCGCATGGATCGTTCCCGTTCCCGCAAGAATCACCGCGACAGACAATAGAAGAAAAGCAGCTGTTCTCCGTACGTTCATTTTACATCCCCCTTTTTTAGAAAATTGTTCGTGATGTAAAATCATTCTGCCAGTTCATATTATAAAGGGGGTGACCAGAAATTGGAATTACCATTTTTGCTTTCAAGGGGGGGAAGGTTAAAAAGTGCAGGGAAGGGAGCCTTTAAGGTTATGCGTCGTAACAACTTGTAAATATAGGTTAGGAGTGATCACGTGGATACTTCTATATTAGTAGCTGTATTGGTGATTTTCTTTGGAGCTCTAGGAATTGGTTACAGCAAAAAGAAGAAGTGAACTCTTGAAAATTGTTATTTTATACGGATGTGTTAGTTGAAAAAGACCAGATAAGGTTGGAATGGATCTCATAGAGTGGGATAAATAAAAAGAAAACACCTGGCTCTTTACGTATGTGACGACTATCGGATATCAAAACCTTGTAAACCGCTGCAACTGGCAGCCTCCGTTTACGGGCAAAATAAAAAGACTGTAGACGCTCGATTTCCATTGAGTTTGTCTACAGTCTAAAACCTTTATATTCTATTTTTTAAATGTTCTCTTTTACACATCCTCAGATACAAAGCTAGACTTTGGAACCGTCAACGGTTTGATTGAATCTTCTTCGGATCAAGAGCTTTTTAACAGGGATTTTAGCCAGTAAGACACCGATTAAGATCAGAGCGGCTCCTGCATATCCTTTGGCTGGAAGGGTTTCCCCTATGAACATAAAAGCAAACAAGGCGGCGAAGACGGGCTCTAAGGAAAAGATCAGGCCAGTGTGCGTGGGAGTGGTATGCTTTTGGGCGACCGCCTGGCCTATAAATCCAACCGCGCTGCATAGAACACTTAATCCGATGATGGATACCCATGATTCTGTTGTGCTAGGAAGGTGTGGATTTTCGAAAAATAATGAAAATAGGAGGCCCCATGCTGCCGCAACCCCTAATTGTAAAATCCCCAGTGTGATGGAATCCACATGTTTCGTTAACGTACCTGTCACGATAATTTGCAGCGCATACAATAGGGCGCCTAAAATCATCAGATAGTCTCCGAGATTAATCGTTAATGCCTGATTTAATGTTAACAGAGCAATCCCTGTCATGGAGATGCCTACACCCAAAATCACTTTCTTTTCTGGCTTTTTTCTAAAAAAGACGGCCAATAACAACGGGACAAATACGACTGAGAGACTGAATAAAAACCCTGCATTGGAAATAGTCGTGAACTTTAATCCAATCGTGACCACCGACATGACTAAAAACAAGAGGGTGCCTAATATAAACCCATAAAAGAACGTTCTCATATCCACGCGGATTAAACGCTTGTAAAATATAGCGCCAGCTAATATAAAGGCCAGGCCAAAACGCAAGGCCACTAAGTTAAACTCTTGAAACGAATCGAGCCCCATCTTCATAAATAAATAAGAGGACCCCCAAAGCATCGTAACGATCAGCATCATGAAATTAGCCTTTAATTGTGTGTCTGATCCTACTTCACTTATGACCCCAGACCATTTATCCCGGTTCATTTTTTTGATCACCTCTCCTATAACGAATTGATTATTTATAAGTATAATTGTAAAATTAAAATTAGAAAAATGAATGTTTTCAAACATTAACATGAATAAATTTCATATAAAGGGAGTGGTTCAGCTGTCTCTTGCTAAGTTTGAGGTATTCAGTACCGTCGTGGAATTAGGAAGCCTGACGAAGGCAGGTGAAGCACTCGGTTTAAGCCAGTCGGCGGTAAGTCATGCCATTACCAGCCTTGAATCCGAATGGGGATTTTCTATCCTTAATCGAGGGCGTTCAGGGGTCCAGCTGACCAGTAATGGGGAACGCATCTTGACATACGTACGTGAAATGCTGAAATGGAACGAGGACATGGTGCAAGAAATCGCTAATATCAATGGCCTGGAAATCGGTACCGTACGAATCGGCACGTTTTCAAGTGTATCCATTCACTGGCTGCCTGAAATGATGAAAATCTTTCATGAGCATCACCCTTCGATTGAGATTGAACTGTTAGAAGGGGATTATGATGATATCGAGCGTTGGATCTCAACGGGGGCGGTTGACTTTGGTTTCGTTTCTCTGCCCACCTCACCATACTTTGAAGTGATTCCTTTAAAGAAAGATCAAATGCTTTGTATCCTCCCAGATGATCATCCTCTTGCCGATCAAAAGGAGGTTAGTTTTGACATGATCAAAGACGAGCCTCTCATTAAGTCGAAAAAAGGGAGCGATAATGACCTGGCACGAATTTTAAAAGAAAACAAGGTGACCCCTAATGTAAGGTTTGAACTGATAGATGACCATGCGATTATTTCAATGGTTGAAAACGGCATGGGCATCAGTATCCTTCCTGAAATGATCTTACACTGGGTGCCAGATAATGTTCGAAAGCTTACGTTAGAGGGAGAAAATTACCGCACCATCGGAATCGCCGCTACGTCTTTTAAAACCCTTGCGCCAGCCACAAAAAAATTCATCGACTATTTGAAATCATGGCTAGGTGAGTCGTCAGACTTGGATACAGTTTGACTGGCTAACACCTATTCTTCTATTCGGATACCGAAATATTCATGTTTATCGAGCGACTGCTTTTCGCATGATAGACTCGTTGATTCATAGGAAGGGTCGGCAAAGGAGGGGGTACTTACGAAATGTGGGCCCGAGTGAGATACAGCTAGTGAAGCTTCCGCCGAAATAAAAAAGCCTGCGTCTTGCGACGAGGCTTTTTCTTTGATTAATGTGGTTTATTCAATCCGAGTTCTTCCTGCTTTTCGGCGAGGTCTCAATTATTTGAATATTTAATTTACTTTAATTAGAATAAATGAAAACATTTTTGCCTAAAGAGAAGCAGGAGTGTTCCAGGAACGCTACTAAACAGACAATACATGTAAACAGGTTTGTTAATAGAGTGCTAGAGACCTAAGCAATGCTCGGTCGGGTCAAGGGCAAAACATGTGATTGCGAATATATAGCATATGTTGGAGGGGAGCTTATTGTGAGCGATATAAAATGGAAGCAATTTGTTATAGACGGCAGAACTGACATAGATATTCGAAAAGAGGTTTTGCAATCTTGGAACAGGTGTAAAAGCCTGGGGGTTTCCCATGAACGAACAGAGGTTTTTTCCTACCTTTCTCCTGATGAAGTAGACAGAAGAAGAAAAGAGAATCACGAGCTAATCGTTGCGGCAAGACCGATTATGGAAGAGCTTCGCAAGCGTTTGAAGGGGGGAGGGTACCTTCTTCTATTGGCCGATACAGATGGATACTTGGTGGAAATGGCTACAGACAAAAAATCACAAAAGCTGGCTGACCAGTCCGGCATCTTTGTAGGTGCGCGATGGACCGAGGAGAATGTCGGCTCAACAGGACTCTCCATTGCTATTAGAACACGAAGTTCCTTTGTCACTTCTGGCAGTGAACACTATTGTCTAGCCCTTCGTTCTTGGGATTGTTCTGCATGCCCAATTATTGTGCAAGGAAAACATATAGGAACCTTTGATGTTTGCCGTATGGGGCCTAAAAATGATTTAAAGGAATTATATACCCTAGCAGCCGCCGGGGCCCAAGCCATAAGTGCGAGATACCAATTTAACAAAGTGAAAATTAAAGAACAAGTCTTATCACATATATTAGCTGATTATGTCCCTAAGATTAATGATCGAACAGGCATATTATCATTTGACAATTTAGGTGTGGAACTATATAAAAACAATCCAGCTGAAGCTTTTTTGGAGCGGCTTAATGAAAGAGGAGAGACATCCGCCCAACATCTTAGAGAATTAATCTCAACTGAATTAGAGTTGGGAGGAAACAAGTATTTTATTGATAGAAAAGAATTGGCCCTTGAGGGAAGACCATTAGCTACTGTTTTGTTGATTGAAGATAGAAGCAGAGAGACCGCACCTCAAACTAAGAAAAAATCAGAGAATCCTCTCTTTCACAGTAAAAACCCTGTTTTCAGGAAAACCGTCCAGATGGCTAAAAAGGCATCGAAAAGTGATGCCTGCATTCTCATCAATGGAGAAAGTGGAGTAGGAAAAGATTTTATGGCACGGTTTATCCATCATCAGAGTAATCGAAGTATTTATCCTTATACAGCACTAAACTGTGCAGCGCTCCCTAGAGAATTGATAACGTCGGAATTATTTGGGTATGAGAGCGGAGCGTTTACAGGGGCCAAGCAAAAAGGGCAAATGGGTAAAATCGAGGCATCTAACAATGGTACCATTTTTTTAGATGAAATAGGTGATCTGCCCTTAGACCTGCAAGCCACATTGCTTAGAGCATTAGAAGAAAAACAAATCGTAAGGATTGGAGGAAACCGCCCCGTTCCGATCAATGTTCGTTTTCTAGCAGCCACAAATAAAAACCTCAAACAATTAGTCGAACAGGGAGAATTTCGAGAGGATCTTTATTATCGATTAAATGTCTTTAATGTGAAAATACCGCCTCTTCGGGAACGAACCGAGGATTTTGAAATGATTTTGACCCATATTACAAATGAAATCTGTAAAAAGGCACAACGGCAAGCGATCACTTTTACTCAAGAAGCAATAGATGCCTTGAGAAGTTATAGCTGGCCGGGAAATATACGAGAGTTAAGGAATATGGCCGAACGAATCGTGTACCTCCATGACGAAGATACATTCGATTTGCTCCATGCACATGAGTTTTTAATGCTGGATGAAGATCCAAAAGAAGAAGTGAATGAAAAAGAGTATATTTCTCATGTCTTAAGGGAAGCGGGAGGGAACCGGTCAAAAGCAGCGAAAGAGATCGGTATATCAAGAAGTGCATTATATCGCAAAATCGAAAAATACAATCTTCAGTAAGGCAGAAAGCTGTCCTGCTGTCCGGACAGCGAGCGGTCAAAAATACAAATTTAGAGAAGTTAATATTTATGTAGTTTGCTAGAAACCCTGTTACCTCCTATCTGAAAACAGTATTCTTAATATTCTGTAATATGGCACGCGTATTGCAATAGATGGATTGAAGTTCAAATTAAGGGAGGTTTATTTATGACAGTAGGTTCAGCAGAATGGATGAAAAGTTTTCAGGAGACTGTAAACTCCGACACCGAGTTAAATGTGATCGGTAAGTATTGTAATGTGAATTTTCTTCTGCAGATTGGTTCAAAGGAATACGTAGTACAAATCAAAGAAGGAAAAATGGTTAACTTTTTTGAAAAGGGATCTTTAGATGAGTGGAGTTTCGCCATTCGGGGAAGTTTAGAAGCTTGGAATAAATTCACCCAGCCGGTACCGCCTCCAATGTTTCATGAGCTTTTTGCGGCCTTCTTCCAAGGAAATATGAAGTTAGAAGGAAATATTCAAGAGTTAATGGCCAACTTGAGATACATAGTCCGTTATCTCGATGTCACAAGAGAAGTAAATAAATCATTAGTTAAGGGGGCGTAAGAGGATGGGAAAATTATCTCCGGTTAAAGGACAATATGTATACGTAGATGTCGAAGGTGTCGAATATAAAGTTTACTTCGAAGAAAATGGACAAGGCATTCCATTGGTTTGTCAACACACAGCCGGATGCGATTCTAGACAATGGCGCGACTTACTAGAGGACAAAAACATCACCAAAAACTTTAGAGTCATTGCTTATGACCTGCCGAGACACGGCAAATCTGATCCTCCTCATGGTGTGGAATGGTGGAAGGAGGAGTACAAGCTGACCACAAGCTTTTATGTCCAGTTTGTCCGCAACTTCTGTGAAGCGCTTGATTTAGAAAACCCGATTTTTATGGGAAGCTCTTTTGGAGGAAATGCCGCTCTTCAATTAGCACTTGAATATCCAGATTATTTCCGTGCGACGATACCGGTTGAAGCAGCGGATCATACTCCAGGGTTCTATCAGGAATGGTGGCATCATCCTCATACTCATGGAGGGGAGGTTTGTGCATCTGGAGTTTGGGGGTTAATGGCTCCGCAAAGTCCGGAAAAAGACCGCCGCTTGACCTGGTGGTACTATAGCCAAGGTGCTCCAGGCGTGTTTAAGGGAGACCTTTACTTTTATAGTGTAGACCATGACCTGCGCGGAAAGCTCGATCAAATAGATACCAATAAATGCCCGGTGTATCTCATGACTGGCGAATACGATTATCTTTCTACGCCTGAGGACTCCAAGCGGACAGCCGATCAAATTACTGGAGCTAAATTTGTAGAAATGAAAGAGATCGGCCACTTTCCGATGAGTGAAAACCATCAAGTGTTCGTTAAGTATTTGGAAGAGGTTTTGCAAGATATTTTAACTAAGGAAAAATCGTTAGTGAAATAAGAAGTAACAGTTTAGGATTTAAAGGTGGCAGAACGAAGATGAATGAAAAGCCTCGAACCCGTGTTGGTTTGAGGCTTTTTGAGTTTATTTCATTCTTGCATTCTAATAATTAACAAGGAGGTTACTAGTGGTTGAATTTGATCAATAATCACCTAGATCCATTGCATGAAACAGAACAAAAAGTTGAAGAGGCTTATGAATTTTTTTACAATCAAGCACAAAAAATCCAATCAATTAAGGGCTTTTCTTATTCACTTATTAATGGTTTTTATATCCAAATATTATATCTTTTGACCTAAGAATATGGTACCTTAGAAAGGGGGATTAATAATTTAATTAATTAAAATGGGAGGGATTTTTTTGAAGGTATTCTTTAGTATGATTATAGCTTGCTGTTTATTTTTTACCAGCGCTATTGCCGCTTCAGCTGCATTTCGAGATGTAGGGGATACCTATTGGGCAAGGGATGAAATTACATATTTAACAGACAAAAAGATTATTAATGGTTTTATCGATGGTTCTTTCCGCCCGCAGGCACCTGTTACTCGAATACAGGCAATGATTATGATGGCTAATGCATTAAACTTGGATTTATCGAATCGTCCAGCTCCGGGCTTTAAAGATGTATCTGTGATGAATAGCGGATATAAACACGCTGCCGCTATTATGGATGAGGGGCTTTTTCCGAAAAGTACTTATTTGAACCCGAATGAGCCAATGACACGTCAATTAGCGGCTAGAATGATCGCTTCGGCTTTTAAGTTAAGAGCCGCTAATAATACGAGTTTCAAAGATGTACCGTCAGACTACTGGGCAAAGCCATATATTTCAGCCTTAGCAGACCACAATATTACCATAGGTTATCCTGATGGCACCTTTAGACCTTATACCACACTGACTCGTGCTCAGTTCTCTGTGTTTCTGGCAAAAGTTTTAAATGAAGATTTTAAGACTTTCACTTTTAACCACAGCAGTTTTAATTATCAGCTGGAATTGACTAATTACATGAAGACTGAAATGATGTTTGAGGATGAGATTGGTGAGGATGGCGTCCGTTCAACACACTTTTATTACAATAACACCAAGCACCTTGGCTACAAGCCTTACCTTGCGTCTGTTTATATCATTCCAACATCAAAGCTAGGTTATTATGAAGGGGCACCATTCGATTTGATTAAAAAGCATAATCATTACTACTATTACTATCAGAGTGTCGGGGAGCACCCATACATGCATCCTAATCCTAACCTGCTTAAGACAAATGAAGCAAAGATGTTTGAAAGCATTCAATACAGATTAACCAATGCGCTATACAACCTGAAAACAATTAAGTAATTGCAATCCATGTACTCTAAACAAAAAGAAGAGACTGCCAACCGGCAGCCTCTTCTTTTTGTTTAATAGCTTCAAGAAATCGAAGCTTCAGATGGATCTTTAGCTGCAGCACCTTTTTCAACAATAACCCCATCAAATGCGGCTTTATAGATGGAATAAATGTCTTGTTTTAATAAAGGCATCGGGCTGCGTGCAAGAATCCGCTTTTGTTGAACGGCGTCATTGGTTAATCCTTCAAGCGCGTCTGACGTAATGCTAAAGCCCTGCAAGGAGGAAGGGATCTGTACATCCTCGACCAATCGCTTTAACTCTGCTACACATTTGTAGGAGGCTTCTTCCTGAGAGAGATGGGCAGAGCTGAAGCCCATGGCTTCATAAATATCCTTCATTCGCTTCTCGCAGCTTTGGCGAATATAGCCCATGACGTAAGGGAGCAAGACCGCGTTCGAATCGCCGTGGGCAATGTGGAACTGGCCGCCTAGCGGGTAAGCCAGTGCGTGAACGCCTGCCACACCTGCATTGAAGAAGGCGAGGCCAGCCAGGTAGCTTCCGTAGCTCATATCTGTGCGGGCCTGTTTATCTTTACCGTTTGATACCGCTGTGCGAAGGGAATTGCTGATTAAGGTAATGGCCTTTAAGGCTAAGGCGTCTGAAACAGGGCTTGCGAATTTAGACACATAGGCTTCCACCGCATGCGTAAGGGCGTCGATTCCCGTCGCCGCTGTTACTTTCGGCGGCAGGGAAATCGTTAAAGCCGGATCCACAATAGCCGCGTCCGCTAATAAATAATCATGGGTCACGACATCTTTGGTCGTTTCGAGAGATAAGACCGAGATGTTTGTCACCTCTGAACCGGTCCCGGAAGTCGTTGGAATCAAGATGGAAGGAAGTCCTTTTTTCGTGACCTTCTTTGTTCCGGTTAAGTTTAGGTAATCCGCCACACTGCCCTCGTGTACCGCTAGTACACCGGCAAGCTTTGTGAGATCCAGCGCGCTGCCGCCGCCGACACCGATCACCATATCGAATTGGTTGTCCCGCGTGTATGCCACTAGCTTTTCACCAACCGCGAGGGGAGGCTCCGGCACGACGTCTGTATACACGTCAATGGAGTAGCCTGCTTCGTCCAGCGGGTTCACTACTTTATCCGTCAATCCAATGTCTTTTAACAATGGATCCGTGATCACTAAGATTTTTTTTGCATTAAATCGATTGACCTCATCTAACAGGTGGGATAAAGACCCCCAGCCTGTGTAACTAGTAGGTGGCAATGTAATCTTTTCAGTCATATTGATTCCTCCTGGTTAAGATGTTGTGAATGATGTTGGATTAGATGACTTCTTCCTTTTCGTCGTTTTTCAGGTTGTCTGGAGAGTCTTTTTTGAATGTTTCATCCACTTCTCCTTTGAAGAAGTCTTTTCCATAGATTAAGAGACAAAGGATGACGCCTGTTGCAAATGCCCATGCGGCGCCTTTAATGCAAAGCACGGCACCAATAATACCGGCGATGCCCAAATCGCGCTGGCTGCGTGACTCGAGGATACCGACTTTCACACTGACGTACCCTTGAATGAGCAGCGTCAAAGCTAAAGCGACGCCTAGAATCGGTTCAAGTAAACTTACAATTGGAAGTAAAAATAACCCGGTGTTTGTCCCCCAGCGGAAGGAACCGACGCCTCCGAAGAAGGAATCCATCGCTTTGCGTCCTTTTTTAAACCGCTCAATCATGACGACTTGCATAGCGGACCATAACGGGCCACACATCGTTACATCGGGCCCAAGAATACTCATCGAGCTGTTGCGGATGCCAAAAATTAAATGGGCGCGGCTTGGGTTGTATTCAACCTTTTCATCCGGGCGTTCCGCAGCCCCGTCCTCAACTAACGCTTTTGTTTGCAGGACATCACCGAACAACACGATGTAAGTGGCCAGCACGGTAGGGAGAGCGGTGATGAACATCATCAATGGCGGAAGCCCTAACCCGAATACCGTGTATTCACTCCATAATGTCGCAAAGTCCGGCGTTGAGAAGCCCCATTCGATCTTTGGCCATGGTGCTTCACCGAATAGGGGAGCAAGGATAACAGCTAAAAGGATGACCGGGAAAATCCCTAGCTTCGCCACGGTTCCCCAAAAGTAGTTCCGGGTTTGAAGCTGTATAAAATGCTTCGAGAATAAAAGATAAAACCCGATCCCGATCGCAATCGTGATCGTCCATGGGAACTGTTCAAATCTTCCGCCAACTTCAAATACAGAAATAACCGCCGCAAATCCGGCTCCGAGAATAACGCCTGATTTGATAGCTGAAGGGATGAATTGAACGACTTTCGAGGCCAAGCCTGTAGCCCCTAATAATAAAGACAAAATACCGAGTGTCATCTGAAAGGCGATTAAGGCGTGTACCCGCTCAGGACCTTCAGGGAATTGCTGGCAGTACAATAAGATCAATGGAATCGCCGGGGTAATCCATCCTGGCACAGCTGGGTCTCCGAGTAAATGATGAAGCAAATAAAAAAGACCGTTTAATACGACAATGGCTAAGGCCACTTCAAATGGCATCCCCAACAGATCAATTAACAGGGGAATGGCTGACAAATCGACCGCACACATAAGCAAACCCTGCACGTAATCTGGCCATTCAAACCGGTAATGAATGAAGGGCAGCCGAACCTTAAAGGGGCCTGCTGGTATGTATGGAGACTCTTCGCCATATTGACGTGTTTTCCACTTCATGAGATTTCTCCCTCCTTATACTGTTGTAAACCCTTACACAAACCAATAGGCAAAACCTTCTGAACTTTTTATGAATACGTAACCATTTTTACCGTCAGGAAGCTCGCAGCGTCGATGGAACGCTCTGAGCTTTATGTAATGAAAGAGCTTGCAAAAGAATGGTTACGTATTCATTTTCAAAAAAGCTAAACCTTTTTTGTCGTGCTTCTATTGAAGACTTTAACAGATTCTGTGATTTTAATGCAACTATTTTTTTTATTTTCAATCATTTCAATCAATTCCCGTATAGCTAAATAGCCCAGGTTTTCCTCTGAAATACTGCCTACCGTCGTCAGTTGAAGTCTTCCGTGGCGGCTAATATCGACATTATCGATTCCGATGATACTTAAGTCATCAGGGATGGCTAAGTCCGCCTGGATCGCATCATCCATTAAATTTAGCGCAATGGAATCTGCTCCTGCGCAAATGGAGGTAGGGCGGTGCTCCAGATGGATTAACTGATTGAAGGCATGGGAAATGTCTTCTTTAGACGTATCGGTGTTATAAATATATGGGTCTGATGCCGGTAAGTTAAAATCCTTCATCGCTTGCAGAAAGCCGAGATACCGATGATGAAAGGTACTGACGGTTAACGGCCCGCCCACCCAGGCAATCCTTTTATGTCCGAGTTCAATCATATGCTTGGCTGACAAATAGCCGGCTTCAAAATTATCGATTTCAACGAAATATTCATTCCTGGCATGCTTGCGGTTGTATGTAATGAACGGGATATTCATTTGTTTCAGCTTTTGAAAGATCGGATCATCAAACAAAATACACGATAAGATCATGCCGTCCACTTTGTTTTCAAACGCAGCCGCATACGCTTCTGTTAATTGGTGATCGTGGACGAACTGTACATTGACGCGATACCCTTTTTCATTCGCATAGTTGACGATCGCGGTGGTCGTATCAACGAAAAAGGGGTTATGCAATGGCCCTGAGAGAAGGGCGATGGTGTTCGTTTTGTTTTGAACGAGTGACCGCGCATGAGCGTTCGGGACATAGTTCAATTCATGAATCGCTTTTCTCACTTTATCGAGGGTCGGTTGTTTGACTAATTCAGGTGTATTTAACACGCGCGAAACGGTCGTTTGAGACACGCCGGCATGCTTTGCAACATCCTTCGATGAGACCAAGAGTGTCGCCTCCTTTATAAAGAAAAGTGTCTTGTTTTATATTCTCATTTGATGTGATCATACAACATATTAAACAAGTTGACTATATGTACCTTTCTTTTTTTAATCAGGCGTGACGTTTGGACTATAGAGAGGGGAGACGGCTGATGTAAGACCAACTGCGGCAGCTAGTCTTACTTATTTGACTCTTTGCTGCGATCATGTTTAAGGCTGAACATAGATGGGTTCCTCATGCATGTTTATTCGCATTAATGCATGGGTTTGGTGTGTGAAATGGAGGTGAAAATGTCCTTTTTAAAGGGCTCATTAAGTACTGTTTTCCCGAGAGCGGTTGATTATGTCAACTTATTGTGTATATAATATTAATGGTGCGGACAAACGCAGTCTGCGAAAGGGGATATATTTCCTTTTCTAAAATAAAAATTTGCTCAAAAAATCACATTCTATTACTCCCTGAAGCAAGCATTCAATCTTGAGAGGGTGTAGATTGAATGTGAAAAAATAAAACGAAGGAAGGGGGCAGGATGTGAGGAGCATCATGAAAGGATGATTGCGTGAGTGTAGATCAGACTAGAGATCTCCAACAAGAAGAAGTAAAAGACGATTATTCATTTGACAAGGTTCCGGTAGAAAAACGGAAGATGGGATGGTTTAGCATAACCAACATAACATTTGGTATTGCGACAGCAATCTTTTATTTCCAAACAGGTAGTGTGATGGCCCTTCAGTATGGGGCAATGAATGCTATTATTTCAGCGATTTATGCCATTGTCATTGCTGGAGTCTTAGGTACAGTCATTGCCTATTTATCCGCGAAGTCAGGAATGAACGTAAACCTTATGTCTAGACAAGGGTTTGGGTACATCGGTGCTTCGTTAACCTCATTAATATACGCATCGAATTTCATCATGTATTGTGCCTTTGAGGGGATGATCCTCGTCTCCGCCGTACATGCATTTTTCCCCGAAATTCCACTATGGCTTTTAATTATCGTGTTTGGATCCATTGTCATCCCGCTCAATTGGTTTGGTATTAAACAATTGGATAAACTACAAAAATGGTCATTGCCGATCTTCTTTATCTTTTTAATTGCGGTCATCGCGGTCGCAGCGAATATGCCGTCTCAATATGATGGCCAATTTTGGACGTATATGCCAGAAGGTGTACAGATAGGCGGAACAGCTCTGTTATTATGTATCGGTATGCAACACGGGATCATGGGATTAACCGCCTTAATTGCGTCAGATTATGCGCGCTTCCTTAAGCCGAAGGACATTAAACTTGGATCCGTTATGATCGGATTTATTCCGCAAATTTTCTGTTTTGGTGTCATGGGCTTACTCGGAATATGGTTTGGTGTCCGGTTAGCTGAATCAAATCCGGGGGTTTATATTGTCACAATTCTTGGACTAGGTGGAGTCGTTTTTACGATGCTAACCCAACTTCGTATTAACGTGACCAATATTTATAGTGCTTCCCTGTCATTGTCCAATTTTTTTGAGAATGTATTTCATTTCAAGCCTGATCGTCGCTTTTGGGTGGTTGTCGCAGGCGTCGTATCGATGGCGCTCATGCTTGGCGGTATACTAGATTATTTAGGTAGTGCCATGACGTTCCAAGGGGTTCTCTTAATGGCATGGGCGGCTATTTTAGTAACAGATGCCTTAGTCGTGAAGAAGCTGCTCAACATTGGCCCGAAGGAATATGAAGCGAGACAGGAAAAATTATATAAATGGAATCCTGTTGGGGTGGCCCCATTAATTATCTCTAGTGTGCTTGGAACGATTGCGGCACTAGGGTACATGGGAACATTTCTGCAAAATACAGCCACTTTCTTTGCGGCTGTCCTAGCCTCACTCCTCACTATTGCCGTAGCTGTCTATACGAAGGGAAGATACTACAGTAAAGAGCCTGAGGAAGTAAAGGTCAAACGCCAAAAAGAAAAAGAGAGAGAAAAGTCAGCATTTACAAAAGAAGTACCAGTAGATTAATGCAAATAAAGGGTTTAATCAAAGCTCCTGCGTGGATACGCGGGAGCTTTTTTGATGCGATGATCTTCTTAAACCAATAAATAAGCTTGCCCATGGGCTCGTCATATTAGAACCACGAACTGTAATCATACGAATGAAAGAATCAATGTTCTCTTTGGGGTGATCGGTTTAATTAGTAATGCTTTTTTAGTACCTAGCCAATTATCGAAAGGCAATCCCATCTCTTTACGTGATATCGGTAAAGTGTTAGGCAATATTCGCATGTTACTCATACTTTTCATTACAGCGATTGGATACGGTGGTGCCTTCGTTGTCTACACGTATGTTTCACCTATTTTGAAACAATATATGGGGTACTCTCCACATGCGATAGTTATTATATTGGTTATCTATGGTATTTGCGTAGCGATTGGTAATACACTAGGCGGCCATTTCGCTAATCAACATCCGCTTCGTTCCATTTTCATTATTTTTGTTGGTCTTGCATTAGCGTTACTTGGCATTGGCTACGCTCTGGAATCACCGATCATCGGATTAATGATGGTACTAGTCATGGGTCTATTTATGTTCATGAATGTTCCGGGGCTGCAATTATATGCGGTACTGTTATCTGAAAAATATGTGCCTTCAGCGATTACCATGGCCTCCGCATTGAATATTTCCGCTTTCAACATAGGGATATTTTTAGGATCTTATATTGGAGGTTTTATTATTCGCCATCAATCGTTAGCACATACACCTCTGTATGGCTTTTTAATGGTGATGCTTGCAGCGATGGTGACACTAGTATGGCTGCTTTTCGATAAAAAGAAACAATAGGGAGTGTGCTGAACTTCCATTTTAAAAAAAGCAGAGAAGGTGTATGGGTACGTATTCACACTGACCATTATAAATATTGCAGCCAACAAGCAGAGCAGCTGATCGAAAAACGAGATGCTGGGTGATTGTTTAAAAACACCTTTTAGTTGAAAAAAGCGGCCAGGACTACATTAAGTACTGGCCGCTTTTTATTATTCATGTTCACTGCAGGTTGAATCATAAAAACCCCGTTTCCTGAATCAGAAAACGGGGGGTTTCGTTTGATTTCTTGAAGTGTTAGATATTGTTTAATCTCTTATTATTGGGAACTAGCTACCTTTCCAGCGTCGTTTTCAATATTCCAATCATGTTTCTTGAGTCTTGAAGGAAAAGCTAGTATGACGGTTAACAGGATAGTGATGGAGCTGGCGATAAATAAAGCTGGAGTGCCAAAGCTTTCGGATACCCAACTTGCTATGAATATACTCAAAGGCGCTAAAATGCTGGTGAAAAGCCGTGTGGCTGCCATTACACGTCCCATATATATGCTCTCGGTATTGGATTGGATATACAAAGCGATTAGTCTAGAGACCATGCTTATGCCTAGTAAGGTGAAGGCGTATACCACTCCAATCGCCAGTATATGGGTCGTTAAAGCCAATAAAGCGAAAGAGGTGGCGACCAGTGTAGCTGACAATAGTAACAGCAATCCGGGTTTTACAGATCGATGTAAATAAGGGAACAGGAACCCTCCTATAATGCCGCCAACGGCTCCGAAAGTCATGACAACCCCTAAATGTTGACTGCCAAGGGAGAGGTACTCACTTATATGGAAGGTTAACATTAAAATACTGCCGTGAATACCGAAAATAAAGAAGGCCTGCCAGAAAATTAATAGAGCTAGGAACTTGTCTTTTAACGTAAATTTGAGCCCTTCAATACTGTTATTTAAGATGAGCTTAGGAGTAATCTTTTCATCCGGTGTATCGTCTTTATATGATTTGATAAGGGTAAAGGTCGTTAAAAGCAGGATAAATACAAACGTGTTCACCCAAACGCTTGTAAATAACCCTAAAGCGGCAATGATTAACCCGGATACAGCAGGTCCAATGGCTTGCGCTGTTGATAGAGACACTTGCATGATCCCATTCGCCTCAGGTAATTCTTTTTTATCAACGATTTGAGGGATGATAGAAATGTCTGCAATTCCATAGAGAGACACACAGATATCAATAATGAACGCTACAATAAATAACAAAATAATATTCAGCTGGCCTACTCCTTCAGCAATAGGGAGCAGGGAGATAAAGGTTGCTTGAAGAATAGCAATAACGATTAATAGCTTCTTTCTATTAATAGAATCTACTATGGCTCCACCAAATAAGTACACTAAGAATTCGGCTGCTTCGCCAACTATATACATGAGCCCCATTAATATAGGGGAACCTGTAATATGTAGGATCAGTAAAGGCATAAGCAAGTCGTACAAGCATTCACCTATCTTGTGAATAAATTGGCTGCTAGTAATAAAGAGAAAAGACTTATTCTTTAAAACCTTCATTTCATCACCTGTTTCAGATTTTAAAGAACCTAAGGCAGCA
The DNA here is from genome assembly GCF_000812025.2 of Bacillus thermotolerans. GTDB lineage: Bacteria > Bacillota > Bacilli > Bacillales > Domibacillaceae > Quasibacillus > Quasibacillus thermotolerans. The sequence continues at coordinate 27,147 of NZ_JWJE02000046.1, forward strand.
ACCTTAGGTTCTTTAAGCATGGTTAAGTACGTTATTCGATTGTTACGTGATAGTCTTCTTTCAAACGATCCAAAGCGGCTTCAATGGTCGCATCCTCTGGCAGTTCAAGAAAGTAGCTCTTGATTTTCCCAAGGAATGTACCTGTGTTTTCAGCTACCAATTTAGGAGCTACGTTTTCGATAAATGCTTTTAGTCCTTCACGCTCTTGAGGGTCTTTAATTTCATTTAGCATCATTTCAAGCTCCTCGATTGATACACCAGTTTTAGTCGTCATCTGATTCACCCCCTTTCAATGTGAAATTCAAGCTTTTGGCGTTAGAGAAAGCCGGTACGTCCTATCTTCTAATGTTAAGTCAACAGAATGCCTGTACTTTTCTTTCGATTTAATCACTTCTTGTTCTCTTTTTAAGACAAATTGCAAGGCTTCATTAGGTAGAGGCAGCTCATTAGGAAACACCATCGGGAATTCGTTAGCCGGTGTATTTAATGGAATAACAATGGTATCTTCTCCCAGGTTGTAACCATTGGGTTTATTTGTTGCGAACCATATTGGTTCTGATCTTACTGTGATATTCTTTAAGTTTTCAAAGTGTTCAGCTATGCCGCGTTCGATATAAAGATGTTTAGTTGGATCAGGGGTGAAGGTCATTTCTACTTTTTTATGAAGTGTCTTAGAGGTTGTTCGACAATCAATGAAAGAAGCTTTTATCGTTTGAGTAGGGTCTCCAAAGAAGGTGTAACGATTAATTTGCCCAATGGATAAAAAGTAGGCGTGATACTTGTCTTTCTTAAAGTGAAGGATATCGGATACGAGCGGGCCTTTATTGGCTACAAGAGTATAACTATCCTCACCGGTTTGGGCATAATAGTTTCTGTCCCAATAAAGTCCTTCAATTTCTGTTTGTATTACTTGGTTCTCGGCCATTATTCCTCCACCCTTTCTTTCTCGGTTTTAGGACGCACCGTGACGTACCGGTTTTCCCCGTTGATTTCTACGAGAACTCTCGTTGGGTAATGCTGCAACTCGGTCATGCTAGAATGCTGCAGCTCGAGTACAAATTCATAAGCTTTCCGGGGGATAGGATATTGATTGACTGTAACGGCCGGAAAGTCCTCAAGCGGCAAATCGCGAGAAACATTGATCACATCATTCTCCATGTTATAGTCTGGGTTTCCCACAGACATGTACCAGATTGGTTCATCACGGGTTAAAACATTCTCAAGCCCATCAAACGTGTGAGCAATCCCGCGGTCTATAAATAATTTCTTGTTTGGATCCGGGTAATACTCGAGTGTAACTTTCTTATTTCTCGTAGGGGAACCCTTGCGGCAATCCACAAAGTGACCAGTAATTTTCTGATTAGGATCTCCGAAGAATGTTAAACGATCTACTTGTCCAATATGTATGCCGTACTGTGTGTATTTGAATGAAGGGCTATGCGTCACAAAGTCGCTGATGCCAGGTCCAGAGCTAGCAATGACATGACTGTATAGATGGTTGTCTACCGTTAAATTCTCCTCAAAGTGCAAACCTTCGATTTCAGTTTTTTGGATGATACGGTCGTATGACATAAAAAACGTCCTTTCATTAATTTATTTCCTTTATGTCCTTCGTCAAAATGAAATCAGATGGATCGTGAAGATTTCTCTGTTGATAAAATTGGATTTTTATCCTTATTTATCCTTCAAACTTTATTACCAAATTACAGAATATACTAATAATTATTAATATTGGTAATAAAGTAACGATTTTCTAACCAAAAAAATTGCTAATCGTTGCAAGGGAGAGAATGATTCATTTATGGATGAAAGAAGAAAAATCATAGAGAAGGAGGAAAGTCACCTTTCATTCCACTGCATCATACAATTGGTTTATATTGGAACTAGGAACACTGTATTAAAGGAACTACTGATCACTAAATTCGCAAAGGTTACTTTTAATCGCTTTCATATGTTTTTATTCAAAAGTGTGTAAAGAGCATTTTAAGTAAAGTTCGTAAAAGTACAGAGTTACGAACGGAGATCTTTCTATTTTCCTTGTTAATTAATCCGTCCGTAAATCCGGATACATACGTGTTAGCAGTAAGGATCAGAATGAAGGAAGAGAATATAGAAGCGATGAAGGAGAAGGGGATTGAGGAGCGGGATATTTTCATCGATAAGCAGAGCGGAAAGGACTTTAACCGGATCAATACCAGCTACTGAAGAGAATTTTGAGGGAAGGCGAGCACTATACATTCATTCCTTGGACCGTTTCGGCTGGAATAAGGAAATGACCCTGGAAGAGTGGATTGACATTACGAACAACATAGGAGCTGAGATTATCGTTTGGGATATGCCGCTCCTTGATACAGACCAGTATAAGGATAGCTTAGAATCTTTTATTTTCGACCTTGTGTTGCAGGTCCGAACCACACCGACAGCAGTGGTCAGTGAGCAGCGTGTCTTTGCATGAGCTGGCTTATTCATAATTACATAAGCAAGAAAAAGAAGCACAGGAGTTTCTTTTTCTGATGTCCATCGGTTTGAATCAAATAAAAAAGAGCATTTGATACGTATGTGAATTGCGCCCTATAAAGTAGACAGTTTAATAAAAAGAGATGCTGCTTTCTACGCAGCGATGAGATGACTCCGGTAAGCTGCTGGAGTCA
>NZ_JWJE02000047.1 GCF_000812025.2 Bacillus thermotolerans
TAAGTACCTTGCGCTTCCTTAGTGGTTGGTCGATGTGTACCCCCACAGTGGACTCTCACCACCTAGATAGTTGCCATGCCTGGCACACAAGAAAAAAGACGGCTTTCGCCGCCTTCTAACTGCTATGTACTTTTTCTCTGTACATTTCTTGCATTCTTTCCGTAATAAGCTCCATCACTTGCACTACTTTACAATCTTCTCGATTTCCTTCCTCGAGCGCTTCCTGCATAAGCAGCAGCAATTCTTTCTGTTCCGGAATGTTCATTTCTCTTTACCTCAATAATTAAATAGACTTATATTAAAAACCAACTATATAATACTACAAAGTTAAAATATTTTCCAACAAAAAGATAAATATACTCTTTTCTGTTAGATTCTGTAAGGACTAATAAGGGTATGGTGGAAATAGAACAAAGAGAAATGAGGGAATAACTATTGGTCTGCCTACCACAATCGAAGAACTAAATCATATTAAGGAAGAGTGCGAAAAGATGGTCTCCAAAAGAGCTTCCGCTTCGGCACTTGCAGCAGCTGTTCCTATCCTTGGAACAGACGTAGCAGCCGATGTTGCATTAATGAGAGAGCTGCTTCCAGCGATCAACCGCAGATTTGGCTTATCCAAGGAGCAAATAGAGGAGCTTGATCCGGAGGTTAAACGAGTGCTCCTCGTCTCGGTCGGCAGCGAACTTGTCGGGAAGCTGATCACGAAGCAAGTCGTCATTCAGATGCTGAAAAAAATCAGCACAAAGATTGCGGTCAAACAAGCAGTTAAGGTCGTGCCGATTCTCGGCCAGGCAGCTTCTACCGGGATCAGTTTTGCGGCTATGAAATATTTAGGAAAGGCTCATATTAATGGTTGTTATGAGATTGCCAAACAATATATTGAAAATGAACAAACCAAGCCGGTTCATTAAGGCCGGCTTGGCTTGTTCGTGAGAAATGATTAAGCCCATTTCTCCTCTGCACAAAGCATAGCAATTTTTTCCTGTAAATCATTTAAGCTGATTTCCAAATTGAGAGGAGATCTTGTTGAGAAAAACAACCTTCTTTTCTTATTATCCTTCCACATAGCTGAAAGCTCGTCAAACTCAAGGGCCTCTTCCCATACAGAATCTGGCAGTGCAATTCCTTTCGTTCTTACCGTTTTTGAATTCACCACCAATCCCATCGGTCCAAGGATTGCATCTGAAAGATCGCCGATTGATTCTGCTGATTCTATCTCATCAGGAAGTCTGAGAATGCCAAAAATGTTATAAAACTTAATGACATTGAAAATCGGTTTATAGGCTCGGCTAAGCTCTTTCATTTGATCAGAAGTCATCTCTGCCTCTTCATTAATAAGGATGCCGTCCACTTTAGCGTCTCCAAAGGATTTACATAGACCGATTAGCGCTTGTGTGATCGTCTCCAGGCGTGACTTAATGAGTTCAGTATCTGCTGACTCAATCTCTTTGCCGTACAGCTGTTGAAGAATCGTAAAGGGACCAGAAATGGTTGCGATAATTGGCAGTTCTTTTCCTTGAACTGCTACAAGCCGCTCGACTACCTCCTTAATAATAGGGACTCTCCCTCTTTCAAGAAAGTCGGCTTCATCGATCTCTCTCTCCATCGGCAAATGCTCTGCTACGACTGGCATTTCCGTATCATTCTACTGTAATTTCGCTCCAAACGCCTCCGCTTCCAGCGACGTATCAATAGGAAGAATGATGGCATCATACCCTAATAACTTTTGCGTATTAATAAGCGAAGAATACAAGGTGCTGTCATCCTGCAAAAGTGTAGGAATCGTCACCTGATCTACCTTCACTAAGTACGTGCCTGGCAATGGAAGGAAAGGGGGCCGAGTCACCGCTCGGCCTTTGAAGAACTTTTGAACTAACTCTTTTTGGTTCATAGAGGGACCCCTTTCTGATTTATTTTTTACATCCGGACAATTTCTCTTGTTGGCTCTGCATTCGGCCAGCTTCCATAGTATTCAAGCGCTTCCTCAGCCGGTTTCTTCTGTGACCATTCGGCCATGAATCCATCATAATTCTTTCCTCTTCTCAACCGGTCTTTCCTTTCAGCTGCTCTAGCATGCTCTGTTTTCTCCTCATCTACCGTATAGGTCTCAGGATCATATACGACCTTGTAGACGTTGCGTGCTGTCCAATCTGAAATCAGCTCGTCTTTTAAATCTTGAATCACGCTTTGGGGATCACGATCCAACACATCTCCGTAGCCTGCTCCGCCAACAGAGTTAGCAACAAAGATATCTCCTTTCTTTACTGCTGAAGCTGGACGAGGAGCACGATCTATCACATACTCTCCTTCGATGGAACGATTCTGTACCAATTCTGCTGTATTTGTCGGAAGGTCACTATCGCCTCTTTCCATCTTCTCGAAGTAATTGGCATTCACAATTTTATTTGTTCTAACTTGTCATTCGCTGCACCGATAAAGCCAGATACATCTTTACTTGGAGCAAAATCGTAATCGATGCGCTCTTGATAAGTATGAGCAATGTCAGCAGTTGACAACCCGAAGGCACTGAACACAGAGCTGAATGGGAATGTGTATACTTTCTTCATGCCGCTCTTTCTTGCCATGCCGCCGGAGAACAACCCGCCTCCGCCTCCAAAGGAAAACAGCTGGAAGTCTTGTATGTTCTTATCACGTTCAACAGCTAATTGATTGAGCGTATCAGCTCCAATCTGTTCAATCTTGTCAACAATTAAGGCAGCCGCTTCCTCATTGGAAATGTTAAGAGGAGCCGCAATCCATTTTTGAACAGCATTGATCGCTTTCTCTTTAGATATTTTCTTCGTGCCGCCCAAGAAGTAATCAGGATCAATAATCCCTAATACGACACATGCATCCGTCACGGTCGGCCTTGTTCCGCCAAGGTCAAAGCATGCAGGTCCTGGTACGCTCCGGCACTTTCAGGGCCCAGCTGAATCGTTCCCTCCGGCGTTACCTTCGCGATAGATCCGCCTCCGCCGCCGACTGATAGCACATGAATCAAAGGAGAATGAACAGGAATTTCAGCTATACTGGATTCTGTATCAAATGTCAGCTCTCCATTTGAAATTAACCCTACATCTGTACTCGTTCCTCCGACATCAACAGACATAATATTGTCCAACCCATACATTTTTCCGATATATCTCGTTCCCATTAATCCTGAAGCTGGCCCTGAGTTATACGTATCAAGCGCCTTCGTTTTCGCCACACGTGCTACACCGCCATTTGCATGGGCAATGAGCAATGGTTTGGTAAATCCTTTCTGTCTGACCCCTTCATCTGCTTTGTACAAATATTTCACCATGTCTGGGTGAAGGTACGCATTGACAACCGCTGCATTTGTACGGATTGCATCATTAGCATGGGAACTAATTTCACTGCCTAGCTGAATAGGCTTCGTTCCAAGATAATGCTTCGGAAAGTCTTCTTGGATGATTTTTCTGACGCGCTTTTCATTCTGTTGATTCGCATGAGAATTTCTCAAACTGACTACAAGAACCCGAGCACCTTGCTCTAATAGTTGCTTTGTCGCAAGTTTTACTTCTTCTTCATTGATCGCCTTTACTAGCTCTCCGTTTTCCGATACTTCTTCATCGACCGATACAACAAGTTCTGGTTGAATTAGGAAGTTGAGAAGAGGGTTGTCATCCTGCTGATATAAGGCTTTCTCATTTCCTTTTGTCACGATTAACCCAATTTTCGGGCCTGTTTGCTGAATGAGAGAGTTTGTTCCGACAGTAGTCGAGAGCCGAATGGTTTTTGTTTCTTTAAGGAAATCGCTTACATTTTTGAAACCAAATCGCTTTGCCCCTTCAGCAATGCAGTTATTAAAGCAGACCGTTAAATCATGCGGTGTCGTATCCACCTTTACAGCTTCAAACTGATCCCCGTATGAAAAGAATCCGTCTGTGAAAGTACCTCCCGTATCAATATCTACCGTATATTGTGCTTTTGCCATTCAAAACGCCTCCTTATAGTGTCACTTCAACATATTTAGATTTCATTTCAAAACGCGGCAATGTGGCCTCTGGCACTAACTCTACGTTAGCCTTGAACATCAGCTTTGCCCTAAGCAGATCCTCAACCTCTTTCTTTGATGCCGGCAATGCTTCTGGTGATGTCTCTTTTGCGTACTCTGCTTTTATATGCAGAGGCGGTTCTACGGCCGGTCCTTCCTGGTACAACATGATCTGGATTTCGCCGGTTGTTCGAGGATAAAGACTGCTAACCACATCCTTGATCGCTGTCGGGAAAACATTGACTCCGCGAATAATGAGCATATCGTCTGTGCGGCCTATGCAGCGAATTCTAAAACTGCTTCGCCCGCAAGAGCATTTGCCTGTTTTTACAGTGATTAAATCTCTTGTTCGGAACCTCAAGAGCGGTACACATTCTCTATCAATTGCCGTATAAACAAGTTCACCTGAGCTTCCATCTTCCATCGGCTTTACCTCTCCGCTGTCCGGGTCGATCAACTCGCAGATCACATAATCCGGGGCAACGAAATACCGTCGGGACATTCAGAAAATACAACAGGTGCCATATCCGCATTGCCCATCGCTTCGAATACACGCGCTCCCCAATCCTGTTCGATTTTTTGTCTTACTTCTGGAAGGCCGCCTCCAGGCTCTCCCCCCGTACCAATCAGCTTAATGCCTAAATCCTTTGGATCCATATCAATTGAGCGAATATAGTCAGCGAGGTAGTTAGCATAAGATGGGGTACAGAGAAGCACATCTGGTTTTAAGCTTAAAGCTGTCGTAACTAACCGCTCAGAGGCCCCTGTACCAATAGGTATGAATGTAGCTCCGAGACGTTCAATGCCATCCTTTAAAGGCAGCCCGCCAACGAAGAAGGATAAGCCCATAGCGAAGATCACTTTGTGTTCTGGCCTGACCCCAGCTGTGTAATACACTCTTGATACAATGTCTGTCCATACTTCGCTATCACGCTTAGTAATGCCTACATATGTCGGTTTTCCTGTCGTACCAGATGAGGAGTGAATTCTAATAACATCCTCCATGTCGGCACATTGATGGGAACCAAGATCAAACACATCCTTCTGACTTTCCCGGATTTCCCACTTCTCTGTAAAAGGAATCTTCGCCAAATCGTCCAATGTTTGAATATCCTCTGGTTTAAATCCTGCTTTGTCAAACTTTGCAGCATACATAGGAGAATGTCGATACACATAATCAACCTGTCTTTTTAGCTTTTCTGTTTGCAAATTCTGCAGTACCTCTTTCTCCAGCTGTTCTTCCACTCCATGTTTATAGGAGAGCATATCATTACTCACTCCTCATATTTTTAAAATATTTAGAATATTATGTACTAGTTATATTGATCTTCTCCGTAGACTACTAGGTTTCTAATCCACAAAGAATGAATGATTTTTTCCTGAAGATTTGTTTCAGACTCACAAAAAAAGAATAGGCTTGTCTCTTATAAGCGCGCATGCGCCCTAGGAGACAAACCTATTCTTCTATTGGTTGACCTTCAGCTGCTCTAACCGTAAAGCCAGTGTTAAGTTCAGCCGGACTTCGAAGTCGTTTAAATCGAATCCCGTCATATCCTGAATTCTTTCAAGCCGATATTTTAAGGTGTTTTGGTGGATAAACAATTCTTCTGCCGTCTTCTTAATATGGCCATTATGCCTTAAGTACGCTTCCAACGTTTCCTTTACTTCTTTTGCGTTTTTAAATTCATTGATCTTCTTCAAATATAAATTAGTGTATTCGCTGACGGTGGAACTATCATTTACTGACATGGAGGAGAGTAAAGTCCAGCTTCCGCATGAAGGGTAGTACCCAACGTTCTCAATGTGCTGGATATATGGCAAGGCATTTAAAATTCGTTCTGCTTGCTGGTATGAATGACAAACATCCCTCAGTGATTCTACCGATTCACCAATTCCAATTAAAACTTTCGATTCAGATTCACTTTTCAATACAGTATTCATTTGATCTTGCAATTGCTTTTGCAGCACTAGGCATACTTGTTCAATATCAAATTCTAATTCATGAGGAACAAGAACCGTAAGGGCTCCGTCTTTGTAAATGGCGCAGGAATGATTAAGTACTCTTTCAATCTTTGCAATTAATGATTTTGAATGATGATTTAAGAGCGTGTGATCCCATCCATTCTTGTTATACAGACCAACTTTCAACACACTGACTCTTGGTTCAAGAGATAATCCCAGCGTTTTAACAATATCAGCAGCTTCCTGCAGTTTTTCTTCGTTGCTATTAATTAAACAAGTAAACAGCTGCTGAATGAGATGGCGCTCAATCTCTAACCGCTTATATTCTTCTGTTCCTGCAGCAGCCATCTGAAGGGCTGCATTAAGGATGACACCGAGCTCTTTAGATATTTCTACTAGGGATTCTAAATCAATTTGTGTAAAATACCCATTCTTTTTATTAATCGCATGCAAAACTCCAATTCGCTTATTGTCTACGATCAAAGGAGCGGTAATAAGCGTTTTTGCTTGAAATAGCTTAATAAACCGCTGGCTGTAACGCGGATCGGATGGAGCATCAGCTGTGATTGATGGGGTGCCAGTTAGAAATACATTCTTCGCATTGCTATTCTCCGTAAGAGGGACTCGGTATTGCTTAATAACTGATTCCTGCCAAGAGCCAAAAGCAGGCTTTTGCAGGACGAGTTCATTTGTACCTGGCTCGTAAAGCATGATACCCGCCATTTCAGAATGAAGTAACTCCCCTACCTTCTGAACAATATCTGCGAGAATATCCTGGAATGAATACACATCAATAAGCCGGCGCAATTGGTTCATATAAGTAAGACCTTCCGCTCGTCGCTGCATAATTAAAAATAGTCGTGAATTTTCAAGAATGATGGGGACAGACTGCATAAATACATGGATTAAATTTATCTGTTCATTAGAAAAGTAATGATTTTGCTGTGGCATGACCACTAATGCACCTAAAAATTCTTTTTGTTTTGTAATTGGGAAGAAGTAAGCATCCTCTTGTTTAAATGACCTTCTTTCTCTATTTTGTTGTATGTCAAAGATCTTTTTTGTTTGTTCTGCTAACTTTCTTCTTTCTGTCTTATTCATATTGCAGCTTGCTTGGGAAATTAACTGCTTTAAACCATATCAAAAACAAAAAACTCTCCTTTTCCGCCGCCTAACAAAGTAACCGCTTCCCTAATAATCGTTTCCGTTAACATCTCCCAATCTTTAATATTGTGAAGAGTTTCTAGCGTGCTTTGGAGCAAGGTAATTTGGTTTTCGTTTAGAGTCATTTGTGAATAGGCAATCGTTCATTCCCTCCCATAAACATAATCCATCGGCCATGCATCACCCTGCTGATAAATTATAAATTACTTTCTATTCTGAAAGTTGTCAATATTTTATATCTGGTGACATCTTGAGTCACTTTTATTCTGCACGGAAATACAAAAAGAGCCAGATCTTATCCCCTGGCTCTTTAAGAATATTAGTTGAGTATATTTAATTATCTAGCAATAAACATTTGCGTGTAGTACGTGCCGTATTCGCCGCCGTTTGCGATGCCAATACCGATTTCTTTATAGCCTGGATTTAGGATGTTTGCCCGGTGTCCGGGGCTGTCCATCCAGTCCTCCATGACAGCGCTCGCACTTTGGTAGCCGGCTGCGATGTTTTCGCCTGCCAATGTATAGTCAAGACCAAATTGTTCCATCATAGCAAATGGACTGCCATATGTAGGCGAGTTGTGGTCAAAGTAATCTTTTTCCGCCATATCCTCTGACTTCTTCTGTGCTACCTTACTAATATCTTGAGCTAGCGTAAGGGCCGGAGCGCCTGCTTTCGCCCGCTCTTCATTGACGAGCTTTAAAATTTGCTGCTCAAGCTCTGAATGATTATCCACTTCCTGTGCCTGTCCGGACTGCTCAACCGTCACTTCTTCATTTTGCCCGTTTTGAGGAGAATAGTTAAGAGCATTATTAATAAAAACAGAAAGCTCTCCTCTTGTTACCGGCTTATTCGGCGAGAAGGTTGTAGCAGATGTCCCGCTAATAATCCCTGCTGCAGCAATCGAGCGGATATCCTCGGCTGCCCAGTGGCTGTCCGGCACGTCCGTAAACGACGCATTGTCAGCAATTGGCAGGTTGAAGGCCTTCACAAGCATGTGTGCCAAATCTGCACGAGTCAGTTCCCGGTTCGGATGGAACTGTTCCTCTTCAGCATAAACTCCTCGCTCCGTTAGCCCTGCTATGTACGGATAAGCTACCGTACTGCGCGGCGAAATGTCTTTAAATGCAACGCTGCCTGTCTCACTCGTGTCTACATTAACAGCACGACCAATGAAAATCGCACTTTGTGCACGGGTGGCTATCTCTGCAGACCGGAATGTACCATCTTTAAAACCAGTAACAATTCCTTTGTCAGCCAGCCCTTCAATTTGAGAATAAGCCCAATAACCACTTGAGACATCACTGAATGCATCTTCCGCATTCGCAGGCGTCGCCAGCACTCCACCGGAAAGCAGCAACGCAACAACTGCTGTGCTCATTTTTTTAGAAAGCTTCATCTTTTCCACCTTCTTTGAGAAATAATTAATTCATTGCCTTATATTTCATTATATCATATATGTTGACATTCTACCCATTACAGAACTCATAGTTTGATAAAAATGGGGTTTACTATTCTTATTTTCACTATTTATACAAAAATTAAACAAATAAATTGCTTTATTGACATGCACCTGACACATTCCTTCTATATAGTAAAAGTATCAATTATAAATCAATCCTTTCTGCATACATAGGAGGAACCAATAAATGAAAAAAAAGACTATGTCGTACGTGATGAGCGGGGCTCTATCGATCAGCATCTTAAGCCTTTCGCCGTCTATTTCTGCAGCCAGCCCTGTCGTATCAAAATCACAGACGGCTTCTTATAAGTACGGAGAGAATAACCAGATAAAGCCGATTAGAAGCTTTTCAGATATCATTCTAGAGCAAGCAGAAGACTTCGGCATTGACCCAGAAGGCAAAGACTTTGAAACGCTTGCTGGAGAAGTTCGCCAAGCTAAATTGATCCGACAGGCTGATCACTTAGGTATTGTCACATCGGGAAAAGACTTGGAGACATTGAGAGACGACATCCGGAACGCACAGCGAGCAGCAAAGGAGAAAAACGAATAATCCCCCTTACAGCTGCCATTTGGCAGCTTCTTTCTTTTTGCCTATACTAAAAAATAAGAAAGAGGTGAACGAAGTGACCGCAGTAATTCTCGTGGCAGAAGACGAATTAGCGATTAGTCAAGTATTAAAAGCCTACCTAGTAAAGGCTGGCTATGAAGTCATCCAAGCATTCGATGGTGAGGAAGCTCTTGAAAAGTTTCATGCCAGCTCGCCTGACCTTGTTCTATTAGATGTCATGATGCCAAAAGCAAATGGGTGGACAGTGCTGAAGTCTATCCGTGAAGCAGGCTCTTGTCCTGTAATCATGCTAACCGCTCTTGGAGATGTATCCTACCGGCTGGAAGGATTGAATGGCGGGGCCGACGACTACATTCCTAAGCCATTCAATGGCGAAGAGGTGCTCGCCCGAATTAAAGCTGTACTCAGACGCACCACTGGAGAGCCGACCCCTTCTGATATCAAACATTACGGGAGTTTAACAATTGACCTGCAGGCGCACCGTGTCATGCTTAAGGGTACAGAGGTTGATTTAACGCCTCGTGATTTGTCCGTCTTGCTGTTCCTTGCCTCCCATCCGAATCGAACCTTCACCCGGGAGCAATTGATTGAGCAGGTGTGGGGACACGATTATGATGGCAGCGATCGGGCTGTTGATTTATCTATCAAGAGGCTCCGCAAGTCGCTAAAAAACTGGCCGGAAAGTGAAGGAGAGATCAAAACATTACGTGGATTGGGGTATCAATTCTGTGTTTACGAAGACAACTAAACGCATTTCTTTACTGCGATATTGGACAACCCGCTATGTTGCGGCTCTCTTTCTCGGCCTGCTCATAGCAGCCGGTTTGTCCATTCTCTGGCTTCAACACGCGATGCTTGAAAACCGGCTGGAGGCCTCAGAGTTTATTGCTGAGGAGCTCGCTTATCGAATTGCAGGCGCACAGGAGGATGACCTTCTTCCGCCCTCATTCAAGAGGGATGAGCTGGAGGATCGAAAGCTATTCTCCGATACAGAGCAGCCCCCAGCCGTTTATATTATTGATGTCAGCGGACAAATTCTGTCGGCTAGCGAGCCGGGAACCTTCACATTGATGGACTCCTTCCCTGTCGCGCTTCTCAACCGGAACACCGATGTCCTGAAGCTAACAGACGAAGTACAGGGCCGCTCTCGACTCTGGATGATTAAGAAGCCGATTGAAGTGGAAGGGCTGACATTTGGCTGGGTAGTGATGGTGCAGCCTGAGAATGAGCTGGAACGCCTGAAAGAGGAATACCGTTTGCTGGCTATTCTTATTCTCAGCCTTGGCTTGCTCGGATGGGCGGTCATCTATTTGCTGTCTCTCCGCTTAGCTAAGCCAATCGGCCAGGTAGCAGAAGCTGCTAAACAGGTTGAACATGGCAACTATGACGTCCGTTTGCCTGATTATGTAAAAGAACAAGAAGTCCATGACCTCGTCCATTCCTTCAAAGAAATGGCTCAGAAGCTTGAACAGCTGGAAGCTACACGAGCCGAGCTGTTAGCCGGTGTCACCCATGAATTAAAAACACCCGTCACCTCTATCAGCGGCCTGCTGCAGGCGGTGAAGGACGAAGTAGTGACTGGAGAGGAAGCCAAAGACTTTCTTGATATTTCGCTGAAGGAAACAACTAAAATGCAGGTAATGATTAATGACCTGCTGGAGTTTAACTCCTTTTCCGCGAATGCCCTTCCGGTGACCTCTGAACAGCATGAGGCAAACGATTTAATCGAGGACATGGTCCATCAATGGAAGCTTGGTCAGGAAATGGAGGGTGTAGAGGTGGCTGTTTCCTTACTAGCACATGACCGCATACTTTCTATTGACCCTATGCGCCTTCAGCAAATTCTGGTCAATCTATTGAATAATGCCCTCCATGCCGTAAACCCTTCAACCGGAAAAATCGAAGTCGTTCTATTAGAGGAAGACAATCGGCTTCATATAGAAGTAAGGGACAATGGGTCCGGCATTCCGCTAGAGGAACAGGATCTCATTTTCGAACGCTTCTACCGGGGGGAAGGAAAGAAATATAAGGTGCGCGGCCTCGGGCTTGGTCTTCCCTTCAGCAGGCTGCTGGCTGAGGCTATGCATGGTGAACTTTTATTGAAAGAAAGCTCACCGCACGGAACGATCTTTGTCATTCGCCTGCCTCTTTTAGATCAATAAAAAAACCTGCCGGAGTGGCAGGCTTTTTTATTATGAACGCTCAAATGTTTGGCAATCCGTCTCTTCGACGGTTGATGCTTTTGTTCCTCTATGACTGACGATGAGAATTTCATCAGCTGAACATCTGTTTCCTTCTTCCCAATACACACAGTTGTTCACATCACAAATCACACCATCTAGTATATCTTTTGCCAAGTTTAAAACCTCCTCTATGATTATTCTCAGATGTCAACACAAGACTTATTTCGGGTCATGTGGAGGGGTACCATGAATGTATGGCGGTGCTGGCTCCAGCTTCGGCTTTTCGCCGTAAATCACCGGCATATCCTCGTATTCAAATTGAGCTCCATCCGGCGCTGTGCCGCTTGCCCAGCTGCCAGTCGCGCTTTCTGCACCTTCAGAGAAGTTGTACAACTTATGGGAGAACTCTGTTGCTTCGTATTCAGGAGGCACAGAAGCAGGTGCAACGACGCCTTCTTTCTCTTCCAGCTCTTTAATTGCTGCAATCCACTGGTTCTGATGCATGGTATCGCGCGCCAGCAGGAAGGAAAGCATTTCTTTCACACCACGGTCATCAGTCATTTCATACAAGCGAGCTACTTGCAGTCTTCCTTGTGACTCCGCATTCAAGTTCGCACGGAAGTCTGCCAGCAAGTTGCCGCTTGCGATAATATAACCGGCATTCCACGGCACACCTGTGCTATCCTTCGGCACAGCACCAAGTCCAGAAACAATCGCATGCTGTGGATTCATACCGCCCATGATTGCCCCGATCACTGGATCCTTGGAGGCTTTCTCCTGCTCATTCACCGGTGCGCGGTCAAGCAGACGAGCAATCATTGTTGCGATCATTTCAATGTGTCCAAGCTCTTCCGTGCCTGTGTCCATAATTAAATCTTTATATTTTTCATTCCCTCTTGTGTTCCAGCCTTGGAATAAGTATTGCATGGCAACAGAGATTTCTCCGAATTGCCCGCCAAGAATTTCCTGCAGCTGTTTCGCATATACCGGATCCGGCTTATCAGGCTTTGCATGGAATTGAAGCTCTTTCTTATGGAAAAACATAACATACCACCTTCGCATGGTAGATATTTTTTACATTGGTGTTAAGTATTTCTTCATCTGAAAACCTAGTATGTTAATTCCACACTTCCCCATTTTTAAACAAATATTTTTCGAGAATTAAATAAATATATGCCTTATCTCTTAATCTAGCCATATACTGTACGCACAGTGTTAGTTCTTTTAGAAACGACAAAAAGCCTGCTTTGAGATGTCTTTAATTACAGCTCCTCAAGGCAGGTCAAGACAATGCAGTTATTCTTGTGTTTGTGTCGCCACTCTGAAAAAACAAACGACCCCGCAGAGGAAAATCCTTCTCCGGGGTCGTCCGTGTTTCAAGTTAGACGTGAACAGGTTCTTTATGATGAAGCGGCGGTGCAACTAACCAGCCTTTATCTTTATTCAATTGCAGCAGACGTACACCAAGCGCTGCCTTCTGAGTGTGGAACTGCAGGAACATAGCAGCAATATCCTCGCGAATACATTGGCCGATGATCTGGCTGCAGGCGGTTAATGCTGTCGCATTGTTGCTGGAAATAATCGCAGCCACGTCAGCATCCTGGTAGCGTGCACCTGCTGGAATTGTATTTACATCTGCCTCGGGACGGTCCATAGGGCCAGGAGGCAAGCCGATGCCATTCTCTTTCAGCAGCTCTTCCAATTGCTTTGCTTCTGAACGGCCTTGCTCAATCATATCCTGGACCAGCTTTCTCAAATGCGTATCTCCTGAATGATTAAGCAGGACCTGGTAAGTGCTCACCGCTGTGTTCGCTACATGCAGTGCTGACCATACAGAGAACACTTCACCGTAATGCATTGGTTCATTCTTTGGATTTCCGCTTAAGATACCCATTGTAGTCCCCCTATTTCGCTCATTGATTTTGTGTGCCTTGCACACATTTATATCATGACCGAAAACGAGAACCGTATGTGCTTTCTTTCGTTTTAACAGATGATGACAAATCAGTAATCACAGTATGAGGAGGAATTCTGTTTTATGAGCGATCCTTCTTGCTTTATGAGCGATCCCCATTTTTTATGAGCGATTATCTCTGCTTTATGAGCGATTATTTTCCATAAATGAGCGATTTCACTCTTTATATGTAAAAAAACGCCGCCCAAAAAGGACGGCGCTTCTCCGCATTAATGCATGGATGGATTGTTTCCAGCTGGTGCATACGATTGCATCATCATTTGTGCATCTTGCTGCGGAAGCTGAGGTACTTGGTAATAATGATGTTTGTTCTGATAAATAGAAAGCTCGTACGCCATCTCAATACAGTTCGGGATGGAGTCAGCCAGCACACGGCGAACCACTGGGTTGGTCGCTTCAAGTGCAGCTGCTGTCTTCATCGCAGCCATAGACTTAACCGCACCAAGCAACGCACCGGAAATATAGGCGTCATTAATTTCCGAAGCGGATTGCATCGGCTTCTTCGGCTGCGATTGCTTTAAGCCATATACAAAGTCGTTATCCTGCTTCATGTTATAGCTCTTTGTTGGCACTGCCGGATCTTTCCCGGACTGGAAGCAATCAAGCGTCGTATTGTATTCCTGCTGCATGAACTGATACTGACGGTCGAGAATATCAAGCAATTCCTGATCTTGCACATGAGAACGAAGCATTGTGTACTGGTCCATCGCACCTATCGCACCAGACAGCACTTCATGGACATCCAGCACCTCGTGTGCTCCGTGGTTCAACTGCTGTGGTACAGCCCCTGTATGCATATTAATATGAGTTTGTTCATTTTGTTGATTCATCAACTGACATCCCTCCTGCGATTGAGTGGTACGCCGTTAGTTTAACTCGGAAGAAGTGTTTTATACGCTTGCTTTTTTATGGAAATCCTCACCATATATACCGCTCGAACTTCCTGTTTTGCAGGAATATTTTCATTCCGAGGATTCAAACTATCGAAGAGGGGGTGAAGAAATGGAACACGCAAGAGCGTTACTGATCAAGTTCGTGATGGTGACAGCGGCCGTATGGCTTGTTCTTGGCCTCTTCTACGGTGCAGACTTTGGTGAAATATTAACCATCAGCATCCTGCTGACGATCGCTGCTTATTTAATCGGTGACTTATTCATTTTGCCGCGGTACGGAAACCTCTCCGCGACTGTAGCTGATTTCGGCCTCGCTTATATAGGAATTTGGCTGATCGGCTCCATGATTATTAATGAAAACATTTCCCTAGGCTGGGCAAGCTTCTGGACGGCAGCCGTAATTGCCATTGCTGAATACTTCTTCCATAGCTACCTCGCCAGTCAGGGCCACAACGAAGAAAATGATCAACGTACAGTTCGCACGGAACCTGCTTATACAACCGAAATGGCAGAAGAAACGGATATTCATAAAGAAGATAGATAAAAGCCGGTGGCCGTTATGGCCCCGGCTTATTTTATGTAATCATCTTGCCCATAATGATTTGTTTCTTGAATCCATATTTGGTCATTTAAGTATTTTTCTTGGAGCAATGTAAAGGAAGGGGAAAGTTACACAGTCAGTTAGTTGAAAAGCTGACGGAGAAAGAACACCAGCAGCTGCTAACCATTTACCGGAAACTGAACAGCTAATCGCACCTCGCCTGAGAGCCGTTAAATTTATCGGCTCTTTCCTCATTTCTCTGGACAACCCTTCATACGATAGTAGAAACAGTTAGTGAAATGAGGGGTTGTATGCAAAGCTGGATCATTGAAGTAATGGGAGAATTCGGCTATGCCGGTGTGTTTCTGCTAATCGCACTTGAAAATATCTTTCCGCCCATTCCGTCAGAAGTCATTTTGGCCTTCGGCGGTGCAATGACGACTTTCACACCCTTGACCGTATTAGGTGTCGTCTTATCCGCCACTGCCGGGTCGCTTGCAGGAGCAGTGATCCTCTATAAAGTCGGTACTCTGCTCGATGTTCACACCGTGGAAAAAGCGGTCAGCCGCTGGGGACACCTTCTTCGTTTAAGCAAGAAGGATGTAGAGTATGCTCAGCGCTGGTTCGACCGCTATGGATACTGGACGGTGCTCATCTGCCGGGTCATTCCATTCATACGAAGCTTAATCTCTATTCCAGCCGGGATGGCACGGATGAAAATGCCGCTTTTTCTTCTTTTTACAGCGGTCGGCACATTAATCTGGAATTTTCTCATCGTTTTCACCGGCGCTGTTTTTGGAGAGTCCTGGTCAGATATTCTTCGCTTCCTCCACATGTATGCCATGCTCGTTTATATCGGAATCGGCGCAGGATTTCTCGCTTTCATCATCATCATTTTTAAGAAAAGACAGCAATAGCCCGCATTCTCTGCGGGCTGTTTGTTTTTATACATTCAAGCACTTTCTTTCCGTGATAGCCATATCCAGGCAACAGCTGCAAAAACAGCAGCTAAATAAACCGGTAAATACTTCATGCCGACCGCCTGTCCCATCCATAGGAAACCGATGACACCAATCAGTTCTGAAAGAATCACCCCCGCTATGAAACCTGCGGCTAGTGCGAGTAAAGTAACTAAAAGTGTTCTCATCGGCTTTTCTCCCCCCATCTCCACAGCTGAAGGGAAGCCTTGAATAGATGAACCGACAGCCAAACCATGATTACTCCAATAACTGGATGAGCCGCGGCGGCAAAAGGAAGAATCACTCTTGCATTTGCGGTAAAGTACATAATAAAGATGAGCAGTACGAGCGCTGCCGTTCGCCAACGAAAAGATCCCGGCAATTTGCCAAAAATCGAAGCAAGCAGCATGATGATGGGCAGCCATTCAAATAAATGAACAAAAATAACATGCTTCGACCAATGGACGGGATGAACGAAAATGGCCATGCCCGCAAAGAAAAACTGAATAAATAAACAGCTAAGCAAAGCTGCCGCTAATAGCGCATAAAGACGCCCAGCCAATCGATTGGGTTTTGCTGTTGATCGTGTCTCCATAAAAATTCCTCCCTGATGAATGTCTTTATCAGGATGATACAATCTCCTTCTAAACTCTCCATTATAAACTTCTTAATAATTTCTTAAATTCCGCCAGCAATAAAAGAGCCGCCAAGCATTGGGTGCTCAGCGGCTGGCGCCTGTTCGTCCCTGAAAGCGGTAGCCCGCTCCCCAAACTGTTTCAATATATAAAGGATTAGACGGATCAGCTTCTATTTTTTCACGGATTTTACGAATGTGGACGGTAACAGTCGTTGTATCCCCTGCCGCATCCAACCCCCAAATATGTTCAAATAAATGCTCCTTGCTGAATACTTGATTCGGATGGGAAGCAAGAAAAGTAAGCAGATCAAATTCTTTCACCGTGAAGGAGATCTCTTTCCCATTTAGCAGCACCCGGCGAAAAGATGGATTGATCGAAAGAGCGCCTGCTCGTATCTCTTCAGCAGGTGCTTCCCGGCTGACTAGCCGAGTATACCGAGCAAGATGTGCTTTCACCCTAGCCACTAGCTCCCCTGGGCTGAACGGCTTTACTATGTAGTCATCTGCTCCGAGTCCAAGACCTCTGATCTTATCAATTTCTTCCTCTTTCGCTGTCACCATCAAACGGCTCTGCCAAGGCCTTCTTAAGCCCTTTACTTCCATCTGTCTCAACCTCTGCAGCATACCCGTTAATTTCAAGATAGTCCCTTTCTAACTCCGCGATGCTTTGGTCATCTTCAATAATTAATATGCGGCTCATACTGTCACTTCCTTTTCAAGGTAAAGAAGAGGCTGGTGCCTATTCCCTGTTCACTTTCGGCCCAGACTTGTCCTCCATGCTCTTCAATAATGCACTTCACGATAGCCAATCCTAATCCGCTCCCCCCTGTAGCAGAGCTTCTTGCTTCGTCCTCTCGGTAAAAGTGGTCAAATACATACGGCAACGCCTCTCCTGCGATCCCTCGCCCGTTGTCACGAATTTCAACTGTTACCCACTGCGGATCTGCAGATAAACAGATAGAAAGGTGTTTATCCTGCTTATTCATATGCTTTATACTATTACTAATTATGTTAGTGATCGCCCGTTTCAGCTGCTTTCGATCCACAAGCGCTTCATAATTCTCTCCCTCTTCTGCCTGTACAGAGACCGTGATATCTTCTTGTTTAAAATCCATTTCCCATTCCTTCAGGAAGCTTCGCATGTATGTGTAGAGGTCAAGCCGCTCAAACGTAAATGGCACCTGCTTCAAATCCAACTTCGAATAAAGAAACAATTCATCAATTAACCTTTCCATGTCATAGGCTTTCGTATAGATTGTTTGTAAATATTTGTTCCGCTTTTCCGGCGTATTCGCTACTCCATCTTGAATGCCTTCTACATACCCCTTTATGGAAGTAACAGGCGTTTTCAAATCGTGCGAAATGCTGGCCAGCAGCTCCCTCCGGCTTTTCTCATATTTTGTTCTCAACTCATCGGCTTCTTTTAGCTTTTTCCTCATCTCTTCAAAAGCACGGGCCAGCTCCCCTATTTCATCCTTTCCTGCAGCATCGATCTGGAAATCCAAATCACCCTCGCTTATTCGCCTCGCGCTTTGTCTCAGCTTTTCTACAGGATGAATAATGCTTCTTGAGACGAGATAGGTCAATAAGCTATTGGTAATGACCAGTACCAGCAAGAATAAGAATAGGCGCACTGTCATAAAGGTTCTCACTTCTGTAGCATCCGGCTCTCTGCCAAGCAGGGAGAAGAGCAAAAGCCCGAGTACTCCTTCTATAATTATAATGGCTGCAGCCGGCACAATAACCATTGCTACATTAGATAAAAGCAATCGCTTACGAATCGACATATTCTCACCATCTTTTACCTTTCACTTATGTTCCTTCCATTGTAATGGAGAAAACTTGCTTCTTCCTTAAAGAATTCTTATGTATTTCTTAAATTCCTCTTATGTGCACGAAAACACGCAGGAAAGGAATTCCTGCGTGTTTCGCCTGAACTATGAACTTAGTGAAAGGAATTCATTTCTCACATCCTGGTTAAACTCTTCTGACGGTCCGTTGAATATGACCTTCCCTTTGTTCAAAATATACACATGGTCAGCCAGATCAGCCGCCATCGAAAGATTTTGCTCAACAAGCAGCATCGGCAATCCATCTTCCTTCAGACGCTTAATAATCTTAACGACTTCCCTTACCATGAGCGGAGATAATCCTTCAGAGGGCTCATCCAAGAGCAGGATATCCGGATTCGTCATCAGTGCCCGGCCGATCGAAAGCATTTGCTGCTCCCCACCGCTCAAATTCCCGCCCATAGATGTATGGCGTTCTTTGAGCCGTGGGAACATATCATAAATTCTTTCTAAATCCCAGCCATCCGGTATCGGCCGATGGGTCGTCGTTAAGTTTTCCTTCACTGTTAAATTCGAAAAGATTCTTCGGCCCTGCGGAACGAGTCCCACGCCAGCCTTAGAGATTTGGTAGCTTGGCTTGCCTTGTATCTCTGTGCCATTCAGCGTGATCGTCCCTTGCTTCGGCGGAACAAAGCCCATAATAGAATGAAGCGTCGTTGTCTTCCCCATGCCGTTCCGCCCCAGCAAAGCTGAGACCGAGCCTTTCCTGACATCTAAAGACACGCCATGCAAGATATGGCTTTCTCCGTAATACGCGTGGACATCTCTTACTTCTAGCATGTTGCCTCATCCCCGCTTCCGATATAAATTTCATTGACCCGCTTATCCATTCGCACTTGTTCAGGGCGTCCTTCTACCAGCACTCCTCCATCATACAGAACGACCATGCGATCAGATAAACCAAACACAATGTCCAAGTCATGCTCAATAATCATCAGCGTCAAGTCTCTTGGAAGCTTGTGCAGGAGGTCCACGATGTAGTCTGTTTCTGACTGAGACATACCTGCCGTCGGTTCATCCAAAAGCAGAATAGACGGCTCTGTTGCTACACCCAGCAAAATCTCAATCTGCCGCTGCTCCCCATAAGACAAATTCTTTACGACAATATCGCGTTGGTGGTATAGCCCCCACTTGTTCATCAATTCATCAGCTTCCTCATATAAGCCCGGATATTTCCTGGCACCTCTCGGTTTGTACCAGACTCTCCCTAATCCCCGCTTTCTTTGAAGCACAAGCAGCAAATTATCCAGCACTGTCAGCTCGTTGAGCAGGTTGTTTTTCTGGAAGGTGCGTACAATACCATTCCGGGCTCGCTTATAATTCGGCTGCTTCGTAATATTCTCCTCGTAATGATAAATTTCACCGGTAGATGGCGCAAGGTCCCCTGTTAATAAATTAAAGAACGTTGTCTTCCCCGCTCCATTCGGCCCAATGATACCGATGCGCTCTCCTTTTTTAACTTCAAGGGAGATATCCTTTAAGATATGCAGCCCTCCGAAGCTCTTTCCGACACTGCTGATAGTTAGAATATTGTCCATGCTCACTTCATTCACCTCTATTCCGTTAGGCTGCACGCGATTTTTTCTTTTCGTATACTGGCTTTTTCTTCACAGCATTCTTGTATAAGCTTTGCCCGATACCGACAATTCCTTTTGGGAAAAAGACAACGAACGTAATAAAGACGAGGCCTAAAACAAGCATCCACTGATCCACATAGGAGCTGACAATGGTCTCAAGAACCACGATCAAAGCGGCTCCCAGCACAGGCCCAAGCATTGTGCCTGCTCCGCCGACTAATACCATAATTAGAGCCGTCCCAGACATTGTCCAATATACGTCGCTTGGAGCGATAAATCCGTTGAAATACGTATACAGCGCGCCGGATACACCCCCGAAAATGCCTGCCAGAATGAAAGCCGAGTATTTATAGAAGCCTGTGTTGTACCCCATTGATTTAACCCTTGTTTCATTCTCGCGGATGCCGACAAGAACTTGACCGTATGGAGACTTTACAATCATGCGAAGAACCGCATAGGATACGAAGAATACCGCAAGAACTAGATAGAAGATAAGAACCGGGTTACCGAAGATAAAGGACCCCATTTCAGGCCGAGGGATGCCTGATAATCCGTTAGAACCGCCGGTTAAATTCGTCGACTGGTGAATAAAAGAGTAAATCATTTGGGAGAACGCCAGTGTAAGCATTAAGAAGTAGAAGCCGCTTACCTTGATACAAAACATGCCAATCACTGCCGCTAAGAGAAAAGATCCCGCTACAGCGAGCCCTAATGTAACAAACATATCCGCCGATACATTTTGTGCGACCACGGCAGCTGTGTAAGCACCTACACCAAAGAAAGCGGCATGTCCTAAGGAGACAAGCCCTGTAAAGCCTACAAGAACATTTAAGCTTAAAGCAAAAATAGCTAAGATAAGAATCTCAGATAGTAAGTTCAAGTGAAACAGAGACAAAACAAACGGAGCGGCTGCCAGCGCAACAAAAGAGACAAGAAACTGAACATAGGTGTTTCTCATGAATGGGCCACCTGCTTTCCTAACAGTCCATTTGGTTTTGCCACAAGAATAACTGCCATAAGGCCGAATACTAAGAACATGCTAAGCTCAGGAACTAAGAAGCGGCTGAAGGTTTCAACCAATCCAACCAGTATGCTCGCTACTAAAGTGCCACTAATAGAGCCCAGTCCGCCAATTACAAGAACAACAAGTGCAAGAATTAACGTCTCAAATTCCATGCTTGGGTAAATGCCAAGTACTGGTGCCGCAATCACGCCGCCGAAACCAGCTAACAGTCCCCCAATCACAAATACAGTCGTAAAAACAAGCTTGATATTTACACCTAAACCGCCGATCATTTCTTTGTCACTTAATCCTGCACGGATAATGGCTCCCCATTTCGTCTTCTCCTGAACAAACCATAATAGGATAGCGATCACAAGACCAATAGCGATCACAGCCAGCCGGTAAACAGGAAAGGTTTGGCCGAAGATGGCAAACGAACCGGCAAGAGCAGTTGGAACCGTAATGGATAAGACGTTCGATCCCCAGATGAAGGAGGCTATATCATGAAAGACGTAGGCCAACCCAAAGGTCAGCAATACCTGTGACAGATGCCCTAAATGATAGGTGGGGCGGAGCAAAACGCGCTCCACCACCAAAGCAATCAGGGCAACAATGATCGGGGCAACGATTAACGCGGTCCAAAAGCTTTGTGTGTATGTCGCTGTCAGTGAATAGGCAATGTAAGCTCCAAACATGTAGAGAGATCCGTGAGCAAGATTAAGCACGCCCAAAATCCCAAAAATAAGAGAGAGTCCACAGGTGATGATAAACAAGAGCAAACCGTAAGACAAACCATTCACTAGTTGCGCGCCAAGAATATCCACGTTCATTCCCCTTTCTTTACGTTATTGCCCTGGATCTTTTACTTGATCAACTGTATGAATCACTTTGTTTTCTGTTTTTCCATCTACCAGCTCAGTTTCAGTGATATACATGTTCTGGATGACATGGTGTGTCTCCTGATCAAACTGGATAGGGCCGCGCGGACTTGTGAAGGACACTTTAGACATAGCATCAACTACCTTGTCCGGATCGGATACGTCTCCTCCAAGACTCTTAACAGTTTCTGCAATAATTCTTGCGGCGTCATAGCCCTCCAATGATTCAATCGTAGGACGACGGTCGTATGCTTCTTCATACGCCTTGACAAACTCTTGGTTTTCTTTGGATTCTAAATTGTAATCCCAGAAAGTAGAAGCGAAGGCTCCTTCAGCTGCCGGGTCAATTGTTTGGCGCAGATCTTCAGCTACTAACCAGCCTGAGCCAACAAGCGGCATCTTTTCTTTCAAACCGTACTGCTCGTATTGCTGAACGAAACGAACAGCATCACTTCCAGCGAAGAATGCGTACACCCCATCCGCTTTTACTCCGCTAATGGTTGTTAAGTAAGAAGCGTAATCGTTGTTTCCTAGAGGAGGATACACTTCCCCGACAATCTTGCCGCCGGCTGCTGTGTAGGCTTCCTTAAAGGCTGAGGATACTTCACGGCCAAAGGCATAATCAGCCGCTGCAATATACATCGTCTTGCCGATATTCTTATAAGCCCACTCTCCCATAGAATGGCCAATCTGCCAGGAAGAGAAAGAAGATCTCCAAATGTAATCACTGCGTTGAGCCCTAGTCAGATCATCTCCGCCGGCATGAGAAGCTAAATAAGGAAGCTTGTTGGAATCCACATCATCACGTACCGCATAGGCGACAGCTGTACTGACGGCTCCTGTTAAGATATCGATATTATCCTGATCCATCAGCTTGCGCACACGGCGCAGCGCCACTTGCGGATCTGCTTCTGTATCTTCCTCAATAAGTTCAATTTTTTTTCCCTCTACTTCCCAGTTAATACTGTCAAAGTACAGCTTCATCCCATCTGATAAATCCTTCCCTAACGATGCATATACACCTGAGAATGGCAGGATAGCCCCGACTTTGACCGTATCTCCAGAAGCTCCTCCAGATCCTCCCTGGGCATCAGCATCACTGCTTGAATTGATAGCGCTTTCACCGCAAGCAGCCAACATAACGAACACTAAGACGACACTTACCAGCTTAAACCATGTTTTCTTCACACTTATTCACCCCTTATATGCCTCTGTTGAATATAGAGCCTTCGAATCCTTCACCCCTTTGTGCCTTTCGTCCCCCTTTCTAGTTTTATCTGAATATTATAATATATCTGAAATATTATTTTTTCAATACTTTTTTAAAACTTTCGTCTAGAAAATGCAAAATTAGTAATCTTTTTATTCAGAACAGTTAGTATCGGTAACTTTATTTTTTATAAAAGCACATGAGTCATTGATTTATAGAGGTTCTTTGCTTTTTTACGCTCATCTAAAATATACGGATAGACTTCTCTCTTTTTAAAATAATCATGGATTTAAGCTTATCAATACTTTGAAATCTTAATATGTATAACAAACAATCGTTCTAACTTTGTATTATTTTAAACTATTCCTATTTGCCTCTTTCAAGGGAAAATTGGTCTACATAAAAAAGCAAGCCGGCTTTCCGCCAGCTTGCCCTTTTCAGTTATTCCTGTTTATATACCCCATGCTTTACGATATCCAAATAATCATCCAGCTCCTTCATCATAGGCTCAGGTTGATTAAAAAGATCAAATTCACGTTTCTTATAGAGAACCTGATATTTAGCTGTTAACTGATCCACGATAAAAGAGGTCATGTGAATAACTTTCTCCTTTGTCACACCAGGACGCAGCTTTTGCTCTGCAATTAACTCAGGCAAATAAACGGTCTCCAGCCTAAATTCCTGTCCATGCGTCTCATAGTACCGGTTCATCACCGCTTCCATTTCGGGCAGGACGGCTGCCGGTGTATGGAAGAAGGCATCTGTCACTAGCTGTACTTCCTTTCTATACGGCTTCAATACTTCCTGCTTCAGCCGGACGATCTCCTTAATCCGCTCAAAAAAATCATCTGCTCTCGTATGCTGAATGGCTTCTGCTACCTGCTTAGACAATATATCAAGCAGGTGAGAGACGACATACACATACAGATTTTTCTTGCTTTTAAAGTAGTGAAAAAGAATCCCTTTCGAAATACCGGCCCGCTGTGTGATCACATCTGTTGATGCTTTATCATACCCTTTCTCGGCAAATTCTTCTACGGCCACCTGCAAAATCAATTCTTTTTTTGCTTGAGGCTGCTTCTCGAATGCTTCATACAAGCTCGAACACCTCACACTTTCTATGCTACACAGAAATGTCTTTCTTCTTATATATCATAAAAGCTCCTATTATACTAACTAAGCTAACGGACAGGAGGACAATCACATGAATTGGTCCTAACGTATTTTCATTAATAATTGGAGCGGCATCTGTATAATAGAACGGACTCGCATACTTCAATGGCTCAATGGAATCTGACAAACCCGACATGAGTTGAAAGAAATAGGTGACAATCACGATGCCAATGGAAATAGCCAGTGTATTTCGAGTCCTCTTCATAAAGGAGGAAAGCAGAAAAGCCAACGCGGCAAACGTCAGATGAAGCAGAAAAGCGGCCGCAATGAGCAGGGCAAATGTCTTAACCGGCACTTTATGATCGCCCGCAAACTGAAAGCCAATAAAGCTGGCAAAAGCCGCTGCGGCATTTAAAGTGAAAATGTTAAGCAGGATTAAAGCAAGTTTCTGCATGACCACTTGCCCTCTTGTCACCGGCTTTGACAGCAGGAATTCGGCTGTCTTATCTCCTTCTTCCTTTGCTAACATATTAGAAGCCAGAATAGCAGCATAGATACTCCCTAAAAGGGTGATCATCATATACACCTCAATGCCGTAAAACCCCATCAGCGTGCCTAAACTCAGTTCATTCATTTGAAACATTTCCCTCATTGATTCGGGATAGGCCTCAAATAATTGCTCCATGCTCTCCTGCTGGTCAGCAAACTGAGGAAAAATGCTTAACAGCCAAATGATGAGTCCTGACAGGATCAGGCACCAGATCAACAAAGACTTCCTGCTTCTTTTCCACTCCCTTTCCATGATCATTTTTCTTCCCCTCCTTCGTTCTCATAATAGTGCATGAACACTTCTTCAAGCGAGGGCTCTTCAATTACGACATCTTCAAGCGGCAGGCTGCTCAACTGATCAAGAAGCGGATGAATGTCTCCACTATAAAGAAGCTTGATGTCCCTTCCTTTCACTTCCTGTTTAACAATCCCCTCAAGATCAACGGCTGATGGATTTTCTTTTTCAAATGTCAGCGTGATATTCTTGACTCGATTTTTCGTTAAGCTTTCAATCGACTCGACTTTCACAAGCCGGCCTTCCTTAATAATGGCCACACGATCACACATTTTCTGTACCTCACTAAGAATATGGGAAGAAAAGAAAATCGTTGCACCCCGATGCTGCTCTTCCCTTAGCAATTCAAAGAAGTGGTGCTGCATTAACGGATCGAGCCCGCTCGTCGGTTCATCCAGAATAATCAGCTTCGGCTCATGCAAGAGCGCCTGAACGATGCCTACTTTTTTGCGGTTACCGAATGAGAGATCTTCAATCTTTCTAGTTATATCTAAATCCAGGCTTTTAGCC
The DNA here is from genome assembly GCF_000812025.2 of Bacillus thermotolerans. Classification (GTDB taxonomy): domain Bacteria; phylum Bacillota; class Bacilli; order Bacillales; family Domibacillaceae; genus Quasibacillus; species Quasibacillus thermotolerans. The sequence continues at coordinate 25,351 of NZ_JWJE02000047.1, forward strand.
AGCTTCTTCATTCTGTCTTCATTAAAGTTCCGGTGAAACCGGCCTGAGTAGGAAAGCAAATCAATGACCTTCATATCATCATAATAATGGACCTCGGAAGGCAGATAACCAATGTGCTGACGAATCTCCTTTGAATCTCTTACAATATCTTTCCCAAAGATCGATGCACGACCACTTGTTGGAAAAATAAGATTTAATAATGTGCGGATGGTCGTACTTTTTCCTGCACCGTTCGGTCCGATAAAACCAAAGATCTCTTCTTCTTCAATGGAAAAGGATACATCTTCAATTCCACGATTGTTTTTATACCTTTTCGTTAACTGATGGAGTTCTACAATCGCCACGGCCTTTCCTCCCTCTTTCTTCTTTTATTGACTACTGAGTCAATTTTATCGTAGTGCAGATTGACTCAGTAGTCAATCTGTTTATTATATGCAGGTATGAGCAGGATTTGACCTGAGAGTATGATTCATAACTGCCACTATTTGTTCACCCCTTTCTTCATTTGTTACCTTTATAATGAGGGAGAATAATAAATAATGAATGAGAGGGTTTAAGATGAAAAAATTATGGTGGCTAAGTGTACTGGTTATATTGGCAGCCGCACTATCCGCATGCAATAGTGAACCAGAAAAAGAAACGACAGCACCCGAAACTCCAGAGCCAATCGAAGTAGAGCTTTCTGTTCCTGATCAAGCAAACGTGAACGAAAACATACAAATGAAGGCTGCCGTCTCACAAGGGGGCGAGCCAGTAGCAGACGCTGATGAAGTAGAATTTGAAATATGGGAAGAAGGCAAGAAAGACGAAAGCCAGCTGGTCGAAGCAAAAAATAACGAAAACGGTACTTACGAAGCGGACACTGCTTTTGATCGTGATGGAGTCTTCACTATACAGGTTCATGTCACAGCAAGAGGACTGCATACCATGCCGATGAAGTCAGTTACCGTGGGATCGGGTGCAGAGAAAGCGCAAACAGCGACAGATGAAGAGCATTCGCATGGCGAGCATGCAGAAGGCTTCAGCCTGCATTTTACTGAACCAGAAAGCCTTCAGGCTGGAGGGGAAACCACCTTAACGACTCACCTGCAGATGGACGGATCCCCTTTAGAAAAAGCACAAGTCCGATATGAGATTTGGCCAGCGGAAGATGAACACCAGATTCAATGGGTAGACACAATGGAGGAAAAACCGGGCGAATATTCTGCTGCTCATACATTCGACAAGAGCGGAATCTTCCATGTTCAAGTCCATGTTGAAAATGATGAAGGACTCCATGAACATCAAGAATATGAATTGAACGTACAATGAGTGACTGAAAAAGGAAGCGAACAGCTTCCTTTTTCACTTTGAGGAGACTTATCGCCCGCCCCCGCGGAAAGCGAGGCGCCTGGAATGGAAAGCAATCATCCATCTGAAAAGCAAAAAAGAGCTTTCGTTCATTATTTTTGATTGGTTCACATGGAGATGTTATCCTTTATATAGTCAAATAAGTTTGAAAATCACCTATATGGTTAGAAGGGGGAAGTGAAATGAGCCAAGTCCCATTGATCGTAACAACTGATTGGCTGGCGGAGAGATTAGATGATCCGAAGCTAAGGTTAGTAGATGCAACTACTTTTCTAAAAATACCTGAGAGCGGCGGCTATTATGATGTATGGTCCGGAAAAGAAGCTTATGAGAAAGGTCATATTCCTGGAGCCGTATTTGCTGATTTGCTGAATGATTTTTCTGATCCTGATTCAAAATTCTCCTTCACGGTTCCGCCAAGAGAGCAATTTGTGAAGAAGGCTGAGGAGCTCGGTATAGGGGGAGAAGATACGTACGTAGTGGTGTATGATCAGGGAGCCATGGTTGACTCTCCAATTGTTGCTTCAGACTGGGCTTCACGGTTTGCATGGCAGCTTCGCTATGAAGGGTTCGATCATGTTGCTGTACTTGACGGCGGTTTCCCAAAATGGATGGATGAAGGCCGCCCGGTCACTACAGAGCCCGGTTCTTATCCACGCGCTGAGTTCTCTGGCGAACGTCGTCCGGACATGCTGGCAACGATTGAAGATGTCAAAGCAGCGATGACCGATGAGAATGTCGTTCTCATCAATAGTTTGTCGGAAGCTGATTTCAAAGGTGAAACGGATACTTATGAGCGCAGCGGCCACATTCCTGGAAGCGTCAATGTGTTCTTTGGCGATCACTCTGACCCTGAAACGAAGGAATTATATAGCGATGAAAAGCTGCGGGAAACCTTTGAGAAAGCCGGTGCCTTAGATCCAAAGAAGAAGGTCATTACCTACTGCGGCAGCGGCATCGCAGCAACCTGGAATGCGCTCCTTTTAAATAAGCTTGGGCAGAACAATGTAGCCATGTATGACGGCTCCATGACTGAATGGACATCTGATCCCTCGCTGCCTCTGGATAAAATCGCAAGAGGCGTGGAAGAATAGCAATAAAACCTTGAGGAGTCCTCAAGGTTTTATTTTATTGCTTTTGCAGTTCATTCACCGTCACGAATGTATACCCTTCATCAGAGAGGGTTTTCAATATACCCTCTACCGCCTTCAACGTCTCACCGGTACGATCATACATCGGATGCATAAGAATAATAGAACCCGGTGTGACCTGCTCTTTCACATAGCTGACCTTACCGGAAGCTGTATTGTGGTAGCTGTCAGGCTCCAAATTCCACATAATCGTCTCACGCTGATGTTTATTCAAATAGTAAGGCAGACCAATCAGCTTCTTGCCATTTGGCGGACGGAAATCAATTTCTTTATCGTATCCCGCCTGCCTAATCAGCTCATCTGTCTTTTCTATTTCTTCTGCAATAGCAGATGGGCTTTTGAAAATCATTCGTTCGTGCGAATACGTATGATTCCCGACCTGATGCCCCGCCTTCACAATCTGTTCTGCTTCTTCCGGGTGCCCTTCTATATCCTTGCCAATCAGAAAAAAGGGCGCCTTCGCCTCATATTTCTCTAGAAGCGGCAACAGCTCCTCCACATTCTCCGTTGGGCCGTCATCAAACGTTAAAGCAACGACCCTCTGCTCTGTTTCTACCCGATCCGTTAACCCGCCGAATAACTGAAACGTTCTCGCGTTCATTAACTGATAAGCTCCCACTAAAAGTAAAACTAAGAGAATGCTAAAGATGATCAGCCATAACCATTTCTTTTTCATACATAAAAGCCTCTCTCAAAATCGAGTAGAGGGAAAATAAGTTGATTATTTTCGCCCCTCTCACACCACCGTACGTACGGTTCCGTATACGGCGGTTCAATTTATATTACA
>NZ_JWJE02000048.1 GCF_000812025.2 Bacillus thermotolerans
GACAAGCTGATGGGAAGCATCATACATGTGAAGATAGAACGCCCGGTTTTGTTCAATTTCCTGGTAGGTGTGAGAAAAGAACATAAAAAAATCTCCTCTTTCATGTATTCTGAGGAGATTCTACATATTTTTTCATTGCTTGTCCATTGACAGAAGACTTTATCAACAGAATGAAAGATGGTGCAAACTTTGATGTTTGCACCATCTTTTTGTTTCCTGTCTAAAGGAACAACTATTAAATCTAAATGGTCTATATTCTTCTTTATGGTTATAGGTTTTGGGAAACTCATCTTGGCATTCAAAGCTTCCTTTCAATTCGTATTTCTTTGTTTTAGATTTCGCAAGATCTTCACTGTTGTTCTGAAGTTTATTCATTTCTTCTTCTTTTAAAGGCGCTTATTGTTCGCCGCACAATGATAATATTGTGCGGCTATTTCGTGCGTGGTATGATAATTCAAATCTAGTTGAAGAATGATAAGAAATAAGATTCGTTCTCTAGGAAGGGGGTTGGATTGTGTTACAAGATAGATTAAAAGAGGTAGACGCTCCACCAGCTTGGCTGCAAAGCTACATTCGTTCTCCAGAAAAACAACAGCAATTATATAAAAGAACATTGATGGTTGTTGTAATATCCCAAATTTTTGGAGGAGCGGGACTGGCCGCGGGAATAACCGTAGGGGCACTTCTAGCCCAAGACATGCTCGGTACGGATAGTGTAACGGGCATTCCTACAGCATTATTTACTCTAGGATCAGCAGGGGCTGCCTTGCTTGTAGGGCGGCTGTCTCAACGGTTTGGCCGTCGTTCTGGACTTGCGGCAGGATTTTTGGCTGGGGGTCTCGGTGCCATTGGCGTCATCCTTTCAGCCTTAACAAATAGTATTCTGCTTTTATTTGCTTCACTGCTTATCTATGGAGCTGGATCAGCCACCAATTTACAGGCGCGCTACGCAGGAACTGACTTGGCAAATTCCACACAACGGGCAAAGGCTGTTAGTGTAGCCTTGGTTTCCACCACATTCGGTGCTGTGGCAGGCCCAAACCTGGTAGATGTCATGGGCGGGTTTGCTATATCGATAGGAGTTCCTGCTTTAGCTGGCCCATTTATATTAGCTGCCGCGGCTTACATACTTGCTGGGTTGGTTCTCTTGGCTTTCCTTCGTCCTGATCCCTTTATTGTGGCAAAAGCCATATCTGAGGCTCAAAGAACAAACAGTCATTCACTTTCAGAGAAAAATCCTGATTGGTTATCGATAAACAGGCGAGGTATTTTTGCGGGGGCTGCAGTCATGGTTCTAACTCAATTTGTGATGACGGCCATTATGACGATGACACCGATACATATGGGACATCATGGACACGGGCTGAGTGAAGTAGGACTTGTGATTGGATTCCACATAGGAGCTATGTTTTTGCCTTCATTAGTTACTGGTTATCTTGTGGATAAAATTGGCCGCGCTGTTATGGCGGTGGCTTCGGCTGTTACGCTGCTTGCTTCTGGCCTTTTAGCCGCGATGGGGCCTGCTGATTCGATAGCCGCGCTCATTACAGCCCTGGCTTTGCTTGGGCTCGGTTGGAATTTTGGTTTAATTAGCGGCACAGCTATTCTTGTAGATGCCACTCCGCCGGCTACTCGGGCTAAAACGCAGGGGGCTGTAGATGTTTGGATTGCTCTATCAGGCGCATTAGGAGGAGTCTTATCCGGAGTGATTATGGCCGGTTCAAGTTATTCCACATTGTCACTTCTTGGAGGCACCTTAACCTTATTGCTGATTCCGATCGTCATTTGGTCTCGTCAACACAAAATATGACTACCCATTTTAGTGCTTTTGGGCAGTGATGGATTAGTTAGTCGATGTTGACAGATCCGTGAGAATGTATAAAAATGAGCACATCTTAATTTGGAGGTTTTTGTTTGTTCAACTTATGTTTAGAGCTGATAGGTACTTTCTCTTAATAAATAAAACCTTTAAGGAGAGTGTCTACTCATGGAAAAATACTTTTATGAAGCGTTCGAAGGACTGGCACGTTTGGCTCCCGGCAGCGAACAATCAACAAAAAAAGCAGCTGCATTAGTAAATGTAGATAAAGAAAAAGAATTAAATATTCTAGATATAGGGTGCGGAACTGGCATTCATACATTGATTTTAGCTGAAGTATTTCCCAATGCCCGCATAACAGCCATTGATACAAGTCAATCATTCTTGGATATGTTAAAGAAACATCTTCACAAGAAAGGGTTAGAGGACAGAATAACTGTCCTGAATGCTTCCATGTTTGAGATGGACTTTCCCAAAGAAACATTTGATCTCATCTGGGCAGAAGGCTCGATTTATATTGCAGGATTTCAAGAAGGTCTCAAGCAGTGGAAACCTTTATTAAAGCGGAATGGCTATCTAGTATGCAGTGAAATTTCATGGCTGCACGCGAAGCCTTCTGAGGAAAGTAAAGAGTTTTGGATGCAAGGGTATCCAGAGATTAATACTATTTCCAATAAAGTCAATCAACTCATTGACCTGGAATACGCCTATGCTTTTTCATTTGTTTTGCCGAAGGAAGACTGGCTAGAATATTATCATCCGCTTGAGCGTCGTCTCAAAGAGATGGAAGACAAATATAATGATACCCCTGCGGCTTTGAATGTGGTAAATATGATTAGACAGGAAATCAATCTTTACCATCATCATTTTCATGATTACAGTTATGTGTTCTACGGAATGAAAAAAATATAATAGAGAGATTCGGGGAATTGATTGCTACATCAATTCCCGTTTTTAATGCAAGGAGCCATTGCAGAGCAGTATAGCTGCCAAATGATTCATTTTACATCTGCCAAATCAGAATCCATTTTGATTAATCTCTTTTTCAAAATGGATTCTTTTTTATGGTTCGTACACTACAATGCCTGTCTGTGAGCTGCTTTTATAAAACTATACACTTACATGAATGATCGAGCGATAAATAAAGAGACTCCAGAACCTCCTTGACAAGTCCAGCTGTCACGCATTCGTCATCAGGCTTCAAGTTTTTGCCTTCCCACGGTTATGAAGAAAGGTATAGGGCCATAATAAGGAAAAGAAGGGGCGTGACACGATGTACAAAGGACAGGAACGGCGGCTCATGTGGCTCGCCTTTATTGTCGCAGCCATTATGCTGCTGTCTATCGTTGGGAGGATCTTCGGAGGCTGAATGAAAGCTCCACATCCGAGGCTCCCGTTACTACGCAAGGAGGTTGGGCTCCATGGCAAATGAGGAAGCGGTTTTCTTTTCAAGGGCACTCACGGAACTGACGCTCAGCTTCCATATCATCTATGCCACCATCGGCGTGGGGGTGCCCCTTATGATTATGATCGCCCAGTGGGTAGGGATCCAAAAGAACGATGAGCACTATATTTTGCTTGCGCGAAGGTGGGCACGCGGATTCGTCATTACTGTGGCAGTAGGAGTTGTCACGGGAACGGCGATTGGCATGCAGCTGTCTCTCTTATGGCCGAACTTTATGGAGCTCGCCGGCCAGGTCATTGCCCTGCCGTTGTTTATGGAAACGTTCGCATTCTTCTTTGAAGCGATTTTTCTCGGTATCTATCTATATACATGGGACCGGTTTGATAACCAGAAGAAGCACTTGCTGCTGCTCGTGCCAGTGGCGTTAGGGGCGTCATTTTCGGCTGTTTTTATTACCATCGTGAATGCATTTATGAACGCACCGCAGGGCTTCGACGTCATGAACGGACAGCTCGTGAACATTCAGCCGGTACTGGCGATGTTTAACCCGGCCATGCCGACGAAGGTGGCGCATGTCGTCATTACGGCTTACATGACCGCCGCGTTTGTCCTGGCTGCCATTGCCGCATTTCGATTGCTCAAAGGCTCTGATCACATCTATCACAAAAAAGCCCTTTACTTAACTATGAAGCTTGGCCTTATCTTTTCCATTGGCGCTTTACTGATTGGAGATCTGTCAGGGAAATACCTTGCTGCCTACCAGCCGGAGAAGCTGGCGGCGGCCGAGTGGCATTTTGAAACGGAGGGAGAAGCGCCGCTTATGCTGTATGGTGTGCTTGATGGGGAAGAAGTCAAATATGCGATCAAAATTCCGTTTGCACTCAGCATTCTTGCGCACTCCAATCCTTCAGCAGAAGTCACCGGACTGAATGAATTTCCAGAGGATGAAATTCCGCCGCTTTACGTCCACTATCTGTTTGATACGATGGTCACGATTGGGATGTTCATGATCCTTCTATCGGGGCTGTACTGGATTGGGATGAAGCGGAACTGGACCTTTATCCAGTCGCGCTGGTTCCGCTGGCTGATCGTCGCCGGCGGGCCGCTCACCATTATCGCCATTGAAGCCGGCTGGTGGTATGCGGAAGTCGGGCGCCAGCCGTGGATTCTACATGGCCTCATGAGAGTACCGGAAGCGGCCACGACAAGCGGACACGTCGGCACGATGCTGTACCTGTTCGCCTTCTTGTATTTAATTCTCGGTGTCGGCAGTGTCGTCGTCCTTACCCGCATGTTCCGAAAAAACCCGGTGGAACGAGAAATTTTAGACCGTGAAGCGGAGAAGACGGCAGAACGACAGACAAAAGGCGGTGATGAAGAATGACACTTGAAATTGTAGGCATTACGGTGCTGATCAGCTTTCTCTTTGGCTATGTGATCGTTGGCTCCATTGATTTTGGCGCAGGGTTCTTTAACGCCTACAGCCTCCTGACCGGAAAGGATCGGATTTTGACGAACGTCATTCAGCGCTATCTCTCGCCGGTATGGGAAGTCACCAATGTCTTTCTTGTGTTCTTTTTCGTCGGGATTGTCGGATTTTTCCCGTCGACGGCCTTCTATTATGGAACGGTTCTCCTTGTCCCGTTGAGCCTGTCACTCCTGCTTCTCGGTATTCGCGGCTCGTACTACGCCTTTGAAACATATGGCGCACGAGGTCACAAGGGCTATTCGTTCATGTATGGAGCAGCAGGCATTCTCCTGCCCGCTTCCCTGTCGATTGTTCTCACGATCTCAGAGGGCGGTTTTGTTGAAATGGTGGACGGACAGCCGATTCTCAACTACCGCGAGCTCTTCATGAGTCCGCTTACATGGTCAATCGTCGTCCTGAGCATCGCTGCCGTTCTTTATGTTTCCGCCGTCTTCCTCACATGGTACGCCAACGAAGCAGGCGACCGGGAAGCGACCGACCTCCTTCGAAAGTATGCACTGATCTGGTCATTGCCGACCATCATCACGGCTTCCGGGATTATATGGGAGCTTCGTGCGCACAACACGGAACACTACGAGAGCTTGCTGGATCTCTGGTGGATGTTCGCTTTATCATTTCTGCTTTTTATTGGGACGGTGTGGCTTTTGTGGAAGCGGAAGAACTACGGACTGGCGTTCTGGCTCCTCATCGGCCAATTTGCGCTGGCTTTCTATGCATACGGCATTTCACATTATCCGTACTTGCTTTATCCGCACCTGACCATCTATGACGGGTTCACGAACACGGCGATGGCTGCCGCGCTTGTTATCGCATTTATCCTCGGTTTTTGCCTGCTGATTCCGTCGCTTTTCTTGCTGCTTCGGCTGTTTTTGTTTAACAAGGAGTATGTAAGAGGGCGGAAGGAAGATGAACATGCCTGATGGAAGGGAAGGAGGAACCACTGCATGCAGGAATTTCTGATGTTCTATGCTCCATTTATCGTCCTGATCGGTGCGATCATCTTGGCTTTTATCTCGGCCGTGATGGACAAGCCGGTGTCAAAGGGAGAGGCAGAGAGAAAATAGGCTTGAAAGGGGCTGTCTCATAAGCTGGGGTAGCCTAATATGCAATCCGCCTAAGAGGTAAGAGCGGGAAAGCATCTTTAAGGTAGTGAGTTTGCTAGAATGACCACTATGCAGCCTTCATTTTTAATAAATAGGGGAGTAGAACATGGAAAATAACGTTTTTGAACAGCTGGCCAAAAGATATGATACGGAAGAAAGAATGGCATTAGCTAAAGTGATCGTCGAGGAAGTAAGATCAGCATTACAAAATAGTCAATCAAAATCCCTAATAGACTATGGGAGCGGGACGGGCCTTGTTAGTTTAGAGCTATCAGATTTAGTCGATTCTATGTTGCTGGTCGATTCATCCAAGCAAATGCTGGAGGTGGCGAAAGCTAAAATTTCTCAAAAAGGAATGACCAACGCAAAAGTTCTCCATTCAGATTTTACTCAAGAGACTCCTGAACTTAAGGCAGACATCGTCTTAATGTCACTCGTCCTTCTTCACATTCCGGATACTAAAAGGATTTTACAACAGCTGTTCAGCATCTTAAATGATGGCGGCAAGCTCATCATTATTGACTTTGACAAAAACGATAACATCAATCATCCAACCGTTCATAACGGTTTTTCACATGAAGAACTGAAAAAAGGATTAGCCGAAGTTGGGTTTACATCAATTGAAATGAAGACATTTCATCACGGTCATCGCATTTTTATGAATCAGGATGCTTCCATGTTTATAGGCAGCAGTATAAAGTGATTGTTTGTTCTTTCCTTCGTTCACTTTGTCCCTAAAAAACCATGTATATTAACCAGGCTAATGACATGTTGAAGTGTCATTGGCCTAGTTAGGATTCTAAGGCAGGCTTAACTAAGTGTTAAGTTAAGTTTACTATTACCTATTATGGTATAATAAGAGTGTAAAAATTCTGAACTTAGGGGGCGAGAAGTTGAAAAGGTTAAGCATTAAAGAGATTCATAAGGGGTTTAGAGCGAAGGAATTTTCACCGACAGAGTTTGTCAAAGAGTATACGAAGGACATAAAAAAGAAAAATGACAGCTACAATGCGTTTCTTGCGATTTTAGAAGAGAAGGCCGTGTTGGATGCCGAAGCGGTTGAAAAAAGGTTAATGTCTGGTGAAGATATCCGAGTATTAGAGGGGATTCCCGTCTCCTATAAAGATTTTATTCATACGAAAGGCATCCCTACCACGTATGGGGGAGAAATTGATCGTCACCATGTTCCTGAAGATAATGCCAGCGTAGTTGTCCAATTGAACCAGGCAGGCGCTGTAAACGTTGGAAAGACGAACCTGCACGAATATGCATTTGGCATCACTTCGAACAACCCGCACTATGGGCCTGTCCGCAATCCATGGAATACAGAATTCACTCCTGGCGGCTCAAGCGGCGGTTCGGCGGCTGCGGTAGCGGCCAACATGTCGGTTGTATCCATCGGTACGGATACGGGCGGGTCGATTCGTATTCCGAGCGCTTCCTGCGGCTTAGTCGGATTGAAGCCTACATATGATTTATTAGATTCAAAGGGTGTTTTTAATATCTCCTGGTCACTCGATCATATCGGCCCGATTACAGCGAATGTAGAAGACAACGCGTTAGTAATGAAGGCGCTGACCGATACCAGCTATGAAGAGGATTTAACTACCGACATTCGAGGATTAAGAGTGGGCGTACCAGTGAACTATTTTAATGAGCGTATCGAGAGCGAAGTAAAAGCCCAATTTGAAGAGTCGCTGAAACGCCTGGAAAAGTTAGGTGCTATTTTAATAGATGTAGACATGTCTATGGCGAACGCGGCACTTCCGCATACCTTCACGCTGGCGGGATGCGAAGCGGTATATATTCATAAAGATAGAATGGAGCGCTCCATAGATCAATACGGCGCTGACGTTCGCGGTGTCCTGGAGGCGAGCGCAGAAATTAAAAGCGTAGATTACATTACTGCCTTAAAGGAACGCACTAACATTTCGCAGCAGGTGGATAACGTATTCGCTAACATTGATGTGTTGGTGACCCCGACTGTGCCTGCCGTAACAAAGCCGATTGGGGTGGAGGAGGTTCTCTTTAACGGGAAGCCTGAGCCGATCTTTAACTGTATGATCCGCTATACGAGCTTGTTTAATATTACGGGGCACCCGGCGATGAGCCTTCCAGTTGGCTATTCAAGCGACAAGCTGCCGATCGGCATTCAGCTCGTTGGAAAGAAACATCGGGAGGACCTGTTATTTAAAGCAAGCTATGCGTATGAACAGCACTACCTGCAGCCGTTTTATGAGGAAAGAGACCGGATTTGTATAGGCGAGCCTGTTCAGTTTTAAGTGTTTAGAAGTTATCAATTCTAACGATCTGTTTCCAGCCAGAAAAACTAAAGATAAAAAAGAAAATCACTGCCTTGTCTGGTTGGACAGGGCAGTGATTTTCTGAAATCAAATATGCTGAAATTATATTTTATGTCATCAGCTGACGTCTCCTAGTTTCACCGTTTTTATGCGATATTTAAAATTGTTGGAGGGATTTTAAATGGCCTAAAGAACGGTGAAACCGAGAGCCTGCTGCTTATGTTCAATATTAATTTCGAATAAGGTAGTCAAAGGCGCTCAATGCGGTTGTCGCACCTGAGCCCATGGAAATGATGATCTGGTTATAAGCGCTGTCTGTACAATCTCCTGCAGCAAATACGCCAGGTAACGTAGTCGCTCCACGCTTATCTACCACAATTTCACCGATACGGTTGCGCTCGAGTGTACCCTCTAGCCATTCCGTATTTGGCACAAGTCCGATTTGGACAAATACGCCTTGTAATTCGATATGGCTTTCCTCGCCTGTTTCACGATCAGTGTAAGTAAGGCCAGTTACATTATCAGTGCCGGTAATTTCTTGAGTGGCAGCGTTCGTGATAACCGTTACATTCGGCAGGCTGTGAAGACGCTCCTGCAGAACTTGGTCCGCTTTTAGCTCTGGGCCGAATTCAAGAACTGTGACATGTTTCACAATCCCTGCCAGGTCAATCGCCGCTTCAACGCCAGAGTTGCCGCCGCCAATTACCGCTACGTCCTTGCCTGCGAATAATGGACCATCACAGTGAGGGCAGTAAGCGACGCCTTTGTTTTTAAGCTCCTGTTCGCCAGGGACGTTAATATTCCGCCAGCGGGCACCTGTTGAAATGATCACGCTTTTACTCTTCAGAACCGCTCCATTTTCAAGCTCCACTTCGAAGAGGTCTTTCTTTTCTAAACGCTTCGCACGCTGTAAATCCATGACGTCAATATTGTATTCTTTAACATGCTCTTCAAGAGCCTGTGCAAGCTTAGGTCCTTCAGTCGCTTTGACACTGATAAAGTTTTCAATGCTTAGTGTGTCAAGGATCTGTCCACCAAAGCGTTCCGCCACAATTCCTGTGCGGATTCCTTTACGTGCCGCATAGATAGCTGCACTTGCGCCAGCTGGTCCGCCGCCAACCACAAGGACATCGTACGGATCTTTATCTTTGAAATCCTCCGCGCTTAAGCCTTCGCCCAATTTAGCGAGAATTTCTTGAAGAGAAATACGACCGCCGTTCCAGAACTCGCCATTTAAGAAAACAGCTGGTACGGCCATCACATTTTTGCTTTCCACCTCTTCTTTAAAGGCAGCTCCATCAATCATCGTGTGCGTAACGTTAGGGTTAAGCACACTGATAATGTTCAGTGCTTGTACAACGTCCGGGCAGTTGTGGCAAGTTAAGCTGACGTATGTTTCAAAGTGATACTCGCCGTCAATGCTTTTGATTTGATCAATTACATTTTGCTCTACTTTCGGAGCTCGTCCACTCACCTGCAGCAGGGCTAGAACTAAAGAAGTAAATTCATGTCCTAGCGGGACACCGGCAAATGTGATGCCAGTTTCTTCACCGACACGATTGATGCTGAAGCTTGGTGTTCTAGTTAATTCTGCTTGTTCGACAGTGATTTTAGATGACAGGGAAGCTAGCTCATCAACGAGAGCTAGCATTTCCTTTGAGACGTCATCTGAACCTGCACTGACTTTAAGCACAATGTCGTTTTCTAGTAGTTGAAGATACTGGTTTAATTGTGACTTAATTTCCGCGTCCAGTGCCATAAATCATCGGCCTCCTTAAATTTTACCTACAAGGTCAAGGCTTGGCTTAAGTGTTTCTTCGCCTTCTTGCCATTTAGCCGGGCAAACTTCACCTGGGTTGTTGCGAACATATTGTGCTGCTTTAATTTTGTTGATAAGCGTGCTTGCGTCACGGCCAATGCCATCTGCATTAATTTCAACCGCTTGGATGACACCATCAGGATCGATGATGAATGTACCGCGATCCGCTTGACCTAATTCTTCAATAAACACATCAAAGTTGCGAGAAAGAACGTGTGCAGGGTCACCAATCATTGTGTAAGTAATTTTGCCGATCGCCTCTGATGTATCGTGCCATGCTTTATGTGTGAAATGAGAATCTCTTGAAACAGAGAATACTTCAACGCCAAGCTCTTGAAGTGCAGGATATTGTTCTTGAAGATCTTCAAGCTCAGTTGGGCAAACGAATGTAAAGTCTGCTGGGTAGAAGCAAACGACACTCCAATGACCTTTGAAGTCGTTTTCTGTTACTTCAAGAAAATCTCCGTTTCTGTAAGCTTGTGCTGTAAATGGTTGTACTTCTTTTCCGATTAAAGACATAATCCAATTCCTCCTTATTTTTTAAAAAAACCATAACAATTTAAAGTGATAACTAAATTGTTGTGATTTTTTATTTATAATAATTATTATTAGAAAGTGATTGTTTTGTCAACAAAAAACGACAATGTTTTTTGCAACCTGGATTTTTAAAGAACCAGCCTAGAAAGAGGGAAGGAATAAGAAACGCGCAATTGACGGTGTTTTGCAGGAGAGCGGGTGAGGTTAAATTTCTCATTTTGCACGGTAATTAATAATTACTCTCACACGTTTAATGAGAAGACAAAGCAGGCTTTTGCAGCTGAGCCTGTTCCATTGGAAGGGGAGATAATGTGCCTGAAATGTTGTATGCCTCGAGCTTTTTATGAAAATTAGGGTGAAACATTTTACAGGTAACGGAGTTTGCTATACGATGATAAAAGGGTTTAAATTATTCAGAATATTTTATCAACAATTTCTAATGCTATTTTTAAAAAGGGGATGGAAGCATGCATTACAAGCCAAGTGAGAATGATCATGGATTAAAGTATACGCCCTTTAAATCCTGTGTCGTGCCAAGGCCGATTGGGTGGATTTCCACTATCAGCAAGGATGGGGTTGCTAACCTTGCGCCGTACAGCCAGTTTCAAAACTTAAGCTTTGATCCGCCGCGTGTGATGATTGCGATCAATCAACGGGATGAACAGTTAAGAAAGGATACGGCGGTCAATATTGAGCAGACAGGAGAATTCGTCTACAATATGGCCACCTTTGATTTGCGCGAGGCTGTCAACATAACGTCTCAATCATGCCCGCCGGAAGTAGACGAGTTTGAAGCGGCAGGACTCACAAAGGTTGAATCCCATACGGATGATCTATTCATCCCGCTTTATTCTCAGTATTTATAAGACTGCCCGCCGTCGATTGGGATAACCGCTGCATTGATGAAGCTGGACTGGTCAGACAGCAGGAAGGCCACTAAATAACCGACTTCTTCGGGTTTGCCGAAACGCTTCATCGGATTTGGCTCAACGAATTGTTTGCCTACTTCTTCCCAGTCGTAGGGGTCCATTTGTTTTAATGATCCCTCGACCATCGGTGTCATGATGGCGCCCGGGGCAATGGCATTGATATTGATGCCATACTGACCATATTCAATACCCGAGTTTCTTGTTAACCCGACCACGCCGTGCTTGCTGGCTGCATAGCCGGATTGATTTCCTACCCCGCGAATTCCGCCAACAGAAGCCGTATTCACAATCGAGCCGGAGCCTTGTTCTTTCATCACTTTTAATACGTATTTCATCCCATAAAACACACCGTTTAAGTTGATGCTAACGACTTTTTGGAACTCATCAATACCAAAATCCTCGGTTAGATTTTGTTTTCCTTCGATTCCTGCGTTGTTGAAGAAACTATCGATTCTCCCGAACTTCTCCACTGTTTCATTGACATAGTTTTCAACCGCTTTCTCATCTGCCACATTCGCCGTGATCAGCAGTACTTCTGCGTTTGGGGCAACTTCTGACACCTTACTTTTAGTTTCTTCCAACGAGGCAGCATTTACATCAACGAGTGAAAGCTTTGCGCCTTCCTTTGCTAATTGCAAAGCAGAGGCTTGACCTAAACCAGATCCCGCCCCTGTAATTAACACGACTTTTCCATCAAAACGATTGCCCATTTGAAGCTTCCTCCTTCATGATGATCGTAAGAAACGATAAATACCTTATTGTCAGATATCCCTTTGAATGACCCTTATTTAAAGTCCCCCTAAATCAAGGATTTATGACGGGCGGCATTCTTGCCAGCAAGCCTATAGTTGCCGGTATTGTACCGGTGGCTGGCTGTTTATTTTGAGCAGGCCTGCGCCAGCCGAAGATCGAAAGAAAATCTAACCTTTATTACCAATATTTTCTTCAAATGGGTCTATAGTTATGGTATGTTAGGTAGTAGGATGGAATCGTTTGAATGCAAAACTTAGCAGCAGAACGATATCATGACACCTTTAATGCAAATTTTGTAGAAATATATAAGACTAGCAATAGGGAGGATCAGAGAGTGCGCAGGCGCAAGAGGCTAAATACGAGGGGGAAAATTGCGGTTTCCATTCTTTTAACCATCATGATTGTACTATTATCCGGATTGGCCGGTCATGACGAAAAGAAAGCAATAAACGAAGGGGACTTTAACATAGAGAATTCACTGGACGTGCTGTCGTTTTCTTCAGAGCCAGTGGCAGCTTTTGCTGATTCCACGTTAAGCCAATCGATTATTGAAAAGGAAAGCGAAGAAAGAGAAGCTGCCCGAGAAAAAGAGGTGGCCAGGCAAAATAAGATAGATCAAGAGGAGCATGCGATTTACCTTACGTTTGATGATGGGCCAACCAATGTTTCAGACCAATTACTAGACCTCTTAGACGAGTATGAAA
Source organism: Bacillus thermotolerans (assembly GCF_000812025.2). GTDB lineage: Bacteria > Bacillota > Bacilli > Bacillales > Domibacillaceae > Quasibacillus > Quasibacillus thermotolerans. The sequence goes on from NZ_JWJE02000048.1 coordinate 12,862, forward strand.
TGAAAGCCACCTTTTTCATGGTGGGCCCAAGGATAGAAGAATATCCTGAAGTGGTAAACCGCATGCATGAGGAAGGTTTTGGACTTGCCCTTCACAGCATGACACACGATGCAGGAAAGCTTTACAGCAGTCCATCTGCTCCATCAGAAGAAATGATAGAGAATCAGAAAGTTTTGGAGGACGTAACAGGGGTACGTTCGGACCTTATCCGTCTGCCTTATGGAAGTATTCCGTATTTAACGGAAGACATGCGCTACATACTGGATCAGAATGACTTTATCGTTTGGGATTGGAATGTAGACAGTCTTGACTGGGAATTAAGAGATGAACGCTATGTTCAGCACACGATTGAAAAAATAGAGAAGAAGGAGCAGGAAGGAAAAACTCCCGTTGTCCTTCTTCATGATAAGCCGGAGACCATAAAGTATTTACCAGACTTACTATCGTATATTAAGAAAGAAGGCTATAAAACGAAGGTATTGACTAGCGATCTGCCACCATTAACCTTCTCATGTGATGGGCGCTGCTATCCGGCCTCTGGCGTAGCGGCAGGGGGTGAGGTTGATTGAATAGACTGCTAGCATTTGCGGTTATGTTAAGTGTTGCTGTGTTTCTCACGGGCTGTCATTCTGATGAAAAGCAGGCGGCCAAAATACACGAAGCAGTAAAGGAATCTGCAGAGTTTGAACAGCATTTTGTCGCGAATCAACTAGAACTATATGAAGCTAGAAAAAAGGCGCAGCTCGTATACATGGACCTCATTGACCTTGACATCCATGATGAGGACGTTATTCACGAAAAGATAGAGGAAGCCAACACCTACACGGAAAAACAACAGAAGTTATTAGAAGAAGCGAAAGAAAACTTCCAAAAGGCTTACGAGAAGTCAGTGAAGATGGAGAAGAATATCAAAAGGATTCAAGATGAACATCAAAAGAATCAAGCATCAAAACTGCTCACAATTATGAACAAACGAAAAGAGCTGATGGATGCCTTTTTTGAAGATTACCATGAAAACCTGGCATTACAGAAGTCGTTTTATCAACATCTTGCAGACGGAAAGCTCAGCATCGAAACCCTTGATGAACAGGTTGATGAGATGAACAAACGCAGCCAGGAAATGGGCGAGATTATGCAGGAATTTAACCAGTACACAAAGCAGTATGTGGAAGTAGAGAAAGGCTATTATGAAATGAATCAGGGGAAAGCCTAATACGTTATCGTGATATTTTGAACAAGCATAGGCTGTTGCGTTCGGGGAACTTGTAAGAAGGCCGCCGGTATTATTATGTACCGACGGTCTTTTTGTATTGTGGAAGTGTTTCACTCCCTCAGCTTCGGGAACGTTTATACTGAGATCGCTATTCATTTGGCGGTATTCAATTGCCAACCCGTATTAAATTTTCTTATAATTTAGAAAAGGAGGTATATAATGGCCGAGACAACGGCGGTAAAACGGCGGGGAAAGGAAGAACAGAGAACGAAGCGACCAGAGACGATAAAGCAGGCACGATCATCGGACCAACGACATAAGAATGTCGTGTACAGGACGAGGGATTTAAATCTATGGTATGGGAATCATCATGCTTTGAAAAACATTCATCTTGATATTATGGAAAATGACGTGACAGCTATTATTGGTCCTTCAGGCTGCGGGAAATCCACGTATATTAAGACATTGAACCGAATGATTGAGCTTGTACAGGGGGCCAGAACATCCGGGGAGATTTCCTACAGAGGGAAAGACATTTTGGATGATGCCTACAGGGTGGAAGAACTGCGAACGAAGGTGGGAATGGTCTTTCAAAAGCCCAATCCGTTTCCTAAATCCGTGTATGAGAACGTCGTATACGGCGCCAGGGTTCACGGGATCCGCGACAAAAAGACTCTCAATTACATGGCGGAAAAAAGCTTAAGAGGGGCAGCGCTTTGGGATGAGGTCAAAGACCGTTTGAATGAGAATGCGTACGGGCTGTCTGGCGGTCAGCATCAGAGGCTTTGTATTGCCCGCTGCCTAGCCATTGAGCCTGATGTGATTTTAATGGATGAACCGACCTCTGCACTCGACCCGGTGTCTACGCTGAAGGTGGAAGAATTAATGCAAAACTTAAAAAAAGATTACAGCATTATTATCGTCACACAACATGCAGCAGGCCGCCCGGATCTCTGATAAGACCGCCTTCTTTCTCAATGGAGAAGTGATCGAGTTCTCGGATACCGGCAAACTGTTTTCCAAACCGGATGACCGGAGAACAGAAGATTATATCACGGGAAGATTCGGCTGATTGGTTAATGGATGCACATATACTCGGCTCGAGGTACAAGGAAGAGGGGGATGTAAGGATGACGATTCGAAAAAACTTTGCCGTTCAATTAAATAATCTTCAGGACAAGCTAATGGAACTGGGCGGGTTCACTCAACAGGCATTGCGCCGTTCCATGGAAGCCTTGGAAACACAAAACGTAGAGCTGGCTTTAGAAGTGATGGAAGATGACGCAAGAGCGAATATGCTGGAGGAAGAAATCAACGATATGGCGGTTTGGTGTATCGCCCAGCAGCAGCCCGTCGCATCGGATTTGCGCCGAATTATCGGAGTGATTAAAATCGCAACGGCTGTCGAAAGGATTGCAGATTACGCGGTCAATATCGCGAAGTCCACGATCCGGATTGGGGATGAGCCTCATATCCAGTCTCTCGACAACATTCGAGAGATGCACCGCATGCTGGAGGAAATGCTGACTTTGTCGCTGGGGGCATTTCAGGAGGAAGATATTGAAAAGGCTAGAAGAGTGGCGGAAATGGATGACAGGGTGGACGACCTGTACGGAGAAACGATCAGAAGCTACCTCTCCCTCAATCAAACCCGTCCGGACACACTTCCACAAGTCACCCAGTTTGCTTTTGTTTGCCGCTTTTTAGAAAGAGGCGCGGACCACTGTACCAATATTGCCGAAAACGTGTACTATTTAGTTACCGGCAAAAGGTATGACCTCAATAGCTAGGAAAAGCCGTTCAGTTTAAATACGATCGAAGGCCAGCTAGAATCATCTTTAGCTGGTTTTTTGTATGGGTGGCTATAAGGGTTCTGGTCTTCCTTCTTAGAAGAAATGATTAACAAAAAACAAGCTGCCTTACAGCATGTATCATAAGGCTGTGCTTTTCGTGTTTATCCCATCTATGGTGCTGACGAATATGCATGCGCCATATATTATTATGTAGGCTAGCTCTAAAGGAAGGGAAGGCTCGCTCATCCATGGATTGGTGATAACCATCCACTGGCCAATAAATGAAAAGAGGAGTCGCACTGTGAAAAGCATCCTATTGATTCTCCTTTTACAGCTCTTGTACGTTCCTTGTTTCGCGATCCGCACTATTTTTCTTGTCAAGCAGCTGCGGATGCAGGCTGCGATGTTAGGATTTCTAGAATCGTTAATCTATGTATTCGGCCTGTCTCTTGTATTCAACGGCGAACAGAGCTTCATGAGCATGTTCGTTTACGCGGTCGGCTTTGGGGCAGGCATCTTAATAGGCACAGCGATTGAAGAGCACTTGGCCATCGGATATACGACGATTCAAGTGAATCTTCCTTCTAAAAACCAGCCGCTCATCGATCAATTAAGGGAGGAAGGATACGGGGTGACTGTATTCGGCGGGGAAGGCCGGGACAGTATCCGGTATAAACTAGAGGTGTTAACGAAACGAAATCAGGAAGAGGGCTTGTATGAATTGATCGAAGAATTTGAGCCGCAGGCGTTCATTATTTCTTATGAACCACGAAAATTCAAAGGCGGCTATTTGTTAAAGGCGATGAAAAAAAGAAAGAGGAAGAAGGAGAAAAAGGTGACAGCGAAAGCGGAATAAGCGAAAAAGCCGTCTATCAGCGGAGAAAAAGCAAAACAAGCGGTCTCAAAGCCCGTTCCTTGAGACCGCTTGTTTTTTTATTATTTATTCAGCCCGTGTTTTTGGATCTTTCTCATTAACGTAGACTGGGGGATTCCCGCTAATTTCGCTGCTTCCCGTGTTGTCTTGGCCTGCTTCAGCTTGTGAAGGATAAATTCCTTCTCCACTTCGTCCAAGTATTCCCGAAGCGGCAGGTTCTGTTTGGCGGCTGGCTGGATAAAGCTTGAAAGCTTATTACTTGCTTGAATGCTTTCAGGCAGCTCCTCCCGTTCAATCTGGTCCTGGTCTGACATGATCATGATGCGCTCAACTGTATTGGCCAGCTCCCGTATATTCCCCGGCCACGAATAAGCCTGCAAAGCAGTGAGGGCTTCTCTTGACAGCGTTTTATTGGTTTTGTATTTCTCGTTATATATGTCCATGTAGTGCTGAATCAATCGAAAGATATCATCCGGCCGCTCCCGCAAGGCAGGAATGTTCATCGATAGTACATTTAACCGGTAAAACAAGTCGGCTCGAAATTGGTTTTTCTCTACAAGCTCCAATAGGTTCCGGTTGGTAGCCGCAATAATACGTACATCAGCACTGTGAAGGTACACCTCCCCAATCGGCAAATAGGTCTTATCTTGAATGAGCTGCAAAATCTTTACTTGAAGGTGCAGGGGCAGCTCCCCGATCTCATCTAAAAACAGAGTTCCGCCTTCTGCGACCTTGACTAATCCAATCTTTCCCTTTCCGGATGCACCGGTAAAGGCCCCTTTTTTGTAGCCGAACAGCTCTGATTCAAAGAGGCTTTCGGGGATCGCGCCGCAATTCACTTGGATGAAAGAACCGCCATGCCGCTCGCTTAATTTATGAATATAGCTGGCGAACACATTTTTCCCGGAGCCCGTTTCGCCGGTGAGTAACACGGATGCATCAGATAAGGCGATTTTTTCTGCTTGTTCAATGAGCTTTTTAAAGGCAGGAGTGTCTCCGATCAGCTGGTGGGTCTTCTCCTTTTTTTCTTTTTTGAGCTGCAGGTGTCTCAGTTCCTGCACGTACCGGTTAAGAATGGATTCTACCTCGGCGTGCTGGGTGGTGGAAAGCAGATCTTGCGTAATGCTTCTTCCGTGGGTAATCACCCATTTAATGCCGCCGCTTTCATCCTCGACGATATACCCGCTCACAAGCCATTTCTGATGGTGGCCTTTAATCGTTTGGATAACGGAAATATTCTCCTTCTTTTGCAGAACGAGCCGGTTGACAGAAGGGGAGAACAATCCTTCCTTCTCAAGATCCCACACATTTCTTCCTATTAACTCCTCCCGTGTCTTGTTTAACATCTCACAGCTTGTTTTGCTTACCCAAACGGTCGTTCCGTTGGCATCTGTAATATAAAACCCATCATGTACAGCATCTAAAATACGAAAAACATCTTCATTTGCCATTTCCATGCCGTCTTCACCCGCCTTTCTTCCTTATTTTTGATTCATAAACAGATCATAACAGAAGAATCCAAGGAGTGAAATGATCCATTTATAAAAATATGATCTAAAAACGGATCAGAAAGGAGGAGAATGCGCCAAATTTCTCCTTTTTTGAGCCGGTATACCTCTAAAAAGAAAGGATTTCTATTACGGGACATGGCATGGGATTTGCAAAAAGACAGTGAGCATTCATTTTGAAGGGGTGAATGCCGTATTCAAATGAGTAAAGGGTGAGACAAGTGCTATTAATTTCGCTGCCGCATGAAATAGATGAAAAGTATGTAAAGAGAATAGCGGACTTGGTGCATCCGATGGAGGTCCTGGTCGAGCGGGATATACTGAATGAACGGGTGCCTATTGATCAAATTGAAATCCTGATTACTTACGGAAAGCAAGTGAATGCGGACACGCTTGATTTAATGACATCCTTGAAATGGATTCAAGTGTTTCAGTCAGGAGTGGAACTGATTCCGATGAAGGAACTGCAGAAGCGGGGGATCCTGCTGACAAACATTCAAGATTTTCATAGTATTCCGCTGTCCGAATACGTGCTCAGCATGCTGCTTTATTTTACGAGAGCAATTCCTAAATATAAAAAGTCCCAAACGGTGAGAGAGTGGAACCGGCGAGAGCTGGATGGAGAGATATACGGAAAAACGGTGGCGATTTTCGGTGCCGGAAAAATTGGCCAAGTCATTGCGGAGCGCTGTAAATTTCTAGGGATGAACGTCATTGGGGTGAATACGAGCGGGAAAAGGAAGCATCACTTCGATGACATGTATACGATGGATCAGAAGCTGGAGGTATTGAAGAAAAGCGACTTTGTCGTTCTTTTGCTTCCGGCCACAGAGGAAACGTACCGCTGTTTCGGCAAGAAAGAATTCCAGGCGATGAAGGACAGTGCCTATCTCATTAACGTGGGCCGCGGGACATTGATTCACACAGAGGAGCTGATCGAAAGCTTGCGTGCCGGCGATATCAAAGGAGCGGCGATTGATGTTACCGATCCTGAGCCTTTGCCGGCGGATCACCCGCTGTGGGAGGTCGAGAACCTGATTCTTACCCCACACGTAGCCGCAGTGACGGAGCGGTTTTTCGACCGGGCAATTGACAAGGTCGCACTCAACTGGGAAGCCTACAAGCGCAACGAACGACCGCCTTATTACATTGATCTAGCAAGAGGATATTAATAAATAAAAAGGAGAGATCATAATGGCTAAGGACTATACAGAAGAAATAGACATCAAACAAACATTTAAAAATTATGAAGAGGAGCGCCTTTACCGCAAGCAGCGGCTGGCTGCCTCGTTTCGGATTTTAGCTCGCCGGGGGCTGAATTTAGGCGTTGCGGGTCACATTACCGTCCGTGATCCGGAGTTTACCGATCATTTTTGGGTGAATACGTTTATGACGAGCTTTAGTCAAATCAAAGTGTCTGATTTAATCTTAGTGAATCACGAAGGAAGGATAGTGGAAGGGAAGAAGCCGATTAACCGGGCCGCTTTTGCGATCCATTCCCAAATCCACCAAGCGAGACCGGATGCCGCAGCGGCTGCTCATTCCCACTCTCCTTATGGAAAGGTATGGTCGACAACCGGCCGGCTGCTTGACCCGATCACCCAGGACAGCTGTGCCTTTTATAACGATCACGGGCTCTTTAATGACTTTACCGGTGTCGTCTATGAACTAGAGGAAGGCAAGCGCATTGCTGAGGCGCTCGGTAACTACAAAGCCGTTATCCTGCAAAACCACGGGCTGTTAACAGTCGGACAAACGGTAGAGGAAGCGGTTTGGTGGTTCGTATCCATGGAAGAGGCCTGCAAGACGCAAATCATGGCGGAGCAAATTGGAAGTCCCATTCTCATTGAGAAAGAGCACGCGGAGCTGACAGCGAAACAAATTGGCCTGCCAGTCGCAGGAAAAGGGAACTTCCAACCATTATACGATGAGGTTTTAAGAGAAGAGCCGGATTTTCTTGGGTAGTTGGATAGAGAGCCTTACAAAAGAAATTGAAATCCGCTCTTCAGCAAACGATGTTTTAATGGGATAATTACATGTTCAAGCTGGTTTCAAATGGGAAACCAGCTTTTTGAATTTTGCTTGATAAAAACTTTGGAGTGATAGAACCATTTAAGAGATTTATAAAGTACTTAGATAATACGGGGAAAGCTCCGATATGATTAAAACATACAGCTATATTTATTAAGTTACTAATCTAGCTCCAATGGTAAAAAGGCATATTCTCCGTCCTTATAAACCTCACATTTACGCACTGAAATAGGATGTTTAAAGATGGGACCATCTAGCGCTGTTGTATGGAACTCTCCACCTTCTCCGCAGGGATCAATACCACGTGCTTCGAGCTCCTTCACGTATTCATGAGTTAACGTTCTCCCTAAATCGTCCTCTCGCATTCCAAGTGATAAATTTACAGTTACAATTATCGTTACAAATCCTAAATCGATGAACTCTTTCACAACATCATGATGGTTCATTTGCCATAAGGGCATCCCAAGCTTTAACCCTGCATACTTCGTCACCTTTTCATGCCAACAGCCGTGTGCAGGCATATCTAAGTCTCCGGTTACTAACACATCTGCTCCTTGATTTTTAGCCTTTTCTAAAAGACCTATAAATATTTTTTCATAATCTGTCCAACTTGCAGCTGCAGTATATACGGGCAAACCTATAGATTTAGCTTGGGCATGTATGAGTTCCGGAGGCATTCCATGAGATCTAGAACGTTTCCCTTCTTCCTCTAGCATGACGATTAGTCCAACCGCTTCTCCAACCATCATAGCTTTATATAGAGCTAAGCTACTGTCCTTTCCTCCGCTAAAAGAAGCTATAAATTTTTGCCCACAAGCACTAGTTTTCCAATCCCTTAATTCGACCATTTATATCCTTCCCCTTTATTTTAATGGCTTTCTAACAATTTTTATTATGAGCTACTATTATATTTCGTATATGAGATTCATAACTTAATTGGTTTGATTTTATCATAATTGGACCTTACAGATAGGCTATTATTGAATCCTGGCAGAGTTTGGCCGCCAAATCGAAAGCCAATTGTCATGGCGGTCTTGTCTAGACATCATACGGAGGATGCGGCGTATGATGATGAGCTGATTGCACAGGCCGCTAAGATCACACTTAACGCTCTCGAGTAAATGAGAGGCTGATTAAAAGATTCATCGGTAGGGCAACGTGGGGGAAAGCTTCGATCTTAACTAGTCATAACGGATGGCTTTGCATGATTTCATGTACAGCCATCCGCTTCTTTCTTTTATCGAATCCTGGTTAACCATAACGTGTGCCCATTACTTGAACAATACAGATGGGATTTCCGTTTGCTGGTTTATAAATCATCGTGTTTAACAGAAACAGGAAGTCTTAATTCTCATTTCCTGGTTTATAGTTGTAGACCTCTTTATTCTTCTCTTTTTCACTGGTTGTATCAAACTCCACCATTCCTTGCTGGTTGTAAGCGGCGAGAGTAATAGAACCGAGATCCTTTTTACTTAAATTGTGCGCCTGCATTTGCATAAACAGCCAGTCCGAATCTTTTTCAATAAATTTAAGTTGTGGTGGATGACTGTATATTAAGGTCACTTGGCTGCAAAGGGCGCTTCCCAGTTGTTTTTAGAAACAATGGGCTCGGAAATAGTTGTGCCTATAAACATAATAAAGATAAGATCGAAGCTATCCATTTGGGCAACAGATCTTTTTCCGGATATTTGAACTAATAAGTATCCTAGCGCAAATACCACAAAAGGCGTCCACAAATAATCTGTAAACCATTGCACTAGAATCAACCTCCTAACGGTATAAGGGTGGACTAAACATCAGATATTTAAACAAGTTCAAAATAGGTGAGCAAGAATAAGGAACAACATAGAAGTATGAAAAAGAGAGAAGCTATAAAAGGCTTCTCTCTTTTTGTGTTTGATTTATTAAAGAATTGGATGAGGTGAAAGGACATTGTTAAAAAAATTAAGCGATCAAGTCATCGTCATTACAGGGGCCTCGAGCGGGATTGGTCTTGTGACCGCACGAATGGCTGCTTCACAGGGAGCGAAAGTAGTAGCAGCGGCGAGAAATGAAGCAGCGTTAAAGGAATTAGTGAATGAGCTGAAGGGAAAGGGCCACTCAGCTATCTATGTGAAAGCGGACGTGGGCCGTGAAGAAGATGTGAACCGGATCGCTGAAACGGCGATTAAGGAATTCGGGGGATTTGATACGTGGGTGAATAACGCGGGCGTATCCATCTACGGGCATGCGATGGAGGTGAGCAACGAAGACATCCAGCGCATGTTTGAGACGAACTTTTGGGGCGTCGTGTACGGAACGAAAGCCGCTGTTAACCATTTCAAGAACAGGACGATTCCTGGCGCCCTGATCAATGTAGGAAGTCTGTTTGGAGACAGAGGAACCGTCATCCAATCCACTTACGCGGCGGCTAAATTTGCGGTGCATGGCTGGACGGAAAGCATCCGAATGGAGCTGGAAAGGGAAAAAGTGCCTGTTTCCGTTACGCTGATTCACCCTGGGCGAATCGACACGCCTTACAATGAGCACGCCAGAAGCTATCTAGATCAGCAACCGGCCCATAGAGGAATGATTTACCCGCCTGAAGCGGTAGCGGAAGCTATCCTTTATGCGGCGGAAAACCCGAAAAGGGACATGTATATCGGTTCGCAGGCTAAAGCCCTGCAGCTTCTTGGAGCGCTTGTGCCGCGCCTGACGGATAAGTTGATGGAGGTCATCATGTATCCAACCCAGCATGCTGACAGGCCTTCTAACCCGCCTGAAGCAAGTGCCCTGTATCACGCAGGCTATGGCATGCATGAGAGAGGAACGAACGTTGGCTGGATCCGGTCCGGAAGTATGTACGTGAAAGCGGCCAAGCACCCAATCCTTACAAGCGTGGCCGCAGCCGGCGCCATCGCCTGGTGGGCTTCAGCTAGACGAAGAAGATAACTTTATGGCAGAAAGGAGAATGTCACATGTATAAACAATGGGATAAGCAGTTTATTGGAGGGCAATGGAGAGAGGGAAACGGCGAGAGAATATATGAAGATAAAAACCCTTTCAATGAAGAGACGCTAGCGACCATCCGGTTAGCGAATACAGCGGATATTGATGAAGCGTATCAATCAGCTAAGAAAGCTCAAAAAGAGTGGGAGCAAGTCAACGCCTATCAAAAGGTAGCGATTATGGAAAAGGCCGTTGAATTGGTGAAGGAGCGCAAGGAGGAATTAGTCCAAATTTTAATAGCGGAAAACGGAGCCTCACACATTAAGGCGAACCTAGAAGCTGAAGCGGCCATCGGGATTATGAAGGAAGCTTCCACGTTCCCGCTTCGCATGCATGGCCAAATTATGCCGTCTGTGATTCCAGGGAAAGAAAACCGCGTCTATCACAACCCTGCAGGAGTCGTAGGGATCATCAGTCCATTTAATTTTCCGTTCCACTTAACGATGCGTTCTCTTGCGCCGGCTTTAGCTGCTGGCAACGGAGTGGTCATCAAGCCGGATATGCAGACGATGATTTCAGGCGGCCTTTTCATGGGGAAGTTGTTTGAGGATGCCGGCATCCCTAAAGGGTTATTGAATATTACGGTTTGCAGCTCTTCTGAAATTAAGGATGCGTTTGTGGAGCATCCGATCCCGCAAATTATCTCCTTCACAGGATCCACCCCTGTTGGAAGACATATCGGGGAGCTTTGCGGCCGGCATCTCAAGCGTGTTGCATTAGAATTGGGCGGCAATAATGCCATGATTGTATTGAAGGATGCAGATGTAGAAAGAGCGGCTAACTCTGCGGCATTCGGCAAGTTCCTGAACGCCGGTCAAATCTGTATGTCGTTAAACCGGATTATAGTGGAACGCCCCGTCTATGAAGAGTTCCTCACTAAACTGGTGGAAAAGGCTTCGAGAATTAAATATGGAAACCCTGCTGATGAAGATGTGGTGGTGGGCCCGTTAATTAATCATAAACAGGTGGATCGCATTCAGGATTTAATTGATCGCAGCATCCAGCAAGGGGCGAAATATGCTTTGCAGGGTGAGGTAGAGGGGAATGTATTTGCGCCGACCGTTCTCACCGACGTCACGAATGACATGCCCATTGCCCAGGAAGAAATCTTTGGACCTGCGGTAGGCGTGATTGTGGTAGAGGATGAAGAGGAAGCAATCAAGGTGGCCAATGACAGTGAATATGGATTGAGCGGCGCTGTGCATGCCGGGTCGATTGAACATGGGGTGGAGGTATCTAAACAAATTGTCACAGGGATGATCCATGTCAATGACCAAGGCGTGAATGACGAGCCAATCGTCGCTTTCGGAGGTGAAAAGGCTTCCGGATTAGGCCGCTACGGAGGGGAATGGGCCCTTCATGAATTCACAACGACCAAATGGATTTCTGTTCAAACGGAAGAAAGAGAATATCCATTTGGCTCATAAACAAAAAAGGTGCCTGCCTCCAGCTGCGTGAACGGATGAACGCAGCGGGGGACAGACACCTTTTTCATCTAAATAAATAGTTGAGTATTTTTTCTGTATGACTTTCCTAAACGGTAATAATGGTCAACAATTTCCTGGTTAAGATGTTTAAATTTAGATGGAACAGGCGGTAATTGATCCGCTTCTTCCTGCTTCCAGACCGATTGTCCGGGTGCAACAAAACGCCCATCCTTGATGTTGACATGATCGGCAATGGTAGCCCCATGCATAATCACGCAGTTGCTGCCAATAGTTGCGCCATAAATGGAAACTCCTTGGCCAATGAAGGTGTTTCGCCCTACAAATAATGGGCCATGCGGCTGTGCATGGTGAAGAATGCTTACCTCGTCGCTAATATACACCCCATATTTCTTTCCGTTTACTTCAATGTGCTGCCCCGGGTGGCAGTGGATTAAAACAAAGTCCTGCACGTTCGTTTTCTTGCCGATGTAATACGGGGAGGAGGAATCGGCCCGAATCAGGTTATTCCAGCCAATCGTTACATCGTCATCGACATATACGTCTCCAAATACATACGAATTCGGCCCCATCACTGCTTTTGAACTGATTCTTGGGTATTGCGCACGCGGTACTTCTCGAACAGGCGGGTTATAGTGAATGATCTGCTTTAGAGGGTAGATACCTGGCCGCTTAAACGCAGGCCTATTCCCTGAACCCTTATGGGGTTGGTTTTCTTTATATGGATAGGGGTTGCCGTTCACTCGTCATCCCTCCCAATTATGATAATGACACCATTATGATCTTTATGAGAGGACCTGCTTTTCTATGCGTGGAATTAAACTTTCAATAAAAAGCCCGTTAACCAATATAGGTAACGGGCTTGACAGTTTAATTTATATATTTTCCGTAATCAGGCACAGCGATCTGGTCAAATTCGTTAACGAGTTTTTTTAGGCTTGTCGTCAGTAAGTCGCCAGACATGGGCAATCCGTGACCAGTAACGGCGACGGCAGGGTTCAGCGCGTCTAGTTTCATGACCGATTCTTTGGCAGCTTTCCAGTCTGTTGTTAAATAGCGGGGCGGTCCACTGATTTCCTGTTCCTGAGTGAGCACCTTATATAGGTATTCCTGTTTGACTGTAACGAAGGCATCTCCAGCGATTAACGCCCGGTCTTTTTCCCTGAATAATGAAACGTGACCTGGCGCATGTCCTGGGGTATGAATCCATTTAAACCCTGGCATATGGGGAACCGTTCCATCAGAAGGCAGCGCTTGTACGTTGTTTCCTAAGTCTATCGGTTCGTTAGGGAACATAGGAGACATCTTCGCTACCATGCCGCCTTCAACCGTAGGATCCGGTTCCGGGTAGCTTTTCTGGCCTGTCAAAAAAGGCATTTCCATTTGATGAGCATAAACCGGAACGTCCCAATGCTTGATTAGTTCAATCAACCCGCCCACATGATCAAAGTGGCCGTGAGTTAAAATGATCGCTTTCGGCCGGCTGTTTGCGCTAAACCGCTTTTCAGCGGTAGAAATAATTTCATTCGCAGACTTAGGCATCCCGGCATCTACTAAAACGAAATCATTGCTTTCCGGGTCTCCGACTAGACAAATGTTGACGATTTGGACAGTGTGACAAAATAAATCAGGCAATACTTCAATCCCCATACCGCTTCCGATTGAAGAGGCAGGAATAAATTTATAATCACTTCCATAATTCATTTCTTTATCCATCGTGTGTCCTCCTTCAGTTACTTAATGCCCAACGTTAGTATGTCCCCAATTCAAAAAACATTGAGCTTTTTGCCTTATGTAGAGGTACGTTGAAGGTGTCTAAAAAGGAAACTACATTTGGACATGGATACAAAGCCGCATGGTGGGTGGCTTGAATGATGACCAGGCTGTGATATTCCATTTAAAGGGTATTCGACAACTCTGGCTTTCCACCAATATGGGGCGATGCTGGCTGTGATTTTCTGCCAGTATGGACTTTTTTAGAAAGAAGCAAATCTGAGACTTTCCTAATAAACAGGAACTACTAAAAGTAGAAATAAATTCCACTGATACCATAAAAAGTAATAATTCAACATACCTATTCGTGTAGAGAATTTGCTGCTTTTCTACAGAGAAGAGAGGAAAGAAAGGATGATTCAATGAGCAAAAAAGAGGAACAAGGTAAAAATTGTCGTCCTGGATCAACTGAAGAGGAATTGATGAAGTCTAATGAATGTAGAAAAGATTACGACTCCAAGAAACCAGGTAAATACAAAACGTGTGACGACTCCAAGAAGCCTGGTGAATATAAAAAAGATCCCGACCCGAAGAAATCTGATGGATATAAAAAGGATCCCGACCCGAAGAAACCTGATGGATATAAAAAGGATCCGGATTCGAAGAAACCAGACGAATATAAAAAGGATGATGACTCCAAGAAGCCTGGTGAATACAAAAAGGACGATGACTCGAAGAAGCCAGACGGATACAAAAAGGATGACGATTCGAAGAAACCAGACGGATACAAAAAGGATGACGATTCGAAGAAACCAGACGGATACAAAAAGGGTTATGATTCGAAGAAATCTGATGAATACGAGAAGGATTATGGCTCTAAGAAATTTGATAAACTTAAAAAGATTTTTGACTTTATGGAATCCATGGAATCTGATGATTATGGATTTAAAGAAGATAAATCAACTAACGATTATAAAGACAAAAATAAAGACAAAAAGAAAGGTGACGATAAATAGGATCATAATGAAGCTTCTTGTACTTAAATCTGGAACCCATTCAATTGAATGGGTTCCTTTGGGTTGAGGCTGAACTCTGTAAGTAAGAGATCAACACACGTTAAGCAGCCAGTTGCCGATATTGTACCGGTGACTGGCTGCTTAAAGACGTTCTTTATTTATTCCACTCTATGAAGTCCATTCCGTTCCTGTATAACGGGTTCTTTCCCCGGTTATTAAGAGGCCATTTTCCGGCAATGTTCGGCGCAGCGGAAGCACGCTTCAGCACACTGTTGGCAATGGTCGTGGTCATGCTTTTTGCACTCATTTCCGCACGCCTCGCACATATCGGCGCATAGCTGGCAAATTTGTTTAGTAAATGGGCTGTCCGTTTGCATCGCTTTTGCGGCAAACGCACAAATGTCTGCACATTCTCTGTCCAAGCGGATACAGTCAGCCATCATCTTTACATCCTCTTCTTTCAGGCACGCATCATAACATACATTGCAGGCCTCCATGCACTCGAGACACGTTTTTATACATTCTTCATAGGTTGCATTCATACATGATTCCTCCTTATAGGTTCTTCATTTAAAGTCTACCCACTGAGCTTTTTCTTTTAACGTTTTAGTGAAAACTCCTTAAAAACTGCACAAAAAATAGCCCATTATTCGATATGATGTAGACAGCAAATGAAAAAGTGGTGATTCCTTTGAACCTCCCACGACTAAAGTCGCGGGATTCTATTGCCCTTTCGGGCAGTAAAACCCTAAGACTTGTCGTCGTAGAATTCCTGCTTCATCAGGACTTGCCTGGCTGTTCCCAGGGCTTACTGTCCCTCCATTACTGTTAAAAAACAGTACCCGACGCCGCAGCATCGGCAGGCACACCCCGCCGTTCCAGCGGTGTATGAGACACGGAAATCTTAAGCCGTGGCCAGCTCTTCTTGAAGAAGCCGG
>NZ_JWJE02000049.1 GCF_000812025.2 Bacillus thermotolerans
CTGTATTCATTTTTTCCTGGGCTGTAAATTTGACCAAAAGAAAAGCACCTCCAAATATTAGACCGTGTCTAACATTTGGGGTGCACCTCATCAACGGAGGCTCCTTTTTCATAGCTATCATTTTCCGAGAAACAAAGCTTACGAGCTTCTCTTACTCTTCTCTCTCGATCAAATACTAACGAGCACAAACTAGATCATCTCCACAGCCAGGCTGCGGGGATTTTTCGTGCAAAACAAAAGGCCCTGCTGCCTCTTTAAGAGAGAAGCGGCCTGCCTGTTACAATCATAATTAACCCTCACTCTTCGCCTCATTGAATGCTGGTCATAAGGCCTAAATAGGTGGACACTGCAATGAGCAAGCTGGCTACAAACACAAAAAGTACTGATAGCTTTCTCAAAAACCCCCATAACGCTAAGGCCAAAGAAAGGATAGCAGCTGAAAAGAAAGTGACACCCGCTCCGCTCACCTCGAATTCTACAGGCAATGGTGCAGGCAAACTTTCACCATAAATATAATGAAAGAGCGGTGACACTCCATTATGCAGCAAGGCGGTGCTAATTTCATGAGGAGGCGGCTGCTGGCCAAGGACTGCCGTTGCTGTAAAAATAAGCAGAAGGAGAGCACTCTCTCCTTTTATCCACGGGAGAGGGTTAAATGTCGGATCCCTCTTGAGCTTTTTTCTTCCCCAGAAGCCATTAAGAAAAGCAAACAATAAAAGAGGCAAAATGAATAAATGCTTCCATAGCAGCGCCTGACCGTAATTAAGTATCCAGGCGTCTGAATAATGCTCCACCTCTATTCCTAATGTCATCATTCTAATACCCGTCAGTCCGATAAGGAAGAGACAAACAACAGCAAACGGGGTAAACCATTTCAGAAACAAAAGCCAATTGGTATGGCCCTTCCCAAACCAGCCTATCACTACTAAGACACCAGCCCACATACTGACAGCACTTAAGTGAGTGAAATGATCAACAAAGCCCATCGTATCGTTAAGCGAAGCAGAATGCCCCGCCCAACCGATGGTCCCTATTAATAAAAGAACAAACATCAATCCAAGTGCACTGTATTGTCTATCCTCTAAAACAGGGAAAAGAGAAACAAACCAATAAAAGAAAAAGGAGAGGACACACGTCAGCACCCAGGCTTTGCCGATCTCAAAGCTGGATAATACGTTTTGCACAGTCAACGCCCAGCCTAAGTGCACCTGCAGCTGCAAAATCAAATAAAAAACCGGGGCGAGCGAGAAGAGCAGTACTCCCGCTATAGACCACTTGATGACTTTTGAAGAAACAGCAACAACGGGTCTTTGAGCCGCCGGGAGCACATGCAGCAGAAAGACCCCCATTAAAATAGAAAAACACACGTAGAGTAATAGTTCAGTCAGGTATATTACCCAAATCATCTTCTCTCTCTTCTCACAAGCCAAATAACAACTGCTAAGGCCGCAAACAATAGTACTCCTCGCAAGATCGTTTCTAATAAACTTGTGCCTTCCTGATCAGCTTCAGCTGTATCATCGGAAGAGTCGGCTTCTGTTTCTTCTGGTGCCTCAGACTTAAGGTTTTGCTCCTCTTCACCTTCTGTTCCACCAGGCGGTTCAGGCTCTTCTTCTGCCTTTTCAGCTACATCCACCGTGAAAGAATACTCACCGCTTACAAAGTGGCCATCTTCTCCCACAATGCTCCATTTGATCGTATATTCCCCATCCTCTAACGGCTCCTCGACTACTCCAATAAGCTTAGCCCCTTCGTTTCGGAACGTGTGCAGAGCTACTTCCTCTCCACTTTCATGAAACAAAGCAAAGGCACTTCCGTTTTCCACTTCTGTATCAAACGTCAAAACAATCTCCTTTAATCCGTCCGTTACAATTTTTCCTTCATCCGGATTCGCCTCTTTTAGACCTGTATGAGCAGATACAGATGAAGCAAACACCAGTAGTAAGAACAAGAAAAGACAACCTACTTTTCTCAAGATTCCTCCCCCTTCATTTGATCACTATTCGATAAGCTTTCTTGCTTATTGGCGAACAACCAAAAAGGGTTCTGCCGATACAAACGGTGCATGTGAAATCATTTCCAGACTATACAAAAGCAGTCTTTATAACTTACTTTATGTATGGTTAATGGAAATAGACTATAATTCACGACACCGAAAGGGAGATTGGCTTAGTGAAGAAGCAGCCAGCTGTCTCTGGTAGCAGGCGTTCTCTGTAATAGAAAAAGACACTGTTCAGCCATTGAACAGTGTCTCAAACTCATCCTTATGAGTTAGAAGAATCTCCAGCAGGTGGTTCGGTGTCATCTTTTTTTGCTTTGTATGGTCTAATGTAATCTGCTTTTAGCTTCTCATACGCATCGCTATATTTCTCTGGATCATGCACGAACTTGTGGTGGCTAAATTTCATTTTTCCTTTCTTTGCACCGTGCATTCCTTTGTATTCTTTTTTAACATCGTGTTCCTGAGAAGTCCCTTGCCCTTGTGCTGCTGTGTCATCTGTCTCTTCTGCTACTACCTCTGCTGCTTCTGTCCCTGCATCGTCTGTCTCTTCTGTTACTACCTCTGCTGCCACTTCTCCTCCTGTATCGTCTGTGCCTTCTACTATTGCTGCTGTCGCTTCTCCTTCTGTGTCATCTGTGCCTTCTGATACCAGTAGAAGAGCTAGAAGTAACTTCGTTTGCCCTTTCTTTGAGCCTTTCATTTCTTTTTGTTCCTCTTCTGTATCATTTTCCTGTGGAGCGCCTGAAGCTTCTGTGTCTTCTGTTATTGCTTCTGTTCCGGTATCATCTGTGCCTTCCGTTGCCTCTGTTGCCGTGTCTGCTCCTGTATCGTCTGTGCCTTCCGTTCCTTCTGCTGCCACTTCTCCTCCTGTGTCATCCGTTCCTTCCGTTACTTCTGTTACCGCTTCTGCCACTGTGTCGTCTGTGCCTTCCGTTCCTTCTGCTGCCGCTTCTTCTCCTGTATCGTCTGTGCCTTCCGTTCCTTCGGTTACCACTTCCGCTCCTGTGTCGTCTGTGCCTTCCGTTCCTTCGGTTACCGCTTCTGCCGCTGTGTCGTCTGTGCCTTCCGTTCCTTCGGTTACCGCTTCTGCTGCTGTGTCGTCTGTGCCTTCCGTTGTCTCAGTTGCCGTGTCTGCTCCTGTATCGTCCGTTCCTTCTACTACTGCCTCTGCTGGCTCTTCTACAGGTATCGCTTCATCAGCATGCGGAAGCTGTACAGGCTGGGTATTTTCGATAATTCGGAGAGGTCTCATCATATCGTGATCTTCATGCTCAAGGAAGTGACAATGCCAGATGTAGTTACCGACAAATTCCTTGAAATGCATCATAATTTTAGTAACCATTCCAACGTCCGCCTTGACGACATCTTTCGGGCCGCGCTCGTAATCCCGAGGCTCTTCTGCCGGCCCCGTCCATTCAAGTACCCCTTCATTTACATAACGGTCTACATTAAAAGGACGCCGCTCAAGAATTTTAAACTGAACGAGGTGAACGTGTATAGGATGCGGGATTGGAGTAGTGTTAATGAGGTTCCAAATTTCAATGCTGTCGCGTACTGGTGTTTCAGAAGCAGGATCGTGGTACATCCGGTCATTGAGCATAAGCATTGGACGTCCGTATTGATCTGTGGAAGCTGTTAGAGGCAGATCTCTTACAAGATGGGCATGATCCTCGTGCATTTCCATTTCCGGGTATAAAGTTTCTGGAATCTGGCTTTCATCTGTTCCTTCTAGAGGGAGGTCAACCCTAAACTGCATAACCACACTCGTATGTTCACCAGGAAACTCTGTATCATTGTTGACTAATGTAATCTGCTGTCCTTCTCTGCCAGTGAAGTCGATAATAAAGTCTCCCCGTTCAGCTGGAAGCATCTCAACGGAGGAAATTTCCGCCGGCTCACTAAGAAATCCTCCATCCGTGCCGATTTGGAACATGGTCTGCCCGTTATCTAGCGCTAATACATAACCTCGTCTATTAGAAGCATTCAAGATCCGGAAACGATACTTTCTCGGCTCCACTCGCAAGTAAGGCCAAACTTTCCCGTTTACAACAATCGTTTCGCCGAGCACACCCGGTGTAATGGATGGATTCACCGATACTTCGAATCCGGGCGCATAAGGATAAAAGAGAGAACCATCCTCGTTAAATGAACGATCCTGAATCATTAAAGGAATTTCATATTTGCCAGATGGCAGATTCAGCCTCTCCTCCAGCGGATCACGCAGCAGATAAAAGCCCGCAAGCCCTGAATACACATTTAACCTTGTCATTGACATTGCATGGTCATGGTACCATAAAGTAGCTCCCGGCTGATGGTTCGTATAGGAGTGTACCTCTCTTCTGAAATAAGGTCCTGTCATTTCATAGTCACGTGTATACCACGCCTCAGGGAAGCCGTCACTTTCCCAGTCCACATGAGCCCCATGAAGATGAACTACCGTGCGCACATCCGGTGTATCAATGCTGGAATGCAATGTACGGTCAATTGGCAGGAAGTGTTCTCTTGGCAGCTTATTTAAATATTTTACATGAGTAGTTCTATGCTTCATCGCTTCAATTGTAGGACCAGGGCTGATGCCGTTGTATCCCCAAATTCTTGTTTTAGGAAAATCTTTATGGAAACGGTGTTTACCCTCTTTCATCTCAAGCTCATAATAAGAGCCTTTCGGATAGTCACAATGAGGGGTCGGCTTGGCAACTGGAGGCTTCTTTAGCGCGTTCACAAACTTTGGAATCGTGTTTGGATCCGACGGATTTACATGATTACTCACTATGCTTACATCCTTTCTTTATTATTTAATAAAACCCTCAGGCTTTGTCATGTTATCTTGTTATCTCCTATATAATTCAAATGGGTGAATAATCACACCAATTCCTGCAGCCATTGTTTAATAGCCGCTTCCTTACTCACCACCCTCTCACTTAAATTCCATATATAGGAAACAATTACAGTATCATATGTTGTTAAATGCTAATTGACATGGACAGTTATCCTTTGTTCGCCTCATACCTTTCCTTTTTTAGTAAAAAAGTACGGTATCATGAGTCTGCCACCTGCTTGATCTTACATATTGAAAGGCTGTCATATCAGGGCCTGTCTATATCAATAGATTTAAGAGGCTAACTAACTGGCTCTTGCTTCCGAGGAAAACTGCATTGTATAGGGCGATAGCCGTTCATCCTTACAACGTTTGGCATATTATGGAACAAAGGAGGGATTCAGTGTGCTGTTTCTCTATGTAACTGCCTCTTTGCTGATCACTTTATTAGGTATAATGACTGCGATTCATATGATGAAAGACCGCATAGATAAAAACCATATGAAGTTTATGGTTTTGTCTATGGTTATCAGCATGTCTTATGGGTTTACGATCGGCGTTTTAGCCGGCATGATTTTCAACAGCAGTCTTCTCTTTTCCACCTTCATTGCATGTGCGGTTACCACTTTTATCAGCGTAACCGTCTGTTTAAAGCTTCACTTCCACTACCTGGCTGCTATAGAAAGTGCATTCTCGGGGATGATGTCCGCTATGATGGGGACAATGATGGTGGATATGCTTTCTCTTCTGGACAGCTATTATTTTCTAATCAGCTCAGTTTTAGTGACCATTTTAATCGTCCTTCTGAGTATGGTTGATTTATACTCACTTCGATATGCTGATGTTATAAAGCAGTTTAAGCTTTGGCTCGTCTTGGGGATTTGCGGCGTTTTAGCTGTGGTTTTCTTCACCTTTCCCTCCCCTTCCTCTATTACCGAAGATCCTGAAAGCTTAGATAATCAGCCCGAGCAGCATAACCATCATCATTAGCTGTACGTGATATCCGTCTTTTAATATAACTCACAACAATAAAATGAACGCACGCTTATCCCCCTTCCATCGTCAGAAGGGGGTATGGCTATTTCACTTTTATACATAAGAGCTATCTGGAGTTCAGCCTTATCCTTGACAATAAAACTCGTATTCTATTAATATTAATCAGAATAGTCTAAATATTTAGCCTAAAAAGAGGTGATCAAGTATTTTTTGCTATATCTCAACAGGTGAACAACAGAACCATCCATTCAATGAAGGGAATGATGAAATGAGAAAGTCTGTGTACTCCATCCTCCTTGCCTTCGTCCTGCTTATCCTGGTCTCTTCGGCAGGAACGACAGCGGAGGCGAAGGAGAAACCTTCCTCTTTAGCAAATGGAGAAAAAAGCTGCTTACACCTCAATGACTTAACCATCTCCAAATCTTCCATCGGCTTACGCACGAGCGGAGCTTCCGTTACTGATGCTGTATTCGTTGCAGATGAAAAGAATGGGGAGTTTTGTCAGGTAAAAGGGGCCATTCATCCAGTAGACCCTTCAGCGCCTGATATTCAATTCCAGGTGAACCTGCCCTCAGAATGAAATCGGAAAGCACTTCAAATGGGAGGCGGGGGGTTTAATGGCGTCTTAGTAACAGGGCTCGAGAATAACCGTTATGACCCTAAAGACAGCCCCACCCCATTAGCTAGAGGATTTGTTACATTGGGAAGTGATTCAGGTCACGCAGCAAAAGGCAATTGGGATGGCAGCTTTGCGATGAACGATGAGGCGCTAGCTAACTTTGCCGGTGACCAAATCAAGAAAACCCACGACACCGCCTTGGCGATTATTAATGCCTATTATCACACTCAGCCCGAGCAAATGTACTTCTCAGGCGGGTCCGAGGGCGGCCGTGAAGGCTTAGTCGCTATCCAAAAATGGCCTAATGATTATGATGGGGCCGTGATCTTCTATCCTGTATATAACTGGATAGCAAAGGCAATTCAAGATAACCGCAATACACAAGCTCTCCTTAAAAACAACGGCGAAGGGTGGATTAGTCCTGAAGAAAACAGCCGTGTGAATGAAATCGTACTGCAGGCATGCGACTCTTTAGACGGTGCCGAAGACCGGATGATCAGCAACACAGAAGGCTGCGCGGACAAATCCGATCAAATTCTCCAAGACTTAGCACAGGCAGGTTTTTCTAAAGCACAGCTTGAAGTGATCAAAACATTCAACTCACCGATGGAGTTCAGCTTCAAGCTAGCCAATAATGTCACTTCTATTGCTGGTTACTCCCAGCTCGAAGGGGCGGATATCGGCTCCCAATTCGGGACAAGCCCGGCTCCATCATCATTCAGCGAACACGGCGCCATGGCTCAGTTCTCTGACCAGGTACTGCGCTACATGGTAGCTAAGGATGCAAATTTAGATGCGATGTCTTTTAACCCCAATGAATGGAAGAAAGAGATCCAAACAGCCTCCAAACTGCTTGAGCCGTCCAAGCCGAATCTCTCAGCCTTCAAAGCATTAGGAGGAAAGGTCCCGCTCGTTCATGGGACCACCGATCAAATTGTCACTCCATACGGAAGCATCGACTATTATAAGCAGCTTGAAAAGAAATACGGAAATAAGCTGGATGACTTCCTTCAGTTCTATTTGATTCCTGGATATGGCCACGGATACGGTGAATTCAATATGACCGCTGACCTTTTAAGTGAACTAGACAGCTGGGTGTCCACAGGGGAAGCGCCAGTTAATCTAGTAACAGCCGATAAAGAAAGCGAGCGTACCCGCCCGATGTGCGAATTCCCTTCCTGGCCTCAATATGACGGCACCGGGGATACCCATTCAGCGGAAAACTATTCATGCGTACAGCCGTAGGAAGAATCTACTGACAAAAATAAGGCGTCTTATCAGCCGTTGGCTGGCAAGACGCCTTTTAACCTGCTTTTTTTATGACTCTATCATAGACCAGAAAGTCACCTGGGCATACCACTATTCCACTCTTCTTCTGAAAAACACCCATCTTTAAGAATGCTTAATAGGCAATCTGATTTCTACCGTCGTCCCTTCATTCTCTTTGCTTTTAAAGTGGATGGTTCCATGATGCTGCCTGATAATCCTAAAGCACAGCATCAACCCTAAACCGGTCCCTTTTTCTTTGTTGCTGAAGAAGGGCTCTCCTAACCGCTGGAGGCGTTCTTCGCTAATTCCCATTCCGTTATCTCTCACTCTGATAACGACATGGTCTCCTTCTTTCTCCCCTTCAATCTTCACAAAGCCGCCGTTCGGCAACGCTTCAATACTGTTTTTAATGAGATTAATAAATACCTGCTTGATTTGGTTCCCATCGCACATAATGAGCGGGATATCCGGTTCGAACTCTTGAGCGATTTGAACGTTTTGTAAATGGGACTCTGATTCGATCAGGATTTCCACATCTTTCAGTACCGCTTGAATATCTGTTTCCCTTAATCGAATTTCCTGAGGCTTGGCGAGGCTAAGAAACTCTTTAATGATGTCTTCCACCCGGTCAAATTCACTGAACACCACATGAAAGAATTCCGGCTTCGTGATGCCTTGTTGAAACAGCTGGATAAACCCCCTAATAGCAGTGAGAGGATT
The DNA here is from genome assembly GCF_000812025.2 of Bacillus thermotolerans. Classification (GTDB taxonomy): domain Bacteria; phylum Bacillota; class Bacilli; order Bacillales; family Domibacillaceae; genus Quasibacillus; species Quasibacillus thermotolerans. Next base: position 8,425 of record NZ_JWJE02000049.1, read on the forward strand.
CCTGATTTCATGGGCGACACCAGCAGCAAGCTCTCCTACCACTGACAGCTTTTCGGATTTAAGCAGCAGCTCTTCTGCTTTTCTCTTTTCTGTAATGTCTCTCCCTACTAAAATAAAATGCTCTACTTCTCCATCTCTCCCCATCACCGGAGTGGCGACGCCTTCGCATAATATCAAGCTCCCATTTGAGTGTAAAAAGTAAGATTCCCCCTCATAAAGAGACTTATCCTTCACCGCCTGTTTAAATTTCTTTATAGCAAACGGGCGGCCTTCAGTACGCATCAACTCAAACAGGCTTTTTCCTTTATAGCATTCAGACGGAGAACCAAGCATGGCCCCAAGGGATGGAGAGGCGTACAAAATCGTTCCTTGCTGATCCAGCAGCATAACAATATCAGAGATGTTTTCTGTAATCAGGCGATATTTATACTCGCTTTCCCGCAAAGCTTCCTCGGCTCGTTTGCGGTCCGTTATATCTACACATGAAGCGATAACCTCCACCACTTCTCCTCCCCGTCTAACGGGACGTAAGCTCGCCAGATAAGGAATCCCATTTAATTCATCTTCATACGTAACAAACTCTTCTCCTTCCCAGGCCCTCTGATAGCACTCTATTTTTTTATCTGCATGCTTATACGGAAGAAAGTCATATAATTCCTTACCGACCACTTCAGAGGGAATGAGCCCAAATCGGTATAATAATTCTCCATCGCAAAGTGTATGAATAAACCGTCCATTGATTTTTTTGAACTTCATAGTCATGCCCTGCTGCAGGCGAACAGTATCCTGCAGGTCTTTTTTGGCCATACGCAATAATTCTTCTGCCCACATTTGTTCGTTAACTTCCCGAGGAATGCCGTATTTTTGAACCTTTTGCTGGACCTCCTGGATGATCTCTTCCAGTTCATCTGCGGGCAACGGTTCACTGAAGAAATAGCCCTGTCCTTCATCACAAAAGTGCTGCTGTAAAAATACAAGCTGATCTTTCGTTTCAATTCCTTCCGCGACGACATTTAAGTTCAAATTATGAGCCATAGAGATAATCGCTTTCACGATCGTGTCATCACTTGGATTATTATAAAGCTCTTTAACAAAAGACTGATCAATTTTTAACGTATCTATAGGAAACTGTTTTAAGTAGTTCAAAGAGCTGAACCCTATGCCAAAATCATCAATGCTTATACGGACACCAAGCTTCTTTAATTGCCGCAGCGCAGAAACGATGCATGTAATGTCCATGGTCATACTCTCTGTAATTTCCAATTCTAAATAATGCGGCTCTAACCCTGTTTGATCAAGAATCTCTGCCACAGTTTCAGCTAAATTGGTTTGATTAAATTGCCTGGCGGACAAATTAACAGACATAACCGTTGAAAAACCCTTTTGCTGCCACGCTTTATTTTGCTTGCACGCAGCACGCAATGCCCACTCTCCAATAGGAATAATCAGGCCTGTTTCTTCTGCAACAGGAATAAAAGTTCGGGGTGACATGATGCCCCACTCCGGGTGATGCCAGCGAAGTAACGCCTCCATCCCTACGATTCTCCCGGTTTTTAAGTTCACTTTCGGCTGATAGTGAAGGAATAATTGATCCCTTTCAATCGCTTTATGAAGCTCCGTTTCGATTTTTAAAGAGTCAATCCCTGTTTTGCGCTCGTTTGAAGAATAAAAGGCATACGTTTTTTTGCCTGCTCTTTTAGCTTGGTACATCGCATGATCCGCGTGCTTCAGTAATGTCTCGACTGTTTTTCCATCTTCCGGAAACAGGCTGATTCCTATGCTGGCGGAGGTAAAGATTTCATGGCCGTTAATGTGAATAGGCGCAGCAAGGGCCTTCATCATTCGTCTCGCCGCCTCGGCTGCTTGCTGTCTATCCGTGTCTGTCAATACGACAATGAACTCATCGCCGCCCTGGCGAAAGATCATGTCCACATCATCTACAGATACCTCCAGCCACTTCTTTACTTCCTTTAAAAGAAGGTCCCCTGTATGATGGCCTAGTGTGTCATTGATCACCTTAAACCGGTCCAAATCAATAAATAATACCGCAATCTCCTGTTTCTTCTCAGAAGCTTGCATCAATTCTTTAGAAAGACAGGAATACAGCATGTTGCGGTTAGGCAATCCTGTTAAATAATCATGGTAAGCCATGTATTCATTAGACTTTTCTACCTCTACCTGCTGGGTGATATCCCGTGCGACACCAAATATCCCATCTATTTGCCCGTTTACAATAGTAGGTACAACGGTCACACTTAAATGAACGATGGAGCCATCCGCACGGCCAATAGATGTCCTGAAATTTTGCGGCATCCCCTTTCTTGCCAACCCAAAATAATGTTCAGCCCGCGCTCTTTCCTCAGGGACAATGAGATCGCGGAAATGGGTGCGGTGAACAAGCTCTTCTTTTCGGTAACCGGTCAACTGTTCGCAAACCGTGTTGCAGCTTTTAAAATACCCGTGTAAATCAAGAGAATACAGACCATTTTCGCTGTGCTCAAACAATGAGTCGTATCGCTGAGTGCTTTCAGCTAAATGAATATTCGCCATTTTGCGCTCTGTAATATCTTTAACAACCCCCGTACTGGAAATCACTTTTCCTTTCTCATCTTTAGCCAGATTGGCAGATTCTTGAATCCATCTCATTTCTCCATCTGAACGAATAATTCTGTATTCAACCTCCGATGATCTTCCTGTCTCCTGCGTCTCGATATGGCGTTCAACAACTTCTAGATCCCCTGGAAAAACGGCATGCTTCCATGTTTCAGGCGACCTTTGAAAGTCTTCTTGTGTATAGCCGTAGATGTTCGCCAGCTCGCTTGAAACCCAAAAGGAATTGTTTTCAAAATCCTTGTACCAGACTGCTGCATTAAGACTATCAATCACTCTCTTTATTAATCTCGTATCTCCGTTATGTTTAAATAGATCATTCATATACCCCGTATTCATTTGCATTCCTCATTCGTTAGATTCTTTTAGCCTTACAAATGTAAGAAAACTCACCCTCGAAAAGGAAAAGCCTCTCCCATAGCCTTCAGAGATCCGGCTATCGCCCACCTTCTGCCCAACTTTGTTTCCTATTTTATATCGTTCATTATCGACACTATTTCTACTAGTATCGTCTTCAATCACCTATTTTTCTCATGATTAATACTTAAATGAGGTTTTAAAAGCAAAGCCTTGATCGATACCCCTTATCTAATTATACACATGAAAATAGAACTTATTGCAAAAAAAGGAAGACATTTTGAACGAAGTTAGTCGAATCACCATTTATCATTAGGAAATTATGAAACACTTACTATATAATTAACCTTACGTTCAACTTAGAAACAGGGGGACCCATTCATGGAAGCTAAAAAAACAATAAAAGCCGGCGGTGTCGAGTTAAAGTGGGATTTAGAAGCAGGAAAAGTGCTGTTTGATGGTGGAGATGTTGTATTCTTTTGGGTATCAGCCATGAAAACATTCTTTGACACCATCAGAGAGATCTCTGGTACAGAAGCAACGAATCTCGTTCTAGAAGCCACTGGATTTCGACAAGGTATTGTCGTGGGAGAAGGATATAAAAAAATAGCCGGTGTGGATCAAACGAACGTGATTCAGTGGTTATCCAATACCTACTCGCCGGCTGGCTGGGGCAAAGCAGAAATTAAAAAAATAAATGCAGAAAAAGGTGCCTTTACCCTGCATATTCAGGATGATTGGGAATTCAAAATGAATAGCCTCGACAATAAGAAGTCCGAAGGCATCTTTGTGCCTGCCCATTATGCTGGCGTCTTCACAGGCTTATTTGGACAAACTTATTGGTATAACATTCTTCAGCATCAAAATGAAGCCAATGCCTATAGTATCGTTGAATATTTCCCTTCAGATGTGGCCAGCATCGAGAAAAACATCTCTGAATTGACAAAAAGGCAGGAAAGAGAGCAAATCAAAGAGCTTGAGCTATTGGTTGATGAAAAAACTAAAGCCTTGCTGGAGCTAGTAAGAGAACTTTCTTCCCCCCTTATTCCCGTACTGGAAGGTATTACGGTTGTTCCTCTCATTGGAACATACGATGAACAGCGCGCGAAAGATTTGTTTGAGAACACCCTTAATAAGTTACCTGAACATAGAACGAAATATCTTTTACTCGACTTAACAGGCCTGCAAAACAATATTACCTCTCTGACAGCAGACTTAATTGAAAAATTAGGGTCTGCCGCCAAGTTGCTGGGTACTGAAGTTATTCTCGTTGGCATATCAGCTGAATTAGCGATAAAAATCACGAATAGTTTGACAAATTTAAGTAAATTCGAGTGCCTTCAGTCTCTTCAGCATGGTATTTACTATGCATTAGGTAAAAGCGGCAAAAGGATTGTGTAACGATAAATAACTAACGAAAAAGGCGTCTGACATGGACGCCTTTTTCGTATATAGCTGCTAGGTGCAGCTAGATTAAGAGGACAGATTACCGTTCCTCTTCACAGCGGTCAAGCACTCATCCAGGATTGTTATAACCTTCTCCACCTCTTCCTTCGTAATGCAGAAAGGAGGAGCCAAAGCGATCGTATCCTGTCCTTCATAAATAATGCTTCTTCCGACCATGTTGCGTTTCATTGCTTCCTCCGCAACTTTCGGAGAAACAGGATCTTCGTATCTCTTCTTGCTTTCTTTATCCTCAAAGATCTCGAAGGCCCGCAGTAAGCCGATGCCCCGAATGTTGCCGATGCCCTCATGACGCTCTTGAAGCCAATGGAATCCCTTCTCTATTTCCTCACCCATGCGCCGAACATTCTCGACTAACCCTTCTTGTTCGATAATCTCTAAGTTTTTCAGGGCGACCGCACAGCACATCGGGTGGCCGCTGTATGTGTACCCGTGCATGTACGCCCCATCAGATAAGTCTATTAGTTCATCTCTCAGCTTCTCCGAAATGACCATTCCGCCAAGGGGTGCATAACCGCTCGTGATGCCTTTAGCCATACACATCACATCCGGTGTAACGCCGAAATGCTCCATGCCGAATGTCTTGCCGGTCCGGCCAAACCCGGTAATGACCTCATCAGCAATAAAGAGAATGTTATGCTCATCGCAAATGTCTCTTACTTGCTGGAAATAATTCTCCGGCGGCGGATTCACGCCTCCTGACCCTTGAACCGGTTCAGAAATAAAGGCAGCAATGGTCTCCGCCCCTTCCCGCTCGATCATTTCCTTTAATGATTCAATCGTGGAATCCACATAATAGAAATCCGGTGCCAAAGACGGGAAGCTGCGGAAGGCGGGCAGTCCTGTGGCACTCGTGGCCCCTACTGCTACCCCGTGGTAAGATTTCTTCCTTGAGATAATTTTCTTCTTCTCCGGCTGGCCCTTTAGCTGCCAATAATACCGGACCGTTTTAAATGCCGTATCATTCGCTTCGGATCCCCCTGAGGTGAAGAACGTCATCGTTAAATCTCCTGGTGCCATCTGGGCGACTTTCTCCGCCAGCTCAATGACCGGCTCGTGACTGTTCGTCGCGAAGGTGGAGCTGAAGGCCAGCTTCTGCATTTGCGCCATCGCTGCCTCTCCAAGCTCTTTCCTTCCATGGCCAATATTCACGTTCCATAAAGAAGACAAACTGTCGATATACTCTTCTCCTCTGATGTCCTTTAAATAAATGCCTTTTCCTTCAGTAAAAATAAGGCCGGGACCCTGCTGTTGCTGCTGCTTCAAAGAAGTGGTCGGGTGCATAAAGTGTCGCTTATCTTTTTCAGCTAGGCTTTCATACATTTTTTGCAGACTTTCCGTTGATTGTACGGACATGGTTTCTCCCCCTTATATAGAGTTTGGCTGCCAGCTTTGATTGAGCTTAAAACAAACCACCTTCGGCTCCGTCATTTCCTGAATCGCAAATCTCACACCTTCCCGGCCGAGACCTGATCCTTTTACTCCTCCAAAAGGCATGCCGTCAATGCGGTAATCGCTACTGTCATTTACCATAATTCCCCCGACATTTAAATGACGGATGGCTGCAAAGGCCTTATTTAGGTCCTTTGTGAAAATTCCTGCCTGAAGACCGTAATTGACATCATTGGACCGCTCAATCGCTTCTCCTAAATGATCGATCGGATAAAGCAAAACAACAGGACCAAATATTTCCTTTTTCGCAATCGTGCAGTCATCCGGGACATCCGTTAACACAGTCGGTGAATAGAAAGCTCCGTTACGCTTTCCGCCAGCTAATAAGCCCGCTCCCTTCGACACCGCTTCATTCACCCAGCTTTCAACCCGCATCGCTTCTTTTTCATTAATCATCGGCCCGACATCCGTCGATTCCGCCATTTTGTTCCCTGTCTTGCACTGATTCACCTGCTGAATCAATAAAGAAGAAAAGGCTTCAAAGGTCTCCTGCTCAATATACACCCGCTGCACGCCGATGCAGTTTTGTCCTGCCGCGCAAAAGGCGCCTGAGACGATCGATTCCGCCGCCTCCTGAAGGTCGGCGTCCTTTAAGACAATGACTGGCGAATTGGATCCAAGCTCCATGCTGATCTTCTTGAGCCCTGCCTTTCGGGCAATCTTTTTGCCTGCTTCTAATCCCCCTGTAAAAGAAATCATTCGCACATCCCGATGCGTCACTAATGAATCCCCGATCTCGCTCCCGTTTCCTGTAATAACAGACAGTACTTTCTTCGGGAGCCCCGCTTCCTCAAACGCTTCAGCCAGAAGAAGAGCACTTAAAGGCGTCGCTGTAGCCGGCTTCACGATAATGGCATTCCCTGAAGCAAGCGCCGGTCCTACCTTATGGGCAACGAGGTTCAGCGGATCGTTGAAAGGAGTGATGGCCCCGACAATGCCGATAGGAAACCGGTAATAATAGCCGACACGCTCCTCGCTTCCTTTCATTTGATCAAAAGGAATGGTCTCTCCATGAATCCTTCTTGCCTCTTCCGCACTGATTCTTAGTGTTTCAATACAGCGTTTCACTTCTTTTCTTGCTTCACGGATCGTTTTGCTGCCTTCTCTGGCAATGGTGATGGCGTACTGTTCCTGGCGGTCCTCAATATATTGGGCCGCTCTATTTAATATGGCCATTCTTTCATGGACCGGCATAGAAGAAGCGATCTCTGCACCAGCTTTCGCTTCCTCCACAGCAAGGAGCATATCCTCTGCTGATGCTTTTGGCACTGTGCTGATAATGGAATGATCTTGCGGATCGTGGACAGCGATGGTCTCTTCTTTTCCAATCCAGTTTCCTGCGAGGAACATCTTATGGGCAGATACTTTCGTTCTCATAGGGATCACACCTCTCTATGAAGGAATTAGCAGATGCTTAAGCATGTAACAGGTCTATCGCCGACTGGGCTAGAATCGCGGCCCCCATTGGCAGACAGCGTTCATCCAAATCAAATACGTTCGTGTGCAAATCACGGTCTATTCCATCTGGTAAGGAACAGCCGAGAAAAAACATAGCCCCCGGTATTTTTCTCGTCATATAGCCGAAATCCTCACCCCCTAGGCCAAACGGCTTGCGGACGACACGGAGACCCGGGTACAGCTGTCTGGCTGCCCGCTTGATGACTTCATTGACAGCGGGATCATTCGTTAGCGCCGGCTCTCCCCGGTCGACCGTTAACTGGTAGGTGCCCCCAAGCGGAACGACGACTTGAAAAGCGGCTTCGATCTCCTTCGCTAAACGGTCCCTTTCTTCCGGAGAATACGTGCGCAATGTTCCAGTCACCGACACTTTGTCAGGAATGACATTGCTTGCCGCTCCGGCACGCACTTCTCCAATGCTGGCTACCGCTGTGTCTAAAGGGGAAATTTTCCGAGATGTGATACTGTAAAAGGCCTGCAGCACATGACCGAGCATCCATATAGGATCCGTCCCTAAATGCGGATAGCCGCCATGGCCTCCTGTGCCGAAAATCTCCCCATGGAAGACATCTACATTGGCCATGCTGTAGCCATCATTCACTTGAATCACTCCAGTTGGCTGCCAAGGACACATATGAAGAGCAAGAACAGCATCCACACCATCCAGTACGCCCTCTTCCATCATACGAGGCGCTCCCGATAAGCCTTCCTCATCTGTCGCTTCCTCTGCTGGCTGAAAAATCAGTTTGACGGTCCCTTGAAAAGATCCTTCCTTTGCTTTTCCGGAAAGAAGGTGGGCAATACCGAGCAGGATAGCTGTATGGGCGTCATGGCCGCATGCATGCATGACGCCTGGATGTTTAGACATGAAATGGTGACCTGTCTTCTCTTCAATAGGCAGCGCGTCCATATCAGCACGGATCGCCACTGTTTTCCCCGGGCCATTCGAAAGGGTCGCTACCACCCCTGTCTTTCCGACATGCGTCTCTATACCGAGTCCCTCTATCTTCTGTAATTCATCAGCTATGAATGCAGCTGTCTTGTATTCCTGGAAGCTAAGCTCCGGGTACTGGTGAAGGTGCCTTCTCCATTTGATGAACTGCTGTTCCATCTCCTGTGCTTCTAAAGCGATTGGCTTTTCCTGAGCAGCCACCTGCTCTCCCCCTCCCTCGCTAGCTGAACGATATTTTTTTATTTTCTATGATCAGCCCGCTCGTCTTTTGTGCTTTCAACCATTTGTAAGCATAAAGGGCAATAGCCGTATCCTGGACACCAGTTCCCGTTAAATCACAAACCGTGATGTCTTTGTCGCTCCTTCTTCCTTCTATCCTTTTAGCTGTAATTTCGCCAAGCTCTATGGCTTGGTCGGCCGTTTTCCCGTCTCCCTGCTCTGCAGCATGATGAAGTTCCCCTAAACGGAGGCACTGGTCTTTCCTGTCGCAGATTATCCGGTCCGCCTTGTTTAAGACCTCTGCCTCAAGTTCCTGCTTCTCCTCCGCATCCGATCCCATAGCGGTAATATGGAGACCGGGATGAAGCCAGTCAGCTTTGATAATAGGGTCCTTAGCAGGTGTAGTGGTCACGACAATATCGCAGCTCACTACTACCTGCCTAGGAGACGAACAGGCCGTCACCTCTATTCCGAGCTCCTTTTCCACTTCTTCCTTAAATGCCTGAACCTTTTGCGGTGAGCGGCCGTAGACAAGCACCTGTTCAAAGCGGCGGACAAGCTGAAGCGCTCTCAGCTGATAACGCGCCTGTGCGCCTGTGCCGATAATTCCCACCGCCTGAACCTCTTCCTTCGCCAAATGCTTCGCCGCCACAGCTCCAGCGGCCGCCGTCCGCACTTCGGTTAAGTAGCCATTATCCAGAAAAAGGGCCTCCGGCTCGCCCGTGACCGTACTGACGATCATCATCAAGCCGTTCGCACTCGGCAGGCCCAGTTTATAATTATCAAAGAAGCCAGAAGACACCTTAATGGCAAAGAAAGGTTTACCGGCCACATAAGCGCTTTTTATATCTACTTCCCCATTGCTTTCTTCGATATCAATGCGCATGATAGGTGGAGTGATTACTTTAGAAACAGCCAAGTCCGTAAATGCTTCTTCTATTACACGCACAGCCTCCAGATCAAGTCCGACGCATGAACGGATCTCCTTCTCTGTAAAGATCATCATTCGCATCACTTCCTTCTCTTACAGGAGAATGCTCGGTTCTCCCTTAATCATTAACTCACGCGGGAAATGGGATAATACCTCGCAGCCCGTTTTTGTCACAATAAAGGATTCGCTAATTTCAATGCCGTAATCATCGAACCAAAGGCCGGGAATTAAATGAAAGGCCATATTAGGCTGCAAGACAGTTTGGTCCCCCTTTCGAAGGTTCGCTGTGTGCTCTCCCCAATCAGGCGGATAGTTCAGTCCCATTGAATAACCAAGCCTGGATTCTTTCACAATGCCATATTTAGTGATCACCTTGTTCCAGGCTCTTTCCACCTCTTCACAAGTCACTCCCGGCTTCACCGCATCCAGCGCTTCGTTTAATCCTTCAACGACAATCTTTGATACATCCATAATCCGGTCAGATGGCTTGCCAATGGACACCGTTCTCGCAAGCGGAGCATGATACCTTTGGTGGCAGCCCGCAATTTCAATGATGACCATTTCTCCGTGCTTAAAAGTCTTATCAGACCAGGTAAGGTGCGGGGTAGAAGTGTTGGCCCCCGATGGCAGAAGCGGAACAATTGCTGGATAATCCCCGCCATATTCCTTTGTGCCGCTGATCAAGTCCTTGTAAATGTCAGCGACTACATCACACTCCCTAACCCCCTCCTCAATCGAAACAACAGCTGTCTTCATCGCTTTTTCAACAATTTTTCCAGCACGCTTCATATATTCGATTTCCTTATCTGATTTTATGAGGCGCACATAGTTGATTAATAAACTGGCATCTATAAAACGAGCGCTTGGCAAATTCTTCTTCAGCCGTTCATACATGAGCGCCGAGAAATAATAAGACTCCATCTCAAGACCGATCCGGCGGTTATTCTGACCAATCTGCGTTAATATTTGGGCCACAAAATCTGCGGGATGCTTCGCTGCGGAATGAACATGGTCCTCTGGATAAGGAATGATATGATCCTTATAAAGCCAGGTCGTGGCTTTTGCCCCATTGGCATCCTGCTTTCTTCCAATCCAAATGGGCTCTTCTTCATCAATCATGACAACAAGCATTTGATCTACATAAAAGGACCAGCCATTATAGCCCGATAAATAATTCATATTGGCCGGATTTGTCACAAGCAGCACTTCAATTCCCTGCTCCAGCATTTTCTTTTTCGTTTCCTTGACACGCAGCTTATATTCCTCAATGCTAAACGACAGCATCGCACTCGCCCTTTCTGTTGGGTTTCATCTTACTAATATTCTAGGAAGAAAACATAAAAAATACATTCAACAATATGTATGAATTTTCAAAAAAATAATCCATACAAATTGTTGAATGAAAACACCCAGTTTCTTCTCCCCCTGTTTCAAGCACATAAAAAAAGAGTTGAAGACGGTTCAACTCTTTCAGGTTACTTATTTCGGAAACGTTCCAGCTTTTCTTCAGGAATGCGCCCTGTTGACCATATTTTTATGCTGAATTCTAATAAAAACAACGCATCAGGGTCGATAAGCGTCAAGCCGGTCAGCGATTCAATTTTTCTTAACCGGTAAAGCAGAGATTGCCGGTGAAGCTTCAATTCACGTGCCGTCTGGCTGACATTTCCGCCGTTCTTGTTGTAGATGGTGAAGGTATGAATCAGATCCATCTCCCTTTTCCGGTCATAATCCAGTAAAGGAGCAATCGTTGAAATAGCTACATCCTGCACTTCCTCATTCAACGATAAATTCAATAGCAGCCGGTTCATTCTTGTTTCTTCAAAATGGAAACGCTGACCGATCCCTCTTTGCTTCCTGCCCATGTCAAGCGCCGCCTTTGCCCGCTCAAAGCTTTGGCTAAAACACATGAATCCATCATTATGCTTGCCAATCCCCCAGGAGAAGATAGCCCCGGGTATCAGCTGGTGGAAGCGCCGTTCAACCAAGTCAATGAGCTGATTAGCCGTATCCGAGGTCGACCGCTCTGTATGCTCTAAATAAATAATCAGCATCCGTCCATCATTGGCCACCAGCATGCGGCGATGAAAGCCGGTCGATAAATGAACAAGCTCTTCCTGTATAGATGGCATCATTTTTTCGACCCATACAGGCTTAGCATGTGTCCCTTGCTCCATTAATGCCCCCTCATTCTCCATATAGCCGACTATGCACTCGTATGGGCGGTGGATATCCATATGAAGTGAATCTGCCCGAAAGCTTTTGTAGCCGTCTGATAGGCTCTTGCCCTTCGCCAAATCCAGCAAGAACTCATTCTTCCGGTTATATTCTGCTTCCTTTAACACGTGGTTACGGGAAAACCAGAGAGCAATCGCGATGATCGTGTATTCTATGATAGTTAAAGGCAGAGGCCCGCATTGGAAATCTTCCGGGGTAAGCATAAATAAGTCCCCTTCATGCATACCGTTTGTTTGAATAGGAAAATGAAAGAGCTGTTCTCCTTCTAATCTTGCACTTCTCATCTTTCCCTCTAATGGGTGGGGCGGCTCGCCTTCTGCCTGATAGGCGGTTAGCTGCTTTGATAACGTAAAAACACGCCCAATATCTGCGCTCCCTGCGACTGGATCTCCCCTTTTATTTAACACTAAAAGAGGCTGGCGCAACTCAGCCTCTATATAACCAATCAATTTATCCAGCGTGTCCCCTGCCAAAATCATGTCAATTAAGGTTTGATGAATGTCTTTTGAAGCGTTTAACTCCTCTTGCTTCAGGTGATTGAGCTTCACCATAACCTCCTGAATAATGTCAGCAAAACGAATGTCCCACGGGATATCGATCATGATAAACTTTTTTTCCTCTGCAAACCGAAGAATCGGCTCAGGTATATCAAATACATGCCGGCCTGTTGCAATCGCGAGCGCCGAGGCTCCAGATTTATATACATCCTTTACAAATTCCAGCAGTACCTCCGGGTCTTCCCGGCAGCCAATACCAGTCGTCAGCACGAATTCATTTTCCCGAACGAAATTCTCCACGGGACCTTCAATGACCGATACCCACTCTACGGTCCGCTGATCCAAGACATCCCTTCCTGTCTTCACAGTTGCCGGCTTCAATATAGAGAGCTGCGCGATATCTTGAACATTCAGATACATGCTGTTCACCTCTCTTTTTAGGGTTATGAGTGAAAAGCTATGACCTCTTCTGCTTCAGATAGTTTTGTATGATGGGAGAAATAACGGATAAATCTACATTACTGCCCGTAATAATGGTTCCAACCTTTCCATACGCATCGGTTAACTTCCCATGCAATAAAGCCGCCACTCCAACAGCCGCCGCTCCCTCTACGATCATCCGGTGATGCTCCATCATAAACCCCATGGCATCAGCAATCTCTTCCTCTGTCACAAGGATGAAATCATCCCCATAGTTCTTTACCAGCTCAAAAGTGTACTGGTTATTTAACCCTATTCCACCGAGCAGACTGTCCGCTAACGTATCCTGTTCTTTCAACATAACCGGCTTTCCTGATTGAATGCTTTCATACATGACTGGAGAGCCTTCCATCGAGACACCGATGACTTTAATAAACGGATTCACTGACTTGAGGGCGACCGCTACACCTGCAAACAGCCCTCCTCCCGAGAGAGGCACAAGCACAGCATCTATATCAGGCACCTCCTGCAGCATCTCAAGTCCGATCGTTCCTTGCCCGGCAATCACATGCCAATCATCAAAAGGCTTGACGACCGTCATGCCCTGCTCCTCTAATTCATAGGCATATCTTTCCGCCTCATCCTGGCTTTCTCCAATAACTTTGATCTCTGCTCCTTCACGACGAATAGCATCTACTTTTGCCTTCGGTACTCTGTTCGATATACAGACGACGGTCCGGATCCCAAGCTTTTTTGCCACATGCGCGACAGCTAGCCCGTGATTTCCTGTGGAGAAGGTGACGACTCCCTGCTTCCTTTCTTCCTCAGTGAGGCTTAACAGCTTATTGGCCGCTCCCCGTACCTTGAAGGCTCTTACCTCATGAACCGTCTCTATTTTTAAGAAGGTCTCGATGCCTGCTGCCTCTGCAAGTGCCGGTGATTCAATGAAAGGAGTAGGCTTAATCATCGAGCGAATGCGTGTCTGGGCCTTCCAAATATTCTGCACATGACATACTTCCAGCTTTTTGTCCCCAAGGGTCATGCCCATCCTCCCCTTCAAGAGGCAAACATCCTTGCCCTTAAATTTTTTAAGAAAAAGCGCTATTTTATCCTATGCGTCTTTGTGCAAATTAACAACTATGCGTAGCAACACCTATTATTCAAGGAAGAACATGATTAAATCCACGCCGGCATTACTTAGTATTTTCACTGACTCACAAGGTGATTGATAGACTCCTCTCTTACGTGTCTTCGTTGTGAAAGATAGAGATTCCTCCGATGCAGACGAAAACTTTTGTAAAAAAATTCATACTATATACGTTTTAAGCAGAAGCTTTAGCGGTGAGGACCTTTATGTTTCTTTAGGCACTAGCTGGCCAGGTTTCAGGAGAATATGCTGAACAAGTATGCGAGGGAACGAGTCAGAAAGATGAAAAGAGAATCTATTTCCTCGAAGGGATTGACAACTGTAACGGCTGCTTCCGTTGTTATTGCCGGAATGGTGATAGATACACTATAATGGCTTAGAGAGCAGCAAATACCTATGCATGCTCTCTCTTTTTAGAAAAGTTAATCGAGACAAATCTATAAATTTATATATCTTCTTACAGGAGGGGGAAAAATGAATAAAAAGGCTTTTTTATTAGCCATCTTCACGATCGCCATTTGGGGGTCATCCTTCGCTGCAATCCGGGCAAGTCTGCAAGGCGGCTATTCACCAGGCCATTTAGTTCTCCTTCGTTTTTTAATTGCCTCAAGCGTGTTCATTATTTACGCTTTATGGCCGGGCAGCCGGTTTCGACTGCCGAGGCGGGAAGATGTATGGAAAGTTATGGTTCTCGGCCTAGTGGGAATTAGTATCTATCAATTAGGAGTCACTTTTGGGGCAGAAACAGTATCCGCTGGCACATCCAGTATGCTGGTGGCTTCAGCACCTATTTTTACCGCTTTAATCGCAGTCATTGTTTTAAAGGAGCGCCTAAGCGTCTATGGCTGGCTCGGTATGTTCATTGGATTTATCGGTATATTTGTCATTACCTTAGGAACAGCCGGTCCCGCTTTCCATATTTCTAAAGGAGCCCTTTTCGTCCTGATTGCCGCCATTGCCACCTCCTGCTTCTTTGTTTTTCAAAAGCCGTTTCTAAAGCGGTACAACCCGATTGAGCTAACAGCTTACGTCACATGGGCCGGGACACTGCCATTTTTTATTTTCTTTCCCGGCCTGTTTGAAAGTGTTCAAGCAGCCACATTAGAGGCAAACCTATCTACTCTTTACACCGGTATTTTCCCAGGGGCTATCGCCTATGTGACCTGGGCTGCCGCTCTTTCACTAGGCAATGCCGGCTCCATTAGCAGTACAATGTACGTTGAACCGGTATTCGCCATATTTGTCGCATGGATATGGCTTCATGAATGGCCAAGCACCTTATCCATTATCGGCGGAATTATTGCGGTTTCAAGCGTTATCATCGTGAACCTCTTTGGAAAGCGGCAGCCTGCTGCGGTCCCGGAGGAAGCGAGAAACAGCGTATAATATAAATAAGCCTCAGGAGTGGTCCTGAGGCTTATTTCATTTATTTATGCTTTTAAAATATCATGATCCACGTAGCGCTCTCCGTTCAATTCGGAAATAACATTGATAGCGACTTTCGCACCGTCGCCAGCTGTAATAATCGTATGCACACTGACTCCGGCTGCTGTACCGGCCGCCCAAATTCCTTCTACATTCGTTTTGCCGTTTGGATCGGCATCAACCACCGTTTTAATACGTGGTTCTGTCCCTTCTTTTGTTTGAACTCCAGATGCGGACGCTAAGTCAGTTAAAGCCCCTGTCGCTAGGATCACATGCTTTGTTTCATACGACTCTCCGTCTGTCTTCACTGTTAATCCGTTACCAGACTTTGTGATACCGGTAGCGGCTGCTTGTACAAACTCTGCTCCGAAGCTTGTAGCCTGTTCTTTTCCGATCGCCAGCATATCCGGTCCTGATATGCCTTTCACGCCATAGTGATTCTCCACCCATGCTCTTTTCGTCATGCTTTTCTCATGGTCAATCACCAATGTTTTTTTGCCTGCTTTTGCAGCAAATAAGGCAGCACTAGATCCCGCTGGTCCTGCACCAATAATGGTAATATCGTACATTGACTCGTCCCCCTCTGCATAACTATTCATTCATCCTTATCTTAACTTTCTGAATTTTCGTTTGCAAGCATAAGGGCTTCTTCCTGTTCTTTCATCTATGAAACAATTAAAAAAGCATGCCCTGGCAAAAGCCGGCACATGCTTTACTTATGTTTTCCCCTGAAGCGTGAATCTTTTTCAGACTTTCCCTTCATAATATCATCGAATGGAGTATAGCGATTGCTTAGCAGCCTTCCCTTTCGCATCACTTTGCAGATGGAAACTCCCAAAGCACCTACTACAACACCTAGGAACAAATAGACCATAAGCCCACCCTGCTCTCCATATTTTAATTTTGCTGGCTAAAGAAACGAAGCAGGCTATACGTCTTGTCAACTTCTTCAGGTACTTTTTTGGCAATCATAAAATAAGGATCATCCGGGATGTCGATTTCGTAACCAAAAAGAAGCCCTTCCAAATTGTCCTGTATAGAGGCAAGCCCTTTCAGAACGTTTACACCTGTGACCACTCCATATCGTCCTTCACTAGTCTCTATCCATTCATAATCAAGCTTATCCTTTTGCGTATCACTGCGGACGATTCGAAGATTTCCATTAAAGCCCTCTTCCATGACAGCTAGTCGAGCAGCAGAGCCAGCTTTGTAGAAAGCCACCTGCGTATTAGACCCGCCTAATCGCATCACTTTTATCAATTCAACACTTGAGAGAGGAGAAGACTGATTCTCCCACTTTATTAAATGCTTTTGTATATCTTCACTTGTATTGTCAATAGGGTATCGCATGAAATAAGAAGTGGCCATTACAGCCGCGCCGGCAACAAGAAGAATGAACAAGAGCTTGTACTTACGTATGAGGATTCCTCCTTAGTAGCTTAGACACTTTTCTTAAAGAATAAATCTTTATATAACAAACAGGCTAAATAGCAAATTATTTGTTTCTAAATCCTGATATTTACTATTTTAACATAAAAAGTTATTTATAAAAAGAGCATAACTCATCCCTATGACGATTAAAAAAACTGATTGCTTTAACCAGCAATCAGTTTTTTCTATTGTTTATTCAACGTTTTCTTGCTCCACACGATTAAATAACTAAGCAATAGAAAAACGATCATCATTAATCCTGTAATTAACAGCCAGCCTGAGCTAAAGCTTCCTGTTTGGTCAATCATCAAGCCAAAGAAAGGGGGGATCAGCATCACACCGATAGAGCCGAAGGTAATGCTTACACCACTGGATATTCCCGACTGTTCCGGAGGCACGATTTCACTCGCCAGATTCATCCAAATGCCGTTAAAGCCCGCTAATGAAAAGCCAAAGACAATGACAAGCGGCACCATTCCCCAAAAGGTCGCTTCTGAGGTAATTGCCATAATCAAGCTAGACATAGCCGTCAGTACTGTAATTATTAATAGAATAATTATCCGGTTGCCATGAAATACGAAATCACTGATCATTCCCCAGGCAATTCTTCCTGCCGTCCCGCTCACCTCAGAGATAACAAGCAAGATACCAGACAAAAAGAGAGAGATGCCCAGCTTTTCATAAGCAAATAGTACGAGATATGTATTCAGGCACATCTGGGAGCCATTTAATCCTAAAGCACTGAAGCTGACAAGCATGAGTGCTTTGTTTTTCATCATTTGAAACATCGATTTGTAGAAAGCAAGCAGACCACCTGACTGAGCCGAAGTACGCTGCTTAGGCGGATCTCGATAAATAAAATAAGAAACCACACCGCTGACTAATAACAGAAGGCAAGCGATAAACAAAACCGGCCGCCAGCCATATTCGGCACCAAGAGGAAGAAGAATTAAACCGGCAAGGGCTGAACCTGCTGTTACCCCCATCTGCTTGATGCCCATGGCTGTCCCCCGCTGTTTCGTTGAAAACCAATAAATAATGCCTCTATTCGTGATAGGGTGCATCGCCCCGTAGCCAATTCCTCCAACAGCTACGAGCAATAAAACCGCCCAAAGCTCACCGAGCATCGTCATAAAAGCAAAACCGATTCCCAAGCAAAATGCAGCCCATAAGAGTAACCGACGAGAACCAAAACGATCCGTTAAAAACCCAGCAGGAACAGAAGCAAGCGCCTGTCCTAAAAACAGAGCGGCAGGCAGCATGCCAATCTGTGATTTACTTAAAGAAAGATCGGTCCCGATTAATACACCGAGCGGTCCCACACTGCGCCCGATAAAGGACACCAGCAGCTGAGCCATTAGTAAAGCATACAGCATACGCCACGGTTCTGAAAAAAGGACATGATGATGTTTTAACGCTAAATTCTTTGCCATGTATTTTCGCCTCTTCAGCTTTTCACTTGCTATCATTAAAGTCTTATTCGAGCCCTTCTACAATGAGAAGGCTCGTAAAGGAAAGAATACCCTCTATTCTAAAAAGTTACACTTCATGAGAGAATAATAAAGGACAGCTCCATTAAAAATAAGTATAGGTACAAGTAACCTTCTTTAATAAATACTAGATGATGACTTCCCAGCAGAATAAAACAAGTGAAAGAAGTTTGATTGGAAGTGTATGTATAAGTTCACTATTTTAATTGTAATCCTTACTATTCTATATGGGTAGGTTTATATAGAATGATTCAGAAAAATTTTTTCGCATATACAAAAAAAGAACAGCTACAATAATAGCTGCTCTTTTCCCAGGTGCCTGGCAACGTCCTACTCTCACAGGGGGAAGCCCCCAACTACCATCGGCGCTGAAGAGCTTAACTTCCGTGTTCGGGATGGGAACGGGTGTGGCCTCTTCGCTATAGCCGCCAGACTGTATAAGGTTGAAAGAACGTTGTTCTTTCAAAACTGGATAATATGCTTGGGAAGTAACCGGCAATACCTTGCCATTTTGTTGTGTTGTCCAGCTCCGGCTCCTCGACACTCGAGTCAAATAACCGTCCGCTTCCAAGGCTTACCGCCTCTCCAGCGTCCGAACATTTGCTTGTCGTGTCTATGCAGTCGCCTCTGCTTTTCGTTTTTTAGGATAAGTCCTCGATCGATTAGTATTCGTCAGCTCCACGTGTCGCCACGCTTCCACCTCGAACCTATCTACCTGATCATCTTTCAGGGATCTT
>NZ_JWJE02000005.1 GCF_000812025.2 Bacillus thermotolerans
ATAGCAGACGATAAAAATAATCTATTAAAAAAGGTTCCAAGCAAAATTTTATTGCTTGGAACCTTTTTGAGACTGGTTATGTCCCAGCCTCCGTCCTTTTTTATCACCTTAACAAATTCGAGCCTTCCCTTACATTTCCCGCAAACATAGCGAAAAGTATCCACTTTTCTTTTGCGCCTATAGACAAGATGACATTCCTTGCATCGATATATGACCTGCCGCTCAACCTTCTTATCCTTCTTAGATATAATTGGCGTGCAATGCCTAGGAGCCTGCACGGCAGCCATTAGTTCTTTAAAATCCTTATCTCGATGTTGATATCCCTTTCCTTGCAGGTGCAGATGATAGTGGCATAATTCATGCTTAATAATGCCTTCTAACTCCTTCATTCCGTGCACTTCGTAATACTTTTCGTTGATCTCAATATTATGTGTACGCAGCAAGTAACGGCCGCCGGTTGTCCTTAAGCGCCTATTAAACAATGCTCTATGCAAAAACGGGCGGCCGAATGAAGTTAAAGAAATTCTCTCTACTAATTGTTGTAACTCTTCATTTGTCATAGCCCAGCCGCCCTCTCATTATTCTTGAGGAGAAACCATGGTTAAAGATACTCTTCCCTTCGCCTCATCTACCTGCTCTATCCAGACTGTCACAATCTCGCCGACTGTTACGACATCTAATGGATGCTTCACAAAGCCTTTTTTTAATTTAGAAATATGAACAAGGCCATCCTCTTTGACACCAATATCTATAAATGCGCCAAAATCAACAACATTTCTCACTGTTCCCTGCAGCTCCATTCCTTTCTTTAAGTCCTCGAGCTTCATTACATCCGTCTTCAGCAAAGGAGTCGGCAGTTCATCCCGAGGATCACGCCCTGGCTCCTGCAAGCTGCTTATAATATCTTTCATTGTAAGTAAGCCGATACCTGTCTCCTTTGTTACCTGTTCAACATCCAAACGCTCTAGCTCCTGCCTCAGCTCGGAAGTTCCGATGTGGCTCGTTTTAAAACCAAGGCTTTTAAGCAAACTCTTCACCTCAGAATAGTTTTCAGGGTGAATAGATGTCCGATCAAGCGGTTCTTTCCCCTCCGCAATGCGGAGGAATCCAATACACTGCTCGAAGGTTTTCAGGCCAAGGCGCGGCACCGATTTCAGCTGTGACCGACTCGTAAACCTTCCATTCTCTTCCCTGTACTTCACAATATTTGTTGCGACCGTTTTGTTTAGCCCCGCAACATATTGTAAAAGCGAAATGGAAGCAGTGTTCACATTGACACCAACCTGGTTTACAGCTGTTTCTACTACAAAAGACAGCGAGTCGTTCAGCTTCTTCTGTGAAACATCATGCTGGTATTGCCCCACTCCTATAGACTTCGGATCAATTTTTACCAGCTCTGACAATGGATCTTGAAGCCTTCTTGCAATTGACACGGCACTCCTTTCTTCTACTTGAAGGTCAGGAAACTCTTCCCTTGCTATATCAGAAGCTGAATACACGCTGGCTCCGGCTTCATTGACAATAACGTAAGCTGCGGAGTGTTCACCTTCCTTTAGTGTGTCGGCCACGAATTGCTCTGTCTCCCTTGAAGCTGTGCCGTTTCCGATCGCAATAATTTCTATCTTATAATCCTTAAGAACCTTCCTTAACATCTCTTTTGCCTGTTCCTTTTTGGAAACAGGCGGATGTGGATAGATTACCCCTATGTGCAGCATTTTCCCTATCTCATCTACTACAGCAAGTTTGCAGCCCGTCCGATAAGCCGGATCCACTCCCAATACAACCTTTCCTTTCAACGGCGGCTGCAAAAGCAGACTTCTTAAGTTTTCAGAGAAGATGTGAATAGCCTGGTCTTCTGCTTTCCCAGTCAATTCATTTCGAACTTCCCTCTCTACTGATGGCTGAATAAGCCTTTTGTAAGCATCCTGCAGAGCCTGCAGCATGTACCTTCCGCCATCTGTTTCTTCTTTCACCTTGAAGTACCTTGCCATATAGCGGACCATCTTCTCACTATCTGCCTCGATACTGACCTTTAAAACGCCTTCCTTCTCCCCCCGATTTAACGCAAGAACGCGGTGCGGGACGATACGAGCAATGGACTCTTCGTAGGCATAATACATCTCATATACGCCCTTTTCATCGCCTTCTTCATTTTTCACTGCTGATTGGACCTTTCCTCTTCTGAATGTTTCATCTCTTATCCACTGACGAATAGAGGCATCATCAGCTGCCTGCTCAGCAATAATATGTAAAGCTCCTTCTAATGCTTCTTCGGGCGTTGCCACCTCTTTTTCTTTAGATACATACTTTTCCGCTTCCTTCATCACCGAAGCGTGCGGCATAGCTAGAATCCACTTGGCCAGCTGCTCTAAGCCTTTTTCTTTTGCGAGGGCGGCTTTTGTGCGACGCTTTTGCTTATAAGGGCGATATAAGTCTTCCACCTTCTGCAGCTTCTCCGCTCGCAGCACCTGCTCCTTCCACTCATCCGTAAGCTTCCCCTGCTCTTCAACCAGCCGGATTACTTCTTCTTTACGGTTGACAAGGTTTTGCAGGTAGTTCCAGCGAGTAATAATCGACTGAATGGTTACTTCATCGAGCGCGCCTGTCCGTTCCTTTCGATAACGGGCCATGAAAGGAACCGTATTTCCTTCCTCCATCATCTCGATTACCGCACGAACTTGCTTTACCTGCAGCTTCTCCTCTTCCGCCGCTTTTTTTATTAATTGCTCCTTCGTATAAAGACCTTCCATACGCCCGTCTCCTTTCAATTTTGTTTTCATACAGAAAAAAAGCCTGCATTCATTAAAGCAGGCTTCCAACAATATAAGTAGCGTCGTCATTCGAACGAAGTGACTCTTCTTGAAGAATCGCAGAAATTTGTTGAACAGATCGGTTTTTTAGCATGTTTTTCACATTAAGAAGGTTAAGGCCATCAGAGTGTAAAAGAAATTTACAGTTCGACTCATAGCTAAAGCGCTGGGTTCGGTATTTCTGCGGGCGCCCTGACAGGTAACCTGTCACTGGCAGTGGATAGGTTAATTTCCCTTCATCTGTATACAGATAGAAACGAATGTTCCCTACACAGCTATACTCGAACTCCTGTGTATCGAAATACACCTTCAAGATCCCGACAGCTGCTCCTCTTTTTTGGTAAAGAACCCGATTGCTTATGTTCATCAGACTATCTACCGACTCGGCATGGTGTTCCTCCACCGCTTTCACTACTGCATTGGAAGAGTGATAAGCGAACTCTCCACTGCCTAATCCATCAGCTAGTACACAAATTAAATACTCGTCTGTCATGTGAATATAGTAGCTGTCTCCACAAAAGCGGTTGTCGTTCTTAGCCGATTTCTTAGCTACTACTTCTAGGTGCTCGTTTTGAAGATGAGCCATTAAGACAAACGCTCCGTTTTCAACGATTCAGCGTCAATCGCTTCCTTCAGTTTCTTGATAGCCCGTCGCTGCAGGCGCGAAACGTGCATTTGAGAAATATTTAATTTCTCCCCCGCATCCTTTTGGCTCATGTTCTCTAAATATGTGTACTGAATAATTTGACGCTCTCGATCAGAAAGCACGTGAAGTACTTTCTCTAGCACAAGACGCTGGTCCACTTTCTCGTACCCCTGCTCTTGACTTCCGACAATGTCCAGCAGTGTGACGGTGCTGCCTTCAGAATCAGCTTCAATAGAATGATCCACGGATAACGCTTGATAGCTTTTTCCCATTTCCATCGCTTCTAATACTTCCTCTTCCGAAATATTTAAGAAGCGGGCAATCTCTTCTACCTTTGGTGATCTTTGTAATTCTGAAGTTAGCTCCTCTACAGTGGATTTAATCTTCGGGCCAAGCTCTTTAATACGTCTCGGTACATGAACACTCCACGTTTTATCCCTTAAGAACCGCTTAATCTCACCGACAATCGTTGGCACCGCAAATGCCTCAAAGCTCTTTCCATAAGAATCGTCGTACCTTCTTATCGCACCGAGAAGCCCCATCATGCCAACCTGAACGATATCCTCATGATAAGACTTTCCTTTTGAATATTTGCGAGCAATGGATTCTACCAGTCCCTGATAATGCTTAACCAGCTTCTCTTGTGCTTCCTGGTCCTCTTCGGACTGGTAACGCTGTATCCATTCAATTACTTGCTGCTTAGATTCGTGATTAGGTTGAGATGGTTTCGGCATCCCTCTCCACCTGCTCTCCTTCAAGGTACTTTGTCATAAATAAAGTGACCCCTTCATTTTGGTGAACCTTTACTTCATCCATCAATGTTTCAATGAGGAATAAACCTAAGCCTCCTTCACGCAGAAACTCAACAGAGCCTTCTTTATATGGCCCTAATGCTTTTTTCGTTTCGCGGAAATCAAAGCTCTTTCCACTATCTGAAACCATGACCTCCAAATGCTTTTCGTAAAGAGCAAATCCTACTGTGACTTCACCCTTTTCATCGCCCTGGTAAGCGTGCTGAACAGCGTTAGTGATGGCTTCGCTAGTAGCTATCTTCAAATCTTCGATCGCATCATATGTAAAACCCATTCTGCTCGCAATTCCAGAAAGCGTTAGACGAATAACGCCTACATACTCCGGCTTGGCTGGGATCTTCATCTCGATGTAATCAAACGCACCCATGTCAAACGCCACCTTCTACTTCAGTATTAATATTCATAATATCGGCTAGTCCTGTAATATCAAATAGTCGCTGCAAGCGCTCAGAAAGCCCTACAAGCTGTAAAGAGCCTCCCTTAGCATTCAGGCTCTTGAAAAGTCCTACAAATACACCAAGCCCTGTACTGTCCATATACTCTACTTCCGACAAATCTATGACTAGCTTAGCGTTTTCTTGCTCCGCATGAGGCGTTACAGTCTCACGAAGTTTAGGAGCTGTATACGCGTCAATTTCTCCAGCCACATTCACTTTTGTGTATTTTTCTGTTTCTTTTATATCAATTTTAATGTTCATTATATCCACCTCTTTTTTAATACTTCGACATTTAAAAAGTATACCCAGTTAAGAAAAATACTAAACATGTATTTATTTAATTCTTTTTATAATAATCAGCGTAAAGTCATCTCTTAACTGGAAATCTTGCAAATACTCAAGCTCTTTATATACTTTATTGACAATCTCTTGGGCTCCTAAGTGGATATACTTCTTGATATATTCCTTTAATGTATCTACTTCGACAAAGCCATCCTTTGTACGGCATTCAGTCACACCGTCAGACATTAAAAGAATAATATCGCCTACTTCTACTTTCTTTTCATATTGCCGATATTTTGTCTTTTTGTCGATGCCAAGCAAGAGTCCCCGCGCATATATCTCCTCAAAATCTTCTATTTCATGGTTATAAAAGAAGCCGGGCTCATGGCCTGCAGAGGCATAGTGGAACACATGTGAATTCGTATCATACATACCGTAGAACATCGTGATGAACATCGTCGGGTCTACGTTTTGCTCTACGACTCTATTCAAGCTTTCAAGCACAAGGCTTGGCTCTTGCCTTCCCTCTGGAAGACTGTCCATGGAGTACTTGATCATAGACATGCACAAAGCAGCCGGTATCCCTTTTCCGATCACGTCCGCAATTGCTACACTGACAGCTCCCTGTTCATCCTGCACGAAATGATAATAATCTCCGCTCATTTGTCTTGCCGGAACACTGAGCGCTCCGATTTCGAGACAGTCCACATCAGGTATTTGCGTGCCAAGAAGCGTCTGCTGCATGTTCGCCGCTACTTCTATCTCGCTTTTCAACTCCTGCTGAATGGTACGCAAGCTTTGATGTTCACGATAAGCAAGCCCATAACTCATCATCACTTCAAGTAAAATATCGAAGGAAGGCATGACAGACCCTAAGCTTTCAGCCCCCATTTCTGCCAGCGCTGTTCTATGGAGACTGATAATTTCCTCAGGAGAAATTTTGTACTCAATGGATTTCCTGCTAAATTTCTGGCTGAGGTATAGAGCTTTCTCATCCTGATCTTTCATATAACTCTCAAGAATTTCTTTATATTTTTCGTACATTACGTCCCTAAATCCCATAAAACGCCCTCCTTACCGGAGCCACTTGATTGCTTTAATCAGCGTCCCCTCTCCGGGATTTGACTCAATGTGGAACTCATCTACTAGTCGCTTTACGCCAGGTAACCCGGCTCCCAACCCTCCGGAAGTGGAAAAGCCATCCTCCATTACTTTACGAAGGTCACTAATACCAGGGCCTTGATCCTCTGAGATGATAACGAGCCCTATTTTGCCTCCGGATTCCGTTTTCTCGATGCATACTTCACCCTGCTCAGCATACAGATAGATGTTACGCGCCAACTCACTAATAGCTGTTGTAATACGGGCCTGGTCAACTGTACCGAAGCCAAGATCCCTGGCCACGTTGCGACCGAGTTGCCTTGCAGCAACAATGTCCCATTCGTTTATTATTTTGACACAAGAATCCATCGATTAGTCCTCCAGTTCCCGTTGAAGTTTCTCCAACCCTTTTTCTAAGTCAAGCGCTGTCAAAACATCTTCAAGACGTATGCCTAGTTCAATCAGCGTAATAGCAACGGCTGGCTGGATTCCTGTGATCATAACTTTTGCGCCCATCAGCTCTGACATGCTGATGACATCCCCAAGCACCTTAGCGATGAAAGAGTCGATAAAATCAATGGAAGTGAGGTCAATCACTACCCCTCTAGCGCTTGTTTCATGAATTTTATGCAATAGGTCTTCCTGGAATTGTAAAGCAGTTTGATCATCCAGTTCCCATTGGATAGAGATTAATAAGGTATCATGGAGTTTTAAAATTGGTATTCTCATCGTTTCTCCTCCACTTCGATGATTTTTCGTTCTGTCATTTCAAGCGCTTCCTCAATTCCTTTTTTAAGCGTGCTTGTTGTGACAATCTGATCCAAATTAATGCCTAGTGTAACAATTGTTTGAGCGATTTCCGGACGAATACCGACAAGCATACATTTTGCGCCGACCAGACGCACAGCATCTGCTGCTTGAATAATATGATGGGCAACCATTGTATCTACTACAGGTACGCCTGTAATGTCAATTAGTACGACTTCAGAACGATGAGTAACAACACCATTCAGCAAATTCTCCATAATCAGCTTTGCCCGCTCCGTATCAATCGTACCGATCAGCGGCATAACAGAAATCTTTTCGAACACCGGAATCAACGGTGCAGATAGTTCTTGAAGGGCGATCTTCTGTAAAGAAACAGTCCGCTCCCATGTGTTTGTATATGAAGCGATAATGGCATCATTTAAAGGGAACATCCAATGGTCGAATTCCGTCACAAATTCCATGAAATTGTCACGGTCAACTAACCCGTCCTTCCTCATTCCATCTGAAACAATTTGGCGAAATGTTTGCAGCCCCAGTGTTACTACATTCAGCGGCCAGCCGAACTTTACGATTTTTTCAGCAAATCCCGTCAACTTCGCCTGAAATTCCCGCTCTGTTTCAGTGAAGTTCGAAATGAGGAGCTCAATAAACTCGCTGCTCGTTTTTGTGAACATTTGAGGAGACATGGCTGTAAATGTCCGTTCATCTGCTTGTTGACGCATTTGCTCAATCCAGTCATTCAAAATTTCACCTTTATGAGTTTGTACATAATTAAAAATTAGCTTACGCATTGAGACATCTCCAATTCTTTTTTTAAACGGCTGCCCAGGTTCTTTTTTCTATGTCGCGCCGTTCTATATGTAAGAACTATTGCCGCTCGTCTTGATTACGTTCATTTTAACAAGTTCAACTAAGAAAAGGAACTTTAGAGTTTTTCCAGTTGATGATTCATCTTCTTGATTTTGAATAAACTAGCAGATCCGATATATATGTTTGTCTTAATTATCCTAATCCCTGCTCCGCTTTCAGTTATATATGTTTAATAAAAGATTATAATTATTTATTATAATCTTTATTTCGACAATAAAAAAGCAAGAGCCTGCCTGTCGGCTAAAATTGCTATTAAAAAAATAAGACGCCCGCTAGAAGAAGCTAGTGAGCGTCTAGATTAAAATTGAATAAGTCCTAAACTAATTTGCAAGGCTTCGTCTACTTTTTCCATCATTTCTTCATCGAGCTGAGTAATTTTGTCCGTTAAACGCTGCTTGTCGATGGTTCGAATCTGTTCAAGCAAAATAACGGAGTCACGTTCAAAGCCATAGCGTTTTGCATTAATTTCAACATGGGTAGGCAACTTAGCTTTTTGAATCTGTGCTGTTATAGCAGCAACAATAATAGTGGGACTGAACCGATTCCCAATGTCGTTTTGAACTACGAGAACAGGGCGCATGCCGCCTTGCTCTGAGCCGACGACAGGGGACAGGTCTGCAAAATATACGTCACCACGTTTAACTATCACACGGATTATCCTCCACTTACTAAACGTTCCACTGTGTTGCCAGCCTCATGCTCAGCCTGCACAGCTTCTGAGGCGAGCGCTAAATTAATCTTAGCCATTTCCATGTATCCACGACGCATGGACTCCATTGTCTGGCGCTTTTTTCTTTCACGAAGATACATTTTAGTTGCTCTGTAAATAAATTCGCTACGATTAATTTTTTCTAGTTCCGCATATCCGTCTAGTTCTTTGACGAATTGTTGAGGCAAACGAATTAACACTTCTGTTGTTGCGCTTGTTTCAGACACGAACTACACCTCCACCAAATCACTACACCCGTCTCTTTAACTGTCCTTTTCATAATAACACCTTTTTTTCTGAATGGGAAGGTGAAATCTGCATTGTTATGCATTCCCTTGAAAGGCTTCAGTCCTAAAAAACTTAAAAAACCGTTGCTTTCCCGCTCGAGATTATCTATTAAATTAGATCAAAGGATTGACAATCTCGACAATTTTTCCAGATTTTTTGTAAACTCTTGGTACTCGAGCCGTAATCATGCAAGGCACTTCATAATTAATGGTGTCCATTTTAACTGCAATTTCATCCATGGTAATTTCTTCTTCCTGCTTGCCGATTAATGTCACCTTTGTTCCCGGAGACATATATTCAGGCAGACGTATCATGCATTGATCCATACAGATCCGGCCGACAATCGGCACTCTTCTCCCATCTGCTATTACTTCCTGGCCTTGCAGCCTGCGCAGCCAGCCGTCTGCATACCCAACTGGAAGAGTAGCAATCCACTCCTCCCCTTGTGCTTCGTAGGTAGCCCCGTAACTGATCTTTTCTCCGCGCTTCAGCTTCTTAACTTGAGCTATTTTCGTATGGAGGGAAAAGGCCTGCTTAAGCGGGAAGGGCAGCAATGGCTTAATATCCGGTGAAGGTGAGAGTCCATACATGGAAATACCAAAACGAACAGCATCGAAGCGGGCTTTTGGAAAGCGCAGCGAAGCAGCACTGTTTGCACAATGAACAAAAGGCGGCTTCTCTTCCAGCGCTTCGACCATCTCTCTAAAAGCACTGTATTGGTCCTCGAAGTACTCTGTATCTACTTCATCCGCTGTAGCAAAATGAGTAAACACCCCTTCTAAAGCCAGCTTTGGGGATTGACGTATAAAGGCCTCAATCTCTCGAAGCTCTTCCTTCGTCTTCACTCCCAAGCGGCCCATTCCTGTATCGCATTTAATATGAACACGGAGTACCTGCTGATCCTCCAACAGCTTCTCCGCTTCCTGCAGCCACTCTAACTGAAAAACAGTCAGAGAAATGTCTCGCTCCGCAGCCAAACCCGCTACATCCGGCCTGCTTGCTCCCAGCACAAGCAACGGCACGGCTAAACCGGCTTTTTGAACAGATAACGCTTCGTCAAAAAAAGCAACAGCCAGACCTTCTGCGCCAGCCTCTACAGCTGTCTTCGCTACTTGAACATCTCCATGTCCGTAAGCATTCGCCTTAACAACGGCAAATAGCTTTTCATTCTTACCAAGAAGCTTTAGCGCTTCCTTCACATTATAGGCAATATCATCAAGATTAATCTCTGCCCACGTATCTCTATAAAATTTTTGTTCTTTCTCCAATGTGTGTCCCTTCTTTCCTGTCGCTCACATGGTAAACTTCTGCTTTTATTTTTAGCTACAAGCCTCTCTATGTCAATAAGAGGCGAAAGCAGTCCTCATCGATCAAGAGCACAAGAAAAAAAGGAACGTTTCCCATCCGTTCCTTTCATGCATGATCACATTCTCCTATTTTTCCATTGCAGCCTGCATGGACTGAGCTACTTCAATCATCTCTTCCTTGCTTAAATCTTTAGAAGCGACCATATAATCTACACCTTTATAATTCCAGGAAAGCGATTGTTCTGTTATTTCCCCAAAAGCAAATCCTAAGTTCGCTACTTCTCCACTCATGCTTGCCGTTTCAACAGAAGCAGTCGGAAGGGCACTTGCTTTTTCCTGAATAACTGTAAATGCCTTGTTGCCGCCATACGTGAGTACAATACGCTTCCCTTCTGCGGTCACCATTTCATTTTCCTCTAGAAGCTCGCTGCCCATTGACTTGGCATCCGGATAAAGAACAGTGAACTCCTCGTCCTTAGACTGAGCAACAACCGGCATTTCCAATTGGGCGCCCGTCATATTCTTTTTTACATCAAAAGAAGAATCTTCAAACTTTGCATCGAAATCCACCTTCTTAAAATTCACCGTTAATACCGGTTTACGGTCTGGATCCATCACTTTCACAGAAACAGGGCTTAAATCCTTCTTCTGGAAGGTAATTTCCTGTAAAGGAAGCATGTGGCTATTCGGGTACCTTGTCTTCGTTTCGAAGACATAGTGGTTGTCTGTCTCCTTGAAGGTAGCCTCTTGATCACTCTGAATGTCCTTCACAAGCGCTTCAAATAAATAGGCCTGGCTGCTGTTGTTTGGCCATTCACTCTGGAACTTAAAGCTTTTGTTCAAGGAAGGTGTCAGTACGTACACACCCGAGTCATTCTTGAGAATCATTTGGCTCTGGTCCTTCTTCGCTGTCGATAGCTCCACTCTGTAGAAATTATTCTCCTTGTTCCATATTTCCACGTTGTAGGCCTGCTTCTCTTCTCCTGCCTGCAGTGTCATTTGTGCTGTTGCTTTATATCCCTTCATCTCCTCTGCCTTGTTAGCTAAATCCTTCTCTACATCCTCTTTCGACTTCTCCCCGCATGCCGCAAGAACAAATAAAGCAACTAGGCACAAAAGCCAGACGAGCTTTCTTTTCTTCATCCATCACAACCCCTTTCGCATTAAAAATATATGAGACAACCTTCTAAAATATGATTGTCCGAAAAGGGGCTGTCCGGTTTATTTTTCAATGATGACTTGAGCAGCCGCATACTCTCTGCTGTGTGTAATGGACAAATGCACTCCTTCTGAAAAAGGTGCTTGAATATAAGGCTTTCCTTTCTCATCCGAAAGGATCTCGATATCCTGAAAGGAAAGCTGCTCTCCTATTCCACAGCCCATAGCCTTCGCAAATGCTTCCTTCGCAGCAAACCGGCCAGCCGCATATTCATAACGGCGGCCACCGCTTCTGCTTTGATAACTATCCAGCTCAGTCCCTGTAAGTACGCGTGCAAGAAACTTAGGCTGCTTTTCTATGAGCCTCTTGATTCTGTCGATCTCTACAATATCTATGCCAATTCCTTTAATCATACGTTCACCTATTCTCTCTTTTTCGTTCCATACCACGAATAAATACTCTTTGCCTCCGAAGAAGATACGTCCACCATTCTCACTTCTTTTCCAGCCATGCCGCTTTTGATGGTTGCACGTACCGTCGCAAGTTCCCTTTGGCGTTGGCGCCATGTCCGGCTTAATTCAAGCGATTGGATACGGTTCTTCTGCATAAACGAAGTGTGAAGAGCAAGGCTTCTTGACCGAATGGCCAACTGGCCTTCGTGAATATGCCAGCCAGCTGACTTATAACACATATATCCGTATGCAGCAGCTAGAAGCAGCGCCGTCAACGCCCAAAGCCCCAAAGGCCAAAGCAGTACAATGACCAGTACCACCGGAATCACTATGTACAGACAAGCTCTTATCATGTACCTGCCTGCAGCCCTTAAAGGAGCACCCTGAAATTCAACAGCAAAATCATAGGAGGGAAACAGCTCTGACAGCATGGGCAGGGCCTTCTTTTTCCTAATCATCGGCATGATCACTGTATTCATATTCCCTTCCTCCAGAGCAGCACCTCCCGCACTTTCCAGGCGAACCATACAAAAACCCAGCATTTGTCTCAATGGGTTTTCAATTATTGTTATTCCTTGTATGCGGTTAAACGGAATAGTCATTTGCTGCTTTTCCAGCAGCCCCTTCTGAATGATCAGGTCCTCTTCACCTTTTCTTAATGTGAAATTCGCATACTTCAATAAAGTTAAAATAAAAGATATGATCCAAGCGAACAATAGAACAAAAAAAGCACTGACCGCTACAAAAATCGCTCCTAGCTGAACGAAGTGGGAAGCTTCTTCAAAAATTGCCTCATATGGGATCACTTCCTGAAATTGAGACAGGAAAGCAGCGGCTGCAGAAATCACTACCCCCACACCACCTGAAGTAGCGGCCAAGAGCAGCAAGTCTGTAAAATGGGCCCGGTAAAAGGCTTGAGTCTCCTCTTCTTTCTCATAACTAGATGTTTCCTCTTGTTCCACGACCTGTTTCTTCCTGCGTTTCTCCCGCTGAATCGCCTCTTGCAAGCTCTTAGCCTCCTCGATTCCGATGGCTGTCAGTTCCGCCTCCGATTTAGAGCCTTGACTTGATCCTGCGGTTTCCACCTTGACTTTCATCAGCCGAAAGACTTGATGAAGCACCCCTTGAGAAACGTCTAGACTTTGAATGCGTTCGATTGGAATATAGCGCTTTTTCTTAACAAACAATCCATACTCAATTCTTAGTTCGCTCTCTTCTACCCAATAAGTAAAGCGCCACCACCTCACTACACTGGACACGATAATAAATAAAACAGCCGCCCCAATGGCTGCCAGAGGAAGATACCTCCAAATGCTCGACCCTTCTCCGTCCCCGAGAAACAATAAAACGACGACTGGAATGATAAGCTCCTTTAATTCCTTTAGGGCCGTTAACAGTACAGATGCAGGATGCAGCTTTTTCCGCTCAGACATCTTCCTTCGCCACCCTTGCCAGTGATGAAATGACCTGCCTCATCTCTTCTGCTTCCCCCATCTCCACAGCGGGAATCTCATGTACAGTAGCGGCCGTTGAAACCTTAATCGTTCCTAGCCCATACTTACGAAGCAGCGGTCCCTGTTCGGTATCAACATGCTGGACCCGAATCATCGGAATCAATGTATGGCGCACGATAAGCACCCCTCGCTGCAACTCAATCTCCTGCTCTCGCACCTCGTAGCGCCATCTCTTCCACCTGAGGCTTGGAATGATTACGATAACTGCCAACGCCTCTAGTATACCCACAGCCGCCAAAATCGCTGCAATCCACCATGGCCAGCTTTGTATGTATATTACAGCTATAACCCCTGCAATAATGACCCACGCCACAACTGTCCCGATCGCTCCTGATATTCTCCACACCCTTAAGGCCTTCTTTGAGATTCTTTTCCCCAATTCCTCCATCCTTTATCCACACCCTTCATCTCACCTTTTCTCCTTCACAACCTAAACGTCTTGTCTTCAGCAAACCTCTTACCTAAATGATACTACAACCCAAAACACTTTAGCTTCTTTCTCATCCATTTATTTCTAACTTATTTTTATGTATAAAAAAGACTGTTCTCATGCCGGCAGCTGCTGGCACGAGAACAGTCTTTACTCCAATTACTTAGAGCTGTATTTTCTTCTTGAATTGCCTCTTCTGTCTCTATTTCTGTCTCTGTTATAGTTGCGTCCGCCGCCTTGGCGACCACCAGAGTTCTTTCTGGAGCCTGATGACTTCCCGCGGAAGCCGTCTTTCTTCTGCGGCAGCCCCATTTCATCCGTTATGCGGATTGGTGTGCGGTCCGGCTCTTTCGTAATCAGCTTTAATGCAGCTGCTACTAGTTCTTCAGAATCGTACTGATCCAGCAAATCTTTCGCAAAAGATTTGTATTGGTCCAGATTATTCTTCACAACTGATTCAGCCAGATCATTTACAGCCGCCTGCTGCTGACCAATTAATGCGTCATCCCATGTCGGTGCATCCATAGGAGTCATTTTCTTTTTCGTTGTTCTTTCCACTTCACGCAAGTAGCCCATCTCTCTTGGCTCTACAAGCGTAATGGCTACGCCCTCTTTGCCGGCGCGTCCTGTACGGCCAATTCTGTGGACATAGCTTTCAGGATCCTGAGGAATGTCGTAGTTATAAACATGAGTAACGCCAGAGATGTCCAAACCGCGGGCCGCAACATCTGTTGCCACGAGCACATCGATTTTCCCTTCTTTAAAGCGTTTCAGTACGGTTAGGCGCTTCGCCTGAGTTAAGTCTCCATGAATTCCTTCCGCTTGGTATCCACGCAAGCTTAACGCATTTGCCAGCTCATCTACACGTCTCTTCGTACGTCCGAAGATAATAGCAAGCTCCGGAGATTGTACATCAATCAACCGGGAAAGCACATCGAATTTATCGCGCTGATGCACTTTAATAAAATGCTGTTCAATATTAGAAACAGTCATTTCCTTCGCTTTCACACGAATAGTTACAGGGTTATTCATAAATCTTTCCGCTATCGCACGAATTTGCTTAGGCATAGTCGCTGAGAACAGCAAAGTTTGACGTTCAGCCGGCATGTGAGAAAGAATAGCTTCAATATCTTGAATAAAGCCCATGTTCAGCATTTCATCTGCTTCATCCAATACGAGCGTCTGCAGGTGTTCAAGCTTTAAGGTTCTTCGGTTAATATGGTCTAGAATCCGGCCTGGTGTTCCTACAATAATGTGGGGGCGCTTTTTCAGTGCGCGAATCTGACGTTGGATATCCTGTCCGCCATATACTGCCAGGATTCCGATACGCTTGCCGCTTCCAATCTTGTACAGCTCTTCAGAGACTTGGATCGCTAACTCTCGAGTCGGTGCAATAACAAGCCCTTGAACCGTGTGATCATCTGTGTCAACCTTCTCAATCATCGGAACACCAAAAGCAGTTGTTTTTCCTGTTCCTGTCTGAGCCTGACCAATCACATCATTACCTTCAAGTGCAGTTGGAATCGTCTGTGCCTGAATCGGTGTCGCTTCTTCAAACCCCATTTTGTCAATTGCCTTTAAAGTGGGTTCACTTAAGTTCAAATCTTTAAATTTCGTCAATATTTTCTTCTCCTTCTGTTTCAATTGCCGTGACAAACAAAAAATACTCTTCCTATGAAGAGCAAAAGTTACTGCCATCATATCATTTTTTTCCATTCATTTCAATGATGAACAGCAGATAGCTGATGATCGCTCAGCCTACCAAAGTGCTTTAACTATATTTAAATGTAAGGAATGGCTTAATCCAGTATTATTAGTCAGTCACATATCGACTAACGGACAACCATATTGCACGTGCAGTTCGATATCTAATTCACTTTACTACTTTCTGTTAAGAAAGTAAAGATTTTTTCAAATAAGCCTTCCGTGTCTCCTGTGAGGCAAACATGATGTTTTGCATCCGGCACATAATAAAGCTCTTTCTCCTTGGATGCAATATGCTGGTAAATGTATTCTGCACTTTTAGGCGGCACAATGCCATCAGCTAAGCCCTGGACGATAAGTGTCGGTATTTGAATGGTTGCAAATAGCGGTTTGACGGAGGCTGCGACGCGCCGGAATTGGAAGACGGATGACAATGGTGTGGAGAATAGCTTCCTCTTGTACCTGGCAAACAGCTCATTCTCCCTCAGTCTGCCTCTTTTCCAATCTCCCGCTATATCCTTAAGATCTCGCAGCAATTGCCCCACATAAATATATTTAGCCGCTGCACTCAATAATATAAGCTTCTCCACAGAATATTTTTTTGCTAAATAGACAGCAATCAATCCGCCCATGGAAAAGCCGATTACGTACACGGTGTCGCATTCCGTGGCTAGCTCCTGCATTTCCTTCTCGGCACAGTCCAGCCACTGCTTATAAGTCACCCCTTTTAATGCCGGCGGCTCTCCATGGCCCGGCAATGTCGGCACAACAATCTTCCACGAGGTTCTCTCCGATAGATAGTCAGCCAGCGGCTGGACTTCATAAGGAGCACCTGTAAAGCCGTGAATACATAAGCACCCAATCATAGCCATCACCAGTTCCCTTTCAGACAATTCTTATATTGATTCCTTTATTCCCCTTCTTTACCCAAAAGAGCGCTTCCTTAAAAAGAACAGAGGAGGTCCCGAAAGTTTTACTCGGACCTCCTCTGTTCTTTATTATTCTTGATGAGATAATGCTTCTATAACCTCTTCCAGCCTTACTCCTCTAGAAGCTTTCACCAAGATTAATTCATTCCCCGAAATTAAAGAGCGCAGCTTCTCCGCCAGCTCCTTCTTATCTGTAAAAGCAAAAATACGCTCCTCATCAAGCGAAGTCTTCGCCCCTGCGGCAATGAACTGACCCAGCCGTCCAAAGGTGAATACGTAATCAATTGCCTCTCCATCGATCGACTGACCAACTTGGTAATGGAACAATTCCTCATCCAAGCCTAGCTCCAGCATGTCACCGAGCACAAGGATTTTCCTGTCAAAGCCTGGCATCTTCTCTGCCAGTTCAATTGCTGCTTTCATAGAAGTGGGGCTGGCGTTGTAGGCATCATTAATAAACTTCGACCCTTTTATACCGTCTACCCACTCCATCCGCATTTTCGTTAATTCAATGGAAGCCAACGCCGTTTTCATTTCCTCAAAAGACAAGCCCGCTGCCTGCGCTGCGAGCATAGCAGCCATGGCATTTGATACATTATGACGCCCCAGCACCGGCAGGAAGAATTCAATATCAGGGGCAGCATTTACTATGAAGCGGCTGCCATCTTGAAGCGTTTCAGTTTTCAAAGCGTGTAAGTCATTGCTTTCTCCAAAGCCGAATGTCTTTGTTTGTACATCTGTTTCCTCAAGAGCTTCTGTTAAAAGCGGCTCATCCCCATGATAAATCAAAGTGCCGTCTGCCGATAAGCCAGCGATAATTTCAAGCTTAGCCTGAGCAATCGCCTCTCGAGAACCTAAATCTTGAAGGTGTGACTCACCAATATTAGTAATGATGGCAAGGTCGGGAGACGCAATGTTAGTAAGCAATTCAATTTCTCCTTTATTGCTCATCCCCATTTCAATAACGGCCATCTCCGTATCTTTTCTTAAGGAAAGGAGAGTTAGAGGCAGACCAATATGGTTATTGTAATTTCCTTCGGTCTTTTGCACCTTAAACCTTGCAGATAAAAGACCAGCAGTAATGTCCTTTGTAGTTGTCTTCCCGTTGCTGCCGGTAATACCAATCACAGTAGTGGCTGACAGCTCATTGCGGTAAGCCTTCGCTAGCTGCTGCAGCGCTTTTAAGGTATCCTCTACAATCAGGATAGGCAAATTCTCCGGAGGGTTTGGCACATCCTTTTGCCAGAGAGCCGCTGCGGCACCTTGGGCGATCGCCTGCTTAACATAATGATGACCATCTGTATTTTCTCCTTGAAAAGGAACAAACAGCTCGCCGTTCCCAGCCTTGCGCGAGTCAATAATGACTCCTTGCACCACCCGTTCTCGATACTGCTCAACATCGTTTTCTATTTTGATCATGTTTGCTATTTGTTCAATAGTCTTACGCATCATGAAATTATTGTCCACCTTTAAACTGTATATTTGAGTTGCTGCTTCTCTTCATACCGTTCCTTAGCAAGCTCAATTAATTTCTCAATCAGCGCTGGGTAATCCACACCTGTATGCTTCCAAAGAAGCGGGAACATACTAAATGGGGTGAATCCAGGCATCGTATTAATTTCATTAATCACTAATTCGCCGTTTTCCTTTAAGAAGAAATCGGCGCGTACAAGGCCCGAACAATCGAGCGATTGAAAGGCAGTAACCGCCATTTCCTTCATGTTCTTCTGGATGCTCTCTGGCACATCTGCAGGAATGATTAAGGCAGTGCTTCCATCCTTATACTTTGCTTTATAGTCGTAGAAATCCGTTTGAGGAATAATCTCGCCGATCACCGAACAGCTTGGTGTGTCATTACCGAGCAGACCGATCTCGATCTCCCTCGCTTGGATTCCTTCTTCTACGACAATTTTGCGGTCAAATTGGAATGCTTCTTCATAAGCGGCATCCAGCTCTTCGCGATTGGTGCATTTGCTGATACCAACACTCGAACCAAGGTTCGCCGGCTTCACAAAGCATGGATATCCAAGCTTTTGCTCTGCCTGCTTATATGCTGCCTCCTTGTCATGCTCCCATGCTTTCCTTGTCAGCCAGACATACTTCACCTGCGGCAGCCCTGCTTGAGCGAAGATGTTTTTCATAATCACCTTATCCATACCGGCGGATGAGGAAAGAACTCCATTTCCAACGTATGGGAGATTCATCACTTCAAGCATTCCCTGTACTGTACCATCCTCACCGTTCGGGCCATGAAGAAGCGGGAAAATGATATCGTATTTTCTAGCAGCTAAGCTTTCTAATGCTGATACTGCTTCATTCGTTTCAAACTGAAGGTCAGATACTTCATTGACCGGGGCCGTTAATGTTTCGCCTTCGATCCAGTGCCCCTCAATAGTAATATAAACAGGGTAGACCTCGTATTTATTAAAATCAAGCGCACCGGTTACAGCCTTAGCTGTCTCCAAGGAGACCTCGTGCTCTGCCGATTTGCCGCCATATAGTAAACATAATTTTGTTTTCATAATAGCCCTCCAATATGTAAAATGAAAAAATTTCATTGCTTTCTATTCTATCATGCTTTAAGGAAAGAAAAACTACCTTTCCATGAAACTATCTTCCCTAATTTTAAGGAAAGGTGAAGCAGAATCTTACGCATACAATACTAATCAGAATTTTACATTTATTAATCTTTCTATTAACTTTCGTGAAAATAACTTGTATACTCTTTTTTATAAAAATACAAATGTTCATTTCAGGAGGACACATAATGAAACGCTTTGGCTTACTGCCAAGAATTATTGTTGCTATTATCGCCGGAATTATCGTAGGCACCTTTATGCCTGATTGGTTTATAAAGATTTTCGCCACTTTCAATGGAATATTTGGTAACTTCCTTGGTTTTGTTATTCCATTTATCATTATTGGATTTATCGCTCCCGGTATCGCTTCCATCGGCAAGGGTGCGGGCAAGCTGCTTGGCCTAACTACATTATCCGCATATATTTCAACTATTGCCGCTGGCCTTATCGCTTTCTTCGTTGCTCAGTCGCTGTACCCTTTGATTTTATCAAATCAGGCAGCTAAAGCTTTCGATGACCCGTCAAGCGCTCTTTTAGCCCCTTTCTTTGAAGTGGAGATGGCGCCTATTATGAGCGTGATGGCTGCTCTCTTATTTGCTTTCATACTCGGATTAGGTATGGCCGCTATAAAAGGAAACACTTTGCAATCTGCCATGAATGAATTCCGGGAAATTATCGAAAAGATTATTGAACGCGTGATCATTCCATTATTGCCCATTCACATCTTTGGCATCTTTGCCAACATGACACAAGGCGGCCAAGTCAGCGCCATTATGAGTGTATTTGCAAAAGTATTTGTTATGATTATTATTCTTCATGTTCTATACTTATGCCTCCAATACTCTACAGCTGGTGTTTTACGCAAACAAAACCCGTTCTTTATGCTAAAAAGCATGCTGCCTGCTTATTTTACTGCACTTGGCACGCAATCGTCAGCTTCTACGATTCCTGTCACTCTTGAGCGGACGAAGAGCCTTGGAGTAAAGGAGCGAGTAGCTGACTTTTCCGTCCCGCTCTTGGCAACCGTGCACTTGTCAGGAAGTACTATTACTATTGTCAGCTGTGCAATGGCAGTAATGATGTTACAGGATGCAGCTTATTCAATCGGAAGTATGCTTTCTTTCATTTTAATGCTCGGGATCACAATGATCGCCGCGCCCGGTGTTCCAGGTGGAGCAGTCATGGCGGCGCTTGGCCTTCTTGAAACCATGCTTGGATTTAATTCTACTATGCTTTCACTGATGATTGCCCTCTATCTTGCTCAAGATAGCTTCGGCACTGCATGTAACGTAACCGGTGACGGTGCGATTACTGCGGTCGTTGATAAATTAAACAAAGAATAACAGCGAAAGTGCCGAACCAACTCCCGGAATTGGTTCGGCACTTTATTTTTTAATCATTCAAAAACCGAATACTCCACTCTCTTGCCCTTTTGTCAAATACAAAGTATCCGTCCGGCTCTCTTTGGCGGCAATCCGTATATTCCTCAAACATTTCATCCATGTTGATATAATCCCCCACGACCCATACAGGCACTTCCAGCTTGAGGCGGTTGTGCATGGCTTTTGGCAAAGAGACGACCATCCCCTCTTTCATCTTATCTGCAAAGGAAGAAATCATTTCCTTTGGCACAGGCGGGATGGGATCTCCCTTTTTTAAAGAAAAGATCGATTTTTCCACTTTGAAAAAACCCAGCTTGAACGAAATCGCATGGCCCAGCATAAAGTAAAAATCAGGCAGATAGCGGTAATATGTCTTATTCATCCATTTATCTGCCTCAGATAAATAAACATACCGGTTATTTAATTTGCTGTAAAAAGGAAGCTTCAAGTGGTTTTTACAATGTCCCAGATAAAGCAGCTCCGCCACTTCTCTTCCTTCTAATTCATTCAGTCCCTCTATGTCATCAAAATCAATCCAGCAAAACCCGCTATATTCAGAGATAGGCTCTTTCAAAAGCTGAGGGATCTCTTCGGCTTCTACGTAATTCATTCTTGTGTTCATATTAAAATCCGCTTTGTCATATTCATGCTTTAGCAGAAGCAGGTGATTGAGCTCTTTTGAAAGGCTGCGTACAAAGTCATGGAAGTCAATCCCATATGATATTGTATACTGATATTTTGTATTTAAATGAATATAAATAATACCTTCGGTGAACCCCTGACTTTTCAAAACAACGACCCCCGGTTTTCCAAAAATGCAAACGTCTTACTTATTATATAGTATTTTAGCAGGTGAAAGGAAAAAGGCGTTTCAAAAATACAGAAAACTTATAAGTTCTATATCTTTTTTGCTCTTTCACTTTTGACGACCTTCGTTTTATAATGAGGAATAACTGTCAATGTTCTCAACAAGGAGGGATGCTTATGCTGCAAAATTTAACGGAAGACCAACTTACCCTTCTTATTATCAAGGCAATGAAAGAAGGCAAGAAACTAGAGCTGCAAAAGCTGCTGGATGATTTACACCCATATGATATGGCGGCTATTTACACAAGCTTGCCTGAGAAGCAGCAAATACGCTTCCTTCGCCACCTGAGCATCCCGGTTCTTACAGATATGATTCAGGAAATGGAACGGGAAGATCAGCTGAAAGTATTGAAAAAAGTGGGGAAAGAACGCTCCCGTAAAGTCCTTGATGATATGGATAATGATGACCTTGCTTCATTAGTAGACGACATGTCCCCCGAAAGGATGAAGCAGTTCCTTGCCGGAATGAAAAAAGAAGAGTCTACCATTATCCAAAGTATGATGTCGTATCCACCAGAAACAGCCGGCCGGATCATGACCAACCGCTTCGTGTGGATCCGCCATACCTTCACGGTACGCGAAGCAGTTGATAAGTTAAAAACCTTTGCAGAGTTTGCAGAAACGATCAACTATTTATATGTAACGGATGAAGACAAAAAGCTGGTCGGCGTTGTTTCTTACCGTGACCTGCTTCTTGCAGATACGGATGACAAGGTGATGGACGTTATGTCCAGCCGTGTCATTTCTGTCCCTGCCTCTACAGATCAGGAAGAGGTTGCACGGCTTATTGAACGATACGACTTTCTCGCCATTCCTGTCGTTAACGAAGAAGAAGTTCTCGTGGGCATCGTAACGTTCGACGATATTATTGATATTGTCATTCAGGAAGCTAATGAAGATATCGAAAAGTTATCAGCCTCCGGTAAAGCAATTGACTTTGACACGAAAGCGTCGGTCGCTGCTTTCCGCCGCCTTCCATGGCTTGTCCTGCTGCTATTTATCGGTTTGGTCTCAGGAAGCATTATTGCGGGATTTGAAGAGACACTGGCAAAAGTAGTCGCTCTGACCTTTTTTATGCCCATGATTTCCGGCATGACAGGGAATACAGGCACACAGTCTCTTGCTGTTGTGGTACGTGGACTTGCAACACGTGACATCGATACTAAAACAGTCGCACGTCTTGTTTCGCGTGAGTTTGGAGTGGGACTTCTCATCGGCCTTATATGTGCTATCCTGATTTTCCTGATTGCTTTCTTCTGGCAAGGAAGCGCTACTCTAGGAATTGTCGTCAGCTCCTCTCTCCTTTTAACGCTGATTATTGGTACCTTGGCCGGAACGATCATCCCGCTCATCTTGTATAAACTGAATATTGATCCAGCTGTTGCTTCAGGGCCATTAATCACTACGATTAACGATATTTTTTCATTACTGATTTATTTCTCCATCGCCTCCTGGTTCTTAGAGCAGCTTCTCTAGATTCTGCAGCCTGTCCAAGTGGTTCCTTTTCCCTAAATTTGTCCAGAGAAAAGGAACCATTTTTATATAGTCTCGATGTCATACTATGCATTCAAATACATATATATTACCATCTGTCATTTGACTGAATAATCAGTATTTATTATACTGGTTATAAGATTCCTGGACGTTAAGGGGTGATTCGATGGGACATTGACTGTTCAACATCTATTCTCTCGCAAGTATGCTTTCCTAAAAAGACACCTTACCGACGTATGCAAGCAAACCGTCGACTGTCGTGATTAGGTACAGCTCATTTAACAGGAGGTGACTCCTTGTCCGTTGCTCTAACGGATTGAGGGATTTACTTGGACATATTGAATTTAGTGCTCATCGTCATCCTTATTGCTATGACCGCTTTCTTCGTGGTTTCAGAATTTTCTATTGTAAAAGTACGCAGTTCCCGAATTTACCAGCTAGACGAGGAAGGACATCCAAAAGCTCGATCTGCCAGACTTGTGCTCTCTAATCTTGATGGCT
Source organism: Bacillus thermotolerans (assembly GCF_000812025.2). GTDB lineage: Bacteria > Bacillota > Bacilli > Bacillales > Domibacillaceae > Quasibacillus > Quasibacillus thermotolerans. Next base: position 23,042 of record NZ_JWJE02000005.1, read on the forward strand.
ATCTATCAGCTTGCCAGCTTGGAATTACAATGACGGCCTTAGCACTCGGATGGATTGGCGAACCTGCTGTAGCGGTGTTGCTAAAGCCTTTGATGCAGGCATTAGCTGTTCCTGCTTCTTTGTCTCACGTCATTGCTGTCGGAGCTGCTTTTTTTATCATTACCTTTCTTCATGTCGTTCTTGGCGAGCTGGCTCCGAAGACATTGGCTATTCAAAAGGCAGAATCCATTACACTTGCTTGTGCTAGGCCGCTAACTGTTTTCTATAAAGTCATGTATCCGTTTATTTGGACGCTTAACGGTGCTGCCCGCTTTATTACAAGCTTATTCGGGATCCCGCCTGCTGCTAAGCATGAAGCTGCCCATACAGAAGAGGAGCTGCGCCTGATCTTGTCGGAAAGCTTAAAGTCTGGTGAGATTAATCCGTCCGAATTTAAGTATGTGAATAACATCTTCAAATTAGATGAGCGTGTCGCTAAAGAAATTATGGTACCGCGTACAGAGATAGTGACTCTATCAAAGGAGATAACCGTACAAGAACTCGTCGGGATAGTCAAAGAGCAAGGGTTCACCCGCTATCCTGTGATTGATGGAGATAAAGACCATGTTATTGGTATTGTTAACTTTAAAGAAGTCTTAACTGATTACATTAAAAAGAAAGAGAATACACAGCTGTCTATTCAACCGTATATTCGTCCGGCTATCCATGTGATTGACTCGGTTCCGCTCCACGAGCTTCTGCTTAAGCTCCAGAAAGAACGCAGCCCAATGGCCGTTTTGATGGATGAATACGGCGGAACATCAGGTCTTTTAACCATTGAAGACATTATCGAGGAGATCGTCGGAGATATTCAGGATGAATTCGATACAGATGAAACACCACTTATTGAGAAAATTACAGAGGGGCATTACATTATCGACGGCAAAGTGCTAGTCGACGAAGTAAACTCGCTTCTTCAGTTAGATTTGGAGGACGAAGATATCGATACGATCGGCGGCTGGATCTTAACCCATAATTTCGAAGCGATCCAGGGAGACACAATTATTCACGGCGGATATATCTTTACAATAAAAGAAATGGAAGACCACCAAATTAAATCGGTAGACATACAGATAAAACGCCCAGTGACCTTGCACACTTCGCTTCTTCCTGACAAGCAGCCGGCCTTGCCTTTCTCTGAATCAAAAGCAATGTTTGAACAGTAATAAAAAAGGGGATGACAAAAAAGTCATCCCTTTTTTTATCAGCTTCTTATCGAAAGGAGCCGAAAAATAAACAAGTAACCTTTATAGTGGAGGAATGCTATGCTCATAGCTCTTATAGCTTTAGCAATGATCTTTATTTATACCGTTGGGGCTACTGCATTCATTCGTTTAACAGGCATAGGCATTTACAAACGAGGGGGTACAGAAAACAAGATTGCCCTAACATTTGATGATGGCCCAGACCCTTTCTATACTCCCCTCTTGTTAGAACTGCTGGAGCGTCATCGAGTAAAAGCAACCTTTTTTGTTGTAGGCACCAAAGCACGGGCTCATCCTGCTATCATTCAGGACATACATAAACGTGGTCACGTGATTGGCATTCATAACGATCAGCATATATCCAATTGGCTGTTACCTCCCCTGCTGTTTAAAAAACAACTAAGAAAAGCTCAAGCAGCCATACTTGAAATAACTGGAGTGGCACCCTTATATTACAGGCCGCCATGGGGGCATTTTAACTTATTTACACTTATAGCTTCTAGACCACTGCATATAATTATGTGGACGGCTATTCCCGGTGACTGGAAAGAAGATGTCGATCCTTCTAGGCTCGCCCATTTATTAAAACAGGCAAGGTCAAAAGGCGCGGTCATTACCTTGCACGACAGCGGCACTACATTTGGTGCTGATAAACACGCACCCAAAAATACCTTGCAAGCATTAGAGTTATTTTTATCGGATAAATCCTCAAGTAACTATAGCTTTGTAACTGTTCATGACCTTTTCAGTGAAGCAATCCGAAGCGGGGAATGATATGGAATCCCAAATTATTTATTACTTTCATCAATATGGATACATTATCCTATTTGTTATTGGTTTTTTCGGTATCGTGGGCATACCTGTCCCGGAAGAGAGCTTTTTTGTTTACATCGGCATATTAGCCAAAAATGATAAGTTATCCTTCTCTCTAGCCTGGCTCTGCCTTTCCACCGGCGCCTTTGCCGGTATGCTGACAAGTTATCTGCTGGGACGTAAAATAGGCAAGCCACTTCTAGAGCGCTATGGAAGGTATTTAGGTATGAGCAAAGAACGGTGGCGGAAGTTCATTCTGCATTGGGATATGAAAAAATCTCTATTTGTCGGTTTTTTTATACCTGGCATCCGGCAATTCAACCCCTATTTTGCAGGCATGTCACGGTTAATTCTAATTTTGTTTGTTCTCTTATCTGCCGCAGGCTCTCTTTCATGGACGTTCACCTATATGATAATCGGTTATATCATTAGTACCTATATAAAGATTGACCCTGAGTACCTAGCAGCAGTTGGCATGATCCTATTTATCCTCTTTGTTATTCAATTGATTTATAAGTGGAAAAAATCCAAAAAACCTTTATCTCGCCAACAAAGCTAAAGGAGGTGTAGCCTGTGAAAATTTTATTGCTGCCATTCTTTCGTATGCCTTCAGGGCATCATAAAGCAGCTGAAGCAATTATAAGCCACCTATCAGAGCTTGAAGAAGACATAGACATAAAAACAGTAGATATATTAAGTTATTTTCACAGTGGCATCGAGAGAGTTTTATCGAACACCTACTTAAAGTGGATAAGTACCCGGCCTGCTTCTTATAGTAAGTTTTATCATTCATTTATGTACGCCGCTGATCAATTACCGAATCGAAAAATTCAGATTTCTGCTTGCTTTTGGGACAAATACATGGAGTGGCGGATGGCAAAGGTATTAGAGGAAGAAGCACCTGATCTCATTATTTGCACACATTGCTACCCATCCAAATTACTGAATCGTCTAAAAAAGCAAAGGAAGGGCTATCCACCTGTTATCAATGTCTACACAGACTTTTTCATTAATGATATTTGGGGCAAAACACATATCGATTTCCACTTTGTTCCCCATAAAGAGGCCAAAGAACAATTGATGCAACACTATGCCTTAAAAGAGGAACAAGTTTTTATTACAGGTATACCAATCCACCCAGCCTTTCACAAGGCGGCTGATAGCCATCAAAAAAATTGTGTGTTAGTAGCCGGTGGCAATAATGGGCTCGGCCAGCTGCATACATTTATAAAACAACTGTCCAGTGAACAGTTAAATTATACTTACAAAATTCTTTGCGGCAATAATAAGAAGCTGTTTCATTGGGTTACTTCTCTCCAGCATGAAAAAATAATAGCCGTTCCTTACACTGGTTCTCGTGAACAAATGAACAGCTATTACGAAGAAGCATCTGCTATTGTAACAAAACCTGGAGGCATCACAATCACGGAAGTTCTGGAAAAGTCCTTGCCTGTCTTTATTTTTGATGCACTGCCCGGCCAAGAAGAAATCAATATGAGTTACTTGCAAAAGCAGCGCTTGATATATCAAATGGACACAGGTCAGGCCATCGAACAGCAAATCACCCAGGTGATTGATAATGAAGAAATTTTGACGTCGTGGCAGCAAAGGCTCTCCCGTTACCAGTCGGAAAAAGAGAAAGATATCAAAACAAGTTTAATCACCATACTGAAGGAAAACCAAAATCTATATATATCTTCATTGAAAAAATCAGCCTTTCCTTCTTATCTCGGCTGATTTTTTCAATTTCCCCTTACATATTCCTGACTCATGATATAATCTATATGGTTTACTTCTATTTTTTATATCAAGCAATTAAACAAGGAACTCTTTTTTACATATCTTCGCAACAGACAGCTCCCTAAAGGTCTTGTCTATTAAATAACAATGATGAACTAAAGAGAGGCGATGAAATGCAGCAGTGGATCGAATCCATTATTGAACAGTTTGGTTATTTTGGTATATTTTTTCTCATCTTTCTAGAAAACGTATTTCCCCCCATTCCATCCGAGGTCATTTTAACACTTAGCGGGTTTTTAACGACGAAAACTGAGTTAACCAGCGTGGGCGTAGTCATAGCCTCTACGTTGGGCTCCGTTGCTGGAGCCTTGCTTCTGTATGGCATAGGGCTTCTACTTGATGTGGAGCGGCTTGAAAAGATCATAGGGCGATATGGCAAGTGGCTGCGGCTCACGATTGATGATGTGCACAAGGCAGACGCCTGGTTTGATCGACATGGGCACTGGACGGTACTTTTTTGCCGCTTAATCCCCTTGATTCGCAGTTTAATTTCCCTCCCTGCGGGCATGTCCAATATGAAACTGGTTTCTTTTGTCCTGTTTACGACACTTGGAACACTTGTCTGGAATACAGCGCTGGTTTCTGTAGGATCGGCAGTCGGAGAGAATTGGGAGCAAATCCTCGTGTACATGTCTTATTATTCTAATATTGTTTATGCCTTAATTGTCATCGGAGCAGCGCTTGCTGTTTGGTGGTATATCCGGCTTCGCAGAAAGCGTACAACAAGACGATAATCACTCTTTTTCTCTGTAAACATACGATGATAACGAAAATAGCTTCTATGTAACGGGCAGCTGAAATGGTTTTTAGACAGCCTAAAAAGCCGATTTTTCTTCCTCGGGAGAACGATCGGCTTCTGTCTTTAAAAGATGGGCTGCGGACAGGTGATGATTTTCTTCGCAGTTATGTATAAACGTTGCAGACTTTATTTTGTCAGGCCTTCGCTTGATTCTCAAGTTTTGGATAACCTTTTAAAGAGTTGAATACTTCCATACGGGACTTTGTTTTTGACACTTTTACTCCTAATTGAGCAATTCGTTCAATCATTTGTAACACTCTTTCATGGTCTCTTCCCAATTTCTACACCTCTTTAAAATTTTTTGTGGTTCTCTTTACGGTTAATATCGAAAATGGTTTCGTTTATTTGAATATTTTTCTTTATCTCTATCTTCCCCCTGCTTCCGTTTATTAATCCAATAAGGATAATTTTTTCACTTGATCGACAAAATTATACAGAAGTCTTGTCCGTTGTAGAAATCTTTCACTTTCCTTGTTAACATAGGAAGGAGTCACTTTTTTTAAGCTAAGAAATTAATCGCAAAGCTGGTGAAAAGAATGGATATAAGTATATGGGCCTCGCTTGCCTACGTTGTGCTGCTTCTCAACTTTGCTTTCTCAATCGCCGTCATTTTCATGGAAAGAAGAGATGCGGCTGCTACTTGGGCATGGCTGATGGTTTTGTTCTTTATCCCTGTACTCGGCTTTATTCTGTACTTGATCTTTGGCCAAAACTTAAGCAGACGGCGCCTCTTCGACTGGGATGATAAAGTAAGAATCGGTACCGAGGCAGCTATTCAGAAGCAGATGCATGATATAAAAAATGAGATGTTCCGCTATGATAACCCTCATACGGAAGAAAATAAAGACCTAGTATATATGCTCCTGCGCAATAATGGGGCCGTCTTAACAGAAGATAATGACGTATCGATCTTCACTGATGGCAAGGATAAATTCACAGCCCTGCTTGAGGATATCCGACGAGCCAAGCATCACATCCATTTACAATACTATATCTTTCGGGTAGATGACTTAGGCAAAGAAATCATTCGGGTGCTAACCGAAAAAGCTAAGCAGGGTATAGAAGTTAGAGTGCTGTATGATGAAATGGGTTCCCGCCTCACCCGAAAAAGACATTTCAAATCACTGATTGAGGCCGGCGGCATTGTGGAAATCTTCTTCCCTTCTAAGATCCCCTTCATTAACCTGCGGCTCAACTACCGTAATCACCGCAAGCTCGTTATTATTGACGGCGAAATCGGCTATGTTGGAGGCTTTAATATTGGGGATGAATACCTTGGCCGCAACCCGAGATTCGGTTACTGGCGTGATACGCACCTGCGGATTGCGGGAACAGCCGTTCATGCGATTCAAACCAGGTTTATTCTAGACTGGAACCAAGCCTCTAAGCGATACGATATCCATTACTCTGACCGGTACTTCCCTAAAAAGCCATCTCAGAACGATGTTTCTATGCAGGTTGTGACAAGCGGACCTGATTCCGAATGGGAGCAGATCAAATACGGCTATATTAAAATGATTTCTTCAGCACGTCAATCTGTTTATATCCAAACACCTTACTTCATTCCGGATGACAGCCTTCTTGATACATTGCGGATCGCAGCCCTGTCCGGTGTGGATGTAAGAATTATGATTCCAAACAAACCGGATCACCTGTTTGTATACTGGGCTACCTACTCCTATGTTGGTGAGCTATTGAAAGCAGGCGCAAAAATATACATTTATGACGCAGGATTCATCCATGCCAAAACCATAGTTGTGGATAAAAAGCTAAGCTCTGTTGGAACAGCCAACATCGATGTGAGAAGCTTCCGCCTCAACTTCGAAGTGAACGCCTTCATTTACCATCACGAAACTGGAAAGAGACTGGCCGACATCTTTGAGCAGGATATGAAACAGTCCTTCGAATTAACACAACAGCTGTACAAACAGCGCTCCAACATTGTGAAGTTTAAGGAATCCATCTCAAGGCTCCTCTCTCCAATTCTATAAAGAAGGCAAAGAAGATGAAATGTGATTGTACGTTTCATCTTCTTATTTTATATCTTTATGCAGGAAGTCAATAGAAATCTTAAAAAAAATGTGACAACTTAGTTAAAATATTTTGAATTTTCAGTTAAGAAGTTTTATAATATAAGATACAAACTACTAATGAGGTGATTATATGAATCCAGCTATTACGCAACGGCTAAATAAACAAGGATTGATTTTCGCCGCTGTCCACTCTGTATTCTTCTTGAACTTAGCCTTCGACTTTATCAACTTCTACTGAGCAGTTTGTCAGGCTGGGAAGAGCCGCTTTTCGCCAAAATAAGGTCATACCTATAGGTACAAGCATGAACCCCACAGCCTGAATCAGCCGTTTAACGGTTGGTTCTTTTTGCGTTTTGCATCACACCGTTAGCGGCAAAAAGAGCCTCCTCTATCTCTTCTTCCAGCTTCCTCACAAGTTCGTCAACGGTTTGCTGCCTGCTAAGGCGTGGACTTTGACCAGACCAGAGAGACATCAGCTCTTTCTTATTTAATTCTCCGGCTTTCTTTCTCATTTCGGCTGTTAACACGTGCTGAAGAGGATAAGGCGGAAGTTCTCTCTCCTGACCCTTTAATCCTTCTGTAAAATGGTTGGAAAGACCTTGTGCTGTTTTGCCCGTGAATGCTTTTGTATACACAAGATCTGTTTCACTGGCTGTAAGAACAGCCTCCTTATGAAGGGGATGCGCCCCGCTTTCTTCCGTTACGAGAAACGCTGTTCCCATTTGTGCGGCTGAAGCACCTAGACAAAGGGCTGCCGCTACGCCTTGCCCATTCATTAAACCGCCTGCCGCAACTACAGGAACACTGACCTCCTGAACCACTTGAGGAAGCAGAGACATCAGACCAATCATATTCTCTGGCGCTTGAAATGTCCCCCTATGTCCACCCGCTTCACTTCCTTGCACGACGATGGCATCCATTCCTGCTTTTTCGCATGCCTTCGCTTCATCTACCGTGGTAGCCGTGCCTACTGTGATAATACCGTTGTTCTTTAATTCTTCGATGGCGGCTTGCGGCGGCAGCCCAAATGTAAATGAGCACACCTCCACTTTCTCCTGCACAACAACGGCCAACTGTTCCTCAAAAGAGGACGAAATAACTGGCTCTGCTACCGGGCTTCTCCCTACCTCCTCTAAATAAGGTGCAAGGAGTTCATTGGCTTTGGCCACTTGTCCTTCCGCTGCATGTACTGGCTCTGGTACAAATAAATTCACGCTAAATGGCGCATTTGTTTGTTTCTTTACACGCTGGATAAATTCCTCTGTCTTCTCACCCGATAAATACCCTGCCCCTATGCTGCCAAGCACTCCCGAACGGCAGGCGGCTGCTACGAGTTCAGGGGTTGTTACTCCTGCCATAGGTGCCTGCCATACAGGCAGCTTTATATTTAATCCAAGCATATACTCACCCTCCATTCTACTGGTTGCTTTTTAGCACAATATTCTTTTAAAATAATAAAAAACGAACAAAGGAGAAAACGAATGAACAAATCAGAACTGGAATCAAGAATTGCTGAACTTAAAATGGACTATATGCGCATTCAGGGAGATATTGAAAAGCTCGAGTCCACTGGGAATGGTGTAACAAAAGCAGAAGAACAGCTTATTCGTATTGAAGATGAACTGAAGAAATTAAATGAGCAGCTTGTAAAGCTCTCATCTTAATAAAGTATTCTGGGCCCGTTTATTTCTGCAACAGGCTAAAAAAACATCAAGCCACAAGACAGAGTATTTAACGAAAACTAGACCCGTTTTCTCGGGTCTTTTTTGCGTTCATTAACGACTTAAGCTTAATAAATGTATATAAAAATATTTTACCTTATAATCTGCAATTAAATGATTTTTCTAAAAATTAAGTTCCTAATGTTTTTTAACACCCAAATTCAACTCCTTAACTTGTCAAAGCTGAATTCTCTTATATAACTTGCATAGAGCTTCTTATTTCTTTATTTTGCTTTAAGGCTAAATACAGCAGTGTACATTGTTCAAACGATTGAATATCCATATTTAGAATTTGGCTCAGCTGGTTAAGACGGTAAAGAAGCGTGTTTCGATGGACATATAATTCTCTGGCTGCCTGACTGACATTCATCCCTTGTTCACAATAGACAAGGAATGTTTTAGCTAATACAGGAGCATTGGAATGAGAGAGCAGCTGTGCCAAATAATCATCCAGATCCTCAGAGAAAGACGTGCTTACTTCCTGAATAAATGTATTCAGAAGAATGTCCCAATCATTAAATGCAAAGACGCTGGAAGAGGCTCCCTTCTGTTTCCTGCCAGCCTCAAGTGTTCGTTCCGCCTGTCTATACGAGCGTCCTACTCCCGAAAATCCGGTGTAGCTATTCCCGTAAGAAATGCATACTTCATTAGGGATGGAGTGGTTTTTGAGCAGCTGCTTCAGCCTCTTCAATGCCCCTTCACACCTTACCCTTAGCTTGCTAAAATCCTCGCTCTTCACATACTTGAGAACAATCCATTGTTTCGGATTAATGGGACTGATAATATCTTGCGGGTGATCCTCAAATAAATCGCTGAGCATTAGGAACAAATCATATTGAGAAAGGTGAACAGGATGCTGCTTATCCCCCTTTGATGAATGCAAGTGGGGCATATCAATTAAAATGCAAAGACGCGGGTAGCGAAAATGAAAGCCGGACATCTCGCAGTAATTTTCAAGTGTCTCCTCATTATCCCACTCCTTAAAGTGGATTAAATGCTGAATAAAGAGCTCTGTTGTCTTCATTTGAATATAAAAAGATTCTGCGCGGAATGACTCTCGAAGCATCATTTCTACATAGGATTGTACAAATTTGACATACCGCTCTACCTGTTCAGGCTCACCAATGATTCCCAGCACACCGATTAGCTGCTGCTGAAAGCGAACGGGTGTTGCAACACCCGGCAATACGTTATTCTTGTTTTTGATTTTATCTCTCGTAAAAACAACCGACCTCCCCGCTTTAATGACTTCTTCCGTCACCGCGTGGTAAGAACCGATCCTTTCTAAATCATTACAGCCTATGATCACTCCTTCTGCGTTTGTGATACTTATAGAAACATCCAATACACTAGAAGCCTGGTCTACGATGGATTGGGCAATTTGTTCAAAGAACTTCACACTGCCACCCCCGCATTTATAAATATTTAGAGACGAATCCTGATACCTTAGTTAATTTTGAGGTTAATTATAGCAAATTTTTTGTATAAGTTGCATATTGAGCTAAATATTTTTCTGAATATAATGAATATTAAATTAAATGAGGGGGCGTATAGCATGACAAAAGCAGATATTATTATCGTGGGCGGTGGAGTGATGGGCTCCAGCACAGCCTATTTTTTAAGAAAAAGCGGGTACACAGGAAGAATCATCGTCTTTGAAAAGGATCCCATTTATGAATTTTCCTCCACCCCCCGCAGTGCTGGAGGGATTCGTCAGCTATTCACAACAGCTATCAATATTCAACTAAGCCGCTTTAGCTTAAAACAATATGAAGCGTTTCCTGAGGCCATGGCTCTGGATGGTGAACCAGCAAAGATCGATTTCCGGCAAAGAGGCTATCTGTTCTTAGCCACGCAGGAAATGGTCTCGTCCATTCATGAACAGAAAAAACTGCAAAATGAATTGAATGTACCCTCCCAATTTCTTCTTCCCGATGAACTTCGTTCGATTATTCCCGAACTGGAAGTCAGTGATCTTGCTGGCGGGCTCTACTGTTCAGAGGATGGTTATTTAGATGCTTACTCGGTAATGAAAACTTATAAAAAACATGCACAAAGATTAGGTGTTGAATACATTTTAAAGGAAGTCGACACCTTTCTAACGGAAAATGGACAAATGAAAGGGGTTCGCCTGCTTGATGGCGAAGAGTACCACTCACCGATTGTCATCAATTGCGCTGGGGCATGGGGAGCTCTATTAAGTGAAAGAATCGGACTGCCATTACCTATCGTACCATTGAAAAGACAAGTCTTTCAATTCGATCCATCAGTACCGCTCCAAAAGCCTCTTCCGCTTACAATCGACCCAACTGGAGTGTACTTCCGCCATGAAGGCGACCGCATTATCAGCGGTTTTTCTGAAAATATAAAACCCGGCATCGACTTCTCTTGGAAGCGCTCTCATTTCGAGGAGCTGTGGCCTGTCTTAGCTCATCGCGTTCCTAATTTTGAAAGCGTCAAACTCGAAACAGGCTGGGCTGGTTTATATGATTTCAATACAGAAGACCAAAATGCCATTATTGGAGAGCATCCTCAAATGAATGGCTACTACATGGCACTTGGGTTCAGCGGTCACGGTATGCAGCAGGCCCCGGGAGTCGGCCTTGGGCTAGCTGAATTAATTTATAAAGGAAAGTATGAAACATTAGATCTGACTCCTTTGCGCGTATCACGTTTTGCAGAAAACGACTTAGTGCTTGAGCAGGCGGTCGTGTAACTCATCAGGAATGAAACTGAGCCTCTGATGTTCTTGCGCGGAGGTTCAGGCAGCTCATTCACAGCACGTTATACAGACATCTCATCCGCTGCTTATTAAGGCTGCGGACATCTCTATAATTGATCAAATATTCCAGTAAAGAGGTGAATATATGTGTTAATCCTAAGCCAAGAAAGCGTAGACCAGGCAGTAAGCCTAACGGATGTCATGGATGCCGTCGAGCTGGCTTACCGTCTCTATGATGAAGAACAGTTTCATATGGATGCGAGGACCCATATGTCTTGTGACGAAAACACGTTGCTCCTCATGCCTTGCGCTGCCAGCGATTCAATCGGCACAAAAATCGTCACCGTTTTTCCCAACAATGAAACCCACCCGGTTACGCAAGGACTCATGCTCTTAACAGATCGAACAACTGGTGAAGCAAAAGCTCTCTTAAATGGCACCTATTTGACCGGCTTGCGCACCGGGGCACTAGGAGGGCTTGCTGCTCGTTATCTATCACCTCGCTCTGCCTCCTCCCTCGGCTTAATCGGTACAGGCGTACAAGGATTTTATCAACTGCTGGCTATTAGTGAAGTACGTCCCATTGAACACATCTACTTGTTTAACCGCACGAAAGAAAGAGCTGCCACTTTTAAACAGGAGATCCAGTCTCGCTTGCCTACCCATGTAAACATACATGTAGCTGACAGCCCTGAACAAGTTACCCGCCACTCGGACATTATTGTAACGGCCACCACGTCTGAAACACCTGTCCTGCCTAATGAACGTCATATGTATAATAGCAAAACCATTATTGCCGTAGGATCCTTTCAGCCACACATGAGAGAATTGCCAGATGAGCTTTTTAAGCAAGCTGACTACCTGTTTATTGACACACTTGACGCTATGCAAGAAACAGGAGACGTCATTACTCCCATCAAGAATCAATGGATCCACAAGTCTCAATGTATTCCCTTTTCCAGCATAGTCGCCGGTCACGTATCGGTTTCCGCTTCTAAGGACCGGCCCATGATTTTCAAATCCACCGGCATGGCCCTCTTTGATGTCATCGCTGCTCAAACCATTTATGAAAAAGCCGTGCGGCAAGGGGCCGGACAAACAATTAGCTTATGAATTCACTTAAAGGGGTTGATACAGTATGAATACTATAATCACAGTAGAATTTATTCTTTATTGCTTTTTCGTATTAGGTGTCGGTTATCTATTTAGCCGCAAAGAAATGGACCATGCTTCTTTCCTGCTTGGCGGCAAAAAGATTCCCGGCTGGGTGCTCGCCTTCTCCGAAAGAGCAACCGGTGAGTCAGCTTGGCTGCTCCTCGGTTATACCGGGTTCGTCTTTGCGACGGGTCTTTCGGGTGTATGGGTAGCAGTCGGCATTACTCTAGGTATTGTTTTTGCCTGGTTGTTTCTGGCTAAACGATTTATGAAGGAAGCGGAAGAACATCAAATCATGACTTTGCCTGGTTATCTAGCAAAACGTTTCGGCAGTCATGGCAAAATTATTCTTTGGATGTCAACCATTTTAATTGTGAGCTTTATGATGTTCTATTTCGGCGCTCAGATTGCGGGTGCTGGCAAGACCCTCTTTACCGTCTTTAATATCAACCCGACAACCGGTGCGATTCTCAGCGTGGCCATTGTTATCGTCCTTTCCTATCTTGGCGGGTTCACCTCAGTTGTATGGACAGACATGATTCAAAGCTTAATGATGCTCGCCACATTAGTCATATTGCCTATTGTTGCTCTCTTCCATATACAAGCTGCTGATCTTTCCATCAGTGAAGCTTTAGCTTCAGCTGGACCAGCAATGGACTCTTGGACAGGCGGCGTCACTGGATTTGCCCTCGGTCTTCTCCTTTTCAATAACTTTGCCTGGTTTTTCGGTTTCCTTGGCGGCCAGCCACAGCTTAGCGCCCGTTTTATGGCACTTAAAAATGAAAAAGAAGCAAAAACCGCAAGCCGTGTCGCTATTATTTGGACCATTTTAGCCTACGGCGGTGCATTTATGATCGGCCTCACAGCGCTGACGTTATACCAAGGCCAAGGGTTTGCCGATGTAGAAACAATCCTTCCATTTATGGTTCTCGATCTATTGCCACCTTGGATAGCGGGACTGTTGCTCTCTGGTATATTGGCAGCCATTATTTCCACAGCAGACTCCCAGCTGCTCGTTATTACCAGCTCTGTGAGTGAAGATATCTTTAATAACGCTCTGAACAAGAAGCTGACAGAAAAGCAGCTCGTGATGATATCAAGGATTACGATTATTACCGCAGGGCTGTTAGGCTTAGGAATTGCTTTAACCTCTGATTCACTCGTTTACCTTGTTGTCAGCTGGGCGTGGGCCGGAGTGGGCTGTACACTCTCTCCTGCTATTATTCTCACTTTCCTTTGGAAACGATATTCGGGAATCGGGGTGATGGCTACGATTCTATCCGGCTTTATTAGTACAGTTCTCTGGATTTCTACTCCTCTTGAAGCAATTATTTCTTCCCGGTTTACGACATTTTTCATTGCCGCCTTCTTTGGTATTGTGTTCAGCCTGCTCTTCCCAGCTAAAGAAAACAGCAAAGTAACAGAGGATACAGGTATGACGACGGAAAGCATTAGCTAAACAGCCGCTTTCCAACATAAAAAGCTGTCTGAAAGCCAATAATAATCGGCTTGCAGACAGCTTTTTCTATGTTATGATTTTTACCGAATTCTGTTGGTCTAGTAATACTTCCATGACCTTTCATACACCTCAATGAGGTTAGGGCGAATCAATGTGTTAGGCTCTAATTCAACCAGCCGCCCGTTCTCATCTTCTATTTGCTGATCTTCATCTTTTCCAAATTGGGCAAGCGCCGGCAACAGCTCTGTTGTTAAATAGCGGGTTTCTGCCTGAATCTCTATTTCCTCTATTGAAACCGGCTGACGCGAAGCAAGGACAAACCCCCAGCCGCCAAAGCTCGGAATATCCACATGCAGATTTTGGGTAAAGAGCCCTGTGGATTCGATTGTCTCATTAATCGTCCAGTATACTTGCGGGGCAAAGACCGGACTTGTTGCCTGTACCATCATCGTCCCTCCAGGCGTCAAATGATTGCGAAGCAAAGAATAAAACTCTATGGTGTAAAGCTTGTTCAACGATTCATTATTCGGGTCAGGCAAATCTACTATAACTATATCATAGAAGGTTTGCTCCTCTTCAAGAAAGCGGAAAGCATCCTGATGGACCACCTTTACTTTCTCATTTGTCAGCGATTGCTCATTCAACTCGGTCAGTAAATGATGTTCATTCGCCAGCTCGACCATCTTAGGATCAAGATCAACGAGTGTGATGGACTGGACATCCTTATACTTTAGTAACTCTCTGGCAGCCAGTCCGTCGCCGCCCCCTAAAATAAGCACTCGCTCACGGCTGTCTGCTGCGGCCATCGCCGGGTGGACGAGCACCTCATGGTAACGATGCTCATCAGAAGAGCTGAATTGCAGCTGGCCATCTAAATAAAGCCGTGTATCTCCCGCTTCGCGCGTTAATATGATCTGCTGGTAGTTGGTTTGCTCGGAGTATACGATCGGGTCTTTGTACAGCTTCTGTTCAAAGTGAAAGGCCGCTTCCTCCCCGAATAGAATACCAGCAATAATGATGACGAGAAGGAAGCCTCCCGCTCCCGCATGCAGAGTAAACCTAGGAAGCTCCTCTCGAAACTTAATCGCGATCCATAAAGCCACAGCTACGTTGATTAGCGCGACGATAAAAGCCGTTTTAACAAGACCAAAATATGGGCGAAGCAGAAACAGGAACAAGAGGCCGCCGATTAAGCCGCCAGCATAGTCGGAAAAGAGGACTTTGGCCGTGCTTTTACGGAGTGTAACTCCGATATCGTTCGCTTTGCGAATTAAGACAGGCAGTTCTACTCCAGTTAATGTTCCAACCATTAAGGTGACTCCATATAGGAAAAGAGCATCCGTACCATCCGGGAGATAAGCGGTCACCCCAAACAGGAGCAAGGCTGAAAATCCGCCAATCAACCCAATGCCGTATTCAATCCAAATAAATGACAGAATCAGCTGCTTTGTAATTCTTTCACTGATATACGCACCAATACCCATGCCCGTGAGAAACAAAGAAATGGTCAGCGTGTACTGCTTTACTCCATCTCCAAGTATGTAAGAGCCAAGAGCACCGAACAGCACCTCAAAAATGATGCCGCAAATAGAGACAATGCCCGAAGCCCAATAGATACTATTACTTCTTTTCAATAACTCTTCTTGATGTACCTGTGTCATTTCCTATACTCCATTACGTGATGGACGCGCCAATAACGAACGAAAGACCTACAGACACACAGAAGGAAACAAGACCAACTGCAATATTTCGCTCTTTAAGCTGCTCTTCCACCGAGAAACGACGGGTAAATAGCTCAAATAATAAATAAGCAATCATTTGAAGAACTATTCCGTACGCCCCCCAAATTAGCGTCTCTACAATCGTATCATTATGAAAAATAGAAAAGGCCAATATGATGCATATCCCAATGACTTTGCCGCCGATAGATAATGCGACGGCCCCGTTCCCCTCTTCAATCTCCTGCCAATCCTTATACTTTTTCGTAATAAGTTCAAAAATAAACAAGCCGACTACTACAATGAAAACGGCTGCCGCAAAATAAAGAAACGTTAATAAAAACGAGTTCATTTTCTTTCTCCTTTACTCAATAACTAAATTATTTTCCTGATCCTGGTCCGCCACCCCGGAAGAGTGAGCCTCGTCCGCTTGACCCTGAGACAGATCCTCCTGAAGCTCCATAGCCGCCGTAGCAGTCATTATTATAGGCAGATCCGCATCGATTGCGCTGAGAACTATCCCAACCGCCGCCAAACATATTCGTGAGCATATGGCCTAGAAGCATGCCCTGGAAGAACCCTGGATTGTAATGATTGCGAACAAACTCTTGATCAGACAGCTCGATCAGCGTCTGATTCTGATTATCCGGATTTTCTGTCATAATAACAAATTGATCATCATAAATAAGCACTTGTCTTCCATTGACATATTTGCCTGTCTCGTCGGGCTCCTGTACCTGGATCAACTCATTGGCTACTTCCTGGACTTGCTGATCTTCAGCTAAGTATACATACGTTTCTGCACTATCATAATTGCTGGTAATTACGTCCACAAACGAATAGCGGCTTTCTATGTAATCTTCTATCTGTGATGCCGCCCCGCAGCCGACCAGCAAACCGGCTGCGGAAACCAGCAAAACAAAGAATAAAACGACTCTTTTATTCATGGATAACACTCCGATAATAAGGGGAAAGAATTATTCTTTCCCTAATTTTTTCTTCAGCTCTGCTAACTCCTCATCAATATCACTGTTCTTTTTAAGGGCATCCAGCTCGTCATCAATGCTTCGGGAAGAGGAACGCAAATCATCCGATGTTTCAGCTTCCGCTTCGTACTGAAGGACCTTTTCTTCCATACGCTCAAAGCCCCGGCGTGACTCGTCACCTCCCACAGACGACATGGCACGGTTCATCTTGGTTCTTGTTTTTGCTGATTCGGCGCGTGCTTTCAATGAATCTTTCTTCAGCTGCATCTCTTGGTATTCACGCTTCATTTCATCCAGCTTTTCTCTCAATGCCGCCGCATCCTGTTCAGCCTGCTTGTGCGCCCCACGGAAGGAATCCGCTTGGCCTTCATGCACTTTCTTGTCCTCAAGAGCACGGCGGGCGAGGTCTTCATTTCCTGCCTCTAAAGCGTCAACGGCTTGCTGCTGGCGCTTGGCTGCCATACTTTCGGCATCATTGAGCTTCTTCTTCAGCATTTTTTCATTGGCGATTTGTTTAGCGACAGCTGTTTCTGCATCACGGATGTCTGCTGCCATTTCTCTCATAAACTGATCAAGCATCTTTACCGGGTCTTCAGCTTTGTCTAAAGCAGCGTTTAATTCTGACCCTACATAAGTCTTTACTCGTTTGAAAAATTGAAACATATTATTCTCCTCCTAGTCAGTTAGCTTCCTGCTAAAATTTTGAGTTCGTATTCTTCAATGGTATAACCGTAGCTGACTTCCACTTCACCGCCCCATACCTCAACAGACAAGAAATGTTCGCCCGACTCATCCTCAAAGTCGAAGTACTTCACTTCTTTGCCATGCACATTTTGGCTGCGTCCCTCTCCTTTGACATAAGCTGTCCCATGCTCCTCAAGCCTATACTTCCGCCCGTCATGAGTCACTTGCTTCGGTATAGGTTCATTCAGCGGCAGCTTGACCGTCCGGTACATGCCGAGTTCCAGTTCGTCATCCATTTCGACGCCCAGCCACAAAACTCCTGTTTCTCCCTGCAGCTGATAGGCATCCCACACAAATCCGCTATCGTTATAGCGAAGCTTTCCTACCACCTGATAATCCTGCAGATCATATGTAACAATATCTCCGATCCGTAAGTTCGAAACCGTTCTTTTTTCGACTTTCGGCGTTTCCTTCTGTCGATTAAACAGTCTATCAAAAAAACCCATGCGTTCACCCCCGGTTCTCAGCATCCTTCTGCTGAACTTATTATTTCTCTATGGTATACGCTCTTTCTTCCAGAAAGTTTCATTCGATTTGGAACTTTTGATCTTTTAAGGCACAAATACATCTATATGCTGCTTGAGCACCTTAAGATTTAGAGGTGTTTGCCCTCCCGCATCTCCGTCTATGTTGACTGCCAGCGGTTTAGAGGATGAGATAACCGCTTCTTGCGTCCGGAAATAAATCACATCTTTATCCTTTGTGAAATCCCCTCTCAGCAAATTGACTCCGATTCTAGCCAACTGAGGAAGCGACGTATCCTGAATGACAAAACAGTGCAACAGACCATCATCCGCCCTTGCCCCTGGGGCTGCCTGTTCAAAACCGGCGGCTGAGCTTGTCAATACAGCCAGAAATAGAACAGCCGGCCCCGTCCATTGCTGCCCAGAGGATTGAACCGTAATATCAAACGGCTCCTGGTTAACTAATGTTTTCGCTCCTTCAAGAAAGTAAGCCAGCGAACCGAGCACTGTTTTTTGCTCGGCTGATACTTCCGCCGTCGTCTCAGCAATCTTTCCAAGACCTATAATATTAATGAAGTAACGGTCGTTAACCCTTCCTGTATCTACCTTTCTTAACTTTCCCTGCCCGATGACCGCAATCGCTTCTTCCGGTTTAAGCGGGATACGAAGACCATGGGCAAAATCATTCACTGTGCCAAGCGGGACGACACCAAGCGCAGGGCGATGCTCCTTGCCTCCCATGCCATTGATGGTCTCATTAAGTGTGCCATCTCCTCCGATAGAAATAATGGCATCGTACCCATGGATACATGCGTCGGCAGCAAATGCAGTTGCATCTCCCTCCCGCTCTGTATACCGTACATTAGAGTCATATCCGTTATGAGTCAACTGAGCCTTCACCAGTTCAATATATTTCTCTGCTTCCTCTTTCCCTGAAGAAGGATTAGCAATAATCATCGACTTCTTCAATCATTCTCCCTCCTGCCTGTCTTTTTGCTCCTTTCATCCTCCGTCTGAGACCTTCGCCGGAGGTAAAACATCAGTGTACCCATTTCTTCATTCAGCAGCAGTTCCATCTCCTCTAAGTCTTTCCTCGTAACAACAGGATCTTTCTCCGACCAATTAACGATATACACGAAATAAAATTGATGAATGGTACGAAAAATTACATTTGAATGAGGAAATTTATCAAATACTGCCTTTATATTATAACGACGAGAATACGCCCACTTGACAAGCCTCACCTTCTCTTCACCTGCTTCGCTTCTTTCCTTTTCTATCTATACCCCTTCTGAAGCCTTTGAACTCTGTTTATGCTATACTCGACAAAACTACTGTTTAATCCACAAAAATAGTAAAAGGGATTTACACTTTGTCCTAGAAGTTATAAATTATTGATAATGACTGATTGTCCCGTATGCAGCCATTGGACGTTACTAATCACTTTGAACGGAGGGATAACATGGAACAGGCTTATTTCAGCTCAGAGGTTGCCAAAAGTCTCGGCATCGGAGCTAGTACATTAAGAAAATATGCGTCAGCGCTCGAAGAAGCAGGCTACCATTTTGATAGAGGGATTAATAATTCACGTGTTTTTTATCAAAAAGACATTATTACCATTCAACGCTTGTTGAAAATGATACATGATCAAAATATGAGTCTCGCAGATGCGGTTGAGCTGGCCATGAAGATGGAGACCCCCCAAACTCCTCCCGCAGCCCAGCAGGCTGACCAAGCACAGGAAGCACAGGCTCCCGCTTCCCTAAGTAACACGGAAGAACTACATGAAAGAATCAGCCGCTTAGAAGAACAGCAGGAAACACTTATTGAGGTAAATAAAGAGCTTGTAAGAGAACTTGCTCAATATCAGCGCTGGATGAAGGATAAAATGGAACAGATGGAGCATCAGGAAATCGCCATTCGAGACCGCTTATTGTTAAACAGCACCCAGCCATCCAATATTAAGAGAGAACCTCCTAAATACCGTATTCCTTCAATCTTCTCGTATTTAAAGGCGAAATTTAAGAATAAAAAAAATGAAGAAGCGAGCTTTAATTAAGCGGTACATCAGATTGGTGACAAAGCCGGCTGCGTGACTCCCCCGGCTATAATAATAGAGATTATACCAAAACAGTCATGGAGGAGAAAAAGTGCCGTACACAGACGGCAAAGAAAAAGCAAGCGTTTGTCAACAGTCTGATGAAGCCAGCTTAAATGACGCGGCTTCATTTTTCTTTGCAGAAGTTTAACCCGCTATGTAAAATGAGTCTAATACTATGCTTATAGAAAAGGGAGTACATACGATTATGACGAAAAAAGCGATATTTTTTGATTTAGATGACACACTTGTTAATGACCGAAAAAGCATCCAAACCGCCTTCGATGTTACGTGCGGCGACTTGGAGCAAGAATATGGAATCAGCAGCCAGGTAATCGAGGCTGCTGTCAGAGAAGCGGCCCGTGAGCAGTACCAGCGCTATTCCTTCTATCCGGTCACACTTCAGCTCGGCATCAATCCATTTGAAGGTCTTTGGGGAGATTTCGGCGATGTTCATCATTGGCAGCTGAGGCAAATGGGGAAGGATATTAGCGACTACCAGCTTCAAACCTGGACAAACGGTTTGAAAGCAGCTGGTATCAATGAGGGAGCAGCCTGGGCAAAGGAGCGTTTCCGCGAGGTCCGGCGTTCTTCACCGTTTTTGTATGAAGAAACTTATAGCGTCCTCGAGCAGCTTAAAGCAGCCGGCCTTCGCCTATTGCTCTTAACCAACGGAGCTCCTTCTCTTCAACTGGAGAAGCTTAGAATGCTCCCTGAGCTGCCTCCTTACTTTGAGCATATTCTTATTTCAGGAAACTTCGGCTTCGGAAAACCGGATTCAGCCATTTTCCATCATGCGTTGAAATTGATGGATACAGCTCCTGAGGAAGCAGTTATGGTTGGTGATAATCTAAGCACAGATATACTGGGCGCTACTCGTGTTGGTATGGATTCTATCCTTATTGATCACGGCGACGGCCGAATTGTAGAAGGTGCGAAGCCAACTCATACGGTTTCCTCTCTTCAGGAGACTCTTGATGTTATCCAGAAATTAACAAACAACTAAAAGGTTTCTTTCTCCGTAAATAGGGAATATAAAACAGAACCTATTTATAGAATGAAAAAGGAGAGAGAGAATCATGAACAGCCATATAGAGAACAGAACTCCGGAGGAACAGCCGCTTCATGCTTCTAAACTGGATATCCACGTATTTGATCAAAAAGGGAGTTTTCCTTTTAAAGACAAGGACTTATCTTCTAAACGAGTCTATGAAGTGCACGACGAAACTTTACGTACACCGCTTGAAAAAGCGGATGTATTTGAACAGTTATTAAATATTCCAAATCAGTGTGAACTTTGGATTGTTCCTGTTACGGCGGAAACAACCGCTTTGACGAAGTCTATTCAAGACGAGAAATCTAGTGCCTTGTTTGACATGCTTGCTTCTGTTAAAGACAAAATGCAGTTTGACCGCACCTTTTTGATTGCCGAAGATGGCGTGTGTGAGGGTGTGTGCGAGCAGCTTAAAGCACTCGGCTATACATTTACAGAGAAGACCACAGAGGAATTACAAGAGGTAAAGGTAGAATTTTAAAGCGCTAGGCTTGCGGCCTAGCGCTTTTTTTGTTCCTTCTTTTGTTTTTCATCGAAGCCAATCACATTTTGTTTCAACTCATCAGATAGCTGAGCAGATGAGCCAAGTACAGAAATATCTCCATTTGATTCTAATATCACCGCTGTTACTTCCTCCATGGACCCATGCCCTGCTTTTCGAATCGCTTGAAACAGATCCATTTCCGTAATTCTTTCCTCCTCCATCGCCTTGTTCATGTATTGACGATTATAATAAAGAATTCTCGGATTAGACTTTACAACCTGATCGATCCCTTTGGATTTTGAAGATGCCCAGGCAACGAGGTATTGCATGTAAATAAGCAATATAAAAGCAGCAACCCCTTCAGCTAATGGTACTTTTTTATCGAGAAGGATAGTTGACAACGTCGAGCCCAAAGCAACCGTTACAATTAGATCAAAAGCATTCATCTTTGCTAACGTTCTTTTTCCGGAAACCCTTAAGAAAAAGACGATAGCACTGTAGGCCAGCACACCAACGATCAGAATTCGCAAAATCGGCTCCCAGCTTTGAAAAAACATTTACAATTCCGCCTTTGCTGCATTAATGGTTTACCCTCCCTTTTCCTTTATAAGCCGGGATTAAACCATATATTCACTCATTAAGTCTATCGGACTTTTGGCAAG
Source organism: Bacillus thermotolerans (assembly GCF_000812025.2). GTDB lineage: Bacteria > Bacillota > Bacilli > Bacillales > Domibacillaceae > Quasibacillus > Quasibacillus thermotolerans. The sequence goes on from NZ_JWJE02000005.1 coordinate 44,998, forward strand.
CGATCAGCAAAGAATAGCATTTACGATTGGCTGGCTTCTGACTGTCTCTTCTTTCGTTGGCTGACCGATAAAACCTCTGGATTCGTTACTACTTCAATCACAGACGGACGTCCGCTCCGTCTCGCCCTCTCCAGTGCTGGCAAAAATCCGTCATTCGCCGTCACACTCTCTCCATAGCAACCAAACAATTCGGCTATTTGAGCGAAAGAAGGGTTGGATAGCTCTGTACCGATTGTCCTTCCTGGAAAGTGTTTTTCCTGATGAGCGCGTATCGTGCCGTACATTCCGTTATTCACAACAATAGCAATTACAGGTAATTGTGCACGAACAGCCGTTTCCAGCTCCTGCATGGTCATCATAAAGCCGCCATCTCCCGAGAATGATACGACTGTTCTCTCCGGCTGAGCCGCTTTCGCTCCGATTGCTGCAGGAAGTCCATAACCCATCGCTCCTGAGGTTGGACCGATATACGTATTTTGACGATTAAACCGATAATAACGAGCCAGCCAGCCGAAGAAATTACCCGCATCACTCGTTATAATTGTATCTTCAGGAAAAGATTTTCTTATATCATACAGCAGGCCGTCCATATCTACATATTGCTCTGAACGGTCATTTGGCGGAGAAGAAAAAGCCATATACGCTTCATGCAGTTCTTTCACTGCTCTTTTCTTGTCTTGATCACTGACTGGAACAGCGCGAGACAGCGCCTTTTGCAGGAACTGTTTTACGTCCGCTGTGATACCGAGCATAGCCGGATAGACTTTGCCAATGCTGTCGGAGCAGATATCAACTTGTATCACTCGCGGCTTCTCTCCAAGAAGGGTATAATCCTGCGTAGTCACTTGAGAAAAGCGCGTGCCAAGAGCAACCACAAGATCAGACTGCTTGATATATTGAACGAGCCGCTGGTCTGGACCGAACCCCAGCCAGCCCGCATAATGAGAATGGTGGTTCGGGAACGCATCGAACCGGCGAAAAGAGGTGGCAACAGGCACGCTCATCGTTTCCGCTAGCCTCATCAGCAAATCCGCCGACTTCGTCTGGGTCACGCCGCCGCCCGCAATGATCACGGGACGCTTAGCTCCCCTTATCTCTAGAAGCGTCTGCCGGACAGCTTCTTCCGATGACTCGGCTGCTTGCTCGCGTAGCACCGGTTGCTCTACATAGTCAGCGACATCCTCAAGCATATCATGCGGTAGTGAGACGACAACCGGGCCAGGACGGCCGGAACGTGCCATATAGAATGCCCTGTGAAGCAGCTCAGAAATTCGATCTGCCGAGTCAATCTCTATTGCCCATTTGCACAGGTGGCTGAAGTAAGCTGAAAAATCTACCTCCTGGAATGCTTCCCTCCCTTTAAAGGGCCGCTCTACCTGGCCAATAAGGGCAACGAGCGGCGTAGAATCCTGCATGGCTGTATGCAGGCCAATAGAAAGATTAGCTGCTCCCGGCCCTCTTGTCGCCATGCATACGCCTACTTCGCCAGAAGCCTTCGCGTAGGCCTCGGCCATAAAGGAAGCTCCTCCTTCGTGTCGTGTAGAAATAAGCTGAATGGAAGGGTGTTCATAAAGAGCATCAATTACTCCCAAATAACTCTCACCCGGTACGCAAAATGCTTTCCTCACTTTTTCCTTCTCCATTACTTTAACAACAATTTGGCCTCCAGATAATTTCACCATCTCGATCCCTGCTTTCTGCTTTTAAAATACATAAACAGCTCAACGACCTGCTAAAAAAATAAGCAGAAATGCATGCTCACATAGCTGCGAGGCACTTCTGCTTGCGCATGGCATATCTCTTTCTCAAAATAGATTAATAATTATCGATTTGTGCCCGCTGGATTTTTCCGCTGTAATCCACATATACAGATTTCCACTCCGTATACACATCAAGCGATGCAACCCCTGAGTCTCTGTGTCCATTGCCCGTTCCTTTCGTACCACCAAATGGCAGGTGAATCTCTGCTCCTGTTGTCCCGGCATTAATGTATACGATCCCTGTATCTAAGTCTCTCATGGCTTGGAAAGCTCGGTTTATATCACCGGTGAAAATGGAGCTTGATAAGCCAAATTCCACGCTATTATTTACTTCGATCGCTTCTTCTAGACTTTTCACCGGGATGATGCATGTAACCGGGCCAAAAATCTCTTCCTGGGCAATCCGCATATCTGATTTCACGTCTGTAAATAAAGTTGGTGCATAGAAGTTTCCACGCCCTAACTCATTTTCAGTAACAATCTCACCGCCTTTTAACAGCTTAGCCCCTTCCTCTTTGCCAATCCGCACATATTCATGAATTTTCTTAAGGGATGATTGATTAATAACAGGCCCCACATCCACTGATTCATCTAATCCGTCACCGAGCTTAAGTGTTTCCATTCGTTTTAATAGCTTTTCCTCCAGCTCTTCTTTAACAGATTCATGAACGATGATCCGGCTGCAGGCTGTACAGCGCTGGCCGCTCGTACCAAAGGCACTCCACACGATGCCGTCTACAGCTAAGTCAAGGTCTGCATCCTCCAAGACCGTCACAGCATTCTTCCCGCCCATTTCAAGAGAAGTCCGCTTCAGAAGCTCGCCTGCGCGCCCATTAATTTGTTTGCCGACTTCATTCGAACCTGTAAAGGAAACAATGTCGATGTCCGGATGCTCCACGATGGCATTGCCTACCTCACTCCCCGAACCATGTACAAGGTTCACCAGTCCCTTTGGCAATCCAGCTGCTTCGTAAATCTTTACAAACTCGCCAGCCAAGAATGGTGTTTCAGAGGCTGGCTTCCACACGACTGCATTTCCCGTCACAAGAGCAGGCAGTGATTTCCACGAGGCGATAGCAATAGGAAAGTTCCACGGCGTAATCAGGCCAGCAATGCCGACAGGTACCCGGACGCTCATCGCAAATTTATTGCGCAGCTCCGATGGCACCGTGTCACCGAACATGCGGCGGCCTTCACCCGCCATATAAAAGGCCATATCAATCGCTTCCTGCACTTCCCCTCTCGCTTCAGCGATCACTTTCCCCATTTCTTTCGTTAATACTTGGGCGAGCTCTTCCTTTCTCTCCTTAAGCAGCCCTGCTACTTTATAAATATAATCTGCACGTTCAGGGGCAGGTACGAGCCTCCATTCTTTTTGCGCCCTTTTGGCTGCTTGCACTGCTCTGTCCACATCTGCTTTCGTAGAAGCTGCCACTTCTCCCAGCACTTCTCCATTGGCTGGGTTGATATTTTTGATGAACTTTCCTGATTCAGATTCCACCCATTCACCATTGATAAAGTTCAAATACTTTTTCACTCGCACAGATTGTTTGCTCATATTGATTTCTCCTCTCTGTTTTTATTAATTACCAGCTCTTTTTTCATGCGATGAATGGCTTCCTTGAGGCGATCAGTCGGCACCGACAAGGAAATGCGGAAGTAACCTTCCCCCGACTCTCCAAAAGCAGTACCTGGAGTGACAATAACTCCCGTTTTCTCTAAGACGCTGTCAGCAAATGCTGCTGAGGTATAACCTTCCGGCACAGATGCCCACACAAAGAAAGTTCCGCGGGCTGCTTTTGCTTTTATTCCAATGGATCTCAATGCAGCTACCATTGCTTGCATCCGCTCTTCGTAAACAGCATTGCTTGCTTGTACACAATCCTGATTGCCCGTTAATGCATAAGCTGCTGCCTTCTGAATAGGTGTAAACTGGCCGGTGTCTGTATTACTCTTATAAATGGATAAGGCCTTAATCACTTCTTTATTGCCGACCGCATAGCCAATTCTCCAGCCAGTCATGCTGTATGTCTTCGATAAAGAGCCAAACTCTACAGCTGCCTCCTTCGCTCCTTCCGCCTGAAGGATGCTAGGCGCTTTATATTCTCCAAAAGTGACCATATTGTAAGCGGCATCGTGGGCAATAACAATCTCATGCTGCTTGGCAAAGGAAACAGCTTCATCGAAAAACGCCTTTTCTACTGTGGCGGATGTAGGATTTCCCGGGTAATTAAGGAGCAGAAGCTTGGCCTGACTGGCAATCCCGAGGGGAATCTCCTGAAGCTGGGGCTCAAAGTTGTTTTCCTCTAACAGCGGCATCTTGTACAACCGGCCGCCTGCCAATGAAATAGCCATTCGATAAGGAGGGTAGCCGGGATCCGGAGCGAGCACAATTTCACCCGGGTCAATTACTGTGGGAACTAAATGGGCCAACCCTTCCTTTGAACCGATTAGCATCAAGACTTCTGTATCAGGATCTAAGTCAACATCAAATTGCCGTTTATAAAAGTCAGCCACCGCTTGTCTAAATTCAGAGCATCCATTAAAACTTGGGTATTTAAAATTCTCTGGATATGCCATCTCGTCTATGAGCTTTTCTACAATGTGCCTCGGTGTCGGCAAGTCTGGATCCCCTATTCCTAAGTCAATCACATCCACCCCCTCTTGCTGCATCTTCTCTTTCTTTTTCTTAAACTCAGCAAACATGTAAGGCGGAATTTGAGCAATTCTTTGCGATCGATAACGCATGGCCTAGCACACCACCTTATACTATTCTCAATATTCAGAAACAAATCACTTGATATTCTTACTGTAACTTCTCTCACTTTTATAAACTATGGGCTTTTTATACAAAAATGACTGGAAAATAACTAGGATTATCCATACAGTTTTCACAAAGGCTAGCTATGGAAGCAGAAGAGGCGAAATGCTATCAGCTCATGAACTCCCATCTATTCAATAAAAGGGTATTCAGCTAATTGCTGTTGCTGCTATAAGCTGCTTCTGAATATCATACATGCACCGTCTAAGCCCGCGTGAAGAAGGCTACGGAGGAAAGAGGCAGCTGCTACCGAAGGATATAAAAAAGAAGCAGGATAGTACCTGCTTCTTTCAGGGTGTTCTATAGGTTAAATGCTCGCAAAGCATCCGCGCTGGCGAAGCAATTCACGATCTAAGTCAGGGTTTACCTCAAATGCTGCACGTCCATGAAGCCAGAATAGATTATTCAGCATAACAAGATCGCCAACTGGAAGTTCCAGTTCAATCACGCTCTTATCATTCTCCATAGAGTCAGACAGCTCTTTTAAGTATTTTGCCTGATCAATTGTTTCTGGATAAGCAAACTGGTCGATAAAACAGATGCAAGGCTTGTCATTTACCTTGAAGAAAGTCGTACGCTCAATTTCCTGGCCAACATTTTTGCTGCTTGGCGCTTTATACGTAAATTTGTAGTTGGCCAGCGGATGAGTAGAGAACTTCTCCAGTTCTGCCCAATCATCTAAGTGAAGAAGGCGAGATTCTCCGCCTTTGGCGTTTTCTTCTTTCATTTTCATCATTAATAACCAATCTGTCGGCTCATCAACGAATGTACCGTCTGTGTGAAGAGTAAACCGGCGATACGCTTGGCGAAGGTAAGAGTCGCTATTGTCTGTGTGTGCAACGGTAAAGCGCGCATAATACTTGCCTGTCATCGCGTCAAAGTTCGGCGTGCCTACAATATGGCTTAAAGCAGTCGAGAAGATAACATAATCGTCTGTATCAAGCGATTCATCCCGCAGACCGATTGTAAAACCGCCAGACTCACGATCTTGGATAATGCCTCTTAATACATCTTGAAGGTCCTCTCCTGCCAGCTGTAATAAGTAATAAGCAACGATACGTCTAGCATAAGGTGTATACTCTAAATGCTGTACAGATATGTCTTCCGCTTTAATCTTGGCAAAGAAGTCTCTGATAACTTGGCGGTCAAGCTCGAGGTGATAAAGACGGTCACTTTGCGGATGAGGCTTCACCTCGTATCCTGCTGTTTTGCGAATAAACTTTTTCTCTTCGTTTGCTACTGTACTCATCATTCATTCCTCCTATATGGATAAAAATTATGGATTTGTTCGGTCGGAAAACACAAAAAGCCAGTTTACACCTATTGCGTACAAGGTTGTAAACTGGCTATATTTACGTTCCTGCTTCATGGAATTGAAGTCACGGTAAATATTTCAGTCTCATATTTGGTTTTCCGCTCAAACAATTTTGTATAGAGATATTTGCGATTTTGAAACGGCGTGTTCCAAAAGGCAAATACTTATTTCATATGTTATTAACAGTATATTCTGTTATCATAAAATTGTCAATATTTTTAATTACTTTTCTTCTTTTTTTGCTACCTGCTGATAATGAAGATGCAAATCATTTAATGCAGCGGCTAATGCATTGGCTGCTTTCCCTTTGTAAAATTGCTGAAGGGCTTGAAGGGGTTCCTCTATCCCGTCCTTTAAACTAATTCCCTTTAGAAGGTTTCCGATAAATTCCCGCCCATGTTGGGTCGCCAATGTACAGGAGGCTTCTATAATAACTCCGTATTTCACATCCACCTCGGCTGTAATCGTTAATGTGTCAAATACGCTTTTCGCTGCCATTCCTTGTGGCAAACGAGCATGGCCTGCGATGAACATCACTCTTGAATTGACCATACAACAATCTCCCTCCGCTTATAAACTCGCCGCGCTTTTCGCTTCTGTTAAGTGAGGCTGATCAGCGATCTGGCGAACAATTTCTTTTCCAATTTCAATAGAAGCTGTTGCAGCTGGAGATGGGGCATTACACACATGGATGCTTCTCTCCCCGTTGATCATATGAAAGTCATCAACAAAGCCGCCATCTGATTTCAGCGCCTGAGCACGCACACCGGCGGGGCCCGGTACTAAGTCCTTCTCTTGTATTTCTGGAATTAACTCCTGCAGGCTCGCCACGAATCTGGCTTTACTGATTGAGCGCGCCATTTCTTCAAGGCCTTCACCCATGAATTTACTGGCCAGCTTCCAGAAGCCCGGGTAGCCCATCACTTCCGCGAAATCCTTCAGATCAAAGTCTGTTAGTTTATACCCTTCCCGCTTAAAGCTGAGTACGGCGTTTGGACCGGCATCTACCTCTCCGCCGATCATGCGTGTAAAGTGTACACCAAGGAAAGGAAACTTAGGATTTGGTACAGGATAGATTAGGTTTTTAACCAGGTGTCTTCTCTCTGGCACAAGCTTGTAATATTCTCCGCGGAACGGAACAATCTTTACATCTGTTCTATAACCAGCGAGCTTTGTCACCCGGTCGCTATGGAGACCCGCACAGTTAATCAGGAATCTGGCTTTGAACGTGCCTTTATTCGTTTCGATCGTCACACCGTCATTCAGTTCAGAGATATCTTCCGCCTTCGTGCCAAGCTGGATATCCGCTCCCTGTTTACGAATAATTTCTGCAAACTTCTCTGTTACCTGCTTGTAGTTAACAATTCCAGCTGCTTCTACTTTAATGGCCGCTTTTCCATTAACATGAGGTTCAATTTCATTCAGTTCCTCTTTGCTGATTTTTCTTATGTCTAACTGATTTTCCAACCCCCGCTTATATAAATTATCTAAAAGCGGAAGCTCCTCATCCTTCGTAGCCACGATCACTTTCCCGCAGATATCGTGTTCAATGTCATGCTCCTGGCAAAATTGTGTCATTGATTTACTTCCTTGGCGGGCAAACCGTGCCTTATAGCTTCCTGGTTTGTAGTAAATCCCTGAATGAATGACACCGCTGTTGTGGCCTGTTTGGTGAGCAGCCAGCTCGTTTTCCTTTTCAAGCAGCAGCACCTTTGCATTCGGGTAACGTTCATACAGAGCCTTTGCCGTGGATAGACCGACAATTCCCCCTCCAATAATCGCGAAATCGTACATTTTCTCTTCCCCTTTCAGTTATGTATCTTCCTTTCGTCACTTGGGCATCTGCTGCCCCTTAGCGGTTTCAAGCTCAGCCATGTAAGCAATTAAATTATTCTTTGTGCGCAAAATATGATATTCAACTGCTGCACGAAGCTCGGCAGGATCATCTCTGACAGCTGCCTCATAAATCGATCGGTGTTCCCTTTGCGTTTCGGGATAATAGTCAGCAAGCAAGCTCGGGGCAATCGGTGAAATCCCGAAGTTTTCCACTACATTCACTACTCTCTTCCATGGACATCCTTTTCTAAGAAGCTGATGAAAGCGTTCATTAAGGGAGATATAGTAATCATTTGTCTCGTCACTCAGCTGAAGCGCTTCCATCCTTTCGACTGTTTCACGCAGCTCTTCCTTGTCTTCTTCCGTTAAAAAAGGAAGCGACTTTTCTACTGCAAGACCTTCTAAATAGGCCCTTAAGTGATAAATTTCTTCAATATCTTCCTTTGTGATCGGCGTTACAATCGCTCCTTTATGAGGAACAATCTTAACCAAACCCTCAGACTGAAGCTGAGCCAGTGCCTCCCGAATCGGCATCCGGCTCACATTCAGCATGTTTGCCCAGTCTTCTTGAATCAGCCTTTCTCCTTCTTCAAAGGTCCCATTCAGGATTGCCTGTCGCAAGTTTTTCGTAACGTAATTGACAACGGTTGTCTTGTCTTTTGATGGCTGAAAATTCATAAGCAAACACTCCAGCAACTAGCAATGTTTTGTATATTGGATACAAAAAATATACCATGCTTCAAGATCAATTGCAACAACATTTAGAAATATGCAATTTATCTTTTAATTTTAACTAGTATATCTTTTTTTAATCTTATAATTGGATACAATTTATTATTTCTTGATGGGGCTGATATTGATATGGGAACCACCTGCTCTCTTCTCCTGGATAACCACCGACATAGGACAGCTCTTGCACTTTCTGCATTTTTCTGCTTGTTTGCACATCGCTTTTCTTCCTCCATTGTTCGTTATTAGTAAACACCAAAAAGCCAGCAGCATTTTCGTATAAGAAAAATACCGCTGGCTTAACCTGCGCGCTTGTCTTCTGTTCCCGAAGACTAAAGCAGATTTAACAGCTTCCATATGAAAAAAAGACAGCAGAATGGTTTATTCACTTGATCATAAAGAGGTTATCTTTAAGGAAGTGACTTTCCATGCCACTTTATTATTAATACATCTATTTTATATATTTCTTAATTTTTCGTCAACTATTTTTTATATCGGAAGCAATTTTCTTTAAAAAGGCATTTGCCAGTTCCTTGCTCGTCACGATACGCCGGCCGCCTCCTTGGATAAAATGAGGGTTACCACCTCCTTTTCCTTCAATAAGTGGAAAGATCAAGCTGGCGTACTCCTTTAAATTAATAGTCGTTGCTGCTCCAGCTGCAGCAACCATTTGAAGCTTATCTTCCCCTTCTGCTATCAAAAGAACGATAGCATGCTTTTCCTTACTGACAATCAGCCTTGCCAACTTTTGCAGGCTTTGAATGGAGCGCCCTTGAAACACCTCAATGACAGCCTGCTCATTTGAGTGCTTCTGCCAAAGAGCGCCAGCTTCATATTCAAGGAGACGCTCTTCTCTGTCTTCCAGTTCAGCCTGCAGGTCTTTCCTCTCCTGAAGGAGCCGTTCCGCCGCTTCACTCATCTTAGCCTGCGGGCTATTCAGCAGCTGCGCTAATTTTTTGAGCACCGCTTGCTTGTCATGAAGCTGCTTTAGTACACGGTGACCACAGACAAATTCCAAGCGTGCCTGCTTGCGTTGCCTTTCCCATTTGAGCAGCTTAACCGCCATGACCTCACCTGTTCTGGAAGGGTGCGTGCCGCCACAGCCGTTATAGTCCCAATTCGGAATAATCACGAGACGAACATCTCCCGTGACAGCAAGTGCTTTTCTTAACGGATAACGGGAAGCTTCCTCTACAGTCATCCACTTTGTCTCAACAGGACGGTTGTCCAGGATAATCTCGTTTGCCTTTGCTTCCGCTGCCACCATCTGCTCTTCGGACAACGCTTCTATATTTAAATCAATAGTCACTGTGTCTTCACCCAGATGGAAGCTCGTTGTAGGTATATCAAAAAGCTCTTCGAAGGCGGCGGATAAAATATGCTGCCCCATATGCTGCATATGGTCGAAGCGCCGCTCCCAATCAATTTCTCCGAACACTTTCCCCTTTGGCACATCTTCGCCAGCTCTTAAATAATGACGGATTTCACCGTCAACTGTTTGAACATCCAGCACTTCTCGCCCGTCCAGTTTTCCTTGATCAGCCGGCTGCCCGCCTCCCTCCGGATAAAAAGCAGTCCGGTCTAATACAACGAATGGTCCCTTCTCATGATCGGCTCCGCTTTTTATGACTTCTGCATGGAACGACTGCTGGTATGCATCTTGATAAAATAGCTTCTCTGTCACCATAGCTCCTCCTTCTGCCTCTTCTATAAGGGCGGGTTTTTAACCAATATAACAAAGGAGCAATAAAAAAAGCTATTTGCCGTTTGAACAGGCAAATAGCTTGCTATTGTAAGAAACAATGGGAGCAATCCCTGCCGCTTACACGAACAGGGCTTACTCTTATTTTATTAATTGACGCCTCTCATCATTCCATGAATTTTCTTCGAAGACAGATAGAGGATCACACCAAGGATAATAGAAATCCCTCCGATGACACCAAAATAAACAATCTCTGTTTCCGGAGAATAGAAACGGACAATTTGAGCATTGATGGCCTGCGCTGAAGCATTTGTCAGGAACCACAGGCTCATTGTCTGTGCTGTAAAAGCAGCCGGGGCCAGCTTCGTTGTCGCTGATAAGCCGACCGGAGAAAGGCAGAGCTCACCAAGAACTACTAGGAAAAAGCTCAGTACCAGCCACATTGGATTCACTAAAGTCTCTGTTCCATTCGTGTATGCTGGAATAATCATTACGAGGAACGATAAACCAGCAAAGAACAAACCGAGTGAGAACTTCTTAGGTGTAGATGGCTGGCGGTTGCCAAGCTTGATCCACAGCCATGCGAAGACCGGAGCAAGAAACACGATAAACAACGGATTCAATGATTGGAACCAAGAAGACTGAATTTCTATACCGGCAAACTGCAGCTGTGTCCGTTCATCTGCATAACGCGCCAAGATGATGGCTCCCTGTTCCTGAATCGCCCAGAACATCATCGCTGCAACAAATAAAGGAATATAAGCAAGCAAACGAGAGCGTTCCACCTCTGTCGTCTTCTTGCTGCGGTACATAAATGTAAAATAGGCAGCAGGAATCAAGATACCTAGAATACTTACCATGAAAATAAACCGCTCGATCGTCAGCAAGCCGGTCATGATACCGACAGCTCCTAAAATGACAATAACGAGGATACCTAAACCGATACGGGTTAAAGTTTTTTTCTTTTCCTCACCTGTTAAAGGGTTAGGTACATACGTTCCAGCTAAGCCTAGGCTTTTCTTTTTCGTTACAATGAACAGCACAAGACCAAGGAACATTCCGATTGCAGCAAGACTAAATCCAAGGTGGAAATTGTATTCCTGTCCTACTGTTCCGACAATAAGTGGAGCAATTAAAGCCCCGGCGTTAATTCCCATGTAGAAAATACTGAAGCCCGAATCGCGTCGAGGGTCTTCATCTGCATAAAGATCACCAACCATGCTTGATACGTTCGGCTTTAGTAAGCCTGTACCAATAACGATCAAAGCCATGGAGATAAATAGAGCCGATGCACCAGCAGGCACAGCAAGAGCGATGTGACCAAACATGATCAGTACGCCGCCCCAGAAGACCGTTCTCGAAGTACCAAGAAGCCGGTCAGCCAGCCACCCTCCAATAATTCCAGACATGTACACTAGCGAACCGTAGATCGCCATAATAGAGGCGGCTGTTGCCTGGTCAAATCCTAACCCGCCTTGTGTTACTTCGTAATACATATAATAGAGCAGAATTGCTCTCATTCCATAATAAGAAAAACGTTCCCAGAACTCTGTGAAGAACAAAGTAAATAGCCCTTTGGGATGTCCAAAAAATCCCTTCTGAGGCACGCTTTGGACAATTTTATCCTTGTAACGGCTGTCCAATTAAAGCTCTCCTTCCTTTTAACGCCTAATTATTTCTGAAAGTTCCTTCAACTCTCTCGATAGGCATAAGTTATATTAAAAAAATGAAACCACTATATAGTAAGTCTATTTCACTTTTCTGTCAATTACTTGTTGCTATTTCGAAATAATAATAATTTTCCCACTTACCTCACTATTAGTTCTCTATTCTCACATACACAAAAAAGCATGACAGAAAACGCCCTGTCATGCTTTTTTGCTAATTACTGTTATTATTTAGAATGTGTCATTTCTTGAAATACATTTGTTAGCACTGGAACGATTTGCTTCTTACGAGATACAACACCCTTCAATACGATCGTGCGGTCTTCAGCTAGAGGCGTATTAAATGCTTTTTCTACGCTTTCTAATTCACTGCCCGCTACAATGCCGACCGAATCGCTGTTTAAAATATCTGTGACAACGAATAGGAATAAATCCAGCTTCTTATCAGCAACCGTGCGGTTAAGCTCATTTTCGACCTCTTCTTTGCGGCTTAACACATCATTTACGTCTACCGCATTCACCTGTGCTACCTCTACTTGGTAATCACCCATAGAAAATACTTTTGAATCAAGGGAAACAAGCTCTGCAGCTGATGTCTGGCTTAGATCAGCCCCTGCTTTCAGCATAGCTAGTCCATATTCTTCTGCATTCACTCCCGCAATTTCTGCTAACTCTTTCGCTGCTTGTACATCTTCTTCTGTGCATGTTGGTGATTTAAATAAGAGTGAATCAGAAATGATGGCTGATAACATAAGCCCTGCTACATCCTTCTGAACTTTCACACCGTTTTCCTTATACATTTTGTTCAGGATCGTAGCTGTACAGCCAACTGGCTCCGCACGATAGTATAGCGGGTCGCTTGTCTCGAAGTTAGCGATACGATGGTGGTCAATTACTTCGATGACGCTTACTTCATCAATATCATCCACGCTCTGCTGGCGCTCGTTATGGTCTACTAGGATAACTTTTTCTACTTCAGGCGCTGCTTTTTCAATAAGACGGGGAGCTTCAGCATTAAATTGCTTTAATGCATACTCTGTTTCTGCATTCACACTGCCAAGACGAACCGGCTCTACGTCTACTCCTAACTCTTTCTTCAGAGCAGCGTAAGCAATTGCTGAACAGATAGAATCTGTATCTGGATTCTTGTGACCTAAAATAAATACTTTACTCATAACCAAATCCCTCACTTCTCAAAATAATAAACAGCGGCGCTTCAATTAACCGCTCTCATTCATGCCTTTATTTTAACGCAAAACTCATAAAATTTCTCGTCTACTTTTAAATTTTATTAAATTAATCAGAATAATTGGTTTTAATGTCTCCAAACTAAAAGACCAGACACAGGTCTGGTCTTGTCTCTCATACCAAGGAGATTTTTTAATCATTTACAACCGGCAAGAGGCTGCCGCTTACTTTCTCATGTTCTCTTGATCTTTTAATCGATTTTGCTGGTCGGGATTTCTGGCTTGGTTTTTGAATTCGTTCTCCTGCTGCTGTTCCTGCCATTTTCTTTGTTCCTCTGTTAAACGGTTCTTATTGTTATTATCAGCCATCTGCTTTCCTCCTCCCGTTTTATAAATGAATTTCCCTTATTTAAAGAGATAAAACTATTTTTTCATTCGACAGTATTCTTGGCGTTTCAGATGCTCTTTCCACTACAATAAAGGAAAGAGCTAAGGAAAGGATGAACATAATGGCACAAGCAGAAAGAAACGTTCCACAAACGAAACGCTCCATATGGGGGCTGTACTTCTCTCTTCCCGTTCTGTCCTGGGCGCTTTATGACTTTGCGAACACCATTTTTTCCTCTAACATCATCACGATCTTTTTTCCCTTCTATTTACAGGAAACCATCGGCGGCAATGAACAGCTCAACCAAATAGCCAGTACATTTATTTCCTATGCGAATGCGGCTGCCAGCTTGCTGCTCGTTTTGTTCTCTCCTCTGTTTGGAGTGCTGATTGACCGTACCGGAAGAAAGAAACGATACATTGTTCCCTTCACGCTCATTTGTGTGGCCGCTACCATTCTAATGGGCCTTCTTGCTTCCTCTAACCTTCAGCAAGAATGGTTTGGCCTGCCTGCTTCCCTGCTTTTGGTCATTTTATTATTTGTGATAGCAAAGTTCTTCTATCATTCCAGCTTAATCTTCTACGATACAATGCTCGCTGATTTGGGGACAAAAGAAGATATTCCTTTAATTTCCGGCTTCGGTGTGGCCGTCGGCTATATCGGCACACTCGCGGGTCTGTCCATCTATCCATTTATCGGAGACAGCGGCTTCCACCAGGCTTTTATTCCAACGGCTTTATTATTTTTAGTTTTCTCTCTGCCTTTAATGATTGTCGGGCGGGAGCATACTCCTTCGGTGCCATCAGAGAAAAAATCGTTTATAAGCGGTTACCGGGACATCCTGGCTACCTTCAAAGAAGCAAAACAGCATCGAACCGTCCTTCTTTTTATGATTGTCTATTTCTTCTTAAATGATGCCATCGCTACCGCTATTGCCATGATGGCCGTATATGCCAGTGCGATTGTAGGCTTTTCTGCAGGACAGTTTATCTTGCTTTACCTCGCCTCAACCGTGGCAAGCATTATCGGTTCATTTATCTTTGGGTATGTGACAAAGTCAATCGGTGCCCAAAAAGCTGTTCACCTGGTTGGAGTGATTCTTCTCATCGCCTTATCTATTGGCACCTTCGCTGTTAATGAAGCGATGTTCTGGGTCGCTGGAAGTTTGTTCGGCGTCTCACTCGGAGCGGTATGGGTCACTTCGAGAACCTTCATTATTCAGGTGACGCCAGAAGAAAAAAGAGGACAGTTCTTTGGTTTATTTGCTTTTTCAGGAAAAGTTTCCGCCATTGTCGGACCATTTATATACGGTACCATTACTCTTCTCCTCGCCGATTACGGAAATATAGCAAGCCGAACAGCGCTCGGCTCCTTAATGGTGCTCGTGCTGATCGGCCTGCTTGTCCATCGGCGCATTCGATTGTAAGTAGTCTTTCAGTTTATCCATATCCTCATGAATCAGTTCCAGCAGCCGGCGGTTGTAGAAGATAGCAGCCGGATGGAAAGTCGGAAAGATCGTATACTCTCTTTCTGTCCATTCATATTCACTGTCTTCCAAGCTCTTCAACCGCCTGACTGGCTGCTTCAGGAACTGGCCATGTACATCTGTTACTTTTATATCCGGCCCACACAGCCGCTTTAGACCAATATTGCCGAGCGCAACGATCACCGGTGCTTCCACATGCTCGATCTCATAATCCAATAACGGTGCATGGGCAAGAATCTCTCTTGAGGTAGGCGCCCGGTTATACTTTCTTTTCACCAGCTCCCCTGCCCTTGTCCGCTTTTCTCCCCATTTGTAGGGACGGCTTCGAACTGCACTTGTAATATAGACATCCTCTCTCGTTACTCCCGCTCGCGCTAAGAACTTCATTAATTCCTCTCCTGCCCGGCCGCTGAAGGGGATGCCGTTATGAATCTCTGTCTCGCCAGGTGCTTCTCCGACAAGCATGAGTTTAGGCCTTTGAGGACCTTGCCCGTAAACAAAGCCTTCTACCGGATAAGGATCGATTCTCTTCTTACCAATATCGGCCAGCCACTCTGGTATCTGCATAACTCTCTCTCCTTTCGATCCGTTTAAAAAACAGGCTGCCGCTTGGGACAGCCTGCCTGCTCCATTAGCTTACGCAGCAACCCTCTCTTTTCTTGCAAAGCATAAAATACCAGCTATCAAAAACAGCAAAGCCGGCAGCCAGCCGCTCAAAATGGTGCCTAGGCCAATAATAAGGGCGCTGGCGATCAGCAGTCCGCCAGCCAGCTTAGGCTTACGATTACCGCGCAAGGCAAAAGCCGCAATTAAGCTTAAAATAGTGCTTATCACTACTACAGCTATCACCCACCAGCCGACACCACTGATCACATCCACCATCATTGCTAAATCAACCCCTGCACTCGCCAGCTGAGGATCATTTCTAAGCTGTGCCTCCAGCTCACTTCTCATAGCCGGGTCTTTAAAAAGGTTAACTAACAGAACCGTGCCAGCGATGAATAAGAGGTTTAGAATAATGCCAATAATCGTTAAGATCATTTCCGCTGTCCGTTTCATTCTTCATCCTCCCTTACTTGTAGTTACTATATACCCTAGCATATGTAACTTACTCGACAAAAAGTAAGGCTCTGCAGCTAAAAGTAACCCTCCCATACAGCGTCATATATAAGAAAAAGACAAGGCATAACGCCCTGTCTTTACATGCTATACCGCTTTTTTATTTGATACGCCTTGCCGGATCTTCGCCCGTGAAACCAGCTGCTGAATCAGTACTAGACTTAAGATGCTCAGACCAATAATATCACTCCACATGCCCGGTACAATTAATGTAATGGAACCAGCCAAGCATATCGCAGCAAGATAAATTGGTATATCTGTTAAGAAGTATCTTTCCAGGGCTGCGCTAAGCCCTACAATACCGATGACCGCCGTAGCAGCCACCCACACTACTTCTAAAGGGTTAGAGACATCCTGCATTAAAAGAACTGGCGAGAACACAAAGATGTACGGAATGATAAAGCCGGATAACGCGAGTCTTAGCGCTTCAAATCCCGTCTTGTTCGGATCAGCTCCGGCAATTCCAGCACCCGCAAAAGCAGCTAAAGCAACCGGAGGAGTAACATTAGCCAAAATACCGAAGTAGAAGACAAACATATGAGTAACGAATGGCGCTACACCTAACTCAAGCAGAGCCGGCGCTGCCATTGTTGCTGTAATAATATATGTTGGAATAGATGGCAGACCCATTCCCATAACAATACAAGCAACCATGGTGAAAATCAGTGTTAAAAACATGTCTCCTTGTCCAAGTACAAGAATGGACTGCGTTAGCTTTGGACCAAGTCCTGTTAATGTACTGACCCCTACGATTAAACCGACCATTGCACAGGACATGGCCACGCCAAGAGCCGCACGGACACCGTCTTCCATGGCTCCAAGAATTTCTTTAACACCCATTCTCGTTTCCTTATTGAACCAGCTAACAACGACTGATAATACGATCGCATAGAAAGCAGCGAATAATGGTGTTTTCCCAGCAATCAATAGTCCAATTAGAACAACAATCGGGATCAATAGATGACCGCCACGTTTAAGCACTTGCCATAAATTCGGCAATTCTTCCTTAGACATTCCGCTTAAGCCGTGCTTCTTTGCCTGGAAATGAACGATACAAATAATCCCTAAATAGTACAAAACAGCGGGCAAAATTGCTGCAAGCGCGATCTGGTTGTATGGCATACCGAGTGTCTCTGCCATGATGAAAGCCGTAGCCCCCATAACCGGCGGGATGATCTGACCGCCGACAGAAGCTGTGGCTTCGACTGCACCTGCAAACGCTGGCCTGTAGCCGACCTTTTTCATTAACGGAATCGTGAAGGCCCCGGTTGTCACAACATTGGCTAATGCACTCCCATTAATGGAACCCAGCAAGCCGCTCGATACAACAGCTACTTTAGCTGGACCACCAGATGTATGGCCGGCTACGCTAAGCGAAATATCTGTAAAGAACTGGCCCATTCCTGATTTGTTTAAGAAAGAACCAAACAGAATAAAGAGAATAATGTAAGAAGCTGACACGGAGATAGCAATACCGTAAATACCTTCTGTTGATAGGTACATATAAGTGACGATATCCTCCAGCTCTTTACCGGAGTGCCTGAACAAGTCAGGGAAATACTGCCCAAAGAAAGCGTATACAAGGAAGAGCACAGCTAAAATAGTCAATGCATTTCCGACTACTCTCCGTCCCCCTTCAATAACAACTGCGATGGTAATTAATCCAAAAACAATATCGAGAGTACTCGGCATGTAGATTGACATTCTTTCTGCAATGCCTGCGTAATCTATGATCATATAAGCGCCTGTGGCAAGGGCAGCAATCATCCATAATATATCTACCACCGTCACCTTGCTTTGGCCTGTTTTCTTTTTATAGAAAGCCGGGTATAAGATAAATACCAGGGCAGCAATGACGGCTGTATGCAAGGAACGATGCCGGAGCGCATCCAGCGGCCCCATGAAGGCTGTATATAAGTGGTAGCCGGCTAGAGCAACACTTAAAATAAATATCGCCCAGCGCCAAAATCCTTTGTCAAATTTACGAAATCTGGATTCATTGTCGTATTTCTGTAAAAGCTCTTCTTGTTCAACAGTTGTTTCTGGAGTTTCTTTCACTGCTTGAGACATGTTATACTCCCTCCCTATTCGTTATTGTGATGGTGTTTCCTGCAAGACGCCTTGCTCTTTAAAATATTTCTCTGCACCTGGATGAAGCGGCAGCGGCAGCTTAGAGACTGCATTTTCGAGTGTAATTTGCTTTGCTGAGCTATGGGCATTTCTTAAGTCATCCAAGTTCTCAAACAATGCTTTTGTCATTTCATATACATGCTCCTCAGGCACACCTTCATGAGTAATTAACAGGTTATTAACTTTGACTGTATCCCGCTCCTCTGCAACTCCTTCGTACGTACCAGCCGGAATCACTCCAACATCAAAGGCAGGGTATTTCTTCTGAAGCTTTTCAGTCAGCTCTTTCGGCACAGGAATAATTTCCACCTCATCCGTCGCTGCCAGTTCCATAATTCCTGAGTTCGGGTAGCCGGAAGATAAAAACGCAGCATCGGTTGTTCCGTTTTTGATGCCTTCAATTCCTTCTGAGAAGGACAAGAAATCTGCATTAATATCGTCGTAAGTTAAGCCGGCACCTTCCAAGACTCGTTTCGCCATAATTTCGGTACCGCTTCCAAGAGCGCCAACCGCAATATCTTTTCCTTTTAAATCCTCTAATCTTTCAATACCAAGATCTTTAGGCGCAACGATTTGCAAGTAGTTTGGATAAAGAGAAGCCACTGCCCGCACATTAGAAAGCGCTCCCACTTTTGCGAAGTTTCCTTCACCGTTGTAAGCATCCGTTACCGTGTCAGCCATTGCGAACCCCAGCTCGGCTTTTTCCTGGTAAAGCTTTGATGTATTTTCTGCCGATGCGCCCGTTGTTTGCGCACTTGTCTGGGCACCAAGCTCTTCTCCATATACTTTTGCTAAAGCATTGCCCACCTGGAAGTAGATACCTGATGTGCCTCCAGTCAGAATAGTGACTGTTTGGCCAGAAAGAGGGCCTGAAGCAGCTGCTTCTCCTTCTGCCTGTCCATTTTCAGCAGAATTTCCACAAGCCGCAATAATAAGTGATAAGCTTAAAATAAGGACAAATGTAATGCGTTTCTTCACTTTTCCCACCTCTTTTTCTTTTTGCTAAACATAATGCAAGATTCGTACCATTTATAAAATTCAGTAAAATTAACTAGCATATTATTAAAAACGGCAAAAAATGCCGCTTAGGGCGGCAAAATCTTCCCAAGCGGCATTTTTTTCTCCTATTTATTCGACTCTCTGTAAAGCTGAAGTTTATTCCGCAGGCTGCGTTCACTGATTCCTAATAATTGCGCCGTCTCTTTTCTGCTATCGTTACATTGCTTTAATACTTCCTCAATAATTAACCGTTCTGCCTCTTTCATTGTCGCACCAAAAGGTATTTTAATATAATCACTTGAGTGATGATCCAGCTCCTTTTTAGAGGCCTTGTCAGACCGAACAACAAGCGGCAGATCCTCTTCATCTATGTTCTCCCTTCTCGTCATGGCGACCGTGTACTCTAATATATTGCTTAACTCCCGTATATTTCCCGGGTAATCATAGGCAAGCAGCCTTTCCCAAGCTTGTTCGGATAAAACGGGCATAGGACGCTGCATGTCTTCAGCATACTTTTTCAAGAAATAAGGAATCAGTGTTCGCAGATCCTCTTTTCTCTCTCGTAAAAGCGGAAGCTCAATAGGAATCACATTCAAACGGAAAAACAAATCTTCTCGGAAGGCTCTTTCCTTGACCATTTGCTGCAGATCTTTGTTTGTCGCACTGATAATTCGGACATCCACTTTTTTGATCTCCGTGGAACCGAGAGGCATATATTCCTTTTCCTGAAGCACCCTCAGCATTTTCGCCTGTAAAGCGGATGGCATATCACCAATCTCATCAAGAAACAATGTTCCGCCCGCAGCAGCAGCCAGCTTTCCCTCCCGGCTGCTGACAGCGCCTGTGAACGCTCCTTTTGCATAGCCAAACAGTTCACTTTCAAGCAGTGCTTCCGGGATAGCTGCACAGTTCACTGAAATGAAAGGTTTATCTTTCCGCTTTCCTTGCCTGTGTAAAGCGCGGGCTACAAGCTCCTTTCCTGTTCCGCTTTCCCCATAGATGAGTACGCTGGAGTCAATGTCTTTTACCTGCTCAATAATAGAGAAGACCTTCTTCATAGCTGGACTTTCTCCGATCATTTGATCGTAACCTTTTATTCTATCAATGGTTTCATTTAACTCTCGAATCTTGCTATGTAATGCCTGGTGCTCTAGCGCTTTCTCAATTAATAAATGCAATTCATCAATATCAAGCGGCTTGGTAATGTAATGGTACGCTCCTCGCTTCATTGCTTCAACAGATGACTCAATCGTTCCATAGGCAGTCATCATAATCACTGAAATAGACGGATACTCACGTTTTACTTCTTCTAGCACGTCTAATCCATCCACTTCACCAAGGCGCCAATCTAATATTAATAGATGGATCGGCTGCTGCTTCAATATTTCTCTTGCCTCTTCCACTCTCGTTACCGATTGCACATCATATGTATTCTCCAAGGCAAAGCGCAAGGATGAACCAATTGCTGGCTCATCATCTAGAATAAGTACCGAAGGCTTCATTCGTTTTCCTCCTCCCATTTAGCAGGCAATGCAATCGTGAAGGTCGTTCCTTTTCCTTTCATCGATTCAATCTGCATATCTCCATCATTTTCTTTAATCCACTGATAGCAAAGTGTCAACCCTAACCCAACACCATGCGGCTTGGTCGTATAAAAAGGTTCGAAGATATGAGAGATATCTTCCTTGTCCATCCCCATTCCGCTGTCTGTTACGTGAACGAAAGTGATGTCATCTTTCCTCTCAGTTGAAATGGTCAGCTTCTTTTCCTCTGCTTCTTCCATAGCATCCAGTGCATTTAATAGCAGGTTGAGCAGCACCTGCTTAAGCTGATCCGGGTCACAAACGATCGGATCGTCTTGCTCAATGTCCAGCGACAGGCGAACCTGCTGTTTCTTCATTGTCGGTTCGATGATAGCTACAACCGATTGAATAAAGCGGCCAGCTCCAAGCATTTTCTTTTTTGGGAACTTAGGTCGAGCATAGTCAAGCAGCGATTCCACAATCTTATTCATTCGCCTCAATGCTTCCGGTACATGTTTAATCAGTTCCTCACGAAAACGAACATCCTCGTATTTATATGGCAGCAGATCAATAAAAGTCTTCATCGATGTCAGGGGGTTGCGGATTTCGTGAGCAACGCCTGCTACGAGCTGCCCGAGCGCCCTCATTTTTTCTTGAGTGGCAAGCTTCTTCTCCAGCATCTTTGCCTCAGAACGGTCAGCAAGCGTGATTAAAAAGCCGCTTTTCTCTTCTTCACCTTCCTGCAAAGGAATCGCTCGATATAGAATATAACGAGTCTCTTCATTCACTTCGATCTCTATTTCCTCTGAAAGAATGGCCGGCTGTTGGTTGCTTTCTACATGCTCTGTGTATTCCCTTACGATCTTGGCAATCAGGGGCGTCCCGAGAATATCAGCCGGCTCTAGCAGTTCGTCCCGGCCAAACCCTAGCAGCTCTTTTGCCCGCTCGTTCAGGCTCGTTACCTGCAGTTCTTTGTTAAAGGTTAAGATTCCATAATACAGATGATGGATGATTTGCGTTTTAAAAGCATCAGCCTGCGATAGTGCTTTCTGCTGCTGCTCGAGCTTCACATTAGCCTCCGCCAAGGCAGAGGTCCGCTTAGCCACTTCCTTCTTTAAACGCTTATTCCACAAGTAGATCACAATCAGTATAATGGCAGCACACCCTATTACAATGGACAGGAAAATAATCCAATTGCGCATCTCCCTCAGCTGGCTGTCCGGATGCAGGCCAAACCACTGTGTATACAGCCTTTGATAGTCACCGTTTGTTTGCATATCAGCTAACGACTCGTTTACGAGCTGCAGCAGATCTCTTTCTCCTTGGCGCACAGCAACTGCAAAGTCTGAAGGAACACTTATATGCTCAAGAATACGGTAGTTCTCCCGCTCCCCGGATTGATCTAAATAAAACTCAGCCGTCCGTTTATTCGTCAGCCAAGCATCGGCTCTGTCCATCAGCAAAAATTGAAAGCTGTCTTTAGCATTTAAAGCTAACTGAAACTCCACTCTTCTGACATTCAAGAGAAGTTCAAAAGAAACAGGATCCTCCTGCATAACAATTGTTTTCCCTCTTAAACCGGCTAAGCTGTTAATCTCATTGGCAGCCTCTGATGGAATGACCATCACATCCGTGGTAGTGAAGTAAGACTCCGAGAAACGGAAACGTTCGCTCCGTTCAACTGAGTACTTCATTCCTATAACGGCATCAACTGTTCCTTCTTCAAGAGCACGCTCTGCTTCATATAGATTCATGGGGTGAAAGGCCACTTCTATCTGCTGAGCCTCCGCGATTCGGCGAAACAGCTCGACGCTAAAGCCGGTTAGCTCTCCTGCCTCATTTATATAAGAAAAGGGCGGAAGGTGCTCGTCGACAGCCACTTGATATACTTTCTCCGCCATCGGCTTTTTGGCCTCATCGGATAAGTTGTCTGCCTCTTCAGCCAAAGCAGCATACGGCCAGGAAAAAGCAGCCCATAGCAAGGATAAAACGATAAATATTGACTTAAACAAGACAGACATTGGGGGTGATAGCTCCTTTTAAGAATATTGATACTATTGTAACACAATAAATAACTTGAAAAATCAGGACTTATAACCGGGTTTCCTGCAAATAAAAAAGCCCGGCTGTCAAGAAAGCCGGGCTGCCTATATTCTTTATCGTCAGTTAAGCATTTTTCTTTTTAGGCCATACAAAATAGCTAACAGAGATAGCTAAATCAATCACTAATACAAGAGACCATACTCTAACGACACCGCTTAATGCCTCTGTTCTTGTTGCGTCATTAATAAGGAAGATCATGATTGATAGTATGGAAAGCCCGATGAGGTAAGCCATTAGATGCCGGCTCCAGCCCGCCAGCTGATGTTTGGCGTAGCCTATTCCATGCTTTTTAGCAGGCTTCTCTCCTTGCTTCATGACATAGTATAAAAACTTCTCATCCGCCCATTGAATCATGCTTTTCCCGAAAGCAATAGACACCCCGATATAGACAGCAGCCAGGGCATGAGCCATGGTTGCAGCAGCTCCTCCTGCTAAATCTATTCCCGCCATGATGAGCAGAGCTAAGTCAACAACCGGTGTTAAAGCCAGAAACAACAGACCAAGCTTTTTTCGCTTGAAGATATACCGTGTCGCTAAGCCCGCTGCGATAAAAATCCAGAAAGCAACCTCGCAGGCAACAATCATCCAGGCAACAGCATTCATTTAGACACCCCTTATTTAGTACAACTGTATTATTTAAAACTATATTAGCACCCTCGGTTTTATAATACAACTGTATTATAAAATTGCTTCCCCCTTTTTTTACTGATAAAATAACAATATGCCTAAACTAGTTGATCATGAAAAAAGAAAGAAACAAATCGCTGAAGCGACCTGGCGGGTCATTTTGGATAGAGGAATGGAAGGTGCCACAGTCAGAAACATTGCTAAGGAAGCAGGCTTGTCTCTAGGGGCTCTGCGTCACTATTTCTCAACACAAGAAGAATTGCTTATATATGCAATGGACCTCGTAAAAAACCAAGCGGAGCAAAGAATCTACCGAGTAATTGATAGGAAGCTTCCTCCGAAGGAAATGGCCTTAAATATGTTATTAGAGCTCCTGCCAACTACTGAAGAAACAAGAGCAGAAATGGAGGTTTGGTTCTCTTTTGTTGCCTATGCCCGTCACAAAAGAGCGGGTGTTCACCCTTATGAGGATGGATTATTCGACGGAATCACCCGAATGGTACACTCTCTCAACAAAGCTGGTTATTTAAGAGACGGTATAGATTTAGACGCAGAAGCAGAACGGCTGTACGCCCTTATCGACGGACTGGCTCTCCATGCCTTGCTGGCCCCTGATCGCTTGAATCAGACCCGGCTCTCGGAAATAGTAGGGAACCACCTTGATAGTATCTGGCAAGAAACGCCTCAGAAAGACTAAATACTGAATAAGAGCAAAAAAGCACGAGGATAGTTTCCCGTGCTTTTCTTTGTTTTACAACTTAACTCCTTCCGCACCTTCCCGCTGCCATTTCAAAACAGGGGGATTCTCAACCTTTAGCTCTTTTTTATTCTCCCAGTAGGTTTCTTCTGATCCGACCGGCTCTCTTTCCTGCATGCCGTCGATCAGCCACTTTTTCTCCTCTTTATCATAAAAAAGAGAATACGTGACGAGAGAGCGGATAGAATGATCCTCAAATCCTTGAAGATCTCGATACTTCAGCTTATTGTCAAAGGCCACAAGAGCAGTAGCATCCGCTGACCACTTTCCATCGAAATAATGGACACCTAAATCGTCCAAATTAATAACGGCCCCTGTATATTGAACATGTATTTCGTCCAAATAATCCTGCAATAACGTAAAGCTCTCTTGCAAGAAAGCTGTTTCCTCACGGATCTCGTTTGTTACATTGGTCAACTTGCTTTTGT
Organism: Bacillus thermotolerans; assembly: GCF_000812025.2. Lineage (GTDB taxonomy): Bacteria > Bacillota > Bacilli > Bacillales > Domibacillaceae > Quasibacillus > Quasibacillus thermotolerans. The sequence goes on from NZ_JWJE02000005.1 coordinate 69,575, forward strand.
CGTATCCAGATGTTTGATAAACAGCGAGGTCCCGGTTTAGCGTATCCAGCGCTGTTATAACAGCCTGCTGCACACCCTTATCTGCACTGGCTAAAGCGCTGCTGTTAATGACAACACTAACCTCCGGACTTCCCCACACTTCTTTTTTCTCTTCTGCTTTAAATGTGCCTAGCTCATTATTTACAGTGACATTTAATGTATATGTACCCGGAAGAACAGGTCCGTACTGCTCATTCTCCAGCTGTTTGATCGGGCGTTTTGATTCGCCAGCCGTAAGACTAATAGTATCTGTTTCATTCTGTCCTGTAAGTTTAATCACAGCTGTCTTGGCTTTTAGTTTGTAGTCGGGAAACACGCCCCACTTTTTCCCTTCCTCTGTTAAGCTAATTTGCTGAGCACTTGCCGCATAATCATTCTCTTCTACTTGCTGCTCAAGACCTTCTACAATCGCCTCATAACTGCTTGCATTTTCCTTTAAGTAGGAAATCATTGCCTGAATGGATGAGCGGCTGAGCTCTGCCTGTTTATCATCTGGTACAATCAGCTCTTGCAGCATAGATAGATCATCCTTTTGGACCGCTTCCTTAAAGGTGTCAACGACTTTCTCTGGAGAGGCCGCCTGCTTCAAGCCAAAAAACAAGCCGCCAAAGGCCAGGATCAATACAGCAGCTGATAAAATAAAGATACGTCTTTTATTCATGATCCCCCTCCTCTAATAAGCTTTGCCTTCTGCAAATGCTTGGATAAGGGTATCGCTGTTATAATCAGAAGTATCCACCGTCCACTTTCCGTCCTTTTTGATCATATGAATGTTCGCTCCGTTGCTGCTGTTGGCTACTCCCAATAATTGAACGATTGTATCAAATTTAGATAAAGCGTATTGCTGCTCTTTCTCCGTGTCATATCCGCCTGTATTTTCTCTGTACTCTCTTTGATAATTATAAAGCTCCTCATACAAGTTATCTAAAGAGACTGTTGAATAGTCCAGTTTCACAACTGCTTTGTCCCCAGCTTTCTCAACGGTTTTTGCCTTAGCTTCTGCCTTTTCCCGCAGAGCGCTTTGGTAACTGTTATAGTATGTCACTGCTTCCTCGCTTGCGATGTCCTTTGTTATTGAAAGCCCCAGCTGTTTCTTGAATTCATCCTTTGCTTTTTGCTGCACAGCTTCCTTATCTGCCGTTACCAGCTTTTCATAGTCAGCATTCTCTTTACCTAAGTAAATCACATCAATATATGCTGTCAAAGCTTTTGCAGGTTCTTCTAATTGCTGGTAGCTCTCCTCATATTCCGTGGTATCCAATGTAAGCAAAATTTCATCTGCCTCTTCTCCCGGCTCGGATAAACGAGGGGTCAAGCCAATTTCGTAAGTTTTTCCTTTCTCGACATTAAAATACACGGGGATTGTTTTAGCCTTGCCGGCACCAATAGCACCGCTCCCTTCATGCTCTAAGTCAATGCCTCGACCATAAAGGCCTTGCTCTGGACTTAACTGCTCATCGCCGTCATACAAATACACGCCATCGTATGAAGAGATATGGATCGTAGAATCCGAATTGTTCTTCACCTTTACGTCCACCGCCAGCAGTCCACGTTCCTCCCCTTGTGATTCACCGTCTTCTCCGGCCAATATGTATTCCGCCTGCTCGATAGCCGCTTCAGCTATCTTGCTTTTGCCTGTACTGCCGCTTGCTTCTTGAGAACCCCCACAAGCGGCTAAGGAAAATAACACCAATAGAGCAAGCGTTAGCACGCCTAGTTTCTTCATCTTTCTGTTCCTCCTCACTCACACTTCCTCTTTTTTTCACTCAATTTAGCATACCATTCAATTTATAGTATATTTTCCCTGATTTTCCTTAACTCGTTGTAGGGATTTTGTCCTTCATTAGCCTAAAAGACATGCACTTCACATAAAAAAACAGCCGGCAAGAAACGGGGATGCGTTCTTGCCGGCTGTTAATACCGTTCACTTATACAATTTGTCTTCCTTGTTGAGCTAATGCAAATAGGATGCCGTGATGCAAGCTCCGGAAGCAATTAAATGTCGACAGATTGGAATCAGAAGAAGCAATCGCCATCCCCATTTCAGGAGAAATACCTACGAGAATGGTTTCTGTTCCAATCAAGGAAGCACCGGTACCTAGCTTATCAATAAACTCAATAGTTAACTCGCTTACATCTCTATCAAGGCCAGTCAAGTCTAACACGAGGTACTGGGCTTTATGCTTCGGAAGATTCGTTAACGTTTTCTCAATTAATTCCTTTGAACGGGCCTCATCATACTTGCCAAGCAGAGGCACAACCACAATGTCTTCTAAAACGGGAATAATTGGAGAAGAAATCTCCTTAACCAAGTCATTAAGCTCTTTTGTTCTTTCTTCCACTACAGCTTCCAGCTTTTCAATCTCTTCAGCTTCTTTCTGTCTAGCCAGCCTATGGATGTTCTGCTCCATGGATTGCTCAGTAGGGAAAAATTCAAATTCGGAGGTATCATCTCCTGTTAACTCACTTTTGATAATGCGATAAGCCATGTTTGTATTAAATAAACTGCTTAAAAGCCCTGCGAAATGGCCTGGAATAAAGCGACCAGGTTCTGTTTTCCCCTGTTCTACATTAATTCTATATTCCCAGCTGTTTTTGATTTGAATATTAGCCTGCTTCTCGTCTTCGCAAACGCGGTTGATGACAATATTCCCCCAGCCAGCCGAAGCATACATAGGGCGAATCATGGCTAGAGCTTGCTCAGTCGCTATGTTATCCTTCTTGAAGTACTCGCCAACGACATGCCCTTGACGAAAACCGGTGGCTTCCAGAACAACTCCGGCCGCCTCTTCTCCGGATACTTCCTCGATCGTATCAAGAAATGTTTTCATGGCGGTTGATACCCAGAAGAGAATGGAGTCCCCCCCAGCATAATTAAAGAGCCCTTTGTTCATCTCCCAGTCAAACTGAACTCCGTCGACATTGATCATATAATTCTTCACGTCACTTTTCTCTGCTGCCATGCTTGTAGTCTCCTTTCCCGCTGCTGTATGTAAAAACAAGTCGATCCTTTTATATTTATACTTCCGTATCTATATAATATTAATCACGGTTAGTAATGATATCCAATTGACAGATGCCTTTCTATACTCTTTATCTTACTTTTTTTCAATCGGCTAAATCAACCTAAAAGCAAAATTGTTTGCCCTGCATCTTCTATTATGACATACTTTTAGCATTTTTCGACCAGCTTTCTGCTTCTTACTGAGCATTCGATAAGAAAAATCGAAAAAACTTCAAATAAATATACACTTTTACGAATAAATATACTATAATAATCTCAAAGCAAAAGGAGGCTTATTGTATGAAGACATCATTAGACTTGACGGCAAAGTCAACGAACGCTTCGACTGCCGATCATATAAATTATTGGAAATTTATTATCCCATCCTTTATTGGTGCACTTTTATTTCTTGTTCCGGTTAAATACGACGGAGCCATTACGATCGGTGTAGGAATTATGGCTTCCTTCGTCCAATCAGCTGTCGGGGATTACCTGCCTGGCTTCATTGTACTTATGCTAGGGGTATCTGCCGGTTTATCTGCTATTACTTTACTGCTGAAACCTAGATTCATTATGGAAAACCGCATGCTGCATACACTTTTTCACGTTGGTCCTGTTGGGCTTGCCATGAGAGCTGCCGGTTTTCTGATTGGTTTATTGACAATCCTTGAAGCCGGACCTGAATTTATCTGGTCCCGTGCCACCGGGGGAGTCGTCCTTTATGACCTGGCTCCTGTATTGATGACATGGTTTCTATTTGCAGGTCTCTTACTGCCACTTTTAGTGGAGTTTGGCCTAATGGAGTTCATCGGCGCCCTAGTGCAAAAGTTCATGCGGCCATTATTCACCTTGCCTGGACGTTCATCCATTGATTGCCTGGCATCGTGGATGGGTGCTGGAACGGTCGGCGTGCTCGTTACAACGAAGCAATACGATCAAGGTTATTACACTAAGAGAGAAGCAGCTGTCATCTCTACTACATTTTCTATTGCATCTGTCGCTTTCAGCCTTGTTGTCGCCAATATTGTTGGTATCGGCCATCTGTTCGTTCCTTTCTATTTAACTGTAGCCGCCGCTTGTGTAATCGCTGCACTCATTATGCCGAGAATCCCTCCGCTTTCTAGAAAGCCTGACACGTATTATGAGCCAGTTGGGCAGCAAATCGATGAATCGATCCCTGAAGGAGTATCTAATCTCAAATGGGGCTGGCAGCAGGCATTGGAAACGGCAAACAAAGCGAAGAGTCCAAAAAAGCTGTTCTTAAACGGGCTGGAAACTGTATTGGATATTTGGTTCGGATTAATTCCGCTCGTTATGAGCTTAGGTGCAGCCGCACTGATTATTGCAGAGTTTACACCAGTTTTCCAAATCATCTCAGCTCCTTTAGTTCCAGTACTGGAATGGATGCAGCTGCCTGAAGCAGGAGCAGCCGCTCAAACTATGCTTATCGGCTTCGCTGACATGTTCCTGCCGCCAGTTGTGGGCGGAGGCATCGAGAGCGAGCTTACCCGTTTTGTCGTTGCCGGTATTTCTTTGACACAGCTCATTTACATGTCCGAAATTGGAATTCTTATTTTACGTTCGAATATTCCCTTAAACTTCTTTGAGCTTTTTGTCATTTTTATTGAAAGAACAATTATTACATTGCCGGTGATCGTCGTTATCGCTCATCTGTTTATCTTCTAACAAAAAAGAGAGACCGCTCAGGCTGGCTTCATGAAGCCAGCCTGAGCGGTCTCTTATTTATTATATTTCTTTACCTGAAGCAGCCAGCTTCTGCGGCTCATGGACTGGTAAAATAATATCTACAGTAGTTCCCTCGTTCACTTTACTTGTTATATGGATCTTTCCTTGATGTTCTTCAATAATCTTATAGCACATCATCAATCCAAGTCCGGTGCCTTTTTCCTTCAGACTATAAAATGGTTCGCCAAGATAAGGAAGACGCTCTTTTGGGATTCCCTCTCCTGTATCAGTCACACGGAGGAAGATCTGCTCCTCATTCACCTTCACTGTTTGAACGGTTATCTTTCCACCATGAGGCATAGACTCAATAGCATTTTTCAGCACGTTAATAAAGACCTGCTTCATTTGATTTACTTCACACTTAATAGGCGGAAGCTTTTCTTGTTCATCGATGACGACTTCTATATCATTCATGATGGCCTCGGGCAAGATAATAGTCAGTACGTTGCTCAGCAGCTTATGCATATCATGCCATTCATAGGAGACGGCTTGGGGCTTAGCCGCAGCCATAAATTGATTCGTGATCGATTCAATTCTATCAATTTCTGATAGCATCACATCAAAGTACCAGCCATTCCCCTGCTTATCGTCTTTTTGAAGAAGAGTCAAAAACCCCTTCAATGCTGTGAGAGGGTTTCTGATTTCATGAGCAATCCCTGCTGACAGCTGACCGACAACAGCCAGTTTCTCTGACTTTCTTAGCAGCTTTTCCGTACGCTTCCGCTCGGTAATGTCACGGCCAATGACTAGCAATGCTTTTTTGCTTCCATCCGGATAGAAAATCGGCACCTTAATCACGTCGAAGGTGACAGTTTGGCCGTTCTTCTGAATAAGTGTTTCCTCTAAGTGTGTCATTCTCTCATTCGCCCATGCCATCTGATCTGTTTTTTCGCAATTTAATAAAAATTCACGATAAAAGTCATCTGCTACCTTACATAGCTCACGGTCCGTTTTGCCTTTATAATCCGCTCCCTGGATGTTAAGGAAAGAAAGAATGCAAGGGTTGGCTTCAATCCACTTGCCTTCGCCATCCTTGAAAATGACAATGTCCGGCATAGCATTAATCAATGTGCGGAGCCTTCTCTCGCTTTCCTTTAGTGCCTGTTCGATTTGGATGCGATTAGAAATGTCCCTAATAGTAGAGACGTAGGCAGTCACCTGTCCAGCTTCATTAAAAATAGGAGTAATAAATGTGCTGACATGCACTAGCTCTCCATCCTTACGCTTTCTTACAGTTTCAACCGTCACTACGTGTCTGTCATGAATAACCTTCTGCACGACACTTTCCTTTTCGTCCATTAAATAATCAGGTATAAAGGGAGCCTCTTTTCCAATTAGTTCTTGTTCCTTCCAGCCAAATACCTTTTCAAACATCTCATTTACTTTAAGAACCCTGTGCTCCGTATCAAAGACAATAATCGAATCCACAGAGTTGTTAAGGAACAGATCCAGCTGCTGCCTGGTTACCTGCAGATCCTCTTTCAGCCTCTTGTCTTCAGTAATGTCTTTGACAATTTTGTAGATGCCAACAATCTCTCCATCCACCACAATTGGAAAGCTTCGTACCTTAGTATCTATACGTCGTCCGCTTTTGTGGATCATGGCCAGCTCATAATGTTGCCGCTTCCCTTTTAATACTTCGTTCACCTTTCTTTCCCGCTTCTCCATATGCTCAGGCAAAAGAATAGCATTTAAAGTAAGCTGCTTAAGCTCTTCTACCGTATATCCAACCATCTGTTCAAAAGCCGGGTTAGCATCCAAAAGGTTTCCGTCTATATCACACGAATAAATACCGTCCGGGTTATGTACAAAGAGAGATGTATGAAATGCTTCTCCCCCCATTAGCTGCTTCACCTCTTAATTTGTTGTCTTTATTGAAATTGAAACCCTCTATCCCACATACCTTTACAAAGAAACTGAATCACTTTGCTTTTGTAAACTATATCCATCTAATTATATATTAAATTAGACCTATTTACAGGCCTTTTTTGTAATTTTCAGCTATTGTTCATTAAATGGGAAAGCCTCTTCCTCTATGCGACCCTAATGGAAGCTTGAGAAAGAGACATTCATTCATCCGTTCAGCTTTTTCTTGATATCGCGGGTATATTTTCTTGGCTGTATAGCACCGCCTAATATGATAATTCCCGTTACATAAAAGACGCCGCCCAAGCCGGTAACACTGGAAACCGCTCCTAAAAACGCAGGAGCTGCCAGCTGTGTCAGCTTATTAAACGACAGCCTTAACGCCAGTCCTTCCGCTACACGCTGAGCAGGTAAAGCAGCAATCGTAGTAGAAATCGACAACGGTTGGCCAATTCCTAAGCAAAAGCCTAGGATAAAAGAAAGGATGCCTAGCCATATCACATGATCAACGAGAGGGTGGAAGAGAAGAATGACGCTAGAAAGCAGAATTGAACCTGTAATCAATGCCTCCGTTCTCGCTGCCTTCGATAAATACGGCAGCACTAAGCGAATAAGCACACCCGCTCCTGCATTCAAGGAAACGAGAAAGCCGATCGCTGCTGTTGATAATCCTTTCTCTGCGGCCAACAGAGGAAAGAACGCCGTATAAGCATCCTTTGCCCACAACACCGCTATACTCACTAATACGGCGCGCCGAAGAGCAGGAAGACGCAACAGTTCTGACGCTCTGCTTCTCTTCTTCTGTCCTTTCAATTCTTCCTGATTTGGTGCCGTCTTCTTCGGGAACAGAAGGCAGAACGGGACAGACAGAAGCAGGATGACTGATGCTGTCAGAAATGCATAAGGGAAATCGGCAGTATCTGAAATTACACCTCCAATAATGGGACCAATGAAGCTGCCCGAAGACGTGCCGATGCTAAATAGCGCGACATAGTAATTGCGAAGCTTAGCTTTTGAAAATTGCCCTGCGTATGCCTGCATCGAAATAGCAAAAATTAGCTGAGCCAGCCCGGCAATCACTTGAGAAAGATAGACCCCTGTTAAGGAAGCCATAATATATGGAACAAACAGGGAAAGACTGCCGAGACACATGCTGATAGCTAATGGCCCTCTTGTCCCTTTCCGATCAATTGTCCTTCCAAGCGGGATCGACAGCAGAAGCGGAAAAAAAGAAAATAGTGAAACAATCAAACCAATCTCCATACTGCCTGCACCCAAACTGTCCGCGTATAAAGGAATAAGCGGTCTTGTGCCGGCTACTCCAAGCATAAACAAGCAGGCACATAAAAATATCAGCCACCGGTCATGCTTTCGTTTTCGTTTCATGTAGTCTTCATCTCTTTTTCTTCAGTAAATTAATCCTTCGTTACCCTCTGTTACTTCATCGTAACAAGCTCTCAGAGGAATGTACACATCAAGAGAAGAATTGTAAAGCTTATGTAAATTTACATGCTAAGGGTAGACTCGCCAAGAGAAAGATGTTATCTTAATTACGAAAATCGATATCGTGTTTCGTAAACAGGAAAGGAAATGATGAGCTTGGAAGACAAAGTATTGAGAAAATTGTTCCTTGGCTTTATTCATATTCATATTCTTCACCACGCACAAGAGCATCCTATTTTCGGCGCTTGGATGGTCGAAGAATTAAGAGAACACGGGTATCAGATAAGCCCTGGTACACTTTATCCGATTCTGCACACGATGGAGCGCGATGGCCTGCTTGTTCGCCAGGACCGAACCGTAGATGGGAAGGTAAGAAAATATTATTCCACAACAGAAAAAGGATTGCACGTCTTGAACGAAGCACGTCAGAAAGCCTATGAACTATTTAAAGAGATTAAGGAGTAGCAAAAAGGAGTGATGAAATAAAATGAAACAAATAGAGCAGCAAGGGAGGAGCAGGTGGCTGGATATCCTTCTCATCTCTACCCGGCTTGGGCTGACCTCTTTTGGCGGACCCGTCGCCCATTTAGGGTACTTTCATGAAGAATACGTTCGTAAACAAAAATGGTTATCTGAAAAGGACTACGCAGATCTAGTTGCCTTGTGTCAGTTTCTTCCTGGTCCCGCGAGCAGCCAGGTCGGTATTGGTGTCGGTGTCATCCGAGGCGGCTTGCTTGGAGGAATCCTTGCATTTCTCGGCTTCACCCTTCCATCTGTCATTGCACTTATTCTTTTTGCCCTTGTTTTGCAAAGTATAGATGTCGCAGATGCCGGATGGATTCACGGCTTAAAACTAGTAGCCGTAGCTGTCGTCGCCCACGCCGTCATGGGAATGGCCCAGAAACTGGCACCTGACCTGCAGAGAAAAGCTATTGTGCTGTTCTCATTAGCCATCGTCCTTCTTTGGCAAGGCGTATTCACGCAAGTCAGCGTGATCATCCTGGCAGGTCTTGTTGGCTACCTTCTTTACAATGAACAGAAAGGTTCAGACGACGTGCCGCTGTCCTTCCCTATCTCCCGAAAATTCGGTGCTATTTGCTTAACCTTGTTCTTTGCATTGCTTGTTATACTTCCTATCATTAGAGAAGCTGTCTCCTACAACTGGCTTGCTATGTTTGACAGCTTTTACCGTGCCGGCGCTTTAGTATTCGGCGGTGGACATGTTGTGCTCCCATTACTTGAGCAGGAATTCGTGCCAGGGGGCTGGCTGAATGAGGAGCAATTTCTGGCAGGATACGGAGCAGCCCAGGCAGTGCCTGGCCCGCTGTTCACCTTTGCGGCTTATATCGGCGCCGTAATTAGCGGATGGCAGGGTGGTTTACTGGCTACGTTCGCTATTTTTCTTCCGGCTTTTCTTCTCATTTTGGGCACCTTGCCGTTTTGGAACAGCATTCGCCGCAACCCACATATCCAAGGAGCCTTAATGGGTGTCAATGCCGCTGTTGTCGGTATCCTGCTAGCCGCTCTTTATCACCCAATTTGGACCAGCTCTGTGTTCTCTGCTGCTGATTTTGTCTTGGTAGCTATCCTTTTCAGCATGCTGACCTACTGGAAGCTTCCTCCATGGGTGATTGTAGTCACGGGAGCTGTTGGTGGAACGATTCTTTCTTTCTTTTCCTGAACTGAGGAGACATCCATCCTCTCCGCCCGCTTTCTTCTTATTATATTACAAGCAAATCTCCCATGAGGTAACGGCCTCATGGGAGATTTGCTTGTAATGATCCATTTATCTTTATACACTTTTCAAGAAGCCGCTCAGTAAATATCCAAAACTTTCAACGGAGAACTTCGAGCCGCCTAATTTTGCATATTGCTCTTTCACAAAATTCATGAGCTTCGGAGAAAGCTTTTTCGAAGCAATAAGAGGATAGTATAACCTGTACCCTTCCTTTAAATGCTCCCAGCGTTCGTCATTTCCAGGCTCCATATACTCAGAAACGTCAATCAGCTTGATGGCGTCCCCCTGCAGAATAATGTTCTTCAAGTGTATGTCTCTCGGATTTAACCCTCGCGAACGAGCTTCCTCAATGGCCTTGTCCACCTGTTCAATGGCTTCTGGCGAAATATAAATCCCCTTAAGCAGACAGTCGTATAAGTTTATTCCCGATTCAAAACTAATAACAATAAATCCTTTTCCCGAACCATAGAAGACAGGGTAGTAAGGGGAGCCGGCTAACCTCTTATATGCCTGCTCCTCATTTCTCTGCTTTTGCTCCAACCCTTCAGCATATACTTTGAAAGCATATCGCGTATCCGCTGAATGAACAAATACAGCTGCATCCGTACCAATTCCTACACATCGAAGCTCAGAAGGGATGAGTCCCAGCTTTACTTCTTGGTTTCCGGCTTCTGCTTTCACTTCCAGTGACTGAATGAGCGGTACAGCATCCTTCCAATGAAATTCTTTCACTTAACCCCACTCTCTCTTATTACAGGCACTATGCAGGAATGAATTCTATTCTCCATGAATGGAGCCTGCTTCATTTTCTTTTTTATCTTCTTTCTTATGAGCATTATATCCATCGTATGATTGACTTCGTACAATAATTGGCTTGATTATAACGAATCATTCCCAAGTTATCTAACTGTACGAATGGATGAAAGAAAAGTTTAAAGAAAATATGAACACTTTATGAAATTATTCATGAAATATATTCCATGTATGGAACATTGTAAAAGAAGGAGAAAAAACCCCCGCTTCAGCAGGGGTTAATGAAATTATTCAACGAATGTAATTTTCTTCTGTTGTTCTTCTGTAAATTGCACACCGAGCAATTCAGCGGTCTGTTTGTTTACCATCAATTCCAGGTTCTCAGGAATACCTACTGAAATTTCACTCGGGGCTTTCCCTTTCAGAACCTCAACAGCCATTTCGCCTGTAGAATAGCCAAGGTCATGATAGTTGAGTCCATAAGAAGCGAACCCGCCTCTTTCCACTGAATCCCCTTCGCCCACGAAGGCCGGAATTTTTTGCTCGTTTGCTACTGTTAAGACGGACTCAAGGGCAGAAACAACTGTATTATCTTTCGGTACGTAAAGTACATCCATCCGTCCGACTAGTGATTCCGTTGCCTGCTTCACCTCAGAACTTGAAGAAACAGTTGCTTCGACTGATGTTAAGCCGTTTTCCTCTATCGCTTTCTTTGCACTCTCTACATTCACCACAGCATTTTCTTCACCTGAATTATAGACAATGCCAACAGTTTTTGCTTCTGGAAAGAACTCTTTAATAGACGCAATGGTGTTTTTGATGGCATCTGGGTGTGTATCTGATGTGCCCGTTACATTACCACCTGGATTTTCCATACTTTCTACTAGACCTGCTTTCACCGGATCGGTGATCGCAGTAAATAAAACCGGAATATCCTGAGTCGTTTGTGTGATCGCCTGAACACTTGATGTTGCAATGCCTAGAATTAAATCGTTATCGTCATTTACCAGCTTCTGGGCGATTGTCATGTTATTGTTTACATCGCCTTGAGCATTTTGGTAATCAATCGCTAAGTTTTCCCCTTCCTTATACCCCGCGTCTTCTAAAGCAGCGACAAACCCTTCTCTAGCTTGGTCTAAAGACGGGTGCTCAACCAGCTGAGATATACCTATGTTCACTTGCTCACCCGCTTGTCCGCCTTGAGCTTCGCCGCCGCTTTCTCCATCTGTCCCACTGCAAGCTGCCAGGAGCAGCAAAAGCCCCGCCAGCATTATTGATATCCAACTTTTCATAAAGTCCTCCCCCTCAATCCCTTTGTTTTTTAAAATTTTTCAAAAAAATTTATTTATTCAGATATTACCACCTTATAGAGACCCGCACAATCACCAATTCATCATTTGCACAAAAAAGAAGCCAGAAGCGGACTTGTCAGCTCCCAGCCATGCATATTTTTATTATTAAAGTGTTTTAAGTGCTTCCTTAATGGGTGTATCTCCTGATACAAGATCAAACGCTCGATTAAATGTATTTTCTTCATCGAGAGCTGCGACAACTGTACGAGCTACATCCTCACGGGGAATAGCCGAGCGTTCCAAGTTTTCGCCAATGGTAACTTTTCCCGTACCCTCTTCATTCCGCAGCCCGCCTGGACGAACGATCGTGTAGGTCAAGCCGCTCGCTTCCACTTCCTTATCGGCATAATGCTTCGCTACATAATAAGGACGAATCGCTTCATTCCAGTTTTCCCTTCGATGAGCCTGCAGGGCACTTACAATAATAAAGCGGTCAATTCCTGCTTTTTTCGCTGCTTCCACTGTTTTAACTGCGCCGTCCAGGTCAATAAGAAGCGTTTTATCCGGCCCGGTGTGGCCGCCAGATCCCGCTGTGAAGATCACCGCGTCACATCCTGAAGCGGCTGCGGCAATCTCATCCACCGTTCCCTCAAGGTCCGCGATCTTTGTTTCCACGCCATCCTGTTCAAATACTTCTGCTTGCTCCTGCTTTCTAACCATCGCTCGTACTTCGTGTGTGTCACTTTCTTTTAGAAGCTGGACAATCGTTTTCCCAATTTGCCCGTTCGCACCAACAACGAATACTTTCATCTTTGCCCGACCCCTTTCTTACATTCTTTGCCTCTTCTATTGTTTCAAAAGAGGGGACGGTTTTCAATTGTAGTGCTCAGCGTAAGACGGTTCGACTAAGAAAAGCCTCTCTCTTCAAGACACCAGCTTCAGCCCGATAGTCGCTCCGAGAACAAGTGCAATAAAGAAAATTCGTTTCCAGCTTTTTGATTCGCCGTATAGTGCCATGCCTAGAATTGCTCCTCCTGAGGCACCGATGCCAGTCCAAACTGCATAGGCTGTTCCCATCGGCAATTCCTCCATAGCTAAAGCAAGAAAGAGAAAGCTCGCGCCAAAGCTCGCCAGCAACAACAGTAACGACTGCCAATTTTTCTTTTCGTGAAGACGGCTGATCATAGCTACTCCTGTCATTTCAAACAAACCCGCCAGTACAAGATATACCCAGCTCATGATGAACGCTCCCCTTCCGCCTCATCAGTAACGAGCTTTAATCCCGCTACACCGACCAGCAGGATGGCAATTAGGATCAGCTTCTCCACTTTTACCGGTTCACCGAAGAGAAGAATATCTGACAACACTGTACCAGCCGTCCCCAGTCCCACGAATACGGCATATACTGTGCCGACCGGCAATTTATTTCCAGCCATAATTAACAAATAAAAACTGATAAAGATTGCTGCGGCTGTTCCTGCCCATTCTAAAGCATGATCCGCATGCTTTAAACCGATGACCCAGCCTACTTCGAAGAAAGCAGCAACCAGCACTTTCAGCCACTCCTTTGTCATACTGTTCCCTCCTTCATTGATTCCACTAAAAAGCCCGGAAGATTACACAATTAAATTGTTGTAATCTCCCGGGCTTTTATCCCTCCGTGTCACAGCTTACCGCTGTGTGCTTTCTCTCGGTCCAGGCCGGCCATTGCCGCGGAACCCTAGAAAGCTAAGGTTATTTATAAATGGATGACACTACTTTATCAACATTCAGCTGCCTGGTCAAACATTTTTGGCTTCTCTATCCGCCGGATATGTCCATCTTGTTTTCCCATCATCTTCTATAATCCCGAGCGTCACATCAGCCACATCTGACTCTCTCAGCAGACGATCCATGAGGCGGAACTTAATATCATCAGCCTCTGCAAGAGAAAGGCCTTTTGTCAGCTCGACAATCCCTTCTACATGATAGACCCGTCCTTCCTGAATGACCCTCAACCTGTAAATGTCAACTACATCTGTATCAGAAAGTAAAATGTCAGCCAGCCTTTTCTCCACATCAGCCGGCGCAGCCACACCAATTAAACCAACCATGTTGTCATAGCCGACCCGGAAAGCTACAAAAATCATCAGCAAGCCGATCAGGGTCGTAAAAATGCCATCCGCACTAAGTATGCCGAAAAACTGCGCAAGAATAATGCCTATTAGAGCGAGAATAGCACCAGACGTCGCGACCAGGTCTTCATAAAACACCAGACGTGTAGGCGGCGAAGCTTTTGCTACATTCTTAAAGGCAGTGGTGAAGATATTTCCTGCACTTTCCGCTTTCGCTTCCTTTTTAATCTCTTTCATGGCTTTTACTAAGATAAATCCATCCACAACAACAGCTGCCATAAGGACGAAGAAGTTTAGCCAAAAATCACTTGACTCCTCTGGATGCTGAAGAAGCTTCCAGCCTTTCATAATTGTCTCGTAGGCCATAATGGTAACAACAATGACCGCAATCATACAGAATATATTTACAACTCTCCCGAACCCTGTAGGAAAGCGCTTAGATGGCTTCATCTCAGCCAGCGCACTTCCGAAATAAACGAACCCCTGGTTCACTGCATCTGCTAATGAATGCATAGCCGAGGCAAACATCGTTCCGCTTCCGCTAAGGGAGGCGGCGATGCCTTTTAACACAGCAAGCCCTGTATTACCTAGCGCAGCAATACCTGAAGAAGTATTCCCTTTCTTCATCAATTGAATAAATCCCATACTCTTCCTCCTTCCTATTTCTTTATTGGTTTACCCAAAGTTTTTTCTTTTTAATTCTTTTTCTCCTTACTTCCTCATTTTCTCTTTTATTATTGAAAGGAAAAAACAAAATAGTGAAACTATTCCTTTATTTATTGCGTATAGAAGGAAAAGAAAAGGGGGAAGAAAGATGAACAACCATGAGATTGATTACAAAATTTATGGAGATGATATGCAGTTCGTCGAAGTCGAGCTTGATCCAAGAGAGACCGTGATCGCTGAGGCGGGCAGTTTAATGATGATGGAAGACGGCATTGAAATGGAAACCGTATTTGGGGATGGATCCAATCAAGGAAGCGGCTTAATGGGGAAGCTTCTTGGTGCCGGCAAGCGAGTATTGACAGGTGAAAGTCTCTTCATGACGACCTTTACAAATGAAGGCCAAGGGAAGAAGCACGTGTCCTTCGCCTCGCCTTATCCAGGAAAGATCGTTCCTATGGATTTAAGCATGCTGAACGGTAAAATTATTTGCCAAAAAGATGCGTTTCTTGCAGCTGCCAAAGGCGTATCTGTCGGTATCGAGCTTCAGCGTAAGCTGGGCACGGGCTTCTTTGGCGGCGAGGGATTTATTATGCAGAAGCTGGAGGGTGACGGAATGGCATTTGTGCATGCTGGCGGCACAATCCATCAGAAAACATTGGCACCTGGTGAAGTACTGCGCATTGATACGGGCTGTTTAGTCGCTATGACAAGTGACATTGATTATAATATTGAAGCCGTACGCGGCATTAAAACAGCCTTGTTTGGCGGTGAAGGTTTATTCTTTGCTACCTTGCGCGGACCAGGTACTGTATGGGTACAGTCCCTTCCATTCAGCCGACTGGCAAGCCGCGTCTTTGCAGCCATGCCGCAAACGGGCGGTTCCAAAGGAGAAAGCGGGATCGGCGGCCTGTTCAACATGTTTAGTGATAACGACTAATCAGCACTTACCCATTAAAATAAGCCGTTTTCTTTTTTCGATACGAATAAAGGAAACGGCTGTTTTTTATTAATCATCTAATACTAAAGGCCGTAAATTTTCTTCAATTTCCTGCCGGCGCGGTTCTAAAAACGGCGGAAGGGCGAGCCTCTCTCCCAGTGATTCAATAGGCTCATCCACATCAAATCCAGGCTCATCGGTAGAGAGTTCAAACAAAATATCGTTCAGCTCCCGGAAATATAGAGCCTTAAAATAATAACGCTCTACTTTGCCGGAATGGCGCAAGCCGCTTTCTTGCAACCTCTTTGCCCACTGGTCATAGTCTTCCATCGTTGGCACCCGGAACGCCACATGATGAACGCTTCCTCTGCCCGGACGTTCTTTT
This sequence comes from Bacillus thermotolerans, assembly GCF_000812025.2. Classification (GTDB taxonomy): domain Bacteria; phylum Bacillota; class Bacilli; order Bacillales; family Domibacillaceae; genus Quasibacillus; species Quasibacillus thermotolerans. The sequence continues at coordinate 85,558 of NZ_JWJE02000005.1, forward strand.
GGAAGATCAGGTCTTGTCTCTACGTGTACTTCTGCGCCTGCCCCGCCTTTTCCCGTAGCAAATACCCGAATATCCGGGTGTTCCCCGGTAATGGATGGGTAGGAACCTTCCTCCCTGAAGCCCAATAGCTCTGTCAATACACGGGCCGTCGGCTCTGCGTTCGCCACTGTTAGCGTAACGGGTCCGAGCCCGATGATGCCATGCTCTTTAGGTACTTCGCTTTGCTCCCACGCTTCACCAGGTGCTACACCTTCCTCCTCATTATCGGCGACTAACACCATCCGTGTCCCCTCTTCATCCTGAAAAGCAAGTGTGTCACGCCCAGCCCGCTTCTTTACATCTTCATGGGAAACGTTCAGTTGTGTGAACCGCTCCTTCCAGTAAAGAAGAGAATCCGTATTTTTTACTCGCAAAGAGATAGATGAAATACTGGAAACCCCCGGATACGTTCGTCCCGCCATCGGAATATCAAAAAAAGTGACTTCTGTTCCCGGGCTCCCATTCGCATCGCCGTAAAACAGATGGTAGGACCTGGTGTTATCCTGATTGACCGTTTTCTTCACGAGCCGCATACCAAGCACCTTTGTGAGAAACTGGTAATTCTTTTCTGCCTTTCCCGTAATCAAGGACACATGATGCAATCCTAGCAATTCCATCACAATCCTCCCCTCTATAACCTTAAAAAGCGGCAGCATGCCGCCGCCGCATTTTATTTATCCTTTTCTTATTGCATGCCGTTCTTGATTGCTTGAGTAACGGCTACCGTACGCTTTGCCTGATGCTTTACAGCTCCTTGAACATCTTCTACCATCTTTCCATTCTGGTCTACCGTCACGCTTGTTCCGTACGGATTTCCGCCTGCTCCGAAAAGAACGGGATCTGTATATCCAGGAGCCGCAATGATCGCACCCCAGTGCATCATGGATGTATATAATGATAGAAGTGTTGCTTCCTGTCCGCCATGCGGGTTTTGCGCAGAAGTCATCGCGCTGACCACCTTGTTCACGGTCTTCCCGCTGGCCCACAGGCCGCCCTGTGTATCAAGGAACTGCTTCATTTGGGATGGCATGTTTCCAAAGCGCGTTGGTACGCTGAAGATAATTCCATCTGCCCACTCAATGTCTTCAGATGTAACAACCGGTACATCTTTTGTCGCTTCTACCGTTGCTTTCCATGCCTCATTGCCCTCAATAACAGATTCAGGAGCTAACTCTTGCACCTTAAATACTTTTACTTCTGCTCCTGCTTCCTTTGCTCCTTCTTCTGCCCATTTGGCTAATTGATAGTTTGTTCCACCCATGCTGTAGAAAATAACAGCTACTTTAACATTCGCCACTTCATTCATCTCCTCTTCATTTTCATTTGATTTTCCAAAAAGACGGCTGAACCATCCCATAGTTACCACCTGCATTCTGCAATTATTCAAAAACAGACAGTGTTAGGTTTCCCGTTCTATTTGTTAAATAAACGGTTATCCCTAAAACTCTTTAACTAATATATCTCGAATTCAAAGTAATTATAAGATAAGGCTCGAGCCTATGTCAATACGCTTGCTTGCAGTTATTTTAATTTTTCTGAATTTGTTCACAACAAAGACCGAAAGCAACAGCTTTTGGTCTTGTTGTGAATAGCAAGGATTCCTCTTTATCATCTGTGGCGGCATAGTATCACATAAGCCAAAATAGCTGAGAGATGACAAGCTGTCATGATCATACCCATCGGTAAAATCGTGCTGCCAGCGCCAATGCCGGCGAGCGGAGCGGCAAACGCGCCGAAAATATAAGGCATAAGGCCAAGAAGAGCGGAAGCGCTGCCCGCTGTCTTTTCTTTATCACTTAAAGCGAGCGAAAAACATGTTGTTGAGACAACCCCTACACTCGCCACAGCAAAGGCGAGCGGAATTAACACAGCCACAAGTGAAGCTTCTGCGGCAAGCATCCATAGGAGTGAACTGCTGCCGGCGATAGCCATCACCAGCCCTCCCTTTAGCAGCGTTCGTTCTTGGACTCTTCCCGCCAGCCTTCCTGTGATTTGTGTAGCCGCAACGATAGCCAGCCCATTTACCGCAAAGCATAAACTAAACTCTTGCGGAGACAGCCCATAGTAACCCTGCAGCACAAACGGCGAACCCGAAATATACGCAAACATCGCCGCTGTAACAAAGCCTTGGACAAAACAAAATCCCATGAATACTTTATCTGTCAACAGCATCTTAAAAGTATGTAGTGTTTGCTTTATGCCTCCACTGGACCGGTGCTCCGCTGACAACGTTTCGGGCATACCGGCAGTCACAGCGATAAAAGTAATAACACCAATAATGGCTAATACACCAAATACTCCTTGCCAGGACATAAAGGAAAGAAGCTGACCGCCGATAATCGGTGCCAAGATCGGTGCCGCTCCATTTACAAGCATAGTTAAAGCAAAAAACTTCGTTAATTCCGCTCCTGAATACATATCTCGAATAACCGCTCGGGAAATGACAATTCCTGCTGCTGCGGCAGCTCCCTGAACGAATCGCATGAAAACCAATCCCCAGATGGACGGCATAACCATACATAAAATAGAAGCAGCAGCAAAGATGGACAGCCCTGCCATAAGCGGGCCTCTTCTTCCCTTTGTATCACTTAGCGGTCCTGCCACAATTTGCCCCGCCGCAAGCCCTATAAGAAAGGCCGTCAAGCTCAGCTGGCTGATAGAAGCAGAGGCGTTTAAATCGTTTGCCAAGATGGGCAGTGCTGGTAAGTACATATCAATAGATAGCGGCCCGAATGCTGCTAATGAGCCAAGCAGCAGCACCATCCATAAGCGGTTAGGGTTTCCTGACACTTCCCCTCGTGCCAGCTGCCTCGCTGCAGACTGTTTCACATTTTCTCCTCCTTGTCCCTAACGGTGGTATACCGTTTGCTTCTTTCATCATACCCCAATCCTATGCAGCAAACTATCCCTTCTTCACTTCTTTCTTCAGGGTATCTCAGGTCGTGTATAATGAAGAGAAAGAGAGGTGTTCGTATGAAAACAATCGCGGATATTGCGAAGCTGGCCGGCGTCGCTAAAAGCACAGTCTCCAGGTACTTAAATGGCGGATCGATCAGTGACAAAACCAAGCAGAAAATCGAGCGGATTATCGAGGAAACCGGCTACACGCCCAATGCATTTGCTCAAAGCCTGAAAGCAAAAAAGACCAACATGGTCGGTGTCATCGTTCCTCGCCTGGACTCTTATGAAGCGTCACAAATACTGATCGGCATCGAAAATGAGCTGCGCCTTCTGAACAGTCAAATGCTAGTTTCCCATACTAACCAAAGCATCGAGCGAGAGATTGAGACTCTTCATACTCTGGCCAAACAGAAGGTAGCTGGCATACTTTTGCTAGCTTCACAGATTACAGACGCCCACGTCCAAGCAATCCAGGAAATTGACGTTCCCGTGTTGTTAGTCGGGCAGGAGCACGAAGGGATACACAGCCTGGTGCACAGCGATGAAGAAGCTGGTTATGCCATGGGGAAATACATTATCGAGCAAGGCCACCGGCGGCTCGCTTTTTTAGGGGTAACAGAAGCAAATAGAGCAGTCGGCTTTAAACGAAAAGAAGGCTTTAAGCGGGCCGTAAGGGAAGTCAGCAACTGTGAGGTTCATTACTTCGAAACTGGCCTAACGATGCACGAAGCTGTAGAAGGAGCGCTAGCTGTGTTTGATGGTTATTTTCCCTCTGCCCTCATTTGCGCGACAGATGAGATCGCTATTGGAGCCGTAAAAGCCGCTTATAAGAAAGGAATGCATGTGCCGGCAAATATATCTGTTACAGGATTCGGCGACTATGATATTACAGCTATGATGAACCCTGCCCTTACGACAGTTAAGCTGTATTTTGCAGAGATCGGAAGAACAGCTGCCCAGCATATCATCCAGCTTGCCAACGAAAAAGACGTCCCTATGCTCACCCATTCGAGCTTCGAGATCGTCACAAGAGAAAGTGTAGATAAACGATTTGTTCCCAATTGATCCCTGAGAGACCCTATTTGCCGAAAGCTTTTAGAACCTCTCTAAATCAGCTTGGGAGCATATTTTTTATCCTTTTTTGGAACCGGTTCCTCAATTTTGGAACAATTCCATCTGTTTTATCCATTTTTGAGGAACCGGTTCCAAAACCTATTATAGTAAGGCCTGGTTTTATCCTAGATAAAGTCATTACTCCCTCTCTCGATCCAGCTGCCTAGTCAGTCGAAAGCTGGCAAATAAGGAAGGTGTCTTTTTCGTAAACCATATTTCGACACTAATATTCGCACATTTATTATTCTAAGATACTAAAGTAGTTTTTGAGTATAGGAATTTTTTCATCCTCTATGTATATTTTATGCATAAACATTGATGTATAAGCATTTGACTAGATAGAGGTGTTTTCTATTTTTTGCTTCTGCTTGTGCGTTTAAACCGTTGCCTGGCTGGTCGATCTGTTGGATATTTCCCAGATACAGGCGAAAATCTTCCTCTTATTTCTGTTTTTTGTCCTTCTCTCAAAGACATTTCCTCTTATTCATTCAACTTATTTACACCTAGTTATCCACAAAAAAATAGAGCTGCCTCTTGTGCAGCTCTATTTCTATGAAGCTATTTTCTCTTGAATGGCCACCAGACTCCCGATCCGAAAGAAACCGTAATAGCTGGAATCAATAGCGGAAGAATGATCAATCCATACAGCAGCAGTCCTGTAATAACAATGGTCGCAATTTGAACAAGACTTAGTACGCCGGACGGCATCATGGCACCGAACGTACCTGCTAGAATAACCGCTGCGGTAATGACCACTGTTCCCATTTTAACCATAGACTTAGCCATTGCTTGTGCAGTCGATACACCGTCTGCCGACTCTTCACGGAAACGATCCAATAGGAAGATAGAGTAGTCAATGCCAAGTGCAACAAGCATAACAAATCCAAAGAATGGTACTGCCCATGTAATTCCGTCATAGCCGAGCCAGTTAACAAAGATCAACTCTGCCACAGCCATAGATGTGAAGTATGTCAATAGAAGTGAACCGATCATATACAGCGGCATGATCAGTGACCGGAATAACACGGCCAGCGCGATAAACAATGTAATCAGCATAATCGTTACTGTGTTTTCAAAGTCTTCAGAGGCTATCTCTTTCAAGTCGCTATTCATACTTGATACACCGCTATAAGCAACCTCGGTCTCTTCAAATGGTGTACCGATGACTGCTTTTCGAACAGTCTCTTTTATTCTTTCTACTGTTTCAATTGCCTGTGGTGAATATGGATCATCAGATAAAATCACTTCAAATGTTACACCTGTTTGTTCTCCAATCGCATATCGGTCCAGAACCTGCTGGAACTCCTCATTATCTAGTGTTCCTTCAGGAATGAATACGCCGGTTTCTCTTAAGCTGTCAGACTCACTCATTTCTTTCATCATAGAAGAAACACTGTTTAAGCCGTTTTTAATCTCGGATAATCCCCTGTTGGCTGCGCCAGTTCCTTCAGACAACTGAGTTAGCCCTTCCTTCAGCTGGGCTGTTTGTCCAGCCGTGCTTGCCAGCTGTTCGGAGGCACTCTGGATACCTTGCTGAATCTGGCCGAGCTGCTGTTGAAGCATGCCAAGCTGCTGTACGGTTTGTGGAATGTTTTGTGTAGCCTGCAGCCCCTGAGACATCAGTCCAATTTGTTCATTAATCTGACCAAGCCCTTGGGCAGCCTCTCCTAACCCTTGGGCACCTCCAGCTGCTTCTGATTCACTCGGAAGCTGGCTTGTTATGTCATCTAACCCTTGTTGAATATCCGTCAGACCGCTCTGTACATCCACAAAAGCATTTTGCGCTTCCGTTAGGCCATCAGCTAGCTGTTCAAGCTGGTGATCCACATAAAGATCTTCAAGGGCCTCACCTGTTGGACGAGTCATCGCACGTACGTCGCTTACACCCTCTTCTTTCTCAATCGCTTGGCTGATGGATTCCATATATGGCACCGTTGACTCTGTCACGATGTCCTCTTCCGCTTTCAGAATCACTTGAACAGGCAAGGAATCACCTTTTCCAAATCCCTGTTCGATAGCCTCCAACCCTTTTACAGATTCATACTGACTGCCGATCTCATCTACTGTGTTGTAAGATTGCTCATTTCCATACGTGAATAGAAGCGGAACGGTAATCACTGCGACAACCAGCATGGACCACAGCGGCCGTTTAACCGACAGACGGCTGAACCACTGCCAGATCTTGCTGTCCTGATGAGCCGTTGACTTCCTCGACGGCCAAAACAGTTTATCCTTCAATGCAGCCATAAAGAATGGCATCACCGTAAATAAAACAACCAATAAAACGGCAATCCCGACTGCTACGCCTACAGCCGATTTAAAAATAGGAAACTCGGCAAAACCAATAGCGGAGAAACCGATGAACACAGCGATACCGCTAATAAGAAGCGTTCTGCCTGCTGTTTTATACGTATTAACAATCGCATCCTCTACTCCATGACCAGCAAACAGCTCCTCTTTGTATCTGCTGAGCAAAAGAATACAGTAGTCTGTTCCGATACCGAACAGCACGGCTACTAAAAATATTTGTGTATAGTTCGACACCGGGAACCCAAACCAATCAATGAAGAAGGCAACGATCGACTGGCTGAGCAGGTAGGTGATCCCCACTGTTAACAGCGGAATAAACGGCGTCACAATCGACCGGAATACAGCCAGCAGCAAGACAAAAATCAATACGACGGTAATGACTTCTGTACGCTTAAGCCCTTCTTGTGCACTTTCATTTACATCATTGTTAATAACCGCTTCACCTGTTACATAAGCTGTCTGATCCTCCGGAACGACAGACGAGCGTATTTCCTCCGCCAGCTCGTTCACTTCTTCATCTGTACCGTCTACAGTGATAGGCACGAGAATTGTCTGCTCATCCTCCGAAACGAGCTGCTCTCTCAGTTCTTCACTCTCGAATGGATTTAGGACATCCTGTATTGGGCCATCCATTTGTTCTAAGTCACTTACCACTTGTTCAATCGTCTTCTGCATGCCTTCACTCAGCTTATCCTCCAGTGGAAAAACGAGTGAAATGGTTTGATCACCAGCACCGGCCGTCTCCAAAATTTGAAGGGCGCGCTGGGAATCAGCATTGTCTGGAAGCTGGAACGTTCCTGCTTCTTCTGCCTGCTTCGTTAAGTTAGGCGCTACGATAAACAGGACTGCCGTTAACAGAATAAGACCGATGGTAATCGGCCATCTCCATTTTAATATCTGTCTCATTTACTTATTCTCCATCCCATCTTAGAATATTTTTCAGCTTGCGGAACATGGCAATGAATTGTTCTACCTCTTGCTCTTCTACCTGCCCCGACAACAGCTGTTCCAGGTATTCATACAACACACGATCCGATTGAAGAACGATCCGTGCTCCTTCTTCTGTCAGTTCAAGGAGCTTCGCCCTCTGGTCTGTCTCCGTCTTTACCATTTGAATCAGTCCTTGATCACTCAGCTTCTTCAGACGATTCGAAATCGCGCTCTTATGGACTCCCTGCACATCCGCAAGCCTTCCTGAGGTGATCGGTCCGTACTTGTGTATAATCTTCAACATTTGTATTTGCTGCGGCGAGTATTCCTTCCATAACGGATTATCCACCGACCTAATCACACGAGCTGTGCCGAAAATCATCACCTCTTCGAAGAGCTCTACAGCCTCGCGTATTTGCTTATTCATTTAGTTCACCCCCTAAACCATAATAGTTTAGGGGGTGAACTAAATCAACCAAAATGTTTGTAAATAAAAAGCTTGTCCTGTCGCCGCAGTGATTCGGCACAGGACAAGCCTTTATTTTCTAATGAGTTTATTTCCACACGTCGTTAGCAATGCTGACAACATGGCGGATTTTCGCCCATTGCTCTTCCTCTGTAATAATGTTTCCTTCCTCTGTAGAAGCAAAGCCGCACTGTGGGCTTAAGCAAAGCTGGTCGAGGCCGATGTACTTACTAGCTTCTTCGATGCGTGCCTTGATCTTGTCCGGGTCTTCCAATTCACCTGTCTTGGACGTAATCAAGCCGAGCACGATCTTTACGTCTTTTCGATTAACGTGCTTTAGTGGCTCAAAGCCGCCAGATCGCTCATCATCAAATTCAAGGAATAGGCCATCAACGTTTAACTTACTGAAAATAGTTTCCGACACATTGTCATAGCCGCCCGTGGACGTGTAAGTTGAACGGAAATTACCGCGGCAAATATGCATCGTAATCACCATATCTTCCGGTTTATCAGCAATAGAATCGTTTACTGCTTTTGTAAACAGCTTCACTAATTCATCTGGCTCGTATCCTTTTCCTTTGATTTGTTCTTTTCCTTTCTCTGACAAGAAAACAGCCCAAGACGTATCATCAAGCTGCAAATAGCGGCAGCCCGCATCATAGAAAGCCTGAATAGCCTTTTGGTAAGCAGCCGTTAAATCCGGCAACAGCTCCTCTAGATTAGCATACGCCTGCTCTTCAACATTTCCACGTAAGAGGAGCATATTCGGACTTGGTATCGTAAACTTCGCTGTATGATCCCCGGCTAGATTATGTAAAAACTTATAATGATCGATCATTGGATGATCGCCAAAATCAACTTTACCTGTTACTTTAATTCCTTCTGCCTTCGTTTGCACGCCGCTGAACTGAATGCCTGCTTCCGCTTCGTACAGCTCGACTCCTTCTAATCCTGACAAAAAATCAAAATGCCACCAAGAACGACGGAACTCTCCATCCGTAACCGCCTGCAAACCTGCATCCTTTTGTTTTTGGACAAGCTTAGTGATTTCTTCATCTTCTATCGCACGCAGCTGTTCAGCTGTTATTTCTCCATTTTGCTTCTGCTGGCGTGCCCCTTTAATGCGTTCGCTTCGTAAAAAACTGCCTACATGATCCGCTCGAAATGGAGCTCGCTGTAAAGCCTCTGCCATATTACTCTCTCCTTTTCTGTGTCTAGTCTTACATGATCTTATCATGAATATTAGTTTTTTTGGCAAATTTCTGTTGTTTTTTGAATGAGCCGGCAGAAGAAACGACAATTACAGGTAACAAATTGGAAATTAAGAGGAGTTCTATAGCACGATATCGAATTAACAACTTAGAATATCTCTTAGTTCACATAGAGGGGAGGGCTGATGAATGAAGCAAAGGATGATCGAGTCAATAGAGGGTCTGCAGCGAACAGAGGGCGGGCATATTCTCTATTACTTTCGCGATATAGAGCGATATGCAGACAATGTCGTTGCTTTTATCCTTTCCAATGTGAAGCTTGAACATCATATTCTTATCATCGAAAACGATAAGATCACTCCCTTAATTCGTAATAAGCTAAAACCATTAATCATAGAAGAACAATGGAACTACGTGCATTTTATTAATAACTTTGATTTCTACTTTACGTATGGTGATTTTCATGAAGCAGCTATTCTCTCTTACTTTATGAAAATCGCTCAGCCCTACTTAGACAATGGCACCTCCCTGCGTGCGTGGTCGCACGTAGAATGGGGGCACCTGGACACTACCGCCTGCCTGATTGAGAGGGTTGAAAAAATGTCAGACGAGCAAACTTCAGCGCTGGGATTAACACTTGTCTGCGCTTATGAAGTCGATCGGCTGCCTGATACTATGAAAGATACACTGGTCAAACATCACCAATTTATCATGACGGATGAAAAAATTATCTCTACAGACCAATGAAGACGTGTATTAGCCTATTCACCAAGAGGAACCGAAGGAGCATACCTTCCTATTCCTTCGGCTCCTCCCACTCACCTGCCCGTTTACTTATCCACTGTGAACTCTTCCAAGACTCTGAACGACCAAACTCCTGCATAGAGCAAAGGACCTCTATTTTTCCCTACCCTTTTCTAAGTCAAGCCTTTCTGCTTACAAGCTAGTAGTCTATTTCTATCAAAATGTTATATATCCTCATTTTTTCACGAATATTATTTGATATTTTATCCATTTCTAGTAACCTTTTCTTAAACAAAATAAAAGGAGAGGATCGTAGCGATGAAGAAATTTGCTTATCCATTTTTAGCTATATCTTTAGGCCTTTCATTAGGCGCCTGTTCTGAGCAGGTAACAGAAACAGACACTTTAGAGCAAGAACAAACGGCGGAAGCGAATCAAGTCAAGACAGCCGCTTGGTCATATGAAGGCGGCACAGGACCTGAGAACTGGGGAGAGTTAGACACCTCTTACTCAGCATGTACCAATGGACAGGAACAGTCACCCATTAATGTAGAATTCTCTAAAATACCAGCAGGCAATACAACAGCAAATACAGCGATTCACTATCAAGCAACTCCTTTCTCTTTAGCCAACAACGGTCACACTATTCAAGCAAATACCACTGCAAAAGATAACACCTTAGTCATCGATGGAAAGAAATATGAGCTTGCTCAGTTCCATTTCCATACTCCGAGCGAGCACCAATTCAACGGTCAGCACTATGATATGGAATTACACCTCGTACATAAAGATGCCGAAGAACATCTCGCTGTTCTCGGCGTCATGATTCAAGAAGGAGAGAAAAATGAAGCATTATCCGCTCTTTGGGAGGCACTGCCTTCAGAGAAAACCCACGAAGACATTTCAATTGAAAGCCCTGTGCCATTGCAGGCTTTACTGCCCAAAGATCAAACATCCTTTCAATATAACGGCTCACTGACTACACCGCCTTGTACCGAGGAAGTAGAGTGGATCGTGTTCGAAGAGCCTATTCAAATGTCGAAGGAGCAAATTCAAGACTTCCAGCGTATTTTCCCTGAGAATCACCGTCCCGTTCAGCCTTTAAATAAGCGTGACGTGCTGCAAGCTGAATGATTACTCGTATTTACACAGAGCCCCTCTCTTAGGAGAGCGGCTCTTTTTGTTGTTCTTTTGTAAGAATATTTGATAAACGAAACATTTGTTCGTATAATAATAAAAACGAACTAATGTTCCCGAGGAGGATACCGAAAATGCTATATGAAGATCGCAAAATGATGAAGTGGCGGGGCTTTCTTCTTTCTGAACATGCCGAGCAGCTGACCGAGCCAGAAGTAATAAACGAAGAAAATCTAATGGACGAACAGGCAAAGGAAGCATTTGACCACATGATCAGCTGCTCTTATCATAACGGGATGCCCGTCACTATGTGTATACATGTGCTTGGCAAACCTCCTGTTCAAGTGACCGGAATCGTCCAAAAGCTGAATGACCCGCCAGGCTGCTTAAAGGTCGCCGGGAAAGGAACCATACATATAAAGGATATCCTGACCGTTGAGCTGGTCGATACGAAGGATGAAAGGTATGAATATTGACTACTCTCAGCTTCCTAAGCGTTCTGTTCTTTGTATCGATGTGAAGTCCTTCTTTGCCAGCGTTGAAGCCGTACGGAGGAAACTTCACCCTTTGCAGGCCTATATCATCGTGATCGCCAATAAAAAGCTCCCCGGCTCCGTGGTTCTAGCTGCGTCTCCCCGCGTCAAGAAGGAATTTGGCATCACTACCGGCTCACGCGCCTTCGAAATACCGCCCGATCCCCGGCTAGTGCTTGTTGAGCCGTCCATGAAGCTTTATTTAAAGGTAAATAAAATGATCATTCGTATATTCCAGCGCTTTGTTGCTAATGAAGACCTGCATATTTACAGTATTGATGAAGCCTTCCTGGATGTAACCGCTTCAGAACGGCTCTTCGGAGATAAAATCGACATTGCCCGGCAAATCCAGCGCACGGTTTTTAAAGAATTAAAGTTGGTTGTCACTATTGGCATCGGAGACAATCCCCTGCTGGCGAAGCTGGCACTCGATAATGAAGCAAAGGACGCAGCAGACGGGCTTGCTTATTGGTCCTATGCCAATATTAGAGAGACCGTTTGGAAGATTCCCGACTTAAAGGATATGTGGGGCGTTTCCAGCGGCTACATAAAGCAGCTGCACAGCCTTGGCATCCACTCTGTCTATGAACTGGCCCATGCTAATCCATACGTACTAAAAGACCGCTTAGGCTTATTAGGCCTGCAATTGTTTTATCATGCCTGGGGAGTAGACTACAGCATTTTGTCGGAGGGATCCGCTTCGAAGGAAAAGTCCTTTTCTAAAAGCCAAATTTTAATGCGGGATTATTATAAATTAAAGGAAATACATATCGTCATCCGGGAGATGGTAGATGAAGTTGCCATGCGGCTTCGTGCCCACAAACTAACCACTGCAAGAGTTGCCCTCGGCATTACATACACAAAAGATATAGAAGCAAAAGGTTTTCGATGCCAGATGACACTCGACCGGGGCACCAACGGCACAAGAGAGATTCTAACCTCCTTCCAGCTTCTCTTTAAAAAACACTGGCACGGACAGCCCGTTCGTCAAATATATATCTCCTGCAGCAAATTAGCTCCCGCCAGGTATGAGCAAATCGACTTTTTCCTTTCCGATAAAATGACGGAACGCAACCGTGCCATTGATCAAGTGATGGATGAGCTTCGCCTGCGTTTTGGAAAAGGGATTATTTTTTGGGGCTGCAGCCTGCAGCAGGGAGGCACCTTCCTTCAGAGAGTGCACCATGTTGGCGGGCATAAAGGGGAAACTGCCTTTGACTAAAAGGTTCATTGAACTATTAAAACGACGGCATGTCTCACCAATCCGCTGCATAATAACTACTATAAAGCGAGATAGCCCGAAGGAAGAGATGTCATTGTCATCCGTTTCGCCCTGATGAAAAATAGAAAAAGCAATCTTCAACTACTAAAAGCGACGCGTTATAAGTACTGGAACAACCATTTAACAAGGGGGAAATACAATGAGTCAGCTGAAAAAGGAAGCGGAGAAAATAAAGAAGGATTTGGTTCATTGGAGGCGAGCGCTTCATGAACGTCCTGAACTGGGGTTCGAGGAATACGAAACCTCAGCTTTTATACGAGCGAAGCTGGCTGAGATGGGCTTAAGCTGCCAAACCATCGCAAAGACAGGCGTGGTTGCTCTTATACAAGGAGAAAAAGATGGTCCCACTATTGGCTTACGTGCTGATATAGACGCCTTGCCAATCCAGGATGAAAAGCAGGTCCCTTACGCCTCAAAAAGCCAAGGAAAAGGCCACTTATGCGGACATGACGCACACACCGCCATGCTTCTCGGCGCCGCCAAGCTTCTGGCAGCAAATAAACCGAAAAAAGGAAACGTCAAACTGATTTTCCAACCAGCTGAAGAAGGCCGCTTTGGAGCAGAAGCCCTTATTAAACATGGTGTATTGGAGGATCCAAAAGTGTCGGTTATTGCCGCCCTCCATGTGAATCCTGTTATACCTGCGGGCCATGTCACCTGCTCTCAAAAAGAAGTATGTGCGGCGGTTGACTTTTTCGATATAGATATCATCGGTGAAGGCGGGCACGCCGCACACCCGCATCTTTCTGTTGACTCGATTGCAATGTCGGCGGAAGTGATCTCCTCCTTACAGCAAATTGTCAGCCGCCAGATCGATCCTCTCTCGCCAACGGTATTGACCATTGGACAAATCCATGGCGGAAGTGCAAACAGCGTGATCGCTCCTTCTGTAAAAATTGGCGGCACCGTGCGTACCTTTGATCCTGATATTCGTCATTCGATGGAAGGAAGAATTGATAAAATTCTCCGAGGCATTACCGAGGGGCTAGGAGGATCCTATAAATTAGTCTACCGTCATATTTATCCGCCTCTCATGAATGATGAGCATTTGATCCCTTCATTAATGAACACAGTGGAAAAAGTTCTAGGGAAAAACCGTTTTTCGTTCTCCAAACCCTCTATGGGTGGAGAAGATTTTTCCTTCTATACTCAGAAAATCCCCGGTATTTATTTCAGGCTTGGGGTAAGAAATGAATCAAAAAAAGCGATCTATCCCCTTCATCACCCCCGATTCGACCTGGATGAGGACGCGCTGCCTTATGGCGCTGCCTTATTGGCTCAATACGCACTGGATTTGCTGCAATAGTACTTTTCTTTATTAAGAAGCTAAAAGGCGAATCAATATATGAATTGATTCGCCTTAGGTCCTTTAAAAGCTATTCATTTATCAGCCTGAAAAGTAGACTGACCTTTATACCAGCGAGCGGCTGCTTCTACCTCTTTGTACGTCAGCTGATGACCAAAGCTCTCCCAATGCAGGGTAACTTCAGCACGAGCTTCCTCTAATAAGGAGGACAGTTCTTTTGACTCCTCCGGTGAACAGATAGGGTCATTGGTACCCGCCGCAATAAAGACCGCTTTGCCTGATAAGTCAGGCAGACGGATTCCCCTTCTCGGCACCATCGGGTGGTGAAGGATCGCTCCTTTCAGGGCGTCTTGATAATGAAACATAAGACTGGCTGCAATATTTGCTCCGTTCGAATAACCTACAGCCACTACATTATTTCGGTTAAATGAATACTTGCCTGATGCCTCATCGAGAAACTCATCCAACTCTTTTGTGCGAGCAATGAGATCTTCTTCATCAAATACCCCTTCCGCAAGCCGACGGAAAAATCGCGGCATGCCATTCTCAAGTACATTTCCTCTTACACTTAAAACAGATGCTTCATCGTCTATTTCTTTAGCTAAAGGCAAAAGATCCTGTTCCGTTCCTCCAGTACCATGGAGCAAGAGCAAGGTTGGTTTGGCAAGGTTGCTGCCCTGCTGAAAAATATGCTTCATATTCATATGCTTCCCCTCTCTATTTCGGCCTTTCCAAGGTGAAAATATCGCCGATCTTGGCATAATCGTTGCCGGCTAACCGGCTGACTGCCTTCAGCCTATCCGCACAGATTTTGCCGTTTTCATATACATCTTCATTAATATGGAACTGCACGATCTTTCCAATTAGTAAATCCGTCGAGGGATGTTCCCCGCCCCCGAGCTCAAGAACATGTTCTAATACACATTCCATGCGGATTTTCGCTTCCTTTACACCCGGCACCGAAACCACTGTGCTGTCCACAGACTGAAGTCCGGATGCTTCTACTTCACTTTTATCCGGCGGAAGCATAGCAGCCGTTTCATTGACTTGTTTAACATTTTCTTCATCAACAATGTGCACGACAAATTCTTTTTGCGCAATGGCATTGCGTGCCGTGTCCTTCTGTATGCCTTTTGTCCGCTGAACAGCCACAGAAAGCATAGGCGGGTCGGCAGATACAATCGAAAAGTAGCTAAAAGGTGCCCCGTTAATGACTCCCTCCTTTGTTTGAGTCGTAACAAAGGCAATCGGCCGCGGCACGATACTGCCAATCAGCAGCTTGTAATTCTCCCTTATGCTATTGGATGATGGATCAATAGAAAACAACGAATCACTCCTTTTTATCCGTTTCTCTCACTTCTATCGGCTGCAGCAGCTGTTCGATCTTCTCTCTTTGCGGTTCATACCATTCCGGAAGCTTAAGCTCGGCCCCAAGCGACTCCTTTCGTTCATCAATGAGAAAGCCCGGCTCATCTGTCGCTATTTCAAACAGAATATGCCCACGTTCTCTGAAGTAGATGGAATTAAAATACTGCCTAGGCTGAACAGGTGTTGCCCGATACCCGTTCTCTTCGAGGTACCCTCTCCATTCTAACTGGTCCTTATCATCATCTGCACGCCAGGCGATATGATGCACAGTGCCAACACCCATTCTTCCGCGGCCTGATGATGTTTTCTTTATGTCTACAGTATTGCCAATATCTCCGCGTGACCGAAAGCGAGTGTAGTCCACTTCTTCCGCGGCCTTTTCAAGCCCCATAACCTTCTCAAGCAAATGTGCCGTCTGTTCAGGTGCAGCTGAATAAAGCACGGCACCAGCAAATCCCTGGATCGCCATATCAGATGGTACTCCATTAAAGCTCCATGTATTGCTTAGCCGTTCAGCTCTTTCTACGAGTTCCAGCTTTAAGCCATGAGGATCTGCAAAGGAAAGAATCTCCTCTCCAAATCGATTGATCTTCTCGCAAGGAACATTATATGAAGACAGACGCTCAGCCCAAAAAGAAAGGGCACCTGTTGGCACGGCATAGGTCGTCACACCTACTTGTCCATCACCAATCACCCCTTGGTGAGCTCCATTCCACGGAAAGAAAGTAATAATCGTGCCTGGAGTTCCCTCTTCATCCCCGAAGTAGAAATGGTACGTACCCGGATCGTCAAAGTTAATCGTCCTTTTCACTAAACGCAGGCCGAGTACATTAGTATAAAAATCAACATTCTCCTGAGGATCGCCGACAATGGCTGTAATATGATGAATACCTAACGTTTGCTTATTCAAACTACACACTTCCTCCTATATGTCATCTTCTATACATTTATCCGATTATATAAAGTTCATCCTTTGTTGATTATCTTGAATTCAAGATAATTGTAAGTCATCCATAAATATTTGTCAAAGAAGGAGTTTTTTAAAACAACTGTTGACTCTTACGTTACGGCAGGCTTTATAGTAAGGCTACAAGGAGGAGGTAGCATGGCAATAAAGATTAAAGAAGCTGCTGAATTGGCTGGCATCAGCATCCGTACTTTGCATCACTATGATCATATCGGCTTGCTAAGTCCAACCCACTCAACCGAATCTGGCTATCGTCTCTATACAGACAAAGATATGGAGACCCTGCAGCAAATCCTGTTTTTCAAAGAGCTCGGCTTCTCCTTGAAACGCATCAAAGAGATTATCAACAGTCCATCCTTTGATCGCCGGGAAGCCCTTCAGCTTCACCGCAAGAGGCTGCTGGAGAAGCGGGACCAGCTCGATCAAATGATTGTGACCGTTGAAAAGACGATTCAACATATGGAAGGAGAGATTCACATGTCTAACAAAGAAAAATTTGAAGGCTTTCGCTTTGACGAGTTCAAAAAAGATCCTTATGAACAGGAAGCCAGGGAACGCTGGGGCGACCAGGCTGTTGATGAATCAAAGGCAAAGGTCTATAAAATGTCCCCTCAAGAACAACGGAACTTCACAGAGAACATGAATGAAATATATAGAGCACTGGCAGATTTGCGCCATACTTCCCCGGCCTCTGAAGAGTCCCAGAAAGCCATCGAAGAGTGGTACCGCTTCTTAAACAAAATGGGCAGCTATTCACTGGATGCCTTTAAAGGACTCGGACAGATGTATGTGCAAGATGAACGTTTTACGAAAAACATCGACCAGTTCGGAGAAGGCTTGGCACAATTTATGTGCGAAGCGATGGCCATTTATGCGGACAACAAGAAGAAAAGAAAATGAATGAAAGGAAAGGAGCCTGAATAGCCAGGCTCCTTTCTCATTAAGCAGCTAGTCACTCCTCGGTAAGAAACCCTTTGTTTTCTCTTGAGACCCTATATTTTCTCGCTAAAATGGTGCCTATGTGAAAATTTACATTTGCCATCGCACTATAAAAACGGTTAAAATAGAACCATATGTGTATTTTTACACTAGGCAAAATGCTTATTCCTCACCATAAAATTTACTATAAAGGCGGTAAGAACATTGATTACCACAAAACCATATAGAGTTTTACTATATTATAAATATGTCCCTATTGAGAACCCTGAGGAGCTGGCTCAAGAACATTTAGCATTCTGCAAAGAGCTTGAACTCAAGGGGCGGATTTTGATTGCACCGGAAGGCATCAACGGAACAGTATCCGGTACGGTAGAGCAAACCGAGAAGTACATGGATGAAATGAAGAAAGATCCGCGCTTCGCCGATATGGTCTATAAGATTGATGAAGCTGACGGTCATGCCTTCAAAAAAATGCACGTTCGTCCGAAGAAAGAACTTGTTACTCTTCGCCTAGAGGATGATATCAACCCGCTCGAGCTTACAGGTGAATATCTAGAGCCAAAAGAATTCTTCGAGCGTATGCAGCAGGAAGATACAATTGTCCTTGATGCGCGTAACGATTATGAATACGATCTTGGCCACTTCAGAGGAGCGATCCGGCCGGACATTAAGAACTTCAGAGAGCTGCCGGAATGGGTACGCGAGAACAAAGAAATACTAGAAGGAAAGAAAATCCTCACATACTGCACCGGCGGTATCCGCTGTGAGAAATTCTCTGGCTGGCTGAAGAAGGAAGGCTTTGAGGATGTCGCTCAGCTTCACGGCGGCATCGTGACCTACGGAAAGGACCCTGAAGTGCAAGGCGAACTTTGGGACGGCCAATGCTATGTATTCGATGAACGCATCGCCGTACCTGTTAACCAAAAAGAACATGTAGTGGTTGGACGCGATTACTTCACAGGTGAGCCTTGCGAACGCTACGTGAACTGTGCTAACCCAGAATGCAACAAAAAAATACTGCTGTCTGAAGAAAGCGAGCACAAACACCTGCGGAGCTGTTCTCATGAATGCCGCGTGCATCCTCGCAACCGATATGTAGCTGAGCATGGTTTAACAGAAGAAGAATGGCAAGAAAGAGTCCAACAGTTAAACGCGCAGCAATAAGTTAAAAGCCGTCCCCGTTAAATCAGGGACGGCTTTTATTATGTCCATCTATTTTGACGGATCTGTTTGATTAACAGTACAAGTGCAATAGAAAAAAGAAGAATGGTTAGAATAGCAGCAACCTTGGAGAGCGATGTGATAAAGGTAATAAGAGCAATCACCTGCAATGCAGCTATATTCCAGCCAATCCAAAAATGCCGCTGGTCCCTGCTGCGAATAATAAGCAGCGTATATAAGGTGATAAAGTTACTGACTAGAAACGTACCTGTAGCCATAGCATAATCAGCAGAAAGCAGGCCCTCTCCTTCCTCTATTCCATAAAGGAAAAAGACAGCAATTGGAACAGCGGCTAAATTCACAGCCATAAAAGCAATTCCCCAATAAAACCAATACCATTTTTTACTCATTATATAAACTCCTCTTTCACCATTTCCTCTTATCGTTACCCTTATTGTGAAGGATTTTCCAGACAGAGACAACCAATTAAATTAAGAAAGATGCCTGATAGAAAAAGCTTCTCCTTCAGCCTATTTCTTGACAAAGATTTAAATAAGAAGAAGAATAAAGAAAAAAGCAATTCAATAAGGACGGCTGAATCTATGCGTGTGTTTGTATATTTGATCGTGTTTTTCTCGTTTTTTGATTTATTTACCCAGCTGCCGATTATGAGTCCATTTGCCGAGTCACTCGGTGCAGCCCCGTTTTTAACAGGACTTGCTGTCGGTATGTACTCTTTTTCTAATACCATCGGTAACATCCTTTCAGGCTTTCTAACCGATAAGAAAGGCGCTTTTGGCGTGCTTGTGTCCGGCTTGCTGCTGACCGGGACCGCTCTGCTGCTTTACCACTTAGCATTTGATGCTTGGTCCCTTCTTGCCATTCGCTTCGTACACGGCTTACTTGCCGGGTTAATTGTACCAGCGGCCTTTACTTACCTGGCTAATGCTGCCGAAGATCAAAAGAAGGGAAAGGGTGCCGCTATTTCAGGGGCATTTGTTGGCCTAGCAGCGATCATCGGGCCGGCTTTCAGCGGCATTGTAGCCAGCAGGACGAGCGAAACGACGGTCTTAACCTCTACTGCGGTTGTGCTGCTGCTTCTAGGGATTCTCTCACTGCTATTTCTGCGCCCTGAAACAGAGGAAAGCTTTAATGAAAAAGAAGAGGTTCCTATCACTATCCGCTTCTTTTTCCAGCATGCAAGTGTCGTAAAGGCATTCATCGGCGCCTTTCTGCTGATGTTCTCACAAGGTGTACTAGCTTACATGCTGCCCTTGAAAGTGTTGAACCTTGGCTTTGATACACAGACAAGCGGCATGCTGCTAAGCATATTTGGAATCGTAGCTATTTTAGTATTCGTTTCTCCCATTAATAAAGTCTTTGATCACTTGAAGCCAAAATGGACACTTGCTTTTGGAATGACTGTCATGGGGGCCAGCCTTTTATTCATCAGTCTGTCAGAAGCTATTACGCTCCTTTACCTGTGTATGGGCTTATACGGAATTGGCTTTGCCTTTCTGTTTCCTTCTATTAATTCCTTGCTCGTGCATGCTGTTCCGCCCGCTCACCGCGGCAAAGCTTACGGCTATTTTTACGCCTTCTTCTCACTCGGTGTAGTGGCCGGCTCAGGAGTAACAGGCATGCTGGCTTTGACAGCTAATGAAGGCTTCGTTTTCACAGGCCTGGTTCTTATCACTGCCGCCGCCGGCAGCCTTTTGAAAGAGCCGCCTGTGATCAAATCACCGCCTCAATCATAAAGAAACAGACTTGATGCCCAAGTCTGTTTCTTTGTGTACACAGGCGTTATTCTTCTCCGACAATTTTTGCTTCCAGCTCAAGCTCTACACCAAAGGTTTCCTTTACCTTTTTACGGACCATTTCAATTGTAGCAATATAATCAGACGCCGTTGCATTATTTTTATTCACAATAAAACCTGCATGCTTTGTGGACACCTCTGCTCCGCCGACTCCTTTTCCCTGAAGGCCGCTGTCTTGGATCAGTTTACCCGCGAAGTATCCAGGCGGCCGCTTAAACACACTGCCGACAGACGGATATTCAAGCGGCTGCTTTGATTCACGCTGGAAAGTGAGATCATCCATTTTGGCTTTAATCTCCTCTTTCTCTCCTTCTGCGAGAGCAAATACCGCTTCGAGGACAATATAGCCTTTCTTACCGATTACACTTGTACGATAGCCCAGCTCAAGCTCTTCCTTTTTCAAAGTCAGAAGCTCTCCAGCTGGCGTTACCACTCTCACATAATCAATAACATCCTTCACTTCACCGCCGTAAGCCCCCGCATTCATCACCATTGCACCGCCAATAGACCCTGGAATGCCACAAGCGAATTCCAGCCCTGTCAAGCTATGTTCAAGTGCCTTCCGCGAAGCAGCCTTAATATCCGCGCCTCCTTGAGCAATTAATGTCTTTCCCTCCACACGTATATCAGCAAGGCGCTTAAATTGCAGCACAATCCCCCGGATGCCGCCATCCCGTACAATGATGTTCGATCCGTTTCCAAGAAGCATGAACGGCACGTTATGCTTCTCCTTTAATCGAATCACCTGCGCTACTGCTTCATAGGATTCAGGCAAAACTAAAAAATCAGCCTTGCCGCCAATTTTGACTAATGTATGGTATTTAAGCGGCTCATCGCGGAGGACATTCTGCTCTCCGCAAATACGGACTAACTCCTTGTAAATATCTTCATTTCGCATAATTAATCCCTCATTATATTCTAATTGATATGGAAAGGCCTGTAGAGAACCTCACTCTTTTCCCTTCTCATTCTAATCAAAAAACAAGCTTTTGGAAAGAGAGACAGGCATTGTTACTCTCTTTAACACCTTTTCACAACGAGCCGACCTCTTTATCTGCCTGCTTGCGAAAACAAGGCGAATACTGAAACAGCGGGATTAAAGAACTTGCCTCCTCTCTCCTCGGACAGCTTCAAGCTGTCTTGTCTGTAAAATGGATTGTATTCTTTTCGTTCACTCTCTATATTTATATGATTCACCGGTCCTTCATGTCTCTGATTATTTCAGATGCCCGCTTTCGCCTTGCTCAGAAGAACGCTGGAAATGCACTCGTCCTTCCTCTGTAAATAACACACCTTCTGCCTCAAGCAATGTTCTTTGAAGGTTCTTAGCTTCTTCTCCCGGTATCGTAATCTCTCCTTTAGCATTAACTACCCGGTGCCACGGCAGACTATATTTTTCACTCATAGAATGCAAAATGCGGACTACCTGCCGAGCAGCTCGAGGATTCCCCGCCATTCTTGCTACTTCTCCATAGGTAACTACATATCCTGGAGGAATATTTTTTAAAACTTGGATCACTTCAGCTGTAAATGGCTGAAGCTGCTCTCCATATGGATGGTTGCTCACTAGTTCAACTCCTCCTGACGTTCATTTCCTAAGAAATATTTTTACATACAGTCACTTTCTGTACCGTTTCACGTGAAACAAAGCAAACAAACTTGTTTTCATTTCTTTTTGAGGAAGCTGCTCTCTGCTGCATACGTTGTACTCCTGTATAATAAAGCTTCATTCCGTGCCAGCTCCTGCTGGTATTCTGCATATTCGGTTTCCAAAAGGGGCAAGCAGTCTGAGTGGGCGTCGGAAAACGGCACATCTTTTTTCATAAGAGAGAATGTACGGCCTTCCTTGCAGTGCGGACATATATCTAAGTGGATTGCCTCTCTGCTGCCTTTTTCGAAAAAGAGGTCATAGCGGGCGAGCTCTCTTTGATAAAGCCGGCTTAACCGCCCGCAGCCTTGACACTCATACAACTGATTGAGCCGTTCTAATTCTGCTTTTCTTTCATCCTTTTTATCCAGCTTTTTAATTATACGATCAATGAGAGAATACCCAAAGAATCCGGCAATAGGCAGACCTATCAAGCAAAGAAACAAGACAACCAGCTGACTCACTTTATCGCACTCCCTTACATTTAGCATAATAAAAGCAGCCTTCAGCCTACTGAGATCAGTATACCTTACATAACAAGGCACTTCATGTAAGAACTCCCTATGCTGTACAGCTCTCCTTACTATCTATCATAGCCTGCTCATAAACGGCCAAGCAAGCTTCCCTTCCCGCTCCCCTCGTATGAACAGATGTTAAAGGGTTATCCCTTTAGACGGATGGCTGCACTTTCTCTTTGGAACGTCAAGAATGTTTCACCTCATCACCTTGCTGGGTATTGCGAAAAAGGGTAGCTGTGTTATTTGGAAAAAATTTTTGAAGAACGAATGGAGGAATCAGCATGGCAAAACTCTTATTTGTTTTATCAAGCGGATATCAAGACGGAGATAACGAATATGAAACTGGCTGGTGGGGTGAGGAGTTATTTGCTCCACTGACAGCTGTAGAAGACGCCGGCCACGAGACAGATCTTGCTTCCCCATTAGGAGGAAAGCCTACAATCGATCAAGCCAGCCTCGCGCCAGAATATGACCCGAATGGCACTTATAAAGCGCTCTATGAGTCAGGGCGGGCAGATGATACAAAGAAACTCTCCGATGTGAACCCCGACAATTATAGCGCTGTCGTTATCGTTGGCGGGCACGGGGCAATGTATGACTTAGCCAGAGATGAAGATCTCCACGCTATTATTAATAAGATATACGACAATGGAGGAATTGTCGCAGCAGAATGTCATGGCCCCGCTCCCCTCATTTGGACCATGCGCCCGAATGGAAAGAGCATTATCGACGGTAAGAGAGTCACTGGCTACCCCGATGAAATTGAACCTGAAGGCCTGCCAGAGATTTTGCCATTCAGCCTTGAACAGGAGCTTAGAAAGATTGCTCAGTATGATCAGGGTGACCTGAATGAAAAAGCGCATGCAGTTTGGGCCGATCCTCAAATTGTCACAAGCCGGGATCCCTTCTCATCTGAGCTAATGGGAGAAGAGCTCGTAAAAGCGCTTGACAACCAGAAGAGCCGCTCATAACCACTAACAGCCCGGGCATAGAGCATGCGCCGGGCTGTTAACTCGATCTCGTACTTTTCCTCTTACCATAAAGCAGGCTTAGCGACCATAAGCCATAGCATGACCATCAATAATAACATATACATCCATACCGAACGATGCAGCTTGCTGACAAGAGCCAGCTTATCCGCTCCAGGCTCTCGGAACTTCTTCAGCGTCGGTGAAAAAGCACGCGCTAGAAAGATAATGGAGCTAAACATGATAACAATGGTCATGAGTACCCAAGAAGTGGTCCATGGCCACGGCCCGCTTATGACCAGTACCGCACCAGAAAGGACAAGTGCATGTCCGGCATGCTTCACAAGCCGAACAGCCACTTGGAAGACCTTTATATATGTTTCCTGTACCTGGCCCTCTGCTGTCTGCAGTTTTTTCACTAAAGCAAGCAGCACAAAAAATGGCCCGATAGAAGCTACTGCACTCACTACATGTATATATATAACAAGTTGATATATCATGGTTGCAGCTTACAAGTTTACTGTTCTACAGGACGGAATTCATGAACCCACACTTTCATGGTCGGCACCCAAGGCATGCCAGGATGCATGGATAAGATAGAGTCCTTGTATGCCTCTAAGCTTTCATAACCCTCTTGCTGCGCATGCTCATCTGTCAGCTCTCCAAGAGATTGTTCATACACACGCTCCACGACAAAGTCACGGCCCTCGAGCGTCATCACTTCTCCTACGTCCGCATACCGGCCATTACGGCGGGTAGCTGTTTTTTGACCATTCAGCACTTTCTCTACATCTTCTTTTACAGTAACCAGTCGCTCAATTGTGCATGTCTTCGGTGGCAAATTTGAATTCTCATGTTGATTCGTCATCTTAATCCCTCTCCTTCTTTCTTTACGTCTTTTCTATTATACTTCATTCATCCTATACTTCCAAAGCCTGGGGTAAGCTTCTCTTAAAGTGTTCGTTTTTGGAAGGGGAACGAAAAATGGTATAATGGAAGAAATTTGATTAAGGGGGATGAATGATGAGGTTAACTGTCTACTTAGCTGGAGAAATACATAGTTCATGGCGAGAAGAGATCAAACAAAAAGCAGAAGCTCTAAAGCTTCCGATTGATTTCGTCGGACCGATGGAAGACCATGACCGCTCTGATCTTATTGGTGAAGAGATTTTAGGTAAGCAGCCAAATGCTGTTTTCCGGGATGCTGCCGCTTCCAGCTTCAATAACTTGCGCACAGAAGTATTAATGAACAAAGCAGATGTAGTCATTGCATTATTTGGCGAAAAGTATAAGCAATGGAACACAGCAATGGATGCCAGTGCTGCTGTCTCTCTCGGCAAGCCGCTTATCCTTATCCGTCCAGAAGAGCTTCATCATCCATTGAAGGAGCTCTCAAGAAAAGCAAATGCTACAGTAGAAACAGTCGATCAGGCAATGAAGGCACTTGCGTATATATTTGAATAATCAACATAAGTGGTCCCGGGATCGGGCCACTTCTTCTTTTAACGGAGGTTTACATGTACGGCCCATTAATTGATGCTCATATTCATTTTGACCAATATTCATTACCAGCACAGGCCCGTATTCTCGAGGAGTTAAAAAGGTTTAACATCGATGCATTGATTTCTGTATCCACGAACCTGTCCTCCTCTAAGAAAACTTTAGATCTTGCTTCTCAAAGTCCGCATATTTACGCAGCAGCCGGCTTTCATCCCGAACAGGCCCTGCCGAAAGAGCAAGAACTTTCCGAGCTTCAGCAACTGATTTTTGAGCACCAGGAAGACCTCGCAGCTATAGGTGAGGTAGGCCTGCCTTATTATTTAAGGAAGGAAAACCGAGACATCCCCTTAGAACCATATATAGAAGTGCTAGAGTCATTCATCCGGCAGGCGGCAGCTTTGCGTAAGCCGCTTGCTCTTCACGCAGTCTACGAGGATGCTGCTATCGTTTGTGAACTGTTAGAAAAGCATTCGATCACGAAAGCACACTTCCATTGGTTCAAAGGTTCTAAGGCTATCATCGACCGCTTAAAACATAACGGTTACTTTATATCCGTTACGCCGGACCTCTTATACAAAGAAAGAACCGAACAGCTTGTTCAGATGTACCCGCTCACACATATAATGGTAGAAACCGATGGACCTTGGCCATTTGAAGGGCCGTTTCAGCGGAACATGACTCATCCAAAAATGATTCATGAAACGATCAGGAAACTAGCTGCCATTAAAAAGATGAGAATTGAAGAGGTCTACAGCCAGCTATATGAAAATACAAAGCGTTTTTACCTCTAACCCCCAAGCCAAAAAGTGTTACCTATCATTATTGGGAAATCTGGTCTGTATATTGCCCTCTAACTACAGAACAGTACTCATTGATTACAGCCATTCGAGCTGTATAATGGAATCAATATTGAAATGGGAAGTGAATATTATGGCAGAAGCCAAAAAAGCATTACCTATCTTATTTATTGTTATGTTTCTTGTCATGATCGGCTTCGGCATTATTATTCCTGTTCTGCCGTTTTATGCGGAAGCACTTGGTGCCTCCCCTGCCGAGCTAGGCTGGCTAATGGCCGTTTATTCTTTAATGCAGCTATTATTCGCACCTATGTGGGGGCGGGTGTCTGACCGTGTTGGCCGCAAGCCGGTTATTATGATCGGGATTTTCGGTCTGGCTCTTTCTTTTTTCTTAATGGGTATCTCTTCCTCATTATGGATGCTGTTTGTGGCGCGAATCGTTGGCGGTTTTTTATCAGCCGCTAATATGCCGACAGTGATGGCCTACGCTGCTGATATTACATCAGAAGAAGACCGCGGGAAAGGAATGGGGGTTGTGGGCGCAGCCACCGGACTGGGATTTATCTTTGGCCCGGCCGTTGGAGGTGTATTCTCCAATATTAGCCTGAACATGCCCTTCTATGTAGCCGGCACTTCCTCAGTGCTGACGTTTTTCCTTGTCTTCCTATTCTTAAAGGAGTCACTTGCTGCTGAAGCAAGAGGACGACATCAAGCAGAGAACCCACCGCTTCGTCGACTATTAAGCGGGCCCCTGTCCATTTTATTTTTTCTGCAGCTGTTCATTTCTCTTTCATTGGCAGGCTTAGAAGCAACATTTGCTTATTATGCAGCAGAAAAGGCCGGATTGGGTGCTATTCAACTCGGCTATATTTTCATGATTATGGGGCTTGCTAGTGCCATCGTACAAGGAGGGCTGGTTGGGCGGCTGACGAAGAAACACGGAGAAGGCACCGTCATTCAAACCGGTATTATCATTTCTGCTCTTGGTTTCGCTTTAATTTTACTCGTGGACAGCTTCCTGACGGCAGCTATTTTCCTGACCGTCTTCGGTGTCGGAAACGGCGTTATTCGCCCTAGTGTTTCTGCCTTGCTGACAAGGCAATCTGCTGAAGGACATGGCAGCACGACTGGATTGCTGTCCTCCTTTGATTCACTCGGCAGAATTATCGGCCCTCCACTGGGCGGCTGGCTGTTTGCCGTTATGATTGGCTTGCCTTATCTATCAGGCATTGTTCTCTCGATCTTTGCATTCATTCTCTACCGGTTCTACCGGGGACAGACAGTCAAAGCATAGTGAAAGAAGAGCGGCTGGTTAATCATTAGCGATTAACCAGCCGCTCTTTCTTTCATGATTATATTAAACTTTAGCGGGCTGTTTATCCCGTGCAGCAATATAAGAAGGCCTTGGCTCCTGGCCGGAGAAAGGATCAACTAGCTTATTCTCCACACTGTTAAATACGAAGAAGACGTTACTTCTTGGAGAAGGTGAAATATTACTGTTAGAACCATGCATAATGTTACAGTCAAACAGGATCACGGAACCGGCTGGTCCAGTCGGGGCAACAATGCCTCCTTCTTCTACAAGCTCCGTTAAGCTTTCACGATCCGGCACTCCGTATTCCTGCTTACGTAGAGAGGACTCATAGTGAGCTTCCGGCGTTTCCCCTACACAGGAAACAAAGCGCTTATGAGAGCCCGGCACAAGCATAAGCGGACCATTGTACGGTGTGTTTTCCGTTAATGTAATCGAGCAGCTGATAGCTCTCATGCGCGGCATGCCGTCTTCCACATGCCACGTCTCAAAGTCGGAATGCCAATAAAATTCCTTTCCAACAAAGCCTGACTTCAGGTTAATGCGGGATTGGTGAATATACACATCGCTGCCTAAAAGCTGCGCCAACCGATCCACTAGACGAGGATCTTCTGATAAAGATTGAAAGAAGTCATCATGCTTGTGAACTTCGAAGACAGAACGTACTTCTTGACTCTCTGGCTCACGGATTACTCTTTTACTGGTAGAATCCTGGCTTTCTGCTAATACACGATTAAGTTCTTTATTCATTCGAGCAACTTCTTCTTCATTGAAGAAGCCCTCGAGAAATAAATAGCCGTTCTCCTCAAAGGATTGCAATTGTTCTGCTGAAAGCGGACCTGGATCCGATAATGATGAATACACGACCGGGTCTTTTCTTTCAATGATGTCAGGTTTATCACTGACCCTTGATGGATATAGATCTACCATTTGAATGACAGCTCCTCTCGTTAATTATACAGTTGTTTCTTCAGGACGCGGATAAGCCCCTTCTTCATCATGTGTTTCTCTTCCTGTGCAAGGAGGGTTGAACACACATACCATCCGCATATCTGTTTTTGCGCGAAGGCGGTGTTTTTCATGACCATTCAACGCATACATAGTGCCTGCTTGAATCTTATATGTTTTGTTATTCGTTAAGTCTTCAAGCTCACCTTCGCCCTCTACACAGTAAACAGCTTCCTGGTGATACTTATACCAGAATACTGACTCTGTGCCAGCACGGATGATTGTATCGTGAAGGGAGAAACCCATCCCGTCCTTTTTCAGAAGAAAGCGTCTGCTTTCCCAATTTTGGTCATCTACATGATCATTAGAGCCTTTTACTTCTTCTAGAGATTTGACGATCATCTTTATTCCCCCTGATAGTTTAATTATTTATTTAAACAAGCCTTTACACTATCTTCGATAATATCGAAGCCGCGTTGCAGGCTGTTTACATCAATCGTTAATGGCGGCATAATTTTGAATACTTCACTGTTTGGTCCTGATGTCTCCATAATTAAGCCCCGTTCAAATGCAGCGGCACAAATTTTGTCTGCAAGACCGTCTACATGGCAGGCCATTCCTCTCATAAGGCCTCTTCCGCGCGGCTCGCCTTTTAACTCTGGGTATTTCTCAGCTAAAATGGTTAAGAATTCTCCAACCATCTCGCCTTTCTTAATGATCTCATTTTTTAAATTGTCGTTTTCCCAGAAGGACAGCGCTTCTGTAGCAGTTACGAATGCCGGGTTATGGCCGCGGAATGTTCCGTTATGTTCACCAGGTGACCACTCATCATATTCCGGCTTAATCAGCGTTAATGCCATTGGCAAGCCGTAGCCGCTGATGGATTTAGATAAGCACACAATATCTGGTTTGATTCCTGCTGGTTCAAAGCTGAAGAATGGACCTGTACGTCCACAGCCTACCTGAACATCATCGATAATCAAGAGGATATCCCAGCGGCGGCATACATCCTCCACTCGCTTGATCCATTCATAATCTGCTGCGTTGATTCCACCTTCCCCTTGAACCGTTTCTAGAATGATAGCTGCCGGAAGAGATACCCCGCTGCCATTATCCTCGAGGAAACGCTCCAGGTATTCAACTGTATCTACTTCATCTCCCAGATACTTGTCAAACGGCATAGACACTCCATTATGTAGTGGAACACCTGCTCCGTGACGTTTAAATGAGTTGCCGGTAACGGAGAGAGCACCAAGCGTCATGCCGTGGAAGCCGTTTGTAAAGCTGATCACTAGGTCTCTTCCAGTAACCTTACGAGCCAGCTTCAGGGCACTTTCCACTGTATTCGTACCAGTCGGCCCAGGGAACATTACTTTATAATCAAGATCTCTTGGCTTCAAAATCATCTCATTAAATCTTATGAGGAAATCAGCTTTAGCCTTTGTTCCCATATCCAGGCTATGAGTGATGCCATCTTCGGCAATATACGAAATTAACTTTTCTTTCATAGCTGGGTGATTATGTCCGTAGTTCAATGCTCCAGCACCAGCAAAGAAATCAATATATTCTTTTCCCTCTTCATCCCATAACTTAGAGCCTTGTGATTTCACAAAAGTTACAGGAAAACTGCGAATATAACTGCGCACCTCTGATTCGAACTCTTCAAAAACTTTCATTGATGAAGCAACTTTTTTAGTAGCTTGCATTCATACACAACCTTTCAGAATTTTCAGTCTCACATAGTGACAAATGGGCAGAGTTGTCTGGTCAGGTAATTATCGTTCAAAAGGACCAATACGGTAGATTGGCTCGGCTTCATGTCCGACTCCGGGAAATAATTCTTCTGAGAAGCATTCTAATACTTCATACGGACAATTTAATCTTTTAGCCAAACCTTTAAATAAAGCCTGCGAGGCTACATTAGACGGTGATACGGTTGCTTCCAGGTAACGTACCCGTTCGCATGACTTCCGTTCCAGCAGCTCGTTAAGCATTTTCTTCCCTAATCCCATGCCCCTGCTGGATTCATCAACAGCAACTTGCCAAACAAACACAGTATCATTTGACTCGGGTGGACAGAAAGCGGACAAAAAGCCGATCAACTGACCATCCTTCTCTGCGATCACACATGTGTCCGCAAAAAATTCACAAAGCATTAAATAACTATAAGAAGAGTTTAAATCTAATGTGCGGGTATCTTTAATGAGCTTCCAAACGTTTGCTCCATCTTCTTTACGAGGTTTACGGAATTGAAGAGAAGTAATCTTGTCGGATTCGGATAATTGTGTACTCATTGCGATGGCGCCGTTCCCCCCTTTCGTCATTCGTATTTCGTTCACGCTATTTATGTTAACGAAGAAGAACAAGAGCGGCAAAAGGAAAATAACTTGATTAAACAGCTTGAGTTAAGTTGAGAAGGGATGAGGTGCAATAAGTGCAAGGCTTCTAACGAAATTCTCTTAAATCCTCCCAAAAGCTCCCAGATGCGTAACTCTTCTGATTTATCTGTCAATCATTTCACATTTTGTTCACAATTTGGACAAACTTTTAACTCCTCTCCTTAACATTTGTAATCAAGTGGAAATAAATCACTCGAAAGCAACGTTTATACCCCTCCCAGAGAAAAAACATGTTTATTCGTAAAAAAATTTTTACCACTATCTTTTTTGCTTATTCGCCTTTTGGTTAATAAAGGATCAGACAACTATGCAGAAAGAATAAACTCGAACTCGCAACTTCCACTTTAATTGCTATATGTAAGTCCTTCTTTCGGCCATTTGCTGTTTTCCTGTACTCTATCGCCCAGAACGGAAAGTTGGCATAAAAGTTGCATAGATTCCTAATAGATAGCTGTTTATTCATTTGTCATAATGAGAAAGCGCAAACAATCATTAAACTAGTTTTTAAATTCAAAAAGGTAAGGCGGTTTCCTTATAGACAAAAAGTAATAAAGAAAGGATGTAGATGAAATGAGTAAAACAATACAGCACAGCTTGATTTTAGGTTTTGCCTTATTTGCTCTTTATTTCGGTGCTGGCAACTTAATTTTTCCGCCTTCTATCGGAATCTCTTCCGGCACCGGTTGGATTCCTGCATTAACCGGCTTCGTCATCACCGATATTGCTCTCCTTCTGTTGGCCGTTATTGCTATCTTGAACGCAGGAGGCAGATTTGAAGAGCTCACTCGCCCTATCAGCCCGTGGTTTTACAAAGTATTTCACCTTTTATTAATGGTTGGAATCGGGGTGTTCGTTACAATCCCCCGCATGTCGGCGACTACTCATGAATTAGGCATTCAGCCCTTATTTCCAGGAGTCCCTTCTGCTGTAACAATTATTGCATTTTTTGCTGTTACTTTTTACTTTGCCCTAGACCAATCCAATGTGATTGATAGAATCGGAAAGATTCTTACTCCGCTCTTAATAGTTATTTTGTTGATCATTGTAGGAAAGGGCATCTTCTCTCCTATGGGAATACCTGTGGATACAGAAGTGTCAGCTGCATTCTCTACGGCATTCATTAGTGCTTATCAAACAGGAGATATTGTTACTGGCATCTTCTGTGCTCCTATCTTTTTGGCGGCTATTTTAAGCTATGGTTATAAAGGAAAATCAGCAAGAAAAATGGCCATTACTGGTACGCTCATTGCCGGAGCCGGCTTGCTGATTGTTTACGGAGGCCTTCTATACATCGGTGCAACAAGCAGCAGCATCTTTCCTCAAGGCCTTTCAAACACAGCTCTTGTATCCGCTTTAGTTGACCGCTTATTAGGCGGCACTGGCGCGATTGCCTTATCCATCGCCATTGCCTTGGCTTGTTTAACTTCCGCAATTGGTGTTGTAGCCGTTATTGCTGATTTCTTAAGAGGCTTGTTTAACGATAAGATCGACTATCGGGCGTGGTTAACTATCATCTGTTTAACAGGAATTGGCGTTGGCATGCTCGGTGTAGAAAGGATTGTTAACTACACCATGCCAATCTTCCAGGCTTTATACCCTGTAGCGATAGTTTTAGTTGTATTGGGAGTATTCCGCAAGTTCGTTCCAAGTCCCGGCTCCTATAGAGGGGCAATTCTTTTAACCTTTATCGTTAGCCTATCAGAAACACT
The DNA here is from genome assembly GCF_000812025.2 of Bacillus thermotolerans. Taxonomy (GTDB): domain Bacteria; phylum Bacillota; class Bacilli; order Bacillales; family Domibacillaceae; genus Quasibacillus; species Quasibacillus thermotolerans. The sequence goes on from NZ_JWJE02000005.1 coordinate 117,581, forward strand.
CGTTTCTCTGGGTTTTAACCTTGGCTTTATAAGTGCCTTGCCTTTAAGTGCTAACGGCTTTGCTTGGCTTGTGCCCGCCATCATTGGCTTCATTGCCGGAACCATTCTTTACTGGGCTATGTATAAGAACACATCTCGAGAAATGACAAGCGCTATACAGAGCGATGTGGATAAACTGTCATAAGATTAAGTCTCTTGAATTCTATATTCACTAAAAAACCATCTTGCTTGAAGAAGCAGATGGTTTTTACTTTATTCAATGATCTCATTATAAATAAGCCCACCATCAAACTGAATCATTTTAAGCCGGCCCGTTTCTTTTACAAAAACACTTTTATAACGCCGGCCTTCTTCATTGCTCACTAGCATAGTCCGTTCATGTGTACGATCTCTTGTTACCCGAAAGGTATATTCACTAGGAGGAAGCTCTTTCATAATTGCTTCGTATTCGGGTACATCGGCGAAGTTATCTTCATTGCTTTGAAGGGGTGTCTCCGGTTGTATCTCCGCTTTTTCGTTCTTTTTTTCATCCCGTTCACTCATTTCTTCGTCACCGCAGCTGATAAGCCATACACTTATAGCAGCGATCGCTATGACCGCTCTCTTCATTCCATTTTTTCCTTTCCTCAGACAAATGCTGAGTAACCGATAAGGGTGCTTTTCACGAACCACCGCTGGCCTCTTTTTCCTGGGAAATATTCAATAGAACAATCCCTCCGATGACAAGACTCAATCCCATTATCTTCATCAAATCAGCATGTTCCTGAAAAATCATCATGCCTATCACCGCCGTGAGAGCGGTGCCGATGCCTGACCATGTCGCATACGCCATGGATAAAGGGATTGTTTTAAGAGCAAAGCTCATAAATAAAAACGCACTCAGAAAGCCGATACCAACGCCCATAGTCGGCCACAGGTTCGTAAACCCGTCTGAAAGCTTTAACATGGTCGTGCCAAACACCTCTGATAGAATCGCAAACGCCAAAAACAGCATCCCCTTTATCAAGCATTCTCCCTCCTTTCTATTCACTCAAATTAATCAGCACTAAGCCGATGATCAGCAGCGCAATTCCCAAAAGGCCCTTTCTATTTATCCTCTCCTTAAAGAAAACAACACCTGCCGCCACGGTGAGAATCGTACCCAGACCGCTCCAGGTAGCATATACAACACCTAACGGAAGCGCCCGGAGCACTAAGGACACGAGGTAAAAGGAAAGGCCATATCCTACCGCCACCCCAAGGACAGGCAGCAAACGAGTAAACCCATTTGATACCTTTAGCATGGTAGAGCCAAACACTTCTAATGTGATCGATACAAATAATAATAAGTAAGTCATTACATTTTTCCTCCCGGTGCTTTCCGATGCTAGGTCAACTGCTGCTCGGCAAATTGACGGTATAATTCATGGGACTGAATAAGCTCTTCATGTGTTCCGCTGCCAGTCAGCTCACCCTTTTCAATGAAGAAGATTCTGTCTGCCTCTACAATCGTTGATAGCCGGTGAGCAATGACAAAGGTTGTACGTCCTTCCATCAGCCTGGTTAAAGCCTGCTGCACGATCCCTTCGGATTGGCTGTCAAGGCTCGCGGTCGCTTCATCCATCATAAGAATTTCCGGGTCTCTCAAGAAGGCTCGAGCAATCGCAATGCGTTGTCTTTGGCCGCCCGAAAGCCTTACTCCCCGCTCACCGATCTCCGTCTTCAGCCCTTGTGGAAACTCCTTAATAAATTGATCAGCATACGCCATCTCCGCCACTTTCCAAAGCTGATCATCTGATATCGCTTCTGCATTTTCCAGTCCATAACAAAGGTTGTCGCGGATGGTTCCCGCCATCATCGGACTGTCTTGGGAGACGTAACCAATCTGGCTTCTCCATGATTCCATCGATAGATCTCTGATAGGAATATCTCCTATATATATTTCACCTTCTGTTGGTTCATAGAAGCGTTCCAGCAAACCAAACATAGTGGTCTTGCCCCCGCCGCTCGGACCAGCGAACGCTACCATCTCTCCAGGTCGGGCTTCAAGAGAGATATCCTTCAAGACCGGCTCCTCTTCATCATACGAAAAGGAAACATGTACAAAACGTACAGACTTATTCGCGATATCAAGCACTATCCCCTTCCTTGTTTCTTCGGGAGGCTGGTTTAAAATCTCAATAATACGCTCCGTAGCCCCTTTGGCTTTTTGCAGCTGGGTAAAGAACATAGCGAACGAGGTAATCGGCATAATAATTTGAAACAGATACAGCAGGAAAGCAACAAGAGCACCCGTTGTCATGGCACCGCTCGCCACTCTCATGCCTCCATAGGTAATAATCATGACTATAACCGCCATGACAATTAAATACATGAGCGGCGAAATTAACGCAAAGATACGCGCTTCTTTCAACCCGTACTGAAGCAGGCGCTCGATTCCGTTGAATCCTTGTTTTTCTTCCAGCTGCTCGGCATTTGACGCTTTCATTAAGCGGATTTCACTAAGTGTTTGCTGGACATCACCCGTAAAAGCGGCTGTTTCATCCTGTAAGCCTCTAGAGATTTTAGCCATACGCCGTCCGAGCGGGATCATGATCAGCATCGTTACTGGAACGGATAAAAGCATTACAAGCGTCATTCTCCAGTCCATCACCAGCAGAATAGCAACCGCTCCAACAATAGAAATAATACCCGTTACAAACTGAGGGAAGTAATTGGAGACTAGTTCCTTTACGACACTCGTATCATTCACGACACGGCTTACTGTTTGCCCGCTGGCTGTTTGGTCAAAGAATGGAACAGGCAGGCGAATCAGCTTCCTCCACATTTGCTCTCTTAAGCTGGCCACCATTTTTTGACCTACTGCGGAAAGCAGGTAGGTTGATAGGCCGCTGACAATCGCCTGAATAATAAAAGCAGCTCCAATAGCAGCTGCTAGCGAGAAGCTTAGCGAGGAGACTGAGAAGCCATCAACCAGCTGCTTCGTCAGCAATGGTACAATGAGTCCCGCAATGGTCGTCAGTATACTTGCTGCTAAGCCAATAATAAAGGCAGCTCTCGGAATATTAGTTGATAGAATAAGCGAAAAGAATGGCTTTAGTGGATGTTGTTTTTTCATCAAGCATGTCTCCTATCCTGAAACAGTATGGGAATCAAGCATGTTGCTTTTACTTTAGCGATTACACTACATTTTGTCGACTGTTTGCTTTCTTGCAACATACCAGTATTTCTTTTTAGCAGGACGAGCCGTATTTCTTTAGCACCTTGCTTATTTAATGAAACGTTCCTCTCTGCTGTCATGATCCCAATGGTAATTGTTTGATTTTAAAAAAATGAGATAGTAGTTTTATACATGCAAGCGAGAGGCTCATATAACGCATTCCCTTCTTGCCTGCTGCGTCTTACCCTTCTTCAATCTGGTAGAAAGAAAGGATATGATGAAAAAGTGGATACTTTTCAAGCAATGGTGCTAGACAAAGCTGGGGACCAAACAAAATTGGAATTGAAGCAGCTGCATCTGGAGGATTTATCCGAGGGGGAAGTGACCGTTCGCGTCGCTTATTCCAGTGTGAACTTTAAGGATGGGATCGTGGCTCTTCAAAATCAGTTCGTTGAATCCTATCCGCTCGTGCCCGGGATCGATTTAGCAGGAACAGTCATTGATTCATCGGACGAGCGCTTTAAAGCCGGCGATGAAGTGATTGTCACGAGCTATCAGTTAGGGACCGGGCATTCTGGCGGCTTTAGTGAGATTGCACGTGTGCCCGCTAAATGGGTAGTGCCCCTGCCAGAAGGCCTATCTTTACGAGAGTCAATGATTTTAGGCACCGCCGGCTTTACTGCTGCTTTGTCTGTTCAACGACTAGAGGATAACGGGTTAACCCCCGAACAAGGTCCTGTGTTAGTCGCAGGAGCGACAGGCGGAGTAGGCAGCATTGCTGTTAACATCTTGGCCAAACGAGGTTACGAGGTCGTTGCCAGCACAGGAAAGACAAATGAGGAACCCTACTTAAAGAAAATAGGAGCAGCCCAGGTAATTCACCGAAACGACATTATCGACGCCGAACAAAGACCGATTCGAGAAGAGAAATGGGCCGGTGCTGTAGATCCGGTAGGAGGCAAAACCATCCAGTACATTTTGAGCACATTAAAATATGGCGGATCTGTAGCAACCAGCGGCTTAACTGGCGGAGTGGAAGTGTCCACTACGGTTATTCCTTTTATTTCAAGAAGCATTAATTGGCTTGGCATTGATTCTGTCGAATGTCCAATGGATCAACGAGTCAACGTCTGGAACCGTCTAGCCGGTGACTTTAAGCCGACTTCCTTACATGATGAAATTGTCAATGAAATTTCGTTAGAACAGTTGCCAGAAGTACTGGCTCGTATTCTAGAAGGAAAAGTGCGAGGAAGAACATTAGTAAAGCTGTGACTATCCCTGCCACCAAAATATGGAGCTAAATAGAAAAGGACACATGTTGATTTCGTTATTCATCATGTGTTCTTCTTTTGTATAACCCGCTTACACCAGCCTTTATTCTATATTCTATTTATTATCTAAGCGACCCCTTAGTAATCAAAACCGTTTCACTAACCTTAAGAATACATACAGAAGTATCAATGAGTAGATAATAACCCAAATAAAAGGCACGATAGATAGATGCAGGATACTTTCACCGCTCCAATTGGTTAATGATTGTTGTGTACCAATAGCAGGCGGAATCACCCAAACTATATTTTTAAAGCTTGCTGGCAAAACATCATATATTCCTAAGGCAGCTATTGAGATGACAATAAGGAGCGCCAACCCTCCGTAGGAATTGATAAGGTTCTTCATTAAGCTATTGCTGAATATGCTGGCCACACTTATACCTAATGTTGCCAATAACATATGATTCATGAATGAAATAACACCGATAGTAAACGTTACCGGCTCATTAAAAAGGTTGAAAACAACGGGATATAGAAAGGCATAAACAGCAAGTATAAGCGAAATAAGCCACACGGATATAAACTTTGCAATGTAGTAGCGATTGCTCCCTTTCACATGCAGCAGCATCAATTGTTTTTGTACAGGCGGATCAAGAGCCAAAACACTTATACATATCCAAGCAGAGATTACGTATAGAGTTACAGCAGTTAATGCATAGCTGTCAATAACCGGATTGGAAGTGTATGTATAGTAAACAAACACTAAAATAAAAAAAGCTGAAACAGGCGGGAAATATCTATGAGAACGGATATAATCATGCAAACTGTATTTAATAAGCTCTTTCAAAAACCCCCCTCCCTTATGAATAATCAAATGTATTTGTTGTTAAACTTTTCAGTATGGTCTATTGTGATTACACGATCAATACTGCCCTTTAATTGAAGAACCCTGAACAGAATACGATCGCTATGTTCCACATGCACATACAACAGCAAGCGATCGGCCTTCCTCTCCGTATACAATACCTCATCCCATTGCTTCACACGGGATTCATCTATTTGTTTTACTTCCAATAACTTAATGGGTTCTCTTTTCGTAAGATCAGCCTTTGCAATAAAACCCTTATCCAAATAATAAGCCGTTTCTATGATTGGCTTAAAAACAGTAGACTCATGATAGGTTAACAGGATACTTGTGCCCTGTTCCTTCAGTTCTTTTATTACTGCAAGCAATTCTTTCTGAGCATGAAGATCAAGACCTGACACAGGCTCATCAAGAATAAGCAGCTCTGGTGTTTGTAATATGGCCTGAATAATACCGACTTTCTGGATGTTTCCTTTTGACAAATTCATAATCCGTTGACGATTCCACTTATCCAACTGAAAGCGCTGAAGAAAATGGGCAATTGTCTTTTTAAGCTCAGCGTCAGGAATCCCGCTAACCTTTCCTACATAACTTAAATATTCACCGGGAGTAAAACGAAGATGTTTAGGAAACCTTTCAGGAATGTAGCCAATCTTAAGCCCCTTACTAAAGTACGTGATTTTTCCCGAACTAGGCCGTTCTAGACCCGCTACTATACGCAATATTGTACTCTTTCCCGCACCATTTCCTCCCAAAATGGCAGTGACTTGATTCTTAAAAATAGTAAAAGAGACATCGTGCAGGATGCTTTTATTGGCGTATGCTTTGCTGATATGCTCAAGCTCCACAAGCCGATTCATAAAGTCCTCCTTTCTTTTGCTTTACGGTGTTTGAAAAACTGTATGTTTTTAATTGTAGAGGCAGCAGGTTCATTACAAAAAACTGGAGTCAAATTCATAATAGGATATTCCTATTTTATAGTATGGATCAGGCAAATAACAGTCTAATAGCAGCCGCATGGATTTCTTTCGTTAAAATGTTTACTTCGTTAAAACATTCACCTATTATTTTATAGGTGCTTATGATTAAGAGAATTTCAACTGAGCTACTTAAAGTGTCGAGCGCTGCAGAAAGACCTGGCTTAGAAAAAGAAATGGTGCAATGGCTGGCAGCAAGTAAAGGTGAAAGTATACTTATTGCCGGCATACTTGCTGGTGAATGGAAGAAAATCATAAATTTTTTATGACACTCCTTCTTTTCGCCGGGTCGATATTAACACTTGTTGACGTTTTATACGCTTGGCCCACCATTGCTGCTTAAAGGAGATTTAGCACAATAACGATCACATCCGCTTGCTAAGTCATCAAAAGAGAAAAGATATTAATTGTTTAAATACTTTATGTGAAAGACGGCTATCAAACTCCCAATTATTGATATGGAAGGCTGCAAAATACTTGTAAAACCTTAATTAAAGTTCTTGTGGGGGACCGGGGAAGGAAATAGAATATAATTTCGGGCGCTTTATTCCTCTTATAAGTTAGGTTGGAGCCAAACAGAAGAACCTCGGAATGAGTCTGCTTCTACTATTCTGGGCTCCATTCATATTTAAAAAACACGGCGAATTTAGAACAGTCCCTCTTCTTGGGCAAAAACATCGGTCCACATCTTACAGAGTGAAACTTTTCTGACACTCGGCAAAATTAATTTGTCACCAATAAAGATCACCCTGTGTATTTTGACTGTAAAAGATATGCTGCATTACTAACGATGCTGGCAAACAACAATTTCATTAGTAACCATTGATTCTTATATATAGGAGGCTTTCGCATGGCGAATGATATAATTATCCGTTTTGATAACGTGACAAAAACTTACAACAGCAACACGACGGTGTTAAAAGGCGTTAGCTTCGAGCTTGAACGAGGAAAGTTTTATACGTTACTTGGTCCTTCAGGCTGCGGGAAAACGACAATTTTGCGCCTTATTGCCGGATTCGACACTCCGACAACAGGCGATGTATTTATTAACGGAAAACGCGTAAATGACGTGCCAGCAAACGAGCGCCAAGTAAACACTGTATTTCAAGACTACGCCCTATTCCCTCATCTAAACGTATTTGAAAATGTTGCATTCGGCCTGCGCATTAAAAAAATAAAAGAAGCTGAAATTAAAGTGAGAGTAGCGGAGGCGTTAAATTTCGTAAACTTAACAGGTTATGAAAACCGTGAAATTGCAGAAATGTCAGGTGGTCAGCGTCAACGTGTGGCGATCGCGCGCGCCATTGTTAACGATCCGGAAGTCATTTTGCTCGACGAGCCGCTATCGGCACTTGACTTGAAGTTACGTACAGAAATGCAGTATGAGCTGCGCGAGCTGCAGCAGCGCCTTGGTAAAACATTTATTTTCGTTACGCATGACCAAGAGGAAGCGTTAGCAATGAGTGACGAAATTTTTGTCTTAAACGAAGGAAACATCCAACAATCCGGTACGCCAGTTGATATTTACGATGAGCCGATTAACCGCTTCGTTGCAGACTTTATCGGGGAATCAAACATCGTTAACGGCATCATGCTTGAAGACTATAAAGTTCAATTTGCCGGTGAAGTGTTTGACTGTGTTGACGGCGGTATGAAGCCGAACGAAAAAATCGATGTTGTCATTCGCCCAGAAGACTTACATGTCACAACGCCAGAAGCAGGTAAAATTATCGTGCGCGTCGATACGCAGCTGTTCCGCGGCGTGCACTACGAATTATCAACATATGATGAGGATGGCAATGAGTGGCTTGTACACTCACTGAAACGGGCTGAAGTAGGTGCACAAGTAGGTCTTGATTTCGAGCCAGAGGCAATTCACATTATGCGTCTAAATGAAACGGAAGAAGAATTTGACGCGCGCTTAGAGGCATACACGAATGAAGTTTAAATCAAAAGCATCGCTCATCCCATATTTATTATGGGTTGCCCTCTTCGTTATTGCACCGATCGGGCTCATTTTATACTATTCTATGCTCGATTTAAACGGAGACTTTACACTGGCTAACTATCAAAACTTCTTTACGCCAGCTTACTTAACGATGACGTTAACGAGCTTTTGGTATGCGTTTTTAATTACTTTCTTTACGCTAGTAATCTCTTATCCAACGGCTTACTTTTTAACGAAAATGAAGCATAAGCATTTATGGTTAATGCTGATCATTATTCCTTCCTGGATTAACTTATTGTTAAAAACGTATGCATTTATCGGGATTTTCGGCTTATACGGGCCGGTCAATGCGATAATTGAAGTGTTCGGCTTTGATCCGAAACAAATTTTATTCACAGATTTTAGTTTCGTCTTTGTAGCGGTATATATTTTTATTCCGTTTATGATTATTCCGATCTTCAACGCGTTAGATAAAATGAATCCATCGTTAATTTACGCATCGCGTGACTTAGGCGCCTCAGCGTTTACAACGTTCCGCCGTGTCATTTTCCCATTAACAATTGAAGGCGTAAAGTCAGGAATTCAAGTAACGTTTATCCCTGCTCTATCACTATTTATGATTACTCGCTTAATTGCCGGTAACAAAGTCATTACGCTTGGCACGGCGATTGAGCAGCAATTTCTAGTGGCACAAAACTGGGGAATGGGTTCAACAATCGCAGTGTTTTTAATCTTGATTATGTTCGCAAGCATGCTGTTTACGCGCACGAAGAAAAAAGGAGGTCGAGCATAAATGCGTTCAAACTTATCTGCTACAGCTAAAGTATATTTAGTTGCCGTATTTGTCATTTTATATGCCCCGATCTTCTACTTAATTTTTTATTCGTTCAATAGCGGCGGCACAATGAACTCATTCGAAGGCTTTACCCTTGAGCATTATAAAGCAGTATTTGAGGATAACCGTTTAATCGCTATTTTAATTAATACAGTGATTGTTGCCTTGCTTTCTGCGTTAATCGCAACCATTATTGGAACACTTGGTGCGGTCGGCATCGTTTCTATGCGCAGCCAGAAAATGCGCAGCACTGTATTATCATTAAACAACATTCTGATTGTTAGCCCAGACGTTGTAATCGGGGCAAGCTTCTTAATTTTATTCACAATGATTGGCGTAAAGCTTGGTTTTGCTTCGGTATTAATTTCACATATCGCGTTCAGTATTCCAATCGTTGTTTTAATGGTATTGCCGAAAATACTTGAAATGAATACGAACTTAATTGATGCGGCACTTGATTTAGGTGCATCTCGTCGGGACGTGTTGACACGCGTCATTATTCCATATATTAAGCCCGGTATTTTTGCCGGTTTCTTTATGGCATTAACGTATTCATTAGATGACTTTGCGGTAACGTTTTTCGTAACGGGTAACGGCTTTAGTACATTATCGGTGGAAATTTACTCAATGGCCCGCGCTGGTATTTCATTAACAGTTAATGCGATTTCTGGGTTAGTATTCGTTGTTACAGTCGGTGTTGTAGCCATTTACTACGTCATTACGAACCGCGCGAAAAAAATGGAGGCGTATAATCGATGAAATCATTACTTAATGCAGCGCTTGCCATCGTTATAACATGTGGTCTGCTTTGGTTTGCTGCCTCTAAGCTTGAAGCATCAGGCTCCGCTGGCGGAGAAGGAGTGTTAACCGTATACAACTGGGGCGAATACATCGACCCCGCCTTGATCGACCAGTTTGAAGAAGAAACAGGCATTACAGTCATTTACGAAACGTTTGACTCAAACGAAGCAATGTTAACAAAAATTAGACAAGGCGGTTCAGCCTACGATATCGCGGTACCATCGGAATACACCATCGAAACGATGATTGAAGAAGACTTATTAATCGAAATCGATCATTCTAAAATCACGAACTTACAAAATATCGACCCTTACTTTTTAGATTTACCGTTCGACCCGAAAAACAAATATTCGATTCCATACTTCTGGGGGACAGTAGGAATCGTATACAACCCGAACAAAATTCCAGAGCACATTACATTCGACTCTTGGGACGATTTATGGGACCCGGCGTTAAAAAATAAAGTGTTTTTAGTAGACGGTGCACGTGAAGTAATGGGCATGGGCTTAAACAGCCTAGGCTACTCTTTAAACTCACGTGACGACAGCGAATTGCGTGAAGCGACCGAAAAGCTAAAACAGCTAAACGGCAATGTTAAAGCGATTATCGGTGATGAAATTACACCGCTTATGATCAACAATGAAGCAGCTGTCTCGTTAACGTTCTCTGGGCAAGCAGCTGACATGATGGGAGAAAACGAAGAGCTCGACTTTGCTGTTCCATCAGAAGGCTCAAACTTATGGTTCGATAACATGGTTATTCCAAAAACAGCCCAAAACATAGAAGGTGCCCATTTATTCATTAACTTCATGCTAGATGCCGAAGTCGCTGCACAAAACGCAGAATACGTAGGTTACTCCATTCCGAACAAAGCAGCGTGGGAGTTATTAGATAAAGAAGTCATAAACGACGAGCGCTTCTACCCGCCCGAAGAAAGGCGAAGTAACTTAGAGGTGTATGAAAACTTAGGGCTTGAACTGTTAGGGATATACAACGAATACTTTTTAGAATTTAAAATGTCGCTCAACTAGCGCACAACAACATTAGCTAACATTAGCAGTACAAACCAAGGCTATGGTTTGTACTGCTGATTTTTTATAGTACATATGGAGGAAAGCTAAATAGCTCGGGGTCAAGTAAGATTCCGCCATAAAAACCCGCTCACTGCACAATCTCATTTAAACCAGTTTAGTACATGAGGAACAAAGAGCTCTTGTTTTCTTTTGGACATAAAAACACCCCTTTGGATCATCATATCCAAAGGGGTAAAATAGTACAGCTTTATTTTGAATTTATACTAAGACAAACTCTCTTATTCTACAGTTACGCTCTTTGCCAGATTACGCGGCTTATCTACATCGCAATTGCGGTGAAGAGCGGCATAGTAAGCGATAAGCTGCATAGGAATGATGGAAACAAGCGGCGTAAGGAGCTCATGAACCGTAGGAATGACATAACGATCATCCTCGCTTTCTAAGCCCTTCATGGAAATAACACACGTATTCGCCCCGCGTGCTGCCACTTCTTTCACATTGCCCCGGATATTTAAATTCACACTTTCCTGCGTAGCAAGCGCAATAACCGGTGTACCTTCCTCAATCAAAGCAATCGTTCCGTGCTTTAATTCACCGCCAGCAAATCCTTCCGCTTGAATATAGGAAATTTCCTTCAGCTTCAACGCACTCTCCAAGCTGACATAATAATCTAGCGCACGGCCGATGAAGAAGCAGTTGCGTGTCGTAGCAAGATAATCTCTGGCCATCTGCTCAAATTCTTCTTTCGCATCGCAAAGAACCTCCATCGCATTTGCGACAATACCAAGCTCCTGGGTAAGACTGAATGGAAGCTTGAGACCTCGAGATTCAGCGACAGCACCCGCAAGAATAGCCAGCACAGAAATTTGCGCTGTATAGGCCTTTGTAGAAGCTACAGCAATTTCAGGACCTGCATGCAGCAACAAAGTATAATCCGCTTCACGTGACAGCGTAGAGCCTTGTACATTCGTAATTGTCAGGGCCTGATAGCCAAGTTCCTTTACCTTTACAAGTACCGCACGGCTGTCGGCTGTTTCTCCGCTTTGAGATATAAAGATGAATAATGGCTTCTTAGATAGCAGCGGCATATCATAAACAAACTCACTAGCTACATGCACTTCCGTTGGAATGTTAGCAACCGCTTCTAAATACTTCTTACCTACAAGTCCTGCATGATAGCTTGTTCCGCAGGCTATAATATATAGGCGGTCTGCTGCATTCACTGCCTGCACGATACTCTGGTCAACTGTCAGCTGCTCCTGATCGTTCTGGTAAGCTTGGATGATCTTTCTCATGACTAACGGCTGCTCGTCAATTTCCTTCAGCATGTAATGAGGGTACGTACCCTTTTCAATGTCTCCTGCATCCAGCTCAGCTGTGTACGGCGCACGCTTCATCTCTTCGCCAGCCAAGTTTTGAATAATTACTTTTTCCTTTGTTACGATAACGACTTCTTTATCCATTAGCTCCACAAACTGATCCGTTACCTGAATCATTGCCATGGCGTCAGAAGCCACAACATTGAAGTCTTCTCCCAGTCCAACAAGAAGAGGACTTTTGTTCTTTGCTGCGAAGATCGTTTCTGCCTGCTCTCTATCTAAAAGAGCTAACGCGTAAGAACCTTTTAGCAGCTGCAGCGTTTTACGAAAGGCTGCTTCTGTATCAAGGCCTTCATTAGCAAATAGTTCGATCAGTTGAACGATTACTTCCGTATCCGTATCACTTTTTAGCGGTACATCTAGCAAGTATTCTCTTTTCAGCTGCTCGTAGTTTTCAATAACTCCATTATGCACAAGTGTGAAGCGGCCAGAAACGCTTTGATGGGGGTGAGCATTTTCTCTGCTTGGCGCCCCATGTGTGGCCCAGCGTGTGTGGCCGATTCCTGTTGTTGCCTGCACACTTTCATCTACGACTCTTCTTAAATCAGCAATTCGTCCTTTTTCTTTAAACACATGCACACCATCTGCATTTCTCATAGCCAGCCCGGCAGAGTCATAGCCCCGGTATTCCATCTTTTCTAATCCGTTCAGTAAAATTTCCCTTGCGTCCTTAAGGCCAATATAGCCTACAATTCCACACATACAACGTCCCTCCTAGAAGAAAGCAGGCAAAAACAACCGGTCTTTGCACCGCTCTATTCTCTTTAAAATTTAAAATATTTAACGATCCATGTACTAGAGATCCGCATTTCCATTCCCTTTGTACACAAAGTTGCCTTTGTGCTTTAAGAAAGGACTAACGGTTGTACGGAGCAACCGGGAGGCATCCGCCGAACACTCGATAAACCTCCTCCTCGTCAACTAGCCAGGCGCTCTCCTGCTAGTTCAGGCGCTTTGTAAAAAAACTACTGATTCCTCTTCCTCTCCTCCTTTTTCATTTATTGAAAGACTAGGCTAGCCAGGAAGATTACTTACTTAGCAAGCAGCTTTTAATATAGTCTTCCGTAAAACAGCCTTATCATACACTACTTAAATTCTCCTCGTCAACTTTTTTCATAGATAGCCATGAATATTATATACATATGAAAAAAGAGGCGCGTTCGTGCGCCTCCTTTCTTGGCTTCCCTGCTTGCTCACGACTTAAACATCTATTTGAGATTCGCTGAGTCCCATTTCTGCTTCAACCACTTCAGCGATCCGGTTCACATAATTCTCGCACACCTCTTCTGACGGCGCTTCGACCATCACGCGGACAAGCGGCTCAGTGCCAGAAGGGCGCACCAGTACGCGTCCGTTGCCATTCATTTCCGCTTCCACTTCAGAAATAACCGCCTTTACTTTCTCGTTCTCTGTGACTTTGTATTTATCAGTTACACGAACGTTTCTGAGCAGCTGCGGGAATTTCTCCATTTCTGCAGCAAGCTCTGACAACGGCTTTTTCGTCATGTTCATCACGTTTACAAGCTGAAGCCCCGTCAGCATTCCATCGCCTGTGGTGTTGTAATCAAGAAAAATGATATGTCCAGACTGTTCTCCGCCAAGGCTGTAGCCGTTTTTCTTCATTTCTTCCACAACATAACGGTCGCCGACAGCTGTTTGGACGCTTTGAATACCTAATGCTTCTAATCCTTTATAAAAGCCAAGGTTACTCATAACCGTTGACACAACCGCTGATTGATTCAAGCGACCCTGTTCGTGAAGATACTTAGCACAAATAAACATAATCTGGTCGCCGTCTACGATGTTCCCTTTCTCATCAACAGCAATCAAACGATCGCCGTCTCCATCAAAGGCTAAGCCTAGGTCAGCTTGCTTCTCAACAACGAAAGCAGCAAGCGCTTCTGGGTGTGTAGAACCAACTCCGTCATTAATATTCAAGCCATTTGGCGACGTGCCAATAGTGGAGATATCCGCTTCTAAATCAGCGAACAAATGCGTAGCCAATGAAGACGCCGCTCCATGTGCACAATCAATAGCTATATGCATATCGGTAAATTCTTCATCAACGGATTGTTTCAAATACTGGATATACTTTTGACCGCCCTCAAAATAATCACTGACCAGCCCAAGAGCTGCTCCCGTTGGACGAGGCAGGCTGTCTGTTTCCTGATCTAGCAAGGCTTCTACCTCTGCCTCCTGCTCATCTGTCAGCTTAAATCCATCTGGGCCAAAAAACTTGATACCGTTGTCTTCTACAGGGTTATGCGAAGCTGAAATCATGACTCCTGCTTGAGCATCCATTACTTTTGTTAAATAAGCGACTCCAGGAGTAGGGATAACTCCAAGGCGCATGACTTCTGCACCAATGGATAGAAGGCCCGCAACGAGAGCGCCTTCAAGCATATGACCAGAGATACGCGTATCTCGGCCTACAACTACTTTTGCATGCTCAGCGTTCTTCGTCAGTACATAGCCGCCAAAACGGCCTAGTTTAAAGGCTAGTTCTGGTGTTAATTCCGTATTTGCTACGCCTCTAACTCCATCGGTTCCAAAATACTTACCCATATTACATTCTCTCCTTTGTTTTCCCTTCTCGACAAACCGCTTTATGCATTACTTTCTTCCTTCGGCTTGCTTTTCGGACTTCCTTCGACTGTTACTTTTACTTTCACTGTCTGTGGTGAAACAAAGTTCAAACCTTCGCTAATCTCGATTGGCACATTAAGAGTCGTGTTCTTTTCCACACTGCTTACATCCACTGGAATATTAAGCTCTTCTATTTCTTTAATAACTGATTCTTTTCCATACACGGTGATTTCTTCCATATCTGTGCTGACTGAAGTCACTGTGACTCCTGCCGGCGGCGAGCCAGTCGGTGTTAAGTTAAGAGCAACCTTCTTGCTTGGGTTCTTAACTGAAATCGATACTTGAACCGTTTCGGGTTCTACCTTTACATCCAGCTTATTTAAGTCTTTATCGAGCACTTGAACCTTTGCTGTCCCCGCCGTTTCCTGACTCACCTTCTCCTCAACATTGAAAGTCGCTTTCACATATACAATTTTGCTGAGGGCTGTCTTTGAGCCTGTAACCTGCACTCTTCTAGGATCCACGGAAACCTCTTCAGTCTGATATCCCTCCGCAAGCATGCTGCTGTCGAATTCAGGACTCACTGTATAGTAATCGGATACTCGCTCCTCCACAAGCACTTCTACCGTTTCCGGCTGTACCGTGACATTAAGTTTATCTGAGAAGCCCGTATACTTAATCGGCACGCGGTGCTTTCCAATGCTTACATTCGTTAAATCTACAAATAATTCAAAGTCTTGAAGGCGCTTTTCAGATTCAATAATACTGTTCGGCCCCTCAAGTTCTACCTCGACGGTTTCAGGCAGCCCGGAAACGAATAAGTTTTCCGTATCATAGTATGCTTGAACCGGTACATCGGTAATTACTTCACTGTTCTCTTGTGCGGATTCGCTCGCTTTCTTGTTTAGCTGCAGATCCGCAAAGTTAACAGAAATATAAAGCAGCAAAGCCAATAGCAAAGCAACTATGCGAACAAACCAAGCACTGTCCACAAATTTATCCATCGCTTCTTCTCCCCCTCCAGCTCCAGCGGTTCGAAGATTCAGTTTGCTCTTTCAAAAGCTCATGCGACAACAGCTTTTCAAAGTCCTCAGAGGATAAGCCACGGAATAAATCCCCGTTTTTCGCAATGGATACCGCCCCTGTTTCTTCAGAAACAATAATCGTAATACTGTCCGTGACCTCACTGACTCCGATCGCAGCCCGGTGCCGCGTCCCCAGTTCTTTTGAAATGAATGGGCTTTCCGAGAGAGGCAAATAACAGGCAGCAGCCGCTATTTGGTTCTTTTGAATAATGACGGCTCCATCATGAAGCGGGGTATTCGGAATAAATATATTAATCAATAATTGCGAAGTAACGGTCGAATTTAATGGAATACCCGTTTCAATGTATTCATTCATTCCTGTCTCTTTTTCAATTGATATAAGAGCACCAATTCGTCTTTTTGCCATGTAACTGACGGCTTCCATGAGAGCGTCAATCAATTCGCGCTGCTCCTTGTCTTCTTGGACAACGTTTCGTGAAAATAACCGGCCTCGTCCAAGCTGTTCAAGCGCTCGGCGCACCTCCGGCTGGAAAATAATGATGACAGCCAAGAATCCCCATGTCAGTGCCTGTTCCATAAGCCAGCTTAACGTATCAAGCCCAAATAGACCGCTTAAGCTTCGTGCGACTACAATAACAAAAATACCCTTAACAAGCTGAACGGCTTTTGTACCGCGTATGACCATTAACAGCTTATAGATAACAAACCAAACCAGCAGTATATCAAGCGTGTTAGATAAGTAATCTAACACAGTAAAGTCTTCGAAGTAATTTGAAAACGGCATCTTACATCCTCCACTAATGTAATGACTCCAGCCGCCTATAGGCTTTTTCACTTAACCTGCATATTATAACATAATATTGCCAAAAAGCAGAACGAAAAGAAGCAGGGGTACGCTGCCTCTTTCAAGCTAATAGACGGTTTCTAACTTTCTTGTTAAAAAGCATGATCATCGATTACATGAAGGGGCTTTATTACTTGAATAGCTCAGCTGCCGTCTCCTTTATTTTAAACCACATCCAGCCGAATGCTTGGTCAATCTCTTCGATTTCTCCTGTCACCTTGCCGGCCGAGGCCATATACCGTTCTCCCTTGATGACTGTTACGTCTCCCTGAACTTCCCCTTCAATTCTAATGTCGCCATTTTCAACTACCATATCTCCTTTAATGACTTCACCTTCTGGTACAATCACCGTATGGTCCTCTACTTCTATATTGTCATACTTCGTAAAAGCAAAGCTTTCCGTTTCTTTTTGCCAATTAGAAAACAGACTGCCTGTCATTAATATGAGGAACAAAGCAGCAGCAATGAAAAAAGGGTGCTTTCTAAGCCAGCGCTGTACACCCACTGACTTATCCTCTTTCGGCAAAGAAAACAGCACCCGCTCTGTGAAGCCTTCCGGTGCATGGATATGAGAACAGCTTTGAACGAGTGCAATGGTTTTCTTCAGCTCCGAGAAGTGCTGACGGCAGTGCTTACAAGCATCTAAATGTGCTTTTAATTGCCGTTGTTCATTACTAGACAACTCTCCGTCTAAGTAATTATGCATAAGTTGTGCGTTCTTTCGACACTCAGCCATCCTACACACGTCCCTTCCTTACATATTTCTCAAATGCTTTCTGAGTGCTTCACGCCCTCTATGCATCCGCGTTTTTACCGTGCCAAGCGGCAGCTCTAAAATTTCTGCTATTTCTTGAAGAGAAAGCTCTTCAATGTACTTTAATACAATGACAGACCTATACTTCTCAGGAAGCTGGTAAATAGCTGCTTGAACAGTCTCCTGCATCTCTAGACTTTCCAAAGCCTCTTCAGGAAGCTTTTCAGACGATGCCAGTTGTGAATACATGTTTAGCCCCTCTGTGCCAGCCACCTCTGCATCCAGGTGATAATCGGGCTTTTTCTTGCGGATACGGTCAATGCAAAGATTCGTCGCAATACGGTAAAGCCAAGTCGTAAACTTCTTTGTTGTATCATATGTGTGAATATTAATGAATGCTTTAATGAAAGTTTCCTGTGCTGCATCCTCTGCTTCGTGCTGATTCCACAGCATGCGATAGCAAATTTGATAGACTTTATCCTTATAAAGCTCTACGATCTCACCAAACGCATTTTGATCTCCTTTAAGCACTTGCTTTATTCTTCTTTGGACTAATAACTCCATCAATTTTACCTCCTGCTCTAGCAGGTATCTTTTTATACGTAAATACCTTGAAAAGGTTTCAAAAAAAATCTGCATGTCTATCATAACAAATAAAGGGAAAAGAAGTTTGAATTTCTATGTAGTTGGGTATGTTGAGATTAATTAATTACACAGTAGTGGAGGTTGAAAAAATGTTGGCGACAGTAGATATACTCACTAAGATCGAAAATCACCGAAATAATATGGTCTCATTAGCTTTACAAACATCTTTTACAAATGAAAGAGTAGTCGAAATGAGTGCTGAGCTTGATCAACTATTAAATCAATTTGAACAGCTAAAAAGACCAGGGGCATGAAGCCGGCTGCCGTTTTCTCTCTGACCATATATTATCAAGCAATCGATCAAAAAAGAAGCTGTGTTAAGTGAATGACGAATCGTTCACTTAACACAGCTTCTTTAATTAGAGAAGTGAGCCATGAAGGACTCGAACCTTCGACCCTCTGATTAAAAGTCAGATGCTCTACCAACTGAGCTAATGGCTCACAATGGCTGGGCTAGCAGGATTCGAACCTGCGCATGACGGAGTCAAAGTCCGGTGCCTTACCGCTTGGCTATAGCCCATTGATGAAAAGAAATAAAAAGGACATGCTTAGTTATGCCCATTTTTTTAATATATTTACAAGAAATGGTGGAGGGGGACGGATTCGAACCGCCGAACCCTGAGGGAGCGGATTTACAGTCCGCCGCGTTTAGCCACTTCGCTACCCCTCCAAAAAACAGTGCCGGCAAGAGGACTTGAACCCCCAACCTACTGATTACAAGTCAGTTGCTCTACCAATTGAGCTACACCGGCATACATGGTGGAGGATGACGGGCTCGAACCGCCGACCCTCTGCTTGTAAGGCAGATGCTCTCCCAGCTGAGCTAATCCTCCACATGGTGACCCCTACGGGATTCGAACCCGTGTTACCGCCGTGAAAGGGCGGTGTCTTAACCGCTTGACCAAGGGGCCACTTTAAAAATAGTAAGCTTCCAACCGGGCTCGAACCGGTGACCTCTTCCTTACCATGGAAGTGCTCTACCTGCTGAGCTATGGAAGCATGGCTCCGCAGGCAAGATTCGAACTTGCGACCGATCGGTTAACAGCCGATTGCTCTACCACTGAGCTACTGCGGAATGGAAATTGGTTAAAAACAGCCTGGCAGCGTCCTACTCTCACAGGGGGAAGCCCCCAACTACCATCGGCGCTGAAGAGCTTAACTTCCGTGTTCGGGATGGGAACGGGTGTGGCCTCTTCGCCATAGCCGCCAGACTATTAAAGACATTTACTATTATAGCAAATTCTTCTTATTTGGCAAGAACTTTTTTGTTCTTTCAAAACTGGATAATATGCTTGGGAAGTAACCGGCAATACCTTGCCATTTTGTTGTGTGTTGTCCAGCTCCGGCTCCTAGACACTCGAGTCAAATAACCGTCCGCTTCCAAGGCTTAGCGCCTCTCCAGCGTCCGAACATTTGCTTGTCGTGTCTATGCAGTCGCCT
>NZ_JWJE02000050.1 GCF_000812025.2 Bacillus thermotolerans
TCAAACTCTCCAAAAAGATGTTTGATTGCTCATAAAATAAATAAATCAAGAATTAACTGGCATGTATTTTGTTCAGTTTTCAAAGATCAATGTTGCCTTTCTTTTTCAAGAGTCAACTTTTATATCTTATCACATATTCAATATCAAAGTCAACATCTTTTTTATTTCCTTTTTCAAAACACTGTTTTCTTCGACAGCTAAATAAGCATATCATGTCTAGAAAACAAAGTCAATCACTTTTGTAAGATTTTCTTTTTTGCTTTTGTTTCAGCACCGCATCTCTCGGCGACGAATACTAATATAACATTTCTTCTTATTCATTGTCAACAATTCATTAAAAAGTTATTGTAATAAAAGGTTTACCTGAAGCGGCCATGCATGGCCGCACTCTTAATTAAATAGATAAATCTCTTTAACCTATTTGCAGCTAGTTGCCTTTTTACTCAATTGGCATATCGTTAAACCTCCGGCTCTTTAGCCATCACCCCCTATTTCTTTCTATTAGATAGCCTATTGACTTATAATGAAGCTGTGATTTAACTATTTTTTGGAAGGAGACGAAAAAATGAGTTCTGATGAGGCAGCAAGTTACGCATTATTTACGAAAGAATTCACAAAAAACCCTTATCGCACTTATGCAAAGTTGCGAGAAACAGAACCGGTATATCGGACACTCTTTCCCGATGGACAGCATGGCTGGATGATTACAAGATATGAGGATGCAGTTGAAGCATTGAAAGACCTTCGATTAATTAAGGATTTCTCTAAATTAATGGGCGGGAACATGGAACACGGCAGTATTTTCACCCACAATATGCTTTTTTCGGATCCGCCTGATCATAAAAGGCTGCGGGGTCTTGTACAACAAGCCTTTACACCACGGATGATTACAGAAATGAGGGGCCGCATACAAGAAATTACAGATGAACTTTTAGAGAAAATAGCCGGAAAGGATCACGTCAATTTAATTGATGACTTCGCTTTTCCCCTGCCGATTATTGTAATCTGCGAGATTCTTGGCATCCCAGCAGAAGACCGGGACAAATTCCGCCTATGGTCCAATTCACTAATTGAAGGGTCAGGCGGCGAGCATGCAGGCGATATCTTCCTTCATATGCAGCAATTCACCCAATATCTTGGCGAACGCTTTGCAAAGGTACGGGCCAATCTAGGACAAGACCTGATCAGCCAGCTAATCTTAGCGGAGGATGAAGGAGAGAAATTAACAGAGAAAGAATTATACGGCGTCGTGTCGCTTCTCATTATTGCCGGGCATGAAACGACCGTCAACCTGATTGGCAATACCGTTCTTTCCTTATTAGAGTATCCTGACCAGCTGGAGCTGCTGAAAAATAATCCCCATCTGATCCACACAGCCATTGAGGAATCGTTACGGTATAACGGACCGGTTGAATTCAGTACCTCCCGCTGGGCCCGTGAGGATTTTGAATTTAAAGGAAAACAAATCAAAAGAGGAGACTTAGTGGTGATTGCCCTGAATTCTGCTAACCACGATCCAGATCAGTTTAAAGACCCAGAGGTATTTGATATTACTCGTGAAAAAAGCCCTCACCTTGCTTTTGGAAAAGGCATTCACTTATGCCTTGGTGCCCCGCTCGCATGCTTAGAGGGCGAAGTCGCTATTAACAGTCTTTTGCAGCGTTTCCCGAATATTAAGCTGAAAGTGGATAAAGAAAAACTTGAATGGAGACCGGGTATGATTGTAAGAGGCGTGAAAGAACTGCCCCTTTCGCTTTAGACCATACGTTTCCAGAAAACAAACAAAAGGCTGCCTGCGAAGCTCAAATTATAAGCTTTTGCAAGCAGCTTCTTCTGTGTTCGTTTAAACACCCTTCCCTCTTGGCAATAGAATAGGAGGCCTATCAATACAAAAACGGAGTGAGCATATGAAAAATAATGATAGCCACCAAGCCTCCTCTTCTAAAAAGCCCGGAATTGTCTTTTACATATCGATAGCGATTGTAGGGATTTTTGTCATCTGGGGTGCCGTTAAACCCGTGCACTTTAATGAAATCATGACAGCAGGACTTAACTGGGTGACAGCTCATTTAAGCTGGTTTTATATTATGGCAACCACCGTGTTTGTTGGATTCTCTTTGTATCTAGCATTCAGCGGCAGCCGTAAAGTCAAACTAGGCAGTCCAGACAGCGAGCCCGATTATTCCCTGTTCTCCTGGATTGGCATGTTGTTTGCTGCTGGTATGGGGGTTGGGCTGGTCTTCTGGGGAGTCGCTGAGCCTATTTCCCATTACGTATCTCCCCCTCCCGGAATTGAAGCAGAGACAAATGCCGCTGCACAGGCTGCCCTCAAGTACGCTGTCTTTCACTGGGCGGTTCAGCCGTGGGCCATTTATGCCACAGTCGGACTGGCTCTCGCTTATTTTAAATTCCGAAAGCAAAAGCCGGGGCTGATCAGCCATGCCTTCTACCCGCTGATCGGAGAAAACGTCAACGGTCCAATCGGAAAAGCCATCAATATCATTGCAGTCGTTTCAACAACAGTTGGGATTGCTACGACGTTCGGACTGAGCGCTTTACAGATGAGCGGAGGCATGAGCGAAGTATTTAATACACCAAATAACTCAACGGTCCAGTTGATCATCATCGCAGCGGTCGGTGTGGTTTTCATGATAGCTGTTATTGCAGGGGTGGACAAAGGAATTAGTAAACTGAGTAATGCCAACCTTATACTGGCAGCTGTACTGCTCGTTACGGTCCTCCTATTAGGTCCAACTGTTCTGCTTTTAGAGAACCTGTTTACGACACTTGGTTCTTATATAAATGAATTCCCTTCCTTAAGTCTTGATGTCGCTCCTTACAGCGAATCGGAGTGGCAGGAAAAGTGGACCGTATTCTACTGGGCCTGGCTGATTGCCTGGGCACCATTTGTCGGGACGTTTATTGCCCGTGTATCTAGAGGAAGAACGATCCAGGAATTTGTTCTTGGCGCTCTGCTTGTTCCGGCACTGCTGGGAGCTGTCTGGTTTGTCGTATTCGGCGGAACGGCGCTTCATTTTCAAATGAACGGGACAGCTGATATAGCTGGACCTGCCCAGGAAAATCCCGAAGTAGCGCTTTTTCTTACCTTGCAGCAGCTGCCTTTAGGAATGGTACTTAGCGCGATGGCACTTGTCTTGATTGCTATCTTTTTTGTCACATCAGCAGCTTCAGCCACTTATGTACTCGCCGTGCTCTCTTCCAAGGGCACATTAAAGCCGAAAACAAGCACGGAGGTGATCTGGGGCATTTTAATAGCGGGAATAGCAGCTGCTTTGTTGTTGAGCGGTGGCCTTAATGCCCTGCAGGCAGCCTCTATCATTGTTGCCCTTCCATTCACGCTTATTTTACTCGCTATGTGTGTATCGCTAGCCATTGCTTTGAAAAGAGAAAAGCCGAAGAAGAATTCATCTGCATAAATGACAAGAGATTACCCTGAAATATCCAGGGCAATCTCTTATGCATTCTTCTCTAACTCTCCAACGTACCCAAATCGGATAAGGACAGCCGGCTAACGACTTCATAGCCGCTTCCTTGTCCTTTAGGCCTTATAATCACTGTCCCCATATTAGGAATCTGGCCTAATCCCACACCCGCCGGGAAGCTGTGAGCTATAATCACTTTGTTTTTTTCTCTTGCCGGCTTTGTTTCTAATATGGACTGAAGGTGAGCTAACACCCTTTTTCTTTCCTCACTAGGCAAGTTTTCATTCAATTTCTGTGCCCCGACCCAAAACAGATCAATTTTTACATTTGCACTCCCAAAAGCCAGCTGCGCTGTTTCTAGTGTTCTACAAAAAGGACTGGCACTAACAGGATGCTGAATAGGGATTTTGAAATACCGGAGGATGTCTCCATAATAAATAGCCTGCCTTCTCCCCTGCTCAGAAAGGTTTCTCTGAGTAAAACAATTTCGAAAATCCACCTTAGGCCAATCCCTTCCAATAGTTGCTTCTCCATGCCGTACATACAATATTAATCCTCCCTCACGAAGGGAATTAAGCAGCAGCCGTTTCAAGCCCTCCCCCCTCTCGCCTCCACAACTTATGATTACTACTAGCTTATGAGGCGATGCAGGCCATCGATTAATAAAAAAAACTCCTTTGACGAAGAAAGGAGTTTCTTTGTGTACCTGTTTTCTATTTTTATCCTTCGAAAGTAAGCACTTGCTTCGCGAAGACTTTATAATCCGCTAAATGCTTCTCAATGATAACTTTAACGATCTCTAAGTTAATATCCTGATAATCGTGAACGGCAATATTCCGAAATCCGACCATCGCCTTCATCTTAAAAGAGAGCTCTTCTGTGATGATGCCGTTTTTAGCTAGCAGCTCGAAAGCATCACGGCTCGTTTGCGGAATCCCCAGCTTTTTATCAGCTACTACGTGCATCGCAATGTCAATGCTGGCCTCACAAGCTCGTTGAATATTAAGAATGATGGAGTCCTGCTTCGTATAATTCTCCAGGTTAGCTGGATTATCCGCATATTCCTCCTTAATTCTCTTCACGCAACGTTCAATAGTACCCACTTTATTTAAGATTACATCACTCTTCATAGATTTGGCCTCTTTCCGAAATACTGTCTAGAATCATGCGCCGCTCCTCATTCAACATAGCATAGCTCTTCAACGCCTGCATTTCAAACCGTGCCTTTTCATTTGAATCATTGCCGTGCAGAACCTTTCCTTTTTCGATAACCTGTGCCTGAAAGACCGTGGAGGCTTGTTTTAAATCGATAAGATCTACATCCTTATTTACAATGGCCGCAAGCTCCTGTGCCAGCATAAAGCGCTCGTAATTACTGAGATTCTTTTCACTTAAATACGCAATATCAATGTCGC
Source organism: Bacillus thermotolerans (assembly GCF_000812025.2). Lineage (GTDB taxonomy): Bacteria > Bacillota > Bacilli > Bacillales > Domibacillaceae > Quasibacillus > Quasibacillus thermotolerans. Next base: position 4,859 of record NZ_JWJE02000050.1, read on the forward strand.
TGTTGCTGTGAGTACGATTAGCCGCATAAGAACCGAACAAATAAATGACCGATGGAACTATACGATCAAGAAGAAAATCCGTTATTACTTTCTCCGCATGTTCAGTATCCATCTTCGTTCACTCCAGTCGTGGGAAATGTCAGCTTGCTGATTATATGATACCGCATGATGAAAGTGTTCACAATTATGCGAACAACGGATGCCAGAATTTGTTTATAAGTCTTCCTGCAAAAAAGCCCAGTAAATCAGGGTAAGATCAGCTATGTATGCTGTTACAGGCTATCTTCTTTCTCTAGCAGGAAAGAAATCAAGATAAATACTACAAAGCTGATCAGCAGCACGGTGCCGCCAACAATAAAAGCGATGAGTGTAAAAACCTCATTAAAGTTAAACGGATTCACATTGTATAAAAGCATCCCTGCCGTTAAGCCGACAGAACCGACAGCCGCCGTCCATCCGTGCAGGGAAACGAGTTTCTTCACTTTCACCTCATATACTTTATAAAACAGTCCCCAGGCGAATACCGACAGCCAGCCAACTACTAGCATATGGGCATGAATAGCCCGAAGTTGATAATTACCAGACCCCGACATATCAGACCCTACAATCGCTCCTAAAAGACCGAACACTGCCGCCAAGCGAATCAGACGCACACTCCAAACCTTTTCCATAAACATACCTCCATACTTGTTGTATAGAAGCAGTATAGAAAATGAATCTAAACTCAATCTAAACAGCCTGTCACGATTTTGGCAACAAGACTGTTACCTTTGTGCCTTTGCCTGGCTTACTAGCTATCTGCAGCTCTCCATGATGAAGCTCCATCACTTCTGTAACAATGGCCAGGCCCAATCCTGTACCTTTGGTTGAGCGGGAAGTGTCTCCACGATAAAACTGCTCTACAACGCGGGGCAAATCCTCTTCTGCAATCCCAATCCCCGTGTCTTCAAATGAGACGTTTATCTGGCCATTTTCCATTTTTATGCTGATCCGAATATCTCCGCCAGGCTGGTTATATTTAATTGCATTCGTCAGCAAATTTTCCCATACATTCTCTAATAATGTCTCATTCCCCTTAACAAATACTTCGTCTATATCCAGCCATACTGAGATCTTTTCCTTCTCAAGCAGCCAATTGTATTTCATGACTGCAGCTTCCACTTGTTCGTGCAGAGCGACCGACTGGTTCATATCATAGGCAGCTGGCTGATCAAGCGATGTCAGCAACAGGAGCTGTTTCGTTAAATTGGATAGCCGCCATGTTTCACTTTCAATGACAGACGCATACTGCTCACGGTTTGCGGCATCCAGATTCTCTCGTTTTAATAGCGCCGCATATCCGCTGATATTCTGCAGAGGAGATTGGAAATCGTGCGATACATTGCGGATGAAGCTTTTACGTGCCTCTTCATTAGCTTTTAGCTGTCTCGCCATCTTGTTAAAGCTGTTCGCCAGCATACCGAGCTCATCAAAGCGGTTTACCCGTACCGTTGCATCATAGTCCTCCGAAGCGATTCGTGCCGTGCCAGCGGTTAATTCTTTAATCGGCCGGATTATGTACCAGGCAGACAAAAGAATAGCCAGCAAGCTGATTAACGGCACCAACAAGGCTAAGCCGCCAAGAATAGTATGGACTTCACTGAAAAGCAGGCTGATGTTCGGCCGGACAAACATCGCATACCGAATACCATTGAAGGTAAAAGGAATACCTACCGAATTCTGGAGATCATTCGCAAAGAATCCTGTAACAAAGAGCTGCCTCGGATAATCCCGAATCCCGTGAAACACTTTCCCAGCCAATACATCCTCTATAACCTGGTCATCTAGTTCTTTCAAACGATAAGGCCCCCCGTAAAAGCCTTCCTCTCCACGTTCATTGACAACGTAAATCTGATAGCCGGCCTTCCCCAGCATAGCCATATGCTCCTCGAGGCTTAACCCCGGATGGCCCACTATGTAAGCAGCCATCTCGCTCACAATAGCTACATTTTTTGCGTCATTCTTCTCTTTCACGACCCGGTGGTAATACATATTGGTCGCTAAGAAGCCGATTACTCCGCTCATGACCATGATCAACACTGCCACGACAACATACTTAATATATAAGGATGACTTGATCTTCATTTTTCTTCCTCTAACCAGTACCCCACGCCCCGCGCTGTATGGATATGAACCGATGCCTGCAAAGCTGACAGCCGCTCCCGGATCCGTTTCATATGTGTGTTGAGCGTATCATCATTTTCATAGTCCAAGCCCCATACTTGTTCCATTAAATAACGTCGTTCAAACACCTGGCCAGGTCTCGATGCCAATATTGCCAATAACTCAAACTCCTTCAACGGCAGCATCAGCTTCTGCTTCCCTTTCACCACTTGCAGGGTCTGCCGGTCAATCTCCAGATCCCCTACCTCGATCTTACTTTCAGTGGGCTTATCATAACGCCTTAGGATGGCCTGCACCCGGAAAAGCAATTCCTCCGGCTCAAACGGCTTCACCACATAATCATCCACCCCGCTCATAAAGCCCTCCCGCTTATCCTCCAGCTCTCCTTTCGCCGTCAGCATAAGCACAGGCATGTCCCATTCTTCCTTTAATCGAGCCGTTAACTGAAAGCCGTCCACTCCCGGCATCATCACATCCACAATGGCCAAGTCCACCGAATGATCCGCCAGCCTTAAAGCCGCTTCCCCTGAACTTGCTGTCAGCACCTTGTAACGCCAAGCCACTAAATGCAGCCGCACCAGCTCTAAAATATGAAGATCATCATCTACTACTAAAATGGTCCGCATGAAAAGTCACCTTCTCCATCAAAATCTATCCATAACCCTACACTAACGAAACGGGAAATGGAAAGGAATTAGAGAGAGAAAAAGACCGGCAAGAGAACATATCACCAAAAGAGCATCAAAGAAACCGTAATTAAAACTCTTCTACACCTCTTTTATACTAGCGTTGCCAGCCCCGGCTTGAGCGACACCCCAATTTTTACTTCCTGAATCCATTCCTCTTGTTCGAGATAAAGCTGCTCTGCTTCTTCTAATGTAATTTCTTTAAAACGAATTTTTTCGCCAGGCTTTAGCTGGGCAATAATCGGAAGATCCACTGTTGCTACCTGGGCAATTCTAGGGTAGCCTCCGGTTGTCTGCCGGTCCGCAAGAAGGATAATAGGGTTCCCGTCTTGCGGTACTTGAATGGTCCCGTGAGATACAGCCTCGGAGACAAGCTCAAAGGGCTCTTTCAGCTCTAAGCCTGGCCCTGACATTCGGTAGCCCATACGATCAGACTTTGGAGTTATTTGAAAATCTTGTTCAAAGAATTGTGTTTGGCTTAGTTGATTGAAACGATCAAATTCAGCTCCGCGCATCACACGGACCGTAGAAGGCTTTTTTAAACATATAAAACGAGCTGAATTGATCGACCAATTGGTCGCTGTATACGAACGAGAGCGGCCTATGCGTTTTAATTGCTGAAAAAGAGGGATCGCTCTTTCGGGCATTTCATTTAATCTTAGCCTGTCTCCAGCTTGTAAAGCCCGGCCTTCATATCCGCCGATTTCTCCTCGTAAATAGGTGCTTTTGCTGTTCATGACTTCCGGAACAGCAAAGCCGCCAGAGGCGGCGACATATGCTCGGCAGCCGGATTGGCATCCCTTAAATTGAAGCACACTTCCCTTTTTTACATAAACGGGCTTCCACATAGGGACAGCTTCTCCATCGATGACAGCAGATAAGTCTCCCCCGGTAATAGAGATTAATGCATCCTCCTCTAACACCAAAGATGTTCCCATCAACGTTACCTCTAAAGCAGCTTCTCCCTCTTCATTGCCGACTAATAAATTAGCCAGGCGAAGAGAGACAGCATCCATCGCCCCACTGACGATTACCCCATACTTTTGAAAGCCGTATCTTCCTAAATCCTGAATACTGGCTAACAGACCTGGACGATTCACTCTTATACTCATTTTGCTTTCTCCTTGTATGCTTTATATTCTTCAAAAGAAACGGGAACAAACTTGACCATATCTCCCGATTGAAGAAGAGTGGGGGGATGTTCACTCGGGCAGAAAAGCTCAATGGGCGTGCGGCCAATCAATTGCCAGCCGCCAGGTGTGGAGATCGGATAGATGCCCGTTTGCATGCCGGCAATTCCCACAGATCCTGCTGGGATCGATAAACGAGGTGAACGGCGGCGAGGTGTGGCAATTTTTTCAGACATTCCGCCTAGATAAGGAAAACCCGGGGCAAACCCAATCATGTATACGAGATATTCTCCGTTAGAATGGATGTCAATAACGTCACTGATCGATAGCTGATTATGCTTAGCCACAGCTTCTAAGTCCGGCCCAAACTCTCCCCCGTAACAAACTGGAACTTCCACCGTTCGCTGTTTCTGCGCCTTCGTCTCTTCCAGTTTCTTGATTATCTCTTGAAGCACCGAGCAGACGAGTCTATAGGGTGAACGTTCTTTCTCTGAATGAGAAAAAAGAGGTTCTTTTTTGTACGCACGATGAACCAATAAAGGATTGTAAAAGACCGTTACGCTTGTAAAGGCTGGCACGCATTCAATAAATCCAGTGAAAGCATGTTCTTCAAGGTAATCCGATAACGCTTTCACTTTGCGGTGTACCTCACGGTTAATTTCTGTACCAAATTGAATACAAACGGATGAATCCCCGATTGGTTTCATTTCAATTTTTGTTTTCCCATAAGAAATGGTTTGAAGCACGTCATCACCTCTTCTTGTTTCTAATTACGGAACTTAAGTTTTATTTAATGGAATATAAATTAATTATAATTATCTGAATATAGAAACACAAGAGTCAATCTTTAGGGAGTGGGCTCCTACACATTCTAGAGAGCTATAGTTCTATGCCTCTTTACCCATCTCCTTTATAGATGATCATAAAGTTTCCAGTAGGTACGCGGGGAAGTAATTTGAAAATTAAGTTATATACAAGAGAATTATTTTATGTTATTATTCGAAACATCAATTCCTCAATTCGGACAAAAAGCCGGTGTGAAGAGTCAATTATCTCAAAAATTAGACAAATTTTATGATCAGCTACAAGAAGACTGCCTTTTGCACAAGACCTTTCAGCTTCATCAATACGCCTAATTTAATTGCAAACGCTTACCTAGCTATTGCCTTCCACTTTCATAGTACTTGTTCTTCCATCTTGTACTGTGAATGAATATTTTCATAGATAGAACAGGGGGATTTTCTATGTATCGAATTGATTTAAATTGCGATTTAGGAGAAAGCTTTGGGGCCTATAAGATGGGAAGAGATGAAGATATTCTTCGCTTCGTTACATCGGCCAACATCGCCTGCGGGTTTCATGCAGGAGATCCGTCCGTGATGCGTCAAACGGTTCGTCTAGCTCTTGAGAAAGGGGTTAAGATTGGTGCGCACCCGGGACTTCCTGACTTAATCGGTTTCGGACGGCGTAACATCAGTATTTCACCGCAAGAGGCCTATGATATGGTCACTTACCAAATCGGCGCTCTTAACGGATTTATACAAGCAGAGGGAGCAGCTATGCAGCACGTCAAGCCGCATGGTGCGCTCTATAATATGGCTGCCAAAAGCAGCGAGCTGTCAGAAGCGATTGCAGAAGCCGTTTATAAAGTGAACCCAGAGCTCATTCTTTTTGGCCTTGCAGGCAGTGAATTAGTGCGGGCAGGCGAAAAAATTGGTCTGCAAACCGCTCATGAAGTATTTTCTGACCGGACTTACCAGGCGGACGGCTCCTTAACGCCGCGAAGCCAGCCGGATGCGCTCATCCACAATGATCAGCAAGCGGTCTCGCAGGTTGTCCGTATGGTAAAGGAAGGAAAGGTGTTTTCTCAGCAAGGCACTGATGTTTCAGTCAAGGCTCACACAGTTTGTATTCACGGAGATGGTTCCGAAGCACTAACATTCGCCCGCCATATTCGCCAAACTCTTCAAGCCTCTGACATCTCAGTAAAAGCGATCAGTGAATAAGAAAAGAAGGTTGTTAAGGAGGAGCAACAATGGAACCATCTAAAGTGACAGAAAAGCAGGATAAAAAGGCACCGGCTGCACCAAAACTCAATTGGACGTTATTAATGGGAGCGGCTTTCCTGATGGCCACCTCAGCCGTCGGGCCGGGTTTCCTGACACAGACAACCGTCTTTACCCAAACATTAGCCGCGAGCTTCGGCTTTGTCATTCTCGCTTCTATTATTCTTGATATTTTTGCTCAAACAAATGTATGGCGGATTATTGCCGTGTCGGAAAGAAGAGGACAAGATATTGCGAACATGGTATTCCCGGGTCTCGGATATGTTCTTGCCTTCTTAATTGTGCTCGGAGGACTGGCTTTTAATATTGGAAACATTGCTGGTGCGGGTCTTGGGTTAAATGCGTTAATGGGCATTTCACCGGAAACAGGAGCTGTAATCAGCGGTGTCATTGCTCTTCTCATTTTTTTAGTAAAAGAAGCTGGAAAAGCAATGGATCGTTTTACGCAAATTGCCGGATTTGTGATGATCGGTTTAATGATCTATGTCGCCTTTTCGACAGCACCGCCTATCGGTGAGGCGGCCGTCCGAACAGTGGCACCGGAGAAAATTGATATATTGGCCATTGTCACATTAGTAGGAGGTACAGTAGGCGGGTACATTACTTTCGCCGGAGGCCACCGTTTATTAGATGCGGGAGTAAAAGGCGTAGATGCCCTGCCTCAAGTTACAAGAAGTTCGGTGATTGGTATTTTAATCACTTCGGTTATGCGCATTGCCCTATTTCTGGCCGTACTCGGTGTTGTATCACAAGGACTGCAAATTGATCCGGATAACCCGCCGGCTTCTGTGTTCCAGCTGGCAGCCGGTAACATTGGTTATAAAATATTCGGAATTGTCATGTGGTCGGCTGCGATTACTTCCGTCGTGGGTGCTGCTTATACATCGGTATCATTTATCCGGACGTTTAGCAGCCGTTTAGAGAAAAACCACAATTGGATTACGGTTGCTTTTATTATCATTTCAACCATCTCTTTTGTATTGATCGGAAAGCCTGTCAAAGTACTCGTTCTTGTGGGGGCCTTAAACGCTCTGATTCTCCCGCTTGCTCTCGGCACCCTGCTTATTGCTGCTTATAAAAAGAGCATTGTCGGTGATTATAAGCACCCATTATGGCTGACGGTTTCAGGAGTATTCGTGGTCGTTATTATGGCACTTATGGGCGGCTATACCATTATCAACTCGCTTCCACAGCTGTTTTAATAAATCGTCATTATGATAAAAAGAGGGATGAAGGATATGAACAACCTTGCTTCTATGCAGCCATCGAACATACGTGAAATGATTCGTCGCAATGAACTGGTAAAGCCCACAGCGGGAATGGCTAATGGATTTGCGCAAGCTAATTTAGCTATCCTAAAGAAGGAGGATGCGTTTGATTTCCTGCTCTTTGCTCAGCGCAATCCAAAATCCTGTCCGATTCTTGACGTGACTGAACCGGGTTCGCCGATTCCTCAAATGGCGGCTCCGACCGGCGATATACGGACAGATATTCCAAAGTACCGAATTTATAGACATGGGACACTAGCAGAAGAGGTAACCGACATCACGAGCTATTGGGAAGAAGATATGGTTGGTTTTCTCATTGGATGCAGCTTCACATTTGAACATGCCCTTCTTCAGAATGGCATTCCAATACGGCATATTGAGGAAGAGCGCAATGTCCCTATGTATGTGACAAACATTTCATGCACCCCAGCTGGAAAATTCCACGGGATGACAGTCGCCAGCATGCGCCCGATTCCTCAGGAAGACGTCGTGCGTGCTGTACAGGTGACATCACGCTTTCCGGCGGTTCACGGAGCTCCTATTCATATTGGAAACCCAGAGGCACTTGGCATTACAGACATTGCCCGCCCTGACTTCGGTGATGCGGTTACAGTAAGAGCGAATGAAGTTCCTGTATTTTGGGCGTGCGGCGTCACGCCTCAGGCAGTAGCCATGGCGACAAAGCCAGCCTTGATGATCACTCATGCGCCGGGGCATATGTTTATTACCGATCTTCGGGATGAAGAACTCGGCGTACTGTAAGATAAGAATGATAAAAGGACCTGGCATTTGAGCCGGGTCCTTTTCATGGTGCCTAAACACTCGAACCGTACTTTATATAGTGAGGAATCCCGTCACTGCAAGTATCCATATTTCCTTGAAATCTCAAGAGCCGCATTTTTCACTTTTTCAGCTAGTGAAGGCAGGGCCTCCGGCTGGTAATTCACACTGAGACCAGCGATGCTAATCCCGCCTATGATTTGACCCTTATAATCAAAGATCGGAGCCGCAATCGCAGATGTATGATCGGCAAGCTCCGAGTGGCTCACTGCATATCCCGTTCTTTGAGATTCTTCCAGCAAAAGACGAAGCTTCTCTTTATTCGTAATCGTCCCCGACGCAATCGGATGAAGTTCAATTTCCTCCAGATACTGCTCCCGCTCCTCCTCCGGTAAAAAAGAGAGAATCACACGGGAACAAGCTCCAGCGTAAAGCGGCGACCTTCTTCCCACTCCTGTGTAAAGTCTGACAGGCTGTTTCGTATCCAGCTTCTCAATATAGATGGCTTCCCGGCCTTTCTGTACAATCAGATTCACCGCTTCTCCCACCTCTTCATGGAGCTTTTGCATAACGGGTAAAGCGACTTGCCGGATATCGAGCCGTTCCGCTACTAGCTGGCCAAACTGAAGAAACAGTAACCCAAGTACATATTTTCCATCTTTATCCTTTTCTAGAAACCCCATCTCCTCAAGTGACATGACCATTCGGTAAACCGATGTTTTTGGGATCCCTGAAACTTGGACGATCTCATTAAAGCTTAACTTTGGATATGTTAAGAAAAGATTCAAGATATCCATTGACCTTACGACTGTCTTATTTTTGATTTGCACGAGCTGTCCCCTTTCCCATTGCTTGGATCTTTAAGTTCCGAATTTCGGTATGTACATATTATACCTGTAGGAACAAAAAACTCAATAACCTAACCGGCTGAAGGCTTCACCTTTTTAGAAAAAGTCTCCATCCTATCATCTCATTTTGAGTAGGCAGAAGGACATGCAGAAGTTGGTACATATGATTCAAGAAAAAAACATAGAGGAAACTGCGCAAATTGCAATTTCCTCTATAGACGACAGATCATTTACTTTTCTAATTTGACTCTTTGTAAGCGTAAAGCATTCAATACGACCGACACAGAGCTGAAGGCCATAGCAGCACCTGCCACCCATGGTGCAAGGAACCCTGCTGCCGCAATTGGAATCCCAATGGTATTATAGGCAAATGCCCAGAATAAGTTTTGCTTAATGTTGCGTATCGTTTTGCGGCTCATTACAATCGCATCGGCAATGCTCGTTAAGTCGCCCCGGATCAGTGTAATATCTGCCGCTTCCATGGCGACGTCTGTACCCGTACCGATGGCCATTCCAATATCCGCTGTAGCGAGCGCTGGTGCATCATTAATGCCATCTCCGACCATGGCCACTTTTTTGCCCTGTTGCTGCAGCTTTTTCACTTCATTGGCTTTATCTTCAGGCAGCACTTCCGCAATGACTGCGTCAACGCCTACCTCTCTGCCAATGGCCTGGGCGGTACGCTGGTTATCACCTGTCATCATGATGACCGTGATGCCCATCTGCTGTAATCGGCGCACAGCTTCCTTAGATGTATCTTTAATCGTATCTGCCACCGCCACGAGCCCTGCGTATTTTCCATTAACAGCAGCGAGCATCGCGGTTTTGCCGTCGCTCTCTAGCTTTTCCATTGCGGGGAGAACCGGTGTAATATCAATGCCGTATTGCTGCATGAGCTTGCGTGTACCAATAATGATCCCTTGGCCCGACACCGTTGCCTGCACACCGTATCCCGGAATAGCTTCGAAGAATTGCACACTGCCAAGCTTAATGCCTTTCTCCTGAATACCTTGAACAATAGCCTGGGCTAATGGGTGCTCGGATTGTTTTTCTGCTGCACCGATCAGGGATAAAAATGTTTCTTCATTTTGACCGCTTGCCAGTAACACATCTGTTAATACAGGCTTCCCATGTGTAACCGTACCAGTTTTATCAACAACGACCGTATCAACACCTTGTGTCTGCTCTAAATGCTCGCCGCCCTTGAACAAAATACCGAATTCGGCTGCACGGCCTGAACCAGCCATAATAGAAGTTGGTGTGGCCAAACCAAGCGCACATGGACAAGCAATGACAAGGACAGCAATTAACACTTCAAGCGCCTGAGCAAAATCACCTGGCTGAATCCATATAAACCATACGAAAAATGTGATGATAGCAATTCCTACTACAACTGGTACGAAAATGCCCGAAATCTGGTCTGCCAGGCGCTGGATAGGTGCTTTCGAACCTTGCGCATCCTCTACGACTTTAATAATTTGGGCTAATGCGGTGTCACGGCCAACTTTCGTCGCTGTCATCTTGATGAAACCGTTTTTGTTAATGGTTGATCCGTATAACACGTCACCTGCTTGTTTATCTACCGGCAAGCTTTCACCTGTCAGCATAGATTCGTCTACAGCGGTGATTCCTTCTGCTACTTCTCCATCAACTGGAATCTTCTCGCCCGGTTTTACTAAAATGGTGTCACCAATTACGACTTCTTCTAACGGTATTTCTTTTTCCACACCGTCACGCAGCACGACTGCTGTTTTCGCTTGAAGCCCCATTAGTTTTTTGATCGCTTCCGATGAACGGCCTTTTGCTCTCGCTTCGAATAATTTACCTAGAAGAATGAGCGTAATCAGCACCGCGCTTGTTTCGAAGTATAAGTGCGGTGCATGATGTGACCCTGACGTAATAATTGCCTGATAGACGCTATAGAAATAGGCTGCTGACGTACCCATCACAACGAGGACATCCATATTGGCGCTGCCACTGCGAAGAGCTTTATAAGCACCCACGTAAAACTGTTTACCAATAATAAACTGTACCGGCGTAGCCAAGATCATTTGTATCCATGGATTCATTAAAATATCCGGTACATACAGGAACGAAGTGAATGAAAAGTGCCCGACCATCGTCCACAGCAGCGGCAACGATAAAATCGCCGAAATGATAAATTTACGCTTTTGATCCTGGATCGCCTTTTCACGATGATCGACCTGTTCAGTCTCTTCTTGCTTTGGATGTGCCCCGTATCCCAGCTTTTCTACCTTTGCAATAATATCCCCAGCGGATACCTCTGAAGGGTTAAATTCAATAGTGGCTTTTTCAAGTGCTAAATTGACGTTGGCGGAGGCTACACCATCCATTTTATTTAGCCCTTTTTCAATGCGCACAGCACATGCGGCACATGTCATCCCGGTAATATCAAATTCGGCTTTTTGTTTCACCACCCCATAGCCAAGTGATTCAACTTTCTTTTCTAAGTCCGTTTCACTCAGCTTGGATGGATCATATTGAATCAATGACTTTTCAAGTGCCAGGTTGACCGTTGCCTGCTCCACACCGTCCATTTTATTTAATCCTTTTTCAATACGTGTGGCACATGCGGCACATGTCATTCCTGATATTTGCAGGGTTGCTTCCTTCTGGCTCATATTTTCACTCCTATCCTGCCGCCCCTGTATAGGTGTATATTTTCTTAAAAATGGATCGTGCTAAGAAGAGCACGGTTTCTTTTTGTTTTAATCAGCCTCAGACAGGCTGTTCTTGTTCTACATCATACCCTTGGTCTTCGATAACCTCTTTAATTTCTTTCAAGCTGACTGTATTGGCATCAAAGGCTACCTCTACTTTTCCTTCAGCAAGGTGGACCTTAACCAATTCCACACCTTTTAATTGACCTACACTTCCTTCAATAGAACGAACACAATGCCCGCAAGACATGCCTTGTACGTAAAGTATTACTTGTTCCAAGAAAAACTCCTCCTTTTTAAATAATAAACTTCATTTTTATACTTATATGGTACCATACCCCTGTAGGGTAGTAAAGAGAAATGCGTTTCTTTAGAAAGCATCTTCTGTTTTTTACTTATATATTTCCCTTCCTCACCAACGGAAATACCGATTTATTATCAACACAGCACTCCCTACCCATGTAGGGTATACATATGTTTAAAAATCATACCAGCTATCATCGATGGCTGGTATGGTTCATCAGGATTTAGAAAATCGCTTAAACACTTCCATTAGCTCCTGAATCGCTTCTTCCCCATCTCCGGTCTTGATCGCATCTGTTACGCAATGCTTTGTGTGGTCTGCCAATAAATGAAGTCCTACTTTATTCAGAGCTGCATTGATCGCAGAGATTTGAGTGAGAATATCTACACAATACCGGTCACTTTCAATCATATTCTGAATGCCGCGCACTTGCCCCTCGATCCGCTTTAGCCGGGTGATTAACTCATCTTTTTCTTTCTTTAACCTATGTGTTCCTTTGATATCCTCGTTATTGTCCATATAAGCGTCACCCTTTTCTTCTTAAAAATCTCTATATTAAATTGTATGCATACGGTACGGGGGTGTGCACAATTATCTAAAATTATGATCATACGCCCGCACGGTATCTTAAGAGAGGAGATCTTTCCAAGCAAAAACAGGATCCCTCCGCCAAGAGGGATCCTGTTGAACATATTCTTCTGAGAATAAAGCAAACCACACGCTGCTGTTTGCTTCACCGACCGGCTTGGTTAAGGTATTTCACTCTGTTAGCGATCTTATTTTTTCTAGAACCTTTTTATAACTGTATTCAGACAAATGCATCTATCTTTCCCAAAAAGAGTCACAGCTCACACTACATTTCTTCCTTTGTATCTTGTTATTTAACAAATACCGTTTTAATGGAAGTGAAGAATTCCTTAGCTGCTTCTCCTTGTTCGCGGGAATGGGAGCTGGAGTTTTTCATGCCTCCAAATGGAGCCTGCAATTCAACGCCCGCACTCTCTGCGTTCACTCGAATCAGCCCTGCTTCCATGTCGCTAACAAATGAAAGCAAATGCTGAATATTCGTTGTGAAGATAGAAGCGCTCAGGCCATATTCTACGTTATTTGCCAGCTTCAAGGCTTCCTTTACAGAGTCCGCTTTCATTAAAGCAATCACAGGTCCGAAAATTTCCTCTTGTACGATCGCCATATCCTGCGTGCAATTTTCAAAAATTGTTGGTTCTACGTAAAATCCATCGGCTAGTTCTCCGTTCTCCAGGCGTTTGCCGCCAGTGAGTAAAGTGGCGCCTTCCTGCACCCCTTTATCTATATAAGAAAGAACAGTGTTTAATTGACTTTCGCTTGCACATGGCCCCATCCATGTTTGGCCGTCTAAGCCGTTGCCGACGGAAAGCTCTTTCGTTTTGGTTAGAAGAAGCTCTTTAAACTCGTCGAATACTTCAGCCGCCACAATGACACGGCTCGTTGCTGTACATTTTTGGCCTGTTGAACGGAAAGCGCCTGCAATCACCGCTTCTGCTGCCAGCTGGAGATCTGCATCAGCTGCAACAATCACTGGATTTTTTCCGCCCATTTCAAGCTGATATTTCGCTCCTCTAGCTAAAGCGGCTTGTCCGATTCGCTTTCCTACGCTGTTTGAGCCAGTGAACGTGATGCCGTCTACATCCTTATGATCAGCGATCCCTTGACCAATGACACTTCCAGGGCCCGTTACCATATTCACCACGCCGTTTGGCAGACCAGCTTCTTCAAAACACTCTACAATTTTTGCACAAGTGACCGACGCTTCACCGGCAGGCTTCACTACAATAGTATTTCCGTACACGAGAGCCGGAGCCATCTTCCATATAGGAATCGCAATCGGAAAGTTCCAAGGAGTAATGACGCCGACAACCCCAAGCGGCGTGCGTGTAGTAAACATAAGTGCTTCACTATCTGTAGATGGAATCACATCCCCTACTTTGCGCATCCCTTCTCCTGCATAGTATTTCAATATGGCGATGCCGCGGGCTGTCTCTCCTTTTGTTTCAGCCAAGGTTTTTCCCATTTCCCGTGTGGCGCATTCTGCTATTTCATCTAGTCGTCTTTCAAGGATTTGCGCCACCTTGTATAAGTATTCTCCTCGTTCAGCGCCGGAGAGCTTGCGCCATGTTTCCTTCGCCTGCTTCGCCGCTTTTACTGCGTGGTTTAAGTCTCTTTCTGTTGACTTTTGTACGTACCCTACAACCTCTTTTTTGCTGGCAGGGTTTAGGCTGTGGTCTACCTCCTGTGATTCAGAAGCCACCCATTCGCCATTGATGAAGTTAAGATATGTTTTCGTCTGAACTGTTGTTGCCATCTATAGTTCCTCCTTCTATTGTTAGATAGATTGAATTGTTTTTTCTTTTGGGAAACGCTCAAGGACCTTTTCCAAAATGGCTTCCATCTCTGCGTAATGGCCTTTTTCAACTGGCAGAATCGGCAGCCGCACCGTTTGCCCTACTGGCATGCCCATAATTTCCATGCCTGCTTTAATCAGCGAAACAGCATATCCTTTACGCTGACAGCGGATATTGTTAATTGGCAAAATGACGTGCTTATAAATATCATGGACTACCTCTTGATCTCCTTCTAACACCGCACTGTAAAACTTCCTCGATATGTGCGGAATATAGTTAGAAATGGCTGATGAATAAGATTCAAAGCCAAGCGGTACATACGCGGGCATAGTCACTTCTGCCAGCGGCATGCCATTGAGCCAGCTGAACCGGTCGCCAAAAGTTTGTGTAAGAAGCGTGTTTAACTCCATATTTCCTAACCCGTCTTTTACGCCGACTACCTGAGGGACGTCGGCAAGCACTTCCAGCGTAGCGACAGACAAGGAAAGATTGTCGCGTTGGTAAACGATCGCATTTAAATCTGTGCTCTCTGCAATAGTCTTAAAGTAAGCAGCCTGGCCTGCCGTTTCGCCTGGTACAAGATACGGAGGCAGAATCAAATAACCCTCCGCTCCTTTATCCGCTGATATACGGGCAAGCTCTAGTGAAGTTTGAATATTGCCTCCTACTCCTGTGTATACAGGGACCTTCCCTGCCGTTACGGATACAGCTACTTCTACCATTGCTTCGTATTCCTCTTTGCTTAGTGACGGATACTCTCCGGCTGCACATGCTACGAAGATCGCCTCAAGCCCTTCGTCTAATAGAAATTGAATGTTTTGAGCAAGTTTTTGCTCATCCAGTTTGTTATTTTCTGAGAATGGTGCAATAGGAAATCCTAAAATCCCTTTGGGGGCCTTTCGTTTCGTATTCATGTTTATTCCTCCCTTTATATTTTGTTTTATTGTAAGACAAATAAACTAATAGATCAATCAAGTTTTTTTATTTTCTGAAAATATTTGTTCTTTTGTCGCTTTTTCTCCTCTTTTTTTCCTTAATATATGGACTCAAAAAAATGAAAAGGAAGAAAAAAGAAGAGACATTTTTTTGAAAAAAACTAATTGACAGATAATTTTATTTGTCTTACAATTGGACAAAATTAAACAAACGGCAACATAAAGGGAGCGATGCCACACTCTAAAAAGGACATTCAAAATCTAATTATCCATACATTTCTTGATTGTAAGCGGTGTCAAATGAGGTTAATATCTTTTTATAAGGAAGTGAGTACATGAAAGCTCAAGAAAAAGTTTTACCGACCCCTCCACCAGTTGCTGATCACCAGAAAAAGACACGGGCGCGATGGTTTGTTGTCTTCATGCTCTTTGTCGTTACCGCCCTTAATTATGCCGATCGCGCGACCTTGTCAATTGCTGGAACAGATATGTCTAACCAGCTTGGCTTAGATTCCGTTATGATGGGTTATGTGTTCTCCGCCTTCGCTTGGTCTTATGTAGCCGGGCAAATTCCTGGCGGATGGCTATTAGACCGCTTTGGCTCAAAAAAAGTTTATTTCTGGAGTATCTTTCTCTGGTCCTTCTTTACACTCTTGCAAGGCTTTATCGGCTTTTTTGGAACAGCCGGAACAGCCGTCATGATCCTCTTTGGGCTCCGTTTCCTTGTAGGTTTATCGGAAGCGCCTTCATTCCCGGCTAACAGCCGGATCGTGGCTTCCTGGTTCCCGAGCCACGAGCGTGGAACAGCTGCTGCTACGTTCAATTCAGCGCAGTATTTTGCCACTGTTCTTTTTGCTCCTATCATGGGATACATTACGTATACATTTGGCTGGGAGTATGTGTTCTACTTTATGGGTGCTTTAGGTATCATTATCGCTTTTACATGGCTGAAAGTGATTCACAGCCCTAAAGAACATCCGCGCATGAATAAAGCCGAGCTTGATTATATCGAAGAAGGCGGCGCATTGATCAATATGGATCAAGCGGAAGCGAAAACAGAAGAGAAAAAAGGCGTCAACTGGAAGAATGTTAAGCAGCTCCTCTCCAACCGCATGCTTCTGGGCGTTTATTTAGGACAATACTGCATTACGACACTGACATACTTCTTCCTTACTTGGTTCCCTGTGTACCTCGTTGAAGAAAGAGGCATGACAATCCTTGAAGTTGGCTTTATTGCCTCCCTTCCGGCCATTTGCGGCTTCTTTGGCGGAATTCTCGGAGGGTTGTTCTCAGACTTCTTGCTGCGGAAAGGTTTCTCCTTGACCGTGGCCCGAAAAACCCCAATCGTCCTTGGTATGCTGATGTCTATGAGTCTAGTAGCGGCGAACTATGTGGATGCACAGTGGGTAGTCATCTTCGTTATGGCTCTTGCATTTTTTGGAAAAGGATTTGGCGCACTTGGCTGGGCCGTTGTATCGGATACATCACCGAAGGAAATGTCAGGCGTGAGCGGTGGTC
The DNA here is from genome assembly GCF_000812025.2 of Bacillus thermotolerans. Lineage (GTDB taxonomy): Bacteria > Bacillota > Bacilli > Bacillales > Domibacillaceae > Quasibacillus > Quasibacillus thermotolerans. Next base: position 21,619 of record NZ_JWJE02000050.1, read on the forward strand.
TTTTCAATACGTTTGGCAACATTGCCGGTATCACAACGCCAATTATTATCGGATATATTATCGCAACGACTGGATCTTTCAACGGAGCTCTCGTATTCGTTGGTGCCAATGCCCTCGTCGCGATTTGCAGCTATCTGTTCCTTGTTGGTGAAATCAAACGAGTAGAGCTTAAATCTTAATCAACTAAACCACTTTATTTGGATAGGAGCGAAAATAAATGAATACACAATTAGTTAAAGAAAACGTACAAACAGGTACACCTGTGATTAAGGAAATGAACGTCATTCCAGTAGCAGGGCGCGACAGCATGCTTCTTAACCTGAGCGGTGCCCATGCCCCGTACTTCACCCGCAATATTGTCATCCTAAAGGATAATATGGGCCATACAGGAGTAGGCGAAGTGCCCGGAGGAGAAAAGATCCGTCAAACTCTTGAAGACGCCAAACAGCTGGTTGTCGGACAATCCATAGGAACATATAACAATATGTTGAATAAAGTCCGGAAGCAGTTTGCCGATCGTGATTCGGCAGGGCGCGGCAACCAAACATTTGATCTCCGTACGACTATTCATGCAGTAACCGCTTTAGAAGCCGCACTTCTTGACCTGCTGGGACAATACCTCGGCGTTCCGGTTGCTGCGCTTCTCGGTGAAGGCCAGCAGCGCGACAAAGTAGAAATGCTAGGTTACTTGTTTTACGTAGGGGATCGCCATAAGACGGACCTCGAGTACGTAAGCGACCTAGAGGCTGAGGATGATTGGTTCCGCCTCCGTCATGAAGAAGCATTAACACCGAAAGCGGTCGTCCGCTTAGCAGAAGCGGCTCACGCTCGCTATGGTTTTAACGATTTTAAATTAAAAGGCGGTGTTCTGCGCGGCGAGGAAGAGATCGAAGCTGTTACAGCTCTGGCAGAACGCTTCCCTCAGGCTCGGATAACACTTGATCCGAACGGCGGCTGGCTTTTGAAAGACGCAATTCGACTTTGCCGGGACCAGCATCACGTACTAGCTTACGCAGAGGATCCGTGCGGAGCAGAAAACGGCTTCTCCGCTCGTGAAGTTATGGCAGAGTTCAGACGCGAAACGGGTCTGCCAACTGCCACAAATATGATTGCGACAGACTGGCGGCAAATGGGGCACTCCATTCAGCTTCAATCCGTAGATATCCCTCTTGCCGATCCGCATTTCTGGACAATGCAAGGCTCTGTCCGTGTAGCTCAAATGTGTCATGACTGGGGACTAACGTGGGGATCGCACTCCAATAACCATTTTGATATTTCATTAGCTATGTTTACCCACGTAGCTGCAGCTGCACCAGGAAAAATCACAGCCATCGATACTCACTGGATTTGGCAGGATGGACAGCGTTTAACGAAAGAGCCTCTTCAAATTGTTGATGGAACGGTCGATGTTCCTTCTAAACCTGGTCTTGGCATTGAATTGGATATGGAGCAAGTAGAAAAAGCGCATCAATTGTATAAACAGAAGGGGCTGGGAGCCCGCAATGATGCTATGGCCATGCAATATTTAATTCCCGAATGGCAGTTTGATCCAAAAAAACCTTGCCTGGTCAGATAAAGACTCTTGAAGAATCTATGCGTCGTCCTTGAAGGGCGGCGCATTTTTCGTATTCATAAAAGAAAGAACTCTTCCTTCCATGAAAATAAACGCAAGATATTATATAATTAGTCTTACAATATGATACAGACAGCTTTTTTACAGAAAAGAGGGTACGAAATGGAACCGTCGTTAAAGAAAATAGGTGTACAATCTGTCCACCGCAGCACTCTTTCGAAGCAGGTAGTGGAACAAATTGTGCAGCTGCTGATTAGCGGAAAGATGAAAGCTGGGGACAAGCTGCCTCCTGAAATGGAGTTAATGGAAGAACTTCAAGTGAGCCGGCCCGTTCTACGTGAGGCGCTCAGTGCACTTGAAACCCTTGGTGTCATTACACGAAAGACTCGGGAGGGAACCTTTTTCAACAATAAAGTTGGGAGTCAGCCTTTCTCTATCATGCTGGCATTAGCAGTAGATAACCTTCCAGCGATCATTGAAGCTCGGATGTCTTTAGAACTTGGACTTGTGACCATGGCTGCTGAAAAAATTACGGACGAGCAGCTGAGGGAATTAAGAAAAACAATTGACGCGATCGCCAACAGCAAAGACAACGATTATGGAGAAGCTGATAAAGAATTTCATCATATTATCGCTGTAAGTGCAAATAACCCGATTGTCGAGGGAATGATTGATTCATTACTAATTATGCATAGCAAAATTGACAGTCTTATTCAGTACCGGGAACGTGACTTAACCGTTGCCTACCATGAAGCCATCTACGCGGCTCTTGAATCGCGCGACCCGCAGGAAGCATTTAATCAAATGTATAAACACCTCGATTATGTTCGCCAAAAAGTACTTGAGCACTCAACTTGAAAGCTAGAAAGGGAATGAACGAGAGGGAAACAAACCGCTTCTTAAGGAGTATCGCGATCCTTTCGAACATTTTGTTCATTAAGCACGTTTCCACTTAAAAAAGTCGATTCCTGCACGCGAAGGAATCGACTTTTTCATGAGTTTGTTTAATGATCAATGACTTGTTCAAGTGACCGGTGCAGGATTAAAGAGGCTAAGGTCATTATGAATGCCCCACTTTTCCGCCCATGTTTTTCGATCCCCGCTGGCCACGGCAAGAATTTCACGGAAAATCTCCCAGCCGACTTCCTCTATTGAGGCTTCACCAGTAGCGATTTTTCCTGCATTAATATCGATGAGATCAGGCCATTTCTCCTGCAAGGCATTGCGGGTAGATACTTTGATGACCGGCGCAATGGACAAGCTGTAAGGAGTGCCTCGTCCTGTTGTAAATACTTGCAAGTGCATGCCGGAAGCAAGCTGCAGGGTGCCGCAAACAAAGTCACTCGCTGGTGTCGCCGCAAAAACGAGCCCTTTTTTCCTTGCCTTTTCACCTGGTGCCAGCACATCCGTGATCGGTGCTGTTCCGGATTTCACAATGGAACCCAGTGCCTTTTCTACAACATTGGATAGGCCTCCTCGCTTATTCCCGGGTGAAGGATTGGCACTTCGATCTGCTTGTCCCCTGCTCAAATATTCATCATACCACTGCATTTCCCGAATTAAAGCCTTTCCAACCTCTTCGTTTTCCACGCGCGGTGCAAGCAAGTGAACAGCGTCCCGCACTTCAGTTACTTCTGAAAATAACACGGTCGCCCCCGCTCTTACCAGCAAATCAGCCGCATAGCCTACAGCCGGGTTAGGCGTCAATCCAGAAAAAGCATCGCTTCCGCCGCATTGGACACCAATGACAAGATCTGAAACTGGGCATACTTCCCGCTTCCTTCTGTTTAAACGTTCCAATCGTTCTCTGGCCATTTTCATGATTGACTCAATCATATTCATAAAGCCCGTTTGATCCTGCAGGGATACAATATTTTCTTCATCTTTTCCCTCATTTAACCGCTGAGGTACAAGCTTCTCACACCCGAGCCCCACAATCATTACTTCTCCCCCAAAGTTTGGGTGACTGGACAAGTTTTGTACGGTACGAATAGGAACCGCCGCATCCGGTGCATTAATGGCGACACCGCAGCCATATGTATGTGTCAGCGCAACCACATCATCTACGTTAGGAAATTGAGGAAGCAGCTCCTGCTTTATTTTATTGACCGCAAATTCAAGAACACCAGCGACGCATTGCACACTTGTCGCAATACCTAGTATATTTTTTGTACCTGCTGTTCCATCCGAATTGCGGTACCCCATGAAGGTAAATTCCTCATCCAGCGGAGGCAGAGAAATGGCTGACATCCTCTCATCCTATGACAGTCAGTTAATCGCTGCCGCTCTCCTAGGGGCTTTTCATGGTATTAATCCAGCCATGGGCTGGTTATTTGCTGTCTTCTTAGCCGTTCAGCGCAATGATACGAAGGTATTGTTTTGGGCGATTTTCCCCATTGCCGCTGGCCAAATGCTTGGCGATGGAGCCGTTATCGCTGTTCAAACTTTTGCAAGGTTTCACTTTCCCTTACATGCGGTGCACATCTTTATCTCCCTCTTCATCCTTCTATATGGGTTTTACCGCTTATTTCGGTATTACCGCCATTTCAAGTGGAGCGGCGGCTTAAAAGTAGGCTATGGACAATTAATCTTGTGGTCCTTTCTCGCTTCATCCACTCACGGTTCCGGACTGCTGTTCGCCCCCTTTATTCTTTCTGCGGAAAAGGTAACGGATCTTATTCCGTTATGGATTGTTCATGAACTCGGCATGCTTGCTTCCATGACCGTCGTTGCCCTGATTGTCTACCGCGCCGGCATGGTGAAGTTCCGTAAATATATCGTGAATTATGAATTAATATGGGCGATTCTATTAATTACCGTGGGGATGATTTTAATAGTCATGGGCGGAGACTCGAGCGGCGGCCATATGCATGTTCATTGACTTAAGACACAAAGCCATCTTTTCTCCATTGAGCAATTGGGAAAGCCGGGAAACCTCCGGCTATTTCCTTTTATTAACAAACACTTGTACCAAGAAAGATTTAATATGCATATCTTTGATCAAGTGCTTTCTTCTCGTGTTTCTTTCTTTTGGACGAAAGAATGAATCACCCGTCTGCCACATACTTTTAAAAGAGTGTAAAGGGGGAGGAAGATATGTTCGTACCGATCAATGGATATTTATATGAATTAGGTGACACGAGAGAGCCGGCCCATGCTCACGACTTGTACATCACCTCATGGGGGCGTGTTCCTCTACATGTCCACCATATCTCCGGGGAAACCTCCTACGATGTTGGTCATCGCCATAGGTACGCTGGAACAACAGCTCCCGCCCCGAGCGGTATGCCGCATACACATCAGTACTTCGTCTACACGTCTGTTGATGATGGACATATTCATGAAATCAGAGGAGTGACAGGGCCGGCCATCCCACTTCCAAATGGCGGACATTTCCATGAATTTCGGGGCGTCACTTCAAGGAATGGATCAACGCCGCACACCCACGCATATCAAGGGCGTACGAGCAAATAATAAGATTAACACTAGCAAAAAAAGAGTCCTATTTCTCACCCGCTCATGAGAAATAGGACTCTTTTCAGTACGCAATTGATTGTATATTACGCGCCCTAGAGAATTTGAATCTCTGACCAACGGCTTAGAAAGCCGGTGTCTATCCTGCTAAGCTCCAGGCGCTCGAGGATATAAAAAGGTTCTAAATCAAATGTTGGGGTTTTAGGCTACCGCGCTACGCTTGGTGGCCTCTATAAAAAATGATGGATGGTACCATTCATCATTTTTT
>NZ_JWJE02000051.1 GCF_000812025.2 Bacillus thermotolerans
GCCGAATACCCGTGAAGGAACATCCACAGTGCCGCCGGACTCAATTCCGCCGAATAAAGGAAGATCTTTACGCTTGCCCTTGCGGGGTGCCTTTTTACTATCGGACGACCACACGGAAAGGTGCCCATGAGTTTAAACCGCCAAAAGGCAGCTGTCAGGGGTGCCCATTTGCGAAAAAACCGGGAGAAGACCGGGTGCTTCGTCTATCCATTCATCAGGAGACGTATAATGAACTGCGCCAGCAGCGCCTGTCTCTGCGGGGAAAAATCTTGCGTTCTGTTCGGCCATCCACCGTTGAATTAAGCTTTGCACACAGTAAAGAACTCCACGGTCTGCGCTATGCACGTTACCGTGGAGTTCAAAAAGTGAAAACGCAAGTTTTGATGACTGCCATCATACAAAACTTGAAAAAGTGGGCCAAACTCCGCTCTTTACAGAAAATTGGTCTCCACCTCACTTCTCATATTATAGAAGATTCCATTTAACAATTTAAAAAAAGTGAAAACCCCGGTGAGAATTCACCAGGGTTTTCTTGACTAAGTTGTTTTTCAACAACGTGAAAGATGGTGCAAACATCAAAGTTTGCACCATCTTTTATTTGTCAAAGACCTTTATTACTCGTGAGCCGAGCAAACGTACTGAAAGGCTTGCCCCTTAATCGTTCTTTCTCACGCTGCCTCTTCTGCTCGCTGCCCTTCACATTATTTCATATTTTGAAGAACCTCTTCATTCAATAGATTTTCAGGAACTTCCCCACTAACAGCGGCCACTGCATTGCGGGCAGCTTTCATGGCCATTTTGCCCCGTGTCTCCTTTGTGGCACTGCCGATATGAGGAAGAGTTACCACGTTCGGCATCTTCAATAATGGATTGTCCGGATCGACCGGTTCCTTTTCATATACATCCAGTGCCGCACCCGCAATCTGTTTTTCCTGCAGGGCTTGGATCAAGGCGGCTTCATCCACTGTAGCACCACGCGAAGCATTCACAAGAATGGCATCCTTCTTCATGAGAGCCAGCTCTTTTTCTCCGATCATCTTTCTTGTTTCGTCGGTAAGCGGGGTCAACACAACCACGTAATCTGATTGTTGAAGAAGCTGTTCGAGTGAAACGTAGCTCGCTCCTAATTCCTCCTCGACATCCGTCTTGCGTGAGCGGTTGTGATAAAGAATGTCCATGTCGAAGCCTTTCGCCCTACGCGCGACGGCTTCCCCTATTCTTCCCATGCCAATAATGCCGATCGTTGCTCCGAACACATCCTTGCCGAGCATTAAGCTAGGGAACCATTCCTGCCATTGCCCCGATTTTACATAATGATCCGCTTCAGCCACTCGTCTAGCCGCTGCCATCAGAATGCTGAAAGTAAGGTCGGCTGTCGTTTCTGTTAAAATGCCGGGTGTATTCGTTGCCATGACTCCTCGCTTCGTCAATTCTTCCAAATCAAAATTATCGTAGCCGACAGCGATGTTGCATACTGCCTTCAGCTGCGGAGCTTGCTCAAGAATTCGGCCGTTGATCTTTTGTCTGGAATAGCATAGAAGAGCGTCTGCCTTGCTTAACCTGTCTAGAAACTCCTCCTCAGCCATCTGTTCTTCCTTATTGCGATAATCCACATCGCCATATTGCTGTAGAAATTGAATGACTTCCTCACTCACCCGATTGGGTATGAAAAACCGTGGTTGACTCATTTTTTTCTCCTCTCCCCTTTCTCCGTATCGTTCACTTAAGTCACGCGAATCTGCTATTCTTCTATATTGAATTGGCACCCAATTGCCTTCAGAAATCTTCTTTATTTATTCTACATAATTACTTAGTTTACCAATCTTCTCAATCTCAACAACTACCAGATCACCACGGTCTATTGGACAGCTGCCAGAAGGCGACCCTGTTGCTAAAACATCACCAGGTTCTAGTGTCATGACCTGCGAGATCCAACTTATAAGATGCGGAATGGTAAAGCTCATTTGATTCGTATTACCATCTTGGACGATTTCTCCATTTAAGGTTGTAACAATTCTTAGATTTGAAGGATCTATACCGGTGACAATGCACGGACCTAATGGCCCAAAAGTGTCAAACCCTTTACCCCGTGTAAACTGAGGGTCGCTTTTTGTAAGATCCCTTGCTGTCACATCATTAAATATGGTGCAACCAAAAACATAGTCCATCGCATCTGCTTCTTTTATATTTTTACCGCGTTTCCCAATGACGATTGCTAGTTCACCTTCTAGTTCCACTTGATTGGTTAAATCACTTGGAGGAAGAATGATGTTTTCCTTATCTGGAATGAGCGAAGATAACGGTTTTAAAAACAAAAACGGCTCCTTCAGATTAGCCTCGCCGCCGGTTTCCTTCGCATGTCCTGCATAGGTCCAGCCGAAATTAATCACTTTAGACGGTTTTACAGGCTCCAAGATTTTTACATCATTATATTTCACCTTTACACCGTCATACCGTATTTCCTCGTTGACCAGCTCATCAAAATTACTCGACAGCTGTAATATATCCTCGCCTTCAACCATACCGTAATATTCATTGCCATTTTGGTTCTGATAGCGAATTATTTTTTGCGTTTTTGTTTTTTGTTGTACCTGCATTAGATGTCAACTCCAAATTACAAATATTTTATAAAAGAAGGGTGCAAATTCATGCATCGCCCTTCTAGCTTCCCCAAACAGGATCACTCTGAATGAAGCAAGCCCTATTCTTTGTAGCGCTAAATGGTCTTTCCTATTTTGTAGCGATTAAGGGTGCTGGGTTATTTTTAAAACAAGGATGACCTCGAATCTTTTGGGTTTCCTGGCGTGCTGTGTTTATGACTAGGCATGTATCACCTAGTGAGGCCATTTATTTGAGATTGCTAGGAAAAACCGTTAAGTCGATATTCATGATGACTGGCAGGATTAAATATACAGCACTCACAATAAGAATAACAGCCAAAATATTAACCCAGAACCCAGACCTCACCATTTCAGAAATGGTTATTTTTTCAGTTGCGTAGATAATGGCATTGGGAGGGGTTCCCACAGGTAACATAAAGGCACAATTGGAAGCCATCGCTGCAGGAACCATCAAAGCAAACGGATGAACATTAATGGCAAGTGCTAGGGAGGCCAAAATTGGAAGAATCATAGTAGCAGTAGCCATATTAGACGTAATTTCAGTCAAGAATAGGATTAAAGCTGTTGTCAGAAGTATAGTAAGTATAAGATTCATCCCTTCAAGCACAGTCAATTGCTGTCCAATCCAATCAGCCAAGCCTGTCTCTGCAAATCCACCTGCAATCGCGAGACCCCCGCCGAATAACAAGAGCACACCCCATGGCAGTTCACGTGAAACATCCCAATCTAACAGCTTACCACCTTTCGTCTTTGAAGGAATTAAGAATAACAGAATTCCGACAAAGAGAGCAATCATGGTATCGCTGATGCCAGGAATCAAATCTGTCCATAAATATGTTCTCGAGATCCACATGAATGCAGCAAATAGGAACAAGGAAAATACACTTTTCTCTTCAAAACTCATTTTACCAAGTTTTTTTCGTTCTTCCTCGATCAATTTCTTTCCGCCTGGAATCTCTTGAAGTTTAACGCGAAAGGCAACATTCACGAGGTAGAACCATGTAAAAGAAATTAAAACAAGAGCAATAGGCGCTGCAAAAAACAGCCAGGTAGCAAAAGTGATTTCCACATTATATAACTTTTGAATGGTCGCTGCTAAAATGATGTTCGGAGGGGTTCCAATGAGCGTCCCAAAACCCCCGATCGTTCCTGCAAAGCCAATTCCAAAAATAAGCGCTTTCTCAAACGTTTTCACTAAATTTGTATCATCCTGGCCCTTCCTTATATTCGCCAACGCTTGAAATGTAATCGCGGTTCCAATAGGAAGCATCATCATTACCGCTGCTGTGTTGGATACCCACATAGATAAAAATCCGGTTGCTAACATAAAGCCTAACACAATTCTCTTCGGATTAGCACCAACTTTTGAAACGATGATAATCGCAATGCGTTTATGCAAATTCCACTTTTCCATTGCAAGCGCTATCATAAATCCACCCAAAAAAAGAAAAATAATAGGGTCCCCATAAGCAGAAGCTACATCTGCTCCATCAACGGCTTGAGTGACCGGCAGCAGGAGCAAAGGCAATAGAGAAGTAACCGGAATCGGAATGGCCTCTGTAATCCACCATACGGCTACCCAGGCAGTAGTTGCCAAGACCGAGACAGCACTCTTTTCCAACCCCTCAGGAGAGAAGAACATTTGAATCAAGACAAAAAGAAGTGGACCCAGTACTAAACCAATAAATTGAGAACGCTGATAGGCTGGTTTGTTCTCCAGCGAGTGCTCACTTTCCATCATATCGACAATGGGTTCAGCTTTGCTAGGAGCAGATGAAAAGAATAATAGCTGTTTAACCTTACTGTGAGCTCCCCAACTCATATCCCAAGCTTGTTTTATCATCGATTTTTCCACCAAAAGCCCCCCTAGTTTGTTATAAATTACACGAAAACTATAAATAAGCGGTAACGCAACAGAACCATTGATACACGCGATCATTTATCCACTCGATTTCTATCTAACTTTGATAACCACATCAGACCTCGTAAATTTCCAAGCAGCTGAACGTGCCTTGCTTCAACAATATCAACGATCACACTCAAGAAAATAGTGGGGGCTATCCCGCCTCAACCATAATCGTAAAATAGGGATAGATAGCCCCGATTTTTTAACCACGGTCTATCACCTGGTGAACTTTTTTAAAGGTGTGCTATTACCGTTCAATTGTTCGATACTTAGCAATCTCCTGTTCATAAAGGTCTTTTCCGTGTGCATCATAGACAACTAACACAGGGAAATCTTTAACAACAAGCTCACGGACCGCCTCTGGCCCCAGATCTTCATAGGTCACCACCTCTGCCGTTTGTATCTTGTCGCTTAAAAGAGCAGATAACCCGCCAATGGCAGAAAAGCAAATCGCTTTATTGTCTTTACATGCATCTTTAACAGATTGACTGCGAGGTCCTTTTCCAATCACACCTTTAACCCCATATTCGAACATGGCTGGCGTATAGGGATCCATACGAGAAGCTGTCGTAGGGGCGATAGATCCAATAACCTGTCCAGGTTTGGGTGGTGTTGGTCCAGCATAAAAGATGATCTGGTTTCGTAAATCAATCGGAAGTGGTTGATTATTTTCAAGCCGCTCTAAAAAGCGCTTATGCGCAGCGTCCCTCGCTACGTAAATAACTCCATTCAAAAAAACCTCATCCCCTGCCTGTAAATGTAAAACATCTTCATTCGTAAGGGGTGTTTCTATATATACCTTAGCCATTATTTAGCACCTTCTTTTCTAAATTTAAATGATGCAGGATTTTTTTCGTGCTGCATGACACTGAATATTGACCGCTACTGGTAGAGCCGTGATATGGCATCCGTATGTTTCAACAGCCGTCCATAAGGATGTACTTGTTCCGCCCAGCCCCTGTGGACCGATACCTGTTTTGTTAATTTCCTCAAGCAGTTCTTTTTCTAGTTGCGCAATATGTGGTTCAGGATGGTACTGGCCGATGTCACGCAGGACCGCCTTCTTAGCTATTTCTGTTACTTTGTCAAAGCTCCCTCCGATCCCGACACCAACCACGATCGGTGGACACGCTCTTCCACCCGCGGCTTCAATCGTGTCCAATACAAATTTCTTCACCCCTTCTACTCCCTCTCCCGGGAGCAGGAATTTCATAGCACTCATGTTTTCACTTCCGCCGCCTTTTGGTAAAACCGTTAATTTAATTTGGTTCCCGGCTACAAGTTTGGTATGTATCACACCAGGCGTATTATCGTTTGTATTTTTTCGGAGCAACGGGTCTCCAACAATGGAATTGCGCAAATATCCCTCCTTATAGCCCTTGCGAATTCCTTCGTGGATCGCCTCTTCAAAACTTCCTCCGTCAATATACACATCCTGCCCCACTTCAGCAAAAACCACGGTTAATCCGGTATCGTGGCAGTACGGACGATCTTCTGTTGCGGCCAATTGAGCATTTTCGATGAGTTGATCGATAATAGATCGTCCTAACGGCGACTGCTCAGATTCTCTCGCTTTATGGAATCCTTCTACAATGTCCTCCGGCAAGTTATAACAAGCTTCCCAGCAAAGTGTTGCCACTGTATCGCGGATTTGGTCAACAGAAATCTTTCTCACTGTGTTACGCATTTGATTAACGGAAACTTCACTCATGTTTTCCCCACCTCTATACTTTTTTGTCTTTCATTCTCTTAAAATGCAACATACGTGCCAAAACGGAACAGTTAGAGCAAAAATAATAGAATAAATATTTACAAAGACGAGGTATTTCTATCAAATCTCTTTCAACAGACTCGCCTATTCCTGCCTTTAAGGGAGTTTTCGTACGCTTAAAAATTTTTTCTCTTCGCTGCTAAAGAAAATATAATCATTCTTTAACCATATAAACAAAGGGAAGTGATCCCCGGCCCCTCTTTCGATTTTGGTTCATTTATGAACTCATTGTTCCAAATTAGAAACAAACCTTATGTATAATACCGTTTACTCGTGCCATGAAGTTGACATAAACATTCTTTGATCACAAAAAAAGAGGACGGTAGCCGCCCTCTCTATCGTTGATATGAAATTATTTTTGGATTTCATTTTTCGTTTTCTGGATTCAGCTTTCTCCATAGGGTAGTTCTGCTAATATTATAAGTTTGGCACAAACGTTTTTTGTCTCCGTTGTATTCATCTAACAGCTTTCTCCAGATTTCCGCTTCCATTTCTCTAAAGTCATTTGAAATCTCTACCTGAAGTTTATTCGTTCTTCTCTTCCTTTTTTTTATCGGTTCCATTAGCTGTAAAACATGGTTTCGTGTAATCCTTCCCTCTGGCGTGCGAATAACTAACCGATGTATGGCATTTTGAAGCTCTCTAGCATTGCCTAGCCATTGATAGTCCAATAGCGGAAGGAAAACATCTTTATCCTCCCAAAATAACGCTCGTTTTTCCCGTATCATTTCCGATTTCAAAAAAGAAATCGCTAAAGGGATAATATCTTCTTTTCTATGACGCAAAGGAATTAAATCTAATTCCAATGTGGACAGCCTGTAATATAAATCTTCTCGGAACTTCCCATCCTGGGACAAATCATATAATGATTTATTGGTGGCACAGATGATGCGAACATCAATAGGGATGACGCGGTCTCCACCAATTCGCCTTACCTCTTTCTCCTGCAAAACACGCAACAGCTTCGCTTGAAATTGGGGAGATATCTCTCCAATTTCGTCCAAGAAAAGTGATCCACCGTGCGCTAACTCAAACAAACCGACCCTTCCTCCCTTGAGAGCGCCAGTAAAGGACCCCTCCACATATCCAAATAATTCGCTTTCTAGTAAATTCTCATTAAGAGCAGCGCAATTGACGGAAACAAATGGACCTTTATGTCTTCCACTCGCGTTATGAATGCTTTGTGCAAATAATTCTTTCCCTGTCCCACTCTCCCCATAAATCAATACTGTTCCTTCAGATTTGGCGTATAATCTAGCTTCCGAGACGACTTTCTTCATTTCACTATTGATGGTCACAAAGTCATCAAATGTATTTTTCGCAAATAAGCCACGGTCATTTAACCGTTTCCGAATGTTGAGCTCTAGATTTTGGATTCGGCTGATCTCCTGGTATATCCCGACAGATCCATGGAAAACTGAATCCACATAAATCGGTATCTGATTAACGACGATCTTTTTTCCGTTCGCTAAGGAATGCAAAAAATTACGTTCTTCCTCTTTTTTCTCAATGATTTTAAGTAAATGCGGGTCGGTCATGCAATCCGAATAGCTTTTACCTACAACATCTTCTTGAGAGAAATCGAATATTCTTTTCGCAGAATCATTAGATACCGTAATGTTGCCGTTTGGATCAATCGTAAGCACGGCATCATTAATGACGTTAAGAATGGACTGCAGCTCTTTGATCTTTGCTCTTTCCCTTGTCTGTGCCCGAAGAACATTTGTCGCTGTTTCCAATGCCATGAGCAAGGATTCCCCGCCTGACTTAAGCAAATGACCATGAATGCCATGCTGAAGAGCGATGTGTGTAGAAACCCGATCTCCAATAATCGCTTCTACTTGTTCATGCTGAATTAATCTTTTCACGGTATCGGCAAATTGCCCCTCCATACCTGTCGCAAATACCAATTGTAATTGATCAGTTAATTCCAAGGTGTGATTGATGTTAGATAATATGTTAGCAGGAGTAATAACCGCAATTTTTTTATAGCCCCGTTTGGCAACAGCACTAATCGACCGCAAAATATCAGCTGGGGTAACAGGCACATCAACGATGGGCAAATCTAGTGAGTTTCGAAGGGATTTGGCCGTCCCTCCTCTTGAGATAATTACTCGTGTTGCCGGGTTGATTTGTTGTTGGTACGGTCTTTTAGAGTCACCTAATATAACTGAGAATTTAATGTCCGTTTTTTCACGAAGCTGTATGGCATCTTTCTCGAGCTCCGGATACGGGGCAATAATTAAAATATCTTCCACTCTCATCACCTTCTGTCGAATATTGCATTATATACTTACACTTCCTCGTCTAGTGTAGAAATTATAACAGATTAAGCATATAGCTGATACCTTCATATGAATAGGTCTATAGGGGAAACTTATAAACTTGCTCGTTACATGAAGCACCATCATAAGACACTATATATGAATTACTTCCTTCAATTGAATTAGTAAATAATAAAGAAGTATTCTTTGAACTTACTGGTGATTCGATAGAAGAGAATCAAATCATATACTCAGGCTAACGGGCAGCTTAAATTCAAAAACAGGACTGTCGGTAGACGGTCTTTTTTTCACGTCTTTCAGTGACATAACTTATAAGCTATAACCGACCCATTCTTACGAGATTAAAAAAAGCCGGCTTCTAATGTGAAACCCGCTTGAACATTTAGTTATTTCATTAAAACGCCTATTTGTCGAGAGTTGATTCTAACTTCTTTTATAAGCATAACTATTTAACTCAATGGTTTTCTGTCAACCTAGCGGCTCTTCTCCAAATCTTTCCCATAAAGCAGGAAATAGAGTGTCCAAATCATCTTCTTCCCAGTCAAATTCAATATCAGGAGCCGCTAGAAGCCCCTTCTTGTCAAGGGCTTCTAGCAGTTCATCATGTGTATCGTCATCCCATTCCGTATCTCCCGTCTTGATCAGCGTATAAGCATCTAATCCGACCGAAAGCAATTCTTCATTTTGAGGGAAACCCTCCTCGTCCAGGTTATCTTCATGAATGTATTCTGCTAAAAATTCTGGATCCTCTATTACCCTATTATATATTTCTTCTCCCTGTCCAATCAGCCATCCCCTAAAATAGTCAAAAGTATCGTCAGAACAGCCGCCCATCAAAACAAAGGCCGCTCCCCATAAGCGAGACTGATAGCTGGCGTTCATTAATTGTTGGAATATAAATTCAAAGTCTACTACCTCTTCTAACCCTCTTTGAGCTAACTTTTCTGTTAGCCATTCCGCCTGATTAAATTCTCTGGACTCTTCAATGAATCTCCAAAACTTCTTCTTTTCCAATATATACGCCCCTTTTCTTGACTAATGATGAGGGCTATTCAATAGGTCTTAAAAGAACCTGCAAGCCTTCATTATGTCAATCGCAACTGTCCGGACATGCAGTTATGTACACGCACGGGAAAATGATTTTATTCTTTTTATGATAACGTCTACGCTTCAACTTTGCCTAAGAATAGCTTTTCTTAGTGTTAGATGGTCCTTGTGCAACTAGAATGGCTGAATACAAAACCAATGCAATCCCTAACACTTGCCAGCCTCGCAAATGTTCGCCAAGAAAAAGGATTCCTGTTATGACTGCGATAATAGGTTCTATCGTTGCTAGAATGGAGGCCTTGCTGGCTTCTAAATGCTTTAGTCCTGACGTGTATAAAACAAAGGCTGCCACCGTTGCTACTAGCGCTAATAATACCGACGACACCCAAACGTCTACATATTGAAATTGATCAACCTTTCCTGCTATGTCGCTTGTTAATAACATGAAAATACTCGTATAGAGAAACGTGTACGTGGTAATGGTCAAGGCGGAATACCGTTTCGTTACCGTTTTACTGAAAATACTGTACAGCGCATAACAAAATCCAGACAGAATCCCCATTAACAACGTATTCATCGGGATATTTCCTTGGCCGAATGGCAGCAAACCGACGACAAAGGCACACCCTGTAATAGCAAGAGCCAGTGCCCAGCCTTTGCGAATGGTCAAGGGTTCTTTAAAAAACAGGCGGGATAGAATGGTGACAAACAATGGACCTGTATATAAAAGAGTGACGGCAAGGGACAAGCTCGATTGAGAAAAAACTTCAAAGTAGAAGAAATTAAATAAGGCGATACTAAAAATCCCCGCACCCGCGAAGAAAAGATGATCTTTTAATCTCGTACGTAACTGATCACGAAAAAATAGGGCCATAAGCAGAATTAAGATCATAAAGGTAAAGATCCCCCGGATCGCCACTACGTCCCAAGCCGTGAAGCCGCGCGCATACAAAGGAGCAATGAATAACCCAATAAGCCCCCAGCATGCCGCACCAGCAATGGTAAGGATGTAAGCTCTCAGACTCAACCGTTTTTCCATATCACTCACCTCCTTTTCAGCAGTTCTATGTCCATCATAAAATATCGAGCCTTCATTTGGTATCCATACACCCGGCTAAGCAGCGACAATTACTTTTCTGTCACAACATCCTTCCAGTAGCGCCAAGCCTTTATATATTCCTCAAAATCCTGTGGATGATGCTTCATACAGTTACCTAGCCTCATATATAAACCGATGATTACTTCTTCATATAGAAATGAACTATGATCCTCAGCTTTTATCATCCATTCACTTACTGCTGAACCGATGGTTTCCTTTGTTAAATCATCTGGAGAAGAACAAAAGGCGTATATTAAATCATACAGAGGATCCCCGATCACAGGGGTCGGGTCGATCACACCCATCAACTGTCCTTCTCTAAAAATAAAATTATGTACCCCGCAATCCCCGTGCAATAGGAACGGCTGTCTATCTATATTCATTTGGCAGAGGTTAAGAACCAAGTGATGATCATCCATTTCTAACCGTGAACCTATCATTTTCTTTGCATCCGTCAGTCTGTTCATAAGAAAACACTGCCAGGAATCGACTGGCTCGTCTACCCATCCCCAGCCCATACCGGGAGCGGGCTGATAATGATTTAAAAGCCCTTGCATAAGAGCTTTTAGCATATCCTTTTTGTTTTCTCGGGCATAGTGTGTGGACCCTTCTATAAATGAATAAACGAAATACTTGTGTGATGGTTCAACGAATAGAAGCGTTGGCAGCAAATTTGATTCTTTATAAGAGTAAAGAAAATTCGCCTCCGACTCGATAACTTGCGGTTCATTTAACTTAACGACATACTTCTTGTCGTTCCAGTTAAGGAGATACAGCTCGCTGACAGTGCCGCCATTTAACTTCTCATATTTAATTGGTTCCGAATGCATGATCTTACTCTGAATTAAGTCTAAAATAATCGTTTGAATATCCATCGCTTCACTCCAGTCTCGATCTATTCTGCTCTTAGTTTACGTACATTTGCTGACAATCTCAATTGCATAATAGCTAAATATGTAACTACGATCCGTATAAAGTGTTTGTATAGGCAGATACTGAAAAAAAAGAACCTATTGATCAGAAGCCAATAGGTCCCTTCTTCCTGGCTGTTACCTAAATACGATACCGCCGTCAGTAATGATGGATTGTCCAGTGATGTAGTCAGAATCATCGGATGCTAGGAAGGATACAAGATTGGCCACATCCTCAGGCTCTTGTGGTCTTCCTAATAGAATACCTTCAGAAAACTTTTTAAATGCATCTCCTGGTTCCATGTCATCATAGTATTTGACCATTTCCGCGTCGATCCGGTCCCACATAGAGGTTCCGGCCACGCCAGGGCAATAGGCGTTTACCCGGATACCATACGCAGCCAGCTCCTTAGCTGCTGATTGTGTCAATGAGCGCACCGCGTGCTTAGTCGCCGAATAGGTGGCTAGCATTTCATAGGATTCATGCCCGGCGATGCTGCAGGCATTAATGATTTTTCCTTTCGTCTTTTGCTCGATGAATTGTTTCGCAGCTGCCTGCGTTCCGAATACGACGCCGTTTACATTAATAGCAAACGTTTTATTCAGCTGGGCTTCATCAATATCTAGAAATGGACTCACGACATCGATGCCGGCATTGTTGACAAATACATCGATCTGTCCGAATTCCTCTACTGCTTTGGCTACTAGATTGAATTGGTCTTCTCGTTTAGAGACATCACCTGTGACAGCTATCACATGGAGCCCGTCCTTCTTAAATTCTTCTAAAGTCGAATCAAGCAATTCCTGGTTAATATCATTTAATACGATATTAAATCCATCTTTCCCGAGGCGCTTAGCAATCCCTTTTCCTAAACCGCCTCCAGAACCTGTTACGATCGCTACTTTTTCCATATAAACCTCTCCCTTCGTGAATTGGATCTATTCTTAAATTTATACCGTTACGTTAGCATTCTCTAATTTACCAATAACCTCTTTCGTTGACGCAATTTCCGCTACACAAAAGGACAAGCTGGTGAGCGTAGCTTTCTGGACATCCTCTGCATTCATTGGCCCAGCCCCTAAATCAGGGTGATCCATCGTCCCTGTCGCGTCTGATACGAAAATGACGTTATAATCTCTGAATTGAGCGTCCCTTGCGGTGGATTCACAGCACATATTCGTCACCGTTCCGGTAATGATCAAGGTATCAATCCCTCTATTGCGCAACTGTGTTTCCAGATCTGTATTGTAAAACGCACTGTAGCGGTGTTTTTTAATGACTAGCTCCCCTTCCATTGGAGCCAGCTCTTCGTAAATTTCTACTCCTTCCGTGCCATCAACTAAAGCCGTCTGGTTGCCAATCGGCTCCCAAAACTGCCCCATTAACCCCATGTCTCCCCGATCTTTTCCGTGGACATGCGCCGTATAAATAATGGTGGCTCCTTTCTCCCTGCAAGCATTCAACAGCGTTTTTAAAGTGGGAACCATTTCATACGCCATAGGCACTTGCATGGGAGCTCCCGGCTTGACAAAGTCATTCTCCATGTCGATGACGAGTAAAGCTGCTTTCTTCGGATCATTAATCTCAAACTTCATATTGTCCCTCCTACTCCTAATACATATTTACGTGTAGCAGCTCGAAGATGGTCGTTTTGATTATAACACTATTTAAAATTTTCTGATAACATTATGTATGATTGGCTGCTTTCCCTTGTTGCGATAGGTGAAGCTATAATGATATTGAAAGGAAAAGGTGAAAAGATGGAAAAACTCGACATGCTGGAAGTGGAACTTGATGCTGTAGTACGAGCCTCCAATGACAATATTTTTATTATCGACGGACAGGGAACTGTATTAAGGGCGAGTCCAAACAGCTCATCTATTTATGGAATAGAGGCTTCGGATTTAATTGGGAAATCTGTATTCGACCTTGAGTCGAAGAATATTTTCAAGCCATCGATAAATGTAAAAGTGTTAAAAGAGCGGAAGGAAGTCCGGTTAATGCAACACACAACGACGGGACGAACCGTGATGGCCACCGGCATTCCCATTTTCAATGAAGCCGGCGAGATTGTTCGGGTCATCAGTTTTTCTCATGATCTAACTGAATTGGAGGAATTAAAGGCAGAATATGAAAAGCTGCGAGCCGCAACGGAAAGGTACCAATCGGAAATTCAAGAAATGAGGGAAAAAGACTCTAGCTTCGAGAATGTCGTGTTGAAAAGCAGATCCATTCAGCGGATATGGCAGCTTGTTCAGCGAGTAGCTAAATCAGATGCTTCGGTTGTTTTTCTTGGAGAATCCGGAGTAGGAAAATCGCTGTTTGCCCGCGCTCTCCATAAAGGAAGCAAAAGAGCAAAGGAGACCTTTATAGAGGTCAACTGCGGAGCCATTCCTGAAACATTATTTGAGTCTGAAATGTTTGGATTCGAAGCCGGCTCATTCACGGGAGCCAATAAAAAAGGAAAGCCAGGGTTAATCGAGCTGGCTGACAAAGGAACCCTCTTTCTCGATGAAATCGGAGAGCTTCCCCTATCCGTCCAGGCCAAGTTATTAAAAGTCCTTCAAGAAAAAGAGATTACAAGAGTGGGAGGAATCAAACCAAAGCCTATTGATTTCCGGTTAATCGCCTCGACGAATCAGGACTTGGCTGAAATGGTGAAGGAAGGAACGTTTCGTCAAGATCTCTTTTATAGACTCAATGTCATACCTATTACGATTCCCCCTTTGAGAGAAAGAAAAGAAGATATTGTGATGCTTTTACATTACTTTTTGCAAAAATACAAAGAAAAATATGAGATGGACAAAACCTTTCACCCAAAAACATTAGAGAAGCTAACCGCTTACGACTGGCCAGGAAATGTGCGAGAGCTTGAAAATACGGTGGAGCAGCTAGTCATCACATCAGAGACAAAAACGATTTATCCGGAGTTACTCCCCTCTTACCATCACCAGCAGCATGGAAACACGGATAGCTTACATATCGAGGAGCTCGAAGAGAAAAACATGACGTTAAAGGACGCTCTCGAAGAAGTGGAAATTCGCTGGTTAAAGCGAGCCGCTCAAAAATGCAAGACCACCTATGAAATGGCTGAATATCTTGGTCTGAATCAATCAAATGTGGTGAGGAAATTAAAAAAATACGGCATTAATGCGAAATTGCATTGAAATGCGTTCGTGCATTAAAATAATCCCGTTCAATGCACAAACGCATTAAATGAGTCATAAAATGGCCGTTTCTACGGGGATTTTGCTTTGGCACGGTTATTGCAATTATACGTAGTGAAAGTATAGAAAATTCAATCAACAGGGGGAAAATGAAATGTATCAACCAAAAGATTCTTCACTCTCACCACGCTTTTGCGGGGTGCGGACATTTATGAGATTAGAGCAAATTAAGACAACAGATAACGTGGATTTCGTCGTGCTAGGTGTTCCTTTTGACACAGCGGTCTCCAATCGCACAGGACAGCGTCTAGGTCCTCAGCACATTCGCAATTTTTCCGCCATGCTTCGTCCGTACAATCCCGATATGGATATTAATATTTTTGAATATTGCTCAGGTGTAGATTATGGAGATATCGATGTCATCCCTGGCAACATCCATCGCACGTACGACAAGATGGTCTCTGAACTTACGCCTATTCTCGAGAAAGGCATTACCCCTATCATTATGGGCGGCGATCATTCTATCAGTCTAGGAAACCTTCGTGCTTTTCATAAAAAATACGGTCCGATCGCGCTTGTTCATTTTGATTCTCACGGCGATACTTGGGATAACCTTTATGGAGAAAAATATATGCACGGGACACCGTTTCGCCGCGCTGTAGAAGAAGGGCTGTTGGATGTGGATCACTCTATCCAGGTAGGTATGCGCGGCTCCCTTTACAGCCCTGATGATATTCAAGATGCTCGGGATTTAGGGTTTGAAGTCATCCCAATGAAGGAAGTTAGGCAAATTGGCTTCCAGGAAGTGATGCGCCGCATTCACGAGCGTGTCGGCGACCGGCCGGTGTTTGTTACTTATGATATTGACTTTGTGGACCCAGCATACGCTCCAGGCACGGGAACACCTGAAATTGGCGGCCCGACAAGCTATGAAGCATTAGAGTATGTGAGAGGCTTAGACGGTCTCGACATTGTTGGTTTTGATTTAGTAGAAGTTCTCCCGACTTATGACAGCGGTGAAATTACAGCGGCTCTGGCCTCCACTATCATATACGAAATGATTACATTGACCGCCTTGAAGAAAAAGCGCCTTCAATCATTAGTCAATACAGCAGATAGATCTAAATAATGAAAACAGCAAGGGTGAAAAATAGTTTCACCCTTGTTTGTTAAATTATAAGAATATTAATACTTTATAGAAAAGTTAATGCTCATTATAAAAATTAGTGAATCCTAAGTAATTTTATAAAACTCTTAAAAGGAGGCGAAAAATTAATGAATTCCACTGCTCTTTTGATAATGATTGGCTACTTCACTGCATTGGTTGTTGTTGGTATTATTGGCTCTAGAAGAGCAAAGACATCAGAGGACTATATTTTAGCCGGAAGGAATTTAGGATTTTTCATGTATTTTGGCTGTTTAGCAGCCGTTATTCTTGGAGGCGCTTCCACCATAGGCACCACGCGGCTCGGCTATGAGTATGGATTGTCCGGCATGTGGCTCGTATTTATGCTTGGTTTAGGCATCATGTTTCTCGGCGTTTTTCTGCTTAAGAAAATCGCCAACTTCAAGGTCATGACGATTAGTGAATTTTTAGGGAAGCGTTTTAATAAACAAACGCAATTAATCAGTGCCCTCGTCGCTTCCATCTATGCCATGATGGTCACCGTGACCCAAGTCATCGGAATGGGAACGATCCTGAATGTATTAGTCGGATGGGATTTGACTTTATCCATGCTTGTTGGCGGCGGAATTGTTTTATTTTATACCATACTTGGCGGAATGTGGTCAGTGACGATGACGGACATTGTTCAATTCATCGTGATGACGATCGGAATCTTCTTTATTATGGTACCGATGAGCATTTCAAGTGCAGGAGGCTGGAGTGCCCTGACGAACCAGCTGCCAGACACATATTTTAGCTTTACTGGAATTGGTCTAACCCAAATCTTTCACTATTTCTTGCTGTTCGCCTTAGGAATGGTGGTTGGACAAGACATTTGGCAGCGCGTCTTTACAGGTAAAACCTTAAACATTTCCCGTACTGGAGCAGTTTTCGCCGGAGTTTACAGCTTATTGTATGGACTGGCTGTGAGCATCATTGGGATGTGTGCGTTTATTGTTCTTCCAAACCTGGACGATACTCAAAATGCCTTTGCCAGCATGGCATTAGAAGTGCTTCCGGGCGGAGTTCTTGGGTTTGTGCTTGCAGGCGTCGTCTCAGCCCTGATGTCAACAGCTTCAGGCACGCTGCTGGCTTCTTCTACATTAATTACGAATGATATTTTAAAGGCTCACTTTTTTAAAGATATTAATGAAAAACAATTCCTGATTCTCTCGAGAACAGTTACATCCATCATTGGAGCGGCGACGATTGTCTTCGCTATTTGGATTCAGGACTTGCTTGTGGCTCTTGACGTTGCATACGCCGTATTGACAGGAGCTATCTTTGTACCAATCATTCTTGGATTCTTCTGGAAAAGAGCGACAGCAAATGCTGCTTTTTATTCCATTATCGTCAGCACCATCACGATTCTTGCTGGGCTTGCCATTGAAGGCATCACATCTACCAATCCCATCATTTATGGAATTGCAGCGAGTGTTGTGGTCATGGTCGTTGTTTCATTATTAAGCGAAAAAAATCAGAATGACGAGCAAGACCTTAGTGCCAGCGAAGAACAAATTGCAAAATAACCCTCCAATAACCAAAAATCAAAAGGCCCTTCTCTTCCATAAAGAAAGGGCTCTCTTTCTTCCTACACCTATCCTCAATCCATTTATCATACCAATATAACGCAGCATCTCCGCCTGGCCAGAGTGATTCAGCAGCTTCTGGATCACGGTTGGGTCAATGCCTGACTAAAGGAAGTTTATCAGTTGAAAGAGCGCGTTCTCTCCTTTGTTTTATAAAAAAGACACCAGCAATGAGTGCTGTTCCTGCCCAAGCCAGCAATAACAGTCCCGCCAGAATCGGCAATATGGTTAGTTCAAAAACGGTGCGCCCTAATGCCGTTTGGATACCGATAACTCCAATCATAAGCATCCAGGCGATACTGCCCGAATGGAGCAGCCGCTTTTTATAGCGTTCATTCAAGTCACTTTTTTCTAAAAGCCAGGCTGGAATGATCAGTGTTTGAAGCGCATGGAATCCTATGCCATGAAGGACAATGAGATTTCCTGCCTCTCCTGTAAACCGGTCTTGAAGCAAAATCATCCAGATTCCTGAAAGATTGGCTGCTAAAATGGAAAGAAAGGCATAACGGACGCCAACCATGAGCAGTGGCCGATTAAAAGGCGCTCTCATTCGCAAGAAGTGGATGGCAAGCCATATTGTTAAAGTTACAAGCATTAACGAAATCACACCAAACAACATGCCTCCGATCGCATCGATGAGCGAACCTTTCTGCGAAAATCGAGGATTGAAGCCCCGGAAGTTTTGAATAGTGACAATCGCATATGAATACATCGTCGCGATGATAAAAAGCAGCGGATGACCTTCCTCTTCCCTGTTGTAAATCTCGTAAGTGGCAGAATGGCAGCTATGGAAAGCAAAAACATGCCGATTGCCGCATTAAAGGAAAACGCATCTTTCACATTTCCTTCTGGTCCAATCATTGGCCCTTGGAAAAAGATGTAGACAGCTATGCATGCAGCAAGAATCACCCCTATCAGACCTGTGATGACCAGACTTTTCTCACCTTGAAAAAGCTTAATAGACTCTTCAGCATGTTGATATGTTTTCATTGCTGGCTCCTCCCTTTTGAAATGATTTATTTATCAATCAATAAATAAGATGGTAAAAAAATTTATTATTTCATTCATGCTCTAGTCGATCAGCTGAGTATGACAGGTCCTTCTCATATAAATTTATTTATCAGTCAATAAATTTATATGAGAAAAAAGGAGAGACTCCTTTTTTCTAACCATCATCCCCCACTCCCTTTGTTAATTGCGGCAAATCCAGCACTTCTGCAACTGTAATTAATAATCCTGTCCCAATAAAATGAGCTGCTGTCTTTTCGGCCTCAGGTATTCCCGCTCTTTCGAATTTCAGTGATAAAGAATCAAAGATCGTTTTAAATAACTTTCGTACATGTTCACGAATGCCCTCTTCTGAAATGGCGTGCGCCTGCATTACCATCAGTACTTCATCACGGTGCGTTTGGATGACTTCTTCAAAGGCATGACCCATTGTTTCGATTAACTGATCTGCTGGAGCATCAATCTTTGCGAATGTATCGTAAATCCTTCCGAACGCCCGATCCATGACTGCCTTGAACAACTCCTCCTTGTTTGCAAAAAAATGAAACACATAGGGCTGTGTCACTCCGGCTTCCTTCGCCACCATGGCGGTCGTAGCTTTGTAATATCCCCTCTGCGCGAAAACACTTACAGCTTTTTCAATGATGATTTCTTTTTTGTCTTCTCGGGCTGCCAAAATATTTACCATCCTTCTAGAATTTTATTTATTTATTGATTGATAAATAAAAGATATCCAAGGTTCGTTCCTTTGTCAATCATTTCTGTTAAACTTCTGCACCTGCTAAATTAAATATCATTTCCCACATATCATATTGCTTTCTATGATTGGTCCCTAAAAGTTAAATATATAGTAAGATGAGCTTAATCATTGAAACGCAGAAAAGGTGGAGTTATTTTGAGGAAAATCAGAGTTGCTTTATTGCATTTGCTCCCTCGTGTGGGAGATATTCCTTATAACCAGCAATTAATTGAAAAAGCTGTGAAGCTCGCGGCAGCTAAACAGGCCGACTGGATCATCACACCCGAATTAGCTGTCAGCGGGCTGCAGTTCTCCCGGAAGATCGGTACGAACTGGATCGAGCAACAGCCCGATACATGGATGAACCACGTTCGCATGTTGGTTAAGTCTTTAAAGGTAAATGTCTTTGTTGGCTGTCCGGAAAGGTCTGAGGACGGAAAGCTGTATAACTCGGTATTTGTGATCAACAGAAACGGTGATTTAGCGGGAAGGCAAAGAAAGGCCGCTACCCTTTCAGATGGCTGGTGCGAGTCAGGCACTGTCATTGAACCGATCGACCTAGGAGGCATAAAAGCTGGGGTGATGATCTGTGCAGATGCTTATACAAAAACAGTCGCAAGCACCTTATTAGCGAAAAGAGCAGACATCATCGTGGCTCCTTCTTCCTGGGGACCCGGCTTGCATGGGCCAAACGGAGAGTGGGAACAGCGCTCAATCGATACAGGATTGCCTGTATTTGTCTGCAATCGGACGGGAGAAGATGAAACGGTGGCTTTTTGGGAAGCTGAAAGCATGGTTCTTAAAGATGGAAAGCGCCTCCTGTCGCACAAGTCCCGTCAATCAGCCATTGTAACGTTCGATTGGGATGTAGAGAAGATGAACGTCCTTTCTTCGGAGCGCCAGCTTATTTAAAACAAGTGGTACCGATGTTTACACACATATATAAATCAAGGACCTTATTTGAGATAAGTCCTTGATTTATTTCAATAGACAGTGAGATGACCAACCTACCGATTAAATAACCGACCGGCCCCTTCTTCTTATTTGTGCATAGCGAGGATAGTCTCGAGAACGCACTACATGCCTTTGCCCAGCTTCCTTATGAACCTCTGCTTTTTTCGCCCGCATGTCCTCAAGCCTTTTTTCAGTGGAGGAAGTAAACAGGAAACTGCCAATCGCAAGTGCCGACGCGACCGCAATTCCGCCTAGCACCATCGTTCCTCCTGAAACGCCTAGACCTCCGTCGCTTAACGACCCTCCGCCCAGATAAGCCAATGCCGCATTTTGCGCGACCGCTCCAGACAAGGAGGCAATCGGTGTCCCTGTTGAGGAGGAAGCAAAGGTGGTAGTGGCCTCTAATGTCGCCAACGCCGCAATCACACCTCCGGCCATAGAAGCGACACCGGCGGTCATCACTTGTCCGGCCCCGACCACCCGCTTCTCAACGTCTGCGGCATGTCCCTCCCTATTCACAGAAGAAACAAGCTTTTTCACGGGCCCACCTGCCAGGCTTAATTTAAGTAAGCTATCTGCTGCTTGGTTCGCATGACCGCGCGGCCGTTCAAGCTGGCGATAAGCTGTTTGATATGTAGCTTCAAGCTGTAATGTAAGCTCCTGCGTTTTCTTCATGTTTTGGTATGACTCGTACCCTTTCTTCCCTGCAACTGCCGCAGAGGTGACCGTCGCACCGGCTACCAATAATGGAATAAGTGGTAATGGCATAGTGATCCCCTACTTTCATAAATAGTTTTGTATAACCGGCGAAGGCTGCCAGGCTACCCCTTCCTTTTCTAAGTTTACGAATTTTCGGGTAGATAAACTTCTATTTTGTGGTAACTTCACATTCCTCCTCTCTATACCAGCTCTCCCTTTCTTCTAGAGTAGTAGTATCAGTGGTTCCATTGCTTAGGAATTGTTTCCAAGTGCCTTGAAATTCCTACACCAAGAAGACGGTTTTTTCTGTTAAAATAAAGAAAAAATACCCAATTTTGAAGAATAACACTTATATAGAATAGGTGGTGGGACCCTTGTATAAGGACCACTTAGTTGAATCCGCATACTCATTGGTTATTCAGGAAGCTAATCAGAGATGTCGAGCGAGGGGATTGGATCCAGAAGATGTTCCAGCTCCATTCGTTGTCAATCCCGAGAAATTAAAAGAAATTCAAAAGAACTATGCAGAAGTTCTAAAAGTCATTAACTTTTTCGTTCCAAAGTTTTTATATATGATCAAGGGCACTCCTATCCTTATTGTTGTAACAGATGATGAAGGCACTATTTTATATATGGAGGGAGACCCTGCTATAAAAAGCATCATTCAGCAATTAGGCTTTATACCGGGCGTGCGGTTTTCTGAAGAGCATAACGGGACGAATTCTATCAGTTTGGCACTGAGCACCAATCAGCCTATAGAAATAGTTGGGACTGAGCATTACCATAAGATCCTGCAGCAATCTGCCTGTTATTCGGTTCCGTTTCACTCTGTAAAAAATGACGTTCAACTAGGGACCATTTCTATCATGACTGCTTTAGATTATGGAAGCCCTCTTTTGCTGACATTATTGTCCACAGTAGGTGACTCCATTGAACGGGAAATCCTTCTTCGCAGCCAGAACCGGGATTTAAACATCCTTAACCAGATTGTCACCAATTCAACGAAGACAGGGATTATTTTTACAGATAAACATGGTCAGGTAACAGAATTTAATGAATATGCGCAGGAACTGACTGGCTGGAGCAGGCAAGCTGTATTAAACAAGCCGGTTTTACAGTTAGATAAGATAGGGCCGTTGATTCATGAAGTGCTTCAAACTCGCGAGGCTTTTTCTAATATCGAACTAGAGCTGAGACATGCCTCTTCTTGCGATCAAACAATATGTTTGTTCGACGGGAAGCCCATTTACAGCGAGAACGGTGAACTCATCGGCGCCTTTGGAAACTTCAGGGATATCACTGAACGGTATAAAGCCGAACTGAAAGTAAAGCATATGGCTCATCACGATGAACTTACCGGACTCCCTAACCGAAGGTACCTCCAGCAATTTTTAGGAGAGTGCTTAGATCATGCGATGAAACATAAAGAAATGCTTGCTGTCTTTATGCTGGATCTAGACCGCTTTAAATTGATCAATGACACGTTAGGGCACAGCAAAGGAGACCTGCTTCTTACGAAGATTGCCGGAAGATTGAAAAATTATCTACAGAGCCGGGCGAAGGTTTTTCGAATGGGCGGCGACGAGTTTACGATTATACTCCCTAAGATCCACCGCCCTGCGGACGTAGTTCGTATGGCTGAAGACATCATTGACGTAGTCCGGCAACCCTTCGTCATCCAGGAATATGAGTTCCATATCAGCACTAGCATAGGGATTTCCTTTTACCCCCATGATGGACATGATATTCATAGCTTGCTCGTCCAAGCGGATACGGCGCTGTACCGTGCCAAAGAAAAAGGGAAAAACCGTTATGTGATTTATGATTCGAATATGAAAGAAAAATCCTTCCAAAAACTGACTCTGGAAACGGAGCTGAAACATGCGATAGAAAATAACCATCTCTTCATCCATTACCAGCCTCAAATCGATTTAAAATCCAGTAAGATTATTGGGCTGGAAAGCTTGTTGCGCTGGAATCATCCTCAGCTTGGCATGATTTCTCCGGAGGAATTTATCCCTTTAGCAGAAGAAATGGGACTCATGTTCACTCTGGGAGAGTGGGTGTTTCGAAATGCCTGCCAGCAGCTAAAAGCTTGGCATAATAAGGGGTTTTCTTCTTTAAGAATGGCGATTAATTTATCTCCGCAGGAATTTTTAAAACAAGGTTTAGTGAAAACAATCCAGCAAGTTTTGAAGGAAATGGAATTAAATCCTAGCTTTGTGGAGTTAGAAATTACGGAATCCATGACGATGGATGTAGAAAGAGCCATTTTGATTTTAAATGAGCTGAACGAGCTGGGGATACAAATTGCCATCGATGATTTTGGCACTGGCTACAGTTCTCTTAATTATTTAAAAAGGTTCCCTATCCATCGCTTAAAGATTGATCGCTCGTTTGTCCGCGATATCATGAAGGATGAAAGTGATGCAAAAATTGTCAGCACCATCATTTCAATGGCTCACGCTTTAAACCTGGACGTCCTCGCAGAAGGTGTTGAAACAGAGGAACAATTAGACTTTCTGCGCCAATTAAGTTGTGACCAGGTTCAAGGCTATTACTACAGCAAACCTTTACCGGCTGACGAGATAGAAAGAAAGCTGATTAAGCAAAGTGAGAGGAAGTAAATATTTAATGAAAACAATTGCTGCTTTGTTAGTTGAACACCTAAGAAAATTTGGAGTAAGCCATGCATTTGGAATTCCAGGAAAAGCGGTTGTGCCCCTCCTTTTAGAAATAGAAAGACAAGAGATGACCTACGTTTTAGCAAGACATGAATCAGGAGCCGGGTTTATGGCCGGCGGCTATGCCCTTCAAAACCATACATTCGGTGTGGCTATAGGCACTTCGGGTCCGGGAGGCACTAACATGCTGACAGCGGCCGCTCAGGCAATGGCCTATCACCTTCCCGTGTTATTCATCACAGGCCACCCTGCCATGAAGGACACCGGCAAAGCAATCGGACAAGACTCCAGCCCATTTGGAACGGATCTTGTCAAAATGTTTGAGCCAGTTACACTTTTTAGCACAAGAGTGGAACGAGGGGATTTATTCCCGATGTACTTTCGCCATGCACTAGAAAAGGCGTGGACCGGACGCAAAGGACCGGTTCACCTGTCCATACCGGCTGATGTGTTGATGGAGGAAATTGAACCATTTGATGTATCTCTTCCTCAACCATTGCCAGCCGTATCCTCTTACATTGACCAGGTGATTCCATTACTGGAGAGAGCAAAATCCCCCCTTCTTTTTGTAGGAAAAGGGGTTCATCTGTCAAGGGCCTATGACGAGGTAAGAGAGCTATCTCTGCGTTTTGACATTCCCGTCATTACGACGCCGGGTGGAAAAGGAACCGTGATTTCCAGCCACCCTGGCTATCTTGGCCCTTTTGGTCTCGGCGGCACGGCGGAAGCCTCTCACTATTTAAAGATGGGTGTCGATCTTTTAATCGTGATCGGTACAAAGCTATCAGACATGACGCTGGCAGGGTTCACTAACGATATGAACCCGCAGCAGATCATTCAATTTGATATAGAACCAACCTTTGTCGGGAAATCGATTCCCGTACCGACACTTGCGGTTATGGGAGATGCCAAAGAAAACCTGCAAGCTCTGCTGGCCAAAACCTCGAGGAAAGAGGACATAAGCACAGTACCTGCTTCCTCTTCTGAGTTAATAGAGGCAGAAAAACCCGCTGCACTTGAAAAGTGGATATCAGCCGGGAGGGCCGTTGAAGTCTTGCGGCAAACCCTTCCCGCTCAAGCTTTATTATTTGGAGATGACGGAAGCCATACGTACTATGCCATTCAACATTTTGACATTTTACAGGAAGGCACCTTCTTCTTTGATGATGTGTTCGGAACGATGGGACATGCGATTGGCTATGCGATCGGCGCCAAATTCGCTAACCCGGATCGGCCGATTGTTTGCTTAACAGGCGATGGATGCATACTCATGCATGGCACGGAGATCTCCACTGCCGCTTGTCATCAACTGCCGGTTATTTTTGTTGTTTTCAATAATGGCAGATTGGATATGGTGGATAAGGGAATGAGGCATAATATAGGGCGCTCAGTGGGCACAGTGTATGAAACTGCTGTGGATATTCATCTATTCGCCCGATCATTAGGAGCCGCCTCCTTCCGATGCACCCAGGAGCAGGAAATGGAAGAGGCCGTTACCTTTGCATTGAAACAGCAAGGTCCTACAGTGATTGAAATCATGGTGGACCCGGAGGAAGTACCCCCAACTATGATGAGAGGTTAGAAGAGGAGGCATTACCTTGAAAAGTGAACGTTACCAAAAAGGGCTCGAAACTTTACGCAAGCTAACTGGTGATTCCAGCCAGCAGGCCATCGAAAATGTGAAAGCATTTTCTCCGGATCTTGAAGAGATGATGATGGAGTTCGGGTTTGGAGATGTATATAGCAGACCGGCCCTCGACTTAAAACAGAGAGCACTCATCACGCTCACTTCTTTAATTACTCAAGGAGCAGGCGAACGCCAGCTCACCTTCCATTTTAAAGCGGCCATGCATGTGGGATGGAGTGTAGAGGAAATCATCGAGATCATTATTCAGTGTGCAGCTTACGCTGGGTTTCCAAAAGCGGTCGCTGCTCTTGAGCTTCTCAAAGAAATAAGCACAGAGAATCCTCAGCCACCTGAACAGTAAGCCGCACTTATTTTTCAAGCGACCTTTTTTATAAGGTCGCTTCATTCTGTTGATAAAGTCTTCTGTCAATGGACAAGCAGTGAAAAAATATGTAGAATCTCCTCAGAATACATGAAAGAGGAGATTTTTTTATGTTCTTTTCTCACACCTACCAGGAAATTGAACAAAACCGGGCGTTCTATCTTCACATGTATGATGCTTCCCATCAGCTTGTC
>NZ_JWJE02000052.1 GCF_000812025.2 Bacillus thermotolerans
AAATGATATTGGATGGCGTAAACATAACCTCTGCCTTTTCTAATTTTCATAATATTCTCACCTAAATTTAATTTAACATATGTGTTTTTTTTATTACAAATAAAAAAACCGCCCGCACACTCATGACTGAAGTCACGAGTGTGCGGGCGGAGGTCATCAATTGGACTACCTTCAATTCGATTGGCAGAAATAGCGGCATATAAGATTAAGAACCGCACAAAAAAGCCTGCTCACCGCCATGTTGCTGGCAGTGGGCAGGCTTTCTTCATTAATACACCCGGTCTCCGTTAAAGATGGAATTCTTCACGACAACGTAATCGACGTTGCGGATAGCGTCGAGCTTGTTTCCACCCGCATAAGAAATGGAGGACTGAAGATCCTGTTCCATTTCAATCAGCGTATCCTTTAAGGATCCTTTATGCTCGACATACATTTTCTTGCCTTCGATATTCTTTCTTTCGCCCTTTTGGAATTCCGAAGCTGAGCCGAAGTATTCCTTGCAGAGCTTGCCGTCCTTTTCAACGGTTTCTCCCGGAGATTCCTCGTGGCCGGCAAACAAAGAGCCGATCATGACCATGGTGGCGCCAAAGCGGACGGATTTCGCAATGTCTCCGTGTGTACGGATCCCGCCGTCCGCGATAATCGGCTTGCTGGCGGCTTTGGCGCACCAGCGCAGCGCGGCCAATTGCCAGCCCCCGGTCCCGAAGCCGGTTTTAATCTTCGTGATGCACACCTTTCCTGGTCCGATGCCGACCTTCGTCGCATCCGCACCAGCGTGCTCGAGTTCTCTGACCGCTTCCGGTGTGCCGACGTTCCCGGCGATCACAAAGCTGTCCGGCAAGTGCTTTTTAATATGCTGGATCATTTCGATCACGGCGTTCGAATGGCCGTGGGCAATATCAATCGTGATGTAATCCGGCGAAAGCGCCTCTTCTGCGAGCTGCTGCACAAACGCATACTCTTCTTCCTTCACCCCAACACTAATGGAAGTGATTAATCCTTTTGATTTCATATCCTGGATAAAGGACATCCGCTCCTCCGGCTTAAAGCGGTGCATAATATAGAAGTAGCCGTTTTCAGCTAAGTAGACGGCGATCCTTTCATCAATGATGGTCTGCATATTCGCAGGCACGACAGGGAGCTTGAAGGTATGTTTTCCTAACGTGACGGATGTGTCACATTCTGAGCGGCTGTTTACGATGCATTTTGCGGGAATTAATTGAATATCCTCATAATCGAATACGTTATCCATGGGTTACACCTCTTAAAACGAATATTTTATTGTTTTTATAATTATAATGTTCGTATATTTATAATATATAACATTTACTCTGGTGTGTCAAAGCCTCCAGGTGCAACTGCATGTGTTTCATCTATATGATTCGATGTTGAAGCCATACTTATACATTCAGTAAGATGGTTAGGATGAGGTGAATTGGCCTCCGTTGACGTGAAGGGTTTGGCCGGTGACAAAACGCGAATCATCAGAAGCAAGATAGACATAGGTTGGGGCTACTTCAAACGGCTGGCCTTGCCGGTCCATGGGGTTCCCGGCGAGCGGCACCTGATCCGCTGAAAAGCTTGCCGGAATCAGCGGGGTCCATATGCGTCCGGGCGCCACCGCATTGACCCGGATTCCTTGAGTGACCAGGCTGTTAGCCAAGGCTCTCGTGAAGCCGACGTTGGCGGCCTTTGTCGCCGAGTAATCAATGAGCTGCTCATACCCTTCATAGGCGACCACTGAAGCGGTATTAATAATAGAGCTTCCCGCTTTTAAGTGAGGCAGCGCGGCCCTTGTGGTGTAAAAGTGGGAATACACATTCACCTTAAACGTGTTGTCAAACTGTTCATCGGTAATATCAAGCAGGCTTAGCTGCTGGAACTGAATCCCGACATGATTGCAGAGAACATCCAGCTTTCCGAAGGCTTGCACGGTTTTTTCCACAATCTCGATGCATTGCTTCTTCTCTCTTAAATCCCCCGGCAGCAGCAAGCAGCGCTGGCCAAGCTCTTCAATTCTCTTTTTCGTCCGCATCGCGTCCTCGTGTTCATCTAAATAAGATATGGCTACATCGGCTCCTTCCTTCGCAAAGGAAATCGCCACAGCTGCGCCAATGCCGCTGTCGCCACCCGTAATAAGCGCTGCTTTTCCTAGAAGTTTTTCGCTTCCTTTATAAGCCGGGTTTTCAATAATCGGTTTTGGCACCATCAGGCCTTCTACACCCGGCTGGCGGGTTTGCCGCTGCTCGGGAACCGTGAGCGCAATGTCTTCATAGCGGGTGACCTTTCCGTAATTGGGGTGCATCGGATACGTTTGACGGGTCTTCGGGTTTTTCTTATCTTTAGACATGGAACTCCTCCTCCATAAAGCTGAATTCCGAAATAAGATATGTCAGGCAGAAGAGAAAATGCCTTGCTGAGGAAAAAACCTTCAAGAGGTCTCTCTTTCACGCACATCTGAATAGAGTGAAGGAGAACGATTCATAAGGAGGACATCGAGATGCAGCCTTACCCGCTCATTCCGAACGCCAGACTGCTGATCCATCATTCAGAGGAGAAAGAAAAGCTGTTCTATTCACCCGTCTCTTCCCCGTTTTGGATACCTAAAATTGGCCCGAGGCCGCCTTATTATGCCTATCCAAGGTATGACCCGCATTACCCGGTGATATAATGTCTCGCATTTTTTCAACAAAAAACACCGGAAGCCATCTTATCATTTGGATGGCTTCCGGTGTGGCTGCATAATCAGCTTTCTTCCTTTATTTCTATCTCCAGCACTTCCCCTCCATGGACAGGGTTGGACAAACCAAGCATACGATGCTGGATGGTCACCTGTTGACCAATATGTAGCGCCGCGGTCGTTTCTTCAGGGATCGCTTCCATATCAGTGAAGTCAAATTGAATGCCTTGCGCTTCATATAAAAGGGCGGCCAGCTCCTCCTCGTTTTTGCCCATGAGCTCGGCCTTCGTCATATCGGTTACGACACCTACACCTGTTTCATCCTTTTTCACGATATAGCCAGCGGTTGTGTAATACGGCTGCGTGGTCTCTTCGGCTGCCGCCTGCTGTTCCTTCACTTGGCTGTCCGATGAACAGGCGGATATAAGCAGCATAGGCAGACACGAGGCAGCAATAAGACATGTTCGATACACGTGATCATCTCCTTTCTTTTTCATTAAAAATCTATCAGCGGGAGAGAGGTTCTATTTTTACTCATATAAATGACAAAGCCAGTAAAATAGTAGCCGCCCCGGAAATAATGAAGGAAATACCAATGAATATGATAAGTCCTCTCACCACATTGACCGGAAAGCGGTCCAATAGCTTCAACAGCAGCTCTACCTCAATAAGGAAGCTGCCGTTAACGGTGTGTTTATCTCTGCCGTCCCCCCGTTTCAGTTTAAATATAGAGAAGCAGATCACCAGCAGTCCCCAGAGAATCAGGAACACCCCGATCAAGATGGCCATTGGCTGTGCCTCCTTTTCCTCACTCTTTCTGGTCATCTTCTATACGATCGTACCTGGAATAAGGTTTCCTTTACTGACGAATTTACCCATAAAGGGTGTTGGGGTGGAAGAATAGATGATAGACTTTTCTTAAGGGATGCAGGTGATGATCGCTGAAGACAGCATCCGCCCGTTCCTTAAGAAAGGGGGAAGTCAATTGGTATCCATCCTCTTCACTGTGCTGCTTGTGCTTGCTTTTCTCGTTTCTGTGACGATGCTGATTCAAAGAAGAAAGAAGGCGGGGATCACAGGGTTGAAAACCGCGCTGACGTCTATTTGCTTTTATTTAATCGCGGCGATTAACCTTCTTGCGTATTGGTTTGGGTTCCTCGGGCTGGTGAGCTGGTCGATGACGGTGATGTTGCTGCTGCTCGGGGCTTACTTTACGAAGTATATGGCCGTGTCTGAAAGATAATAGGAGGAATGGTATGGGGAGCGAGTTAGTGACTTTTACCGTGATGGTGATTGGCAGCCTGCTCGCGAAAAACAAGAAGCTTCAACAGACACGAACATCATTAAATATGTAAGAGAACAAACAGGGTTAGGTATAGTAGAAGCGAAGAGGTTCGTCGACCGTATAAAAACGAAAACCTGAATCATGGTTGGGGTTCCTCCCTGCTACATACATATTCGTCAAGCGTAAAACAGCCTGTGAAACTTTTTGCAGTTTCACAGGCTGTTTTTTAGTCTTCAACATATCCTGGAAGGGCTGATTTTTTATTTAAACCAGCCCTTCTCCTTTGACTGGGAAATGGCTTCAATCCGGTTTTTGACCTGCAATTTATCAAAAATGGCCGAAATGTAGTTGCGGACGGTGCCATTTTTGATGTTCAGTTCTTCGGCAATTTCCTTCGTATTTAAGCCTTCCGCCACGAGCTCCAGTACTTCTCTTTCCCGTTCGGTGAGCGGGTTTTCCTCGCTGTACAGGTCGTCCATAAGTTCGGGGGCGTAAATGCGCCGTCCGGCCATGATGCTGCGGATGGAGCTGGCGAGCTCTTCGCTCGGGCTGTCCTTCAGCAAGTAGCCTCTCACCTTCGCCTTCAGCGCCCGCTGGAAGTAGCCGCTGCGGGCAAACGTGGTCAAAATGATGACCTTGCAGTCGATGCCGGTGAGGCCTTTAATCTCTTCAGCAGCTTCTAGTCCGCTTTTTCCCGGCATTTCGATGTCCATGATGCACACATCCGGCTTCAGCTGCTTGACTAACGCCACCGCCTCTTCCCCATTCGCTGCCTTTCCCACCACTTCCATATCGTCTTCGAGGTTCAGAAGCGAGCCGAGCGCGCCTAAAAGCATTTGCTGGTCTTCTGCAATGATAATCCGGATCATATCACGTCCTCCTGTTCTCCCTTTTTCGCATTTTTCGGTACAGTCATCACGAGTGTCGTGCCTTCATCGGCATACACAGCAAGCGAGCCGTTCACAAATTCCAGACGCTCCCGCATGCCCAACAGGCCATTGCCTGCCCCGAGTGCTTTTCCCGGGTTCAGGCCTTCCCCGTTATCTTTGACGGTTAAGCGCACTTCCTTCTCCGTCTGTTCAAGGATCACCTGGCAGCAGGAAGCCTGGCTGTGGTTCACGACATTGGTGACGGCTTCCTTTAAACACATGCTTAAAATGTTTTCGGTAAATAAAGAGACGTTGGATAAATTTCCGTCTTCCTCACAAACGAAGTCAATCTGCGCGGCCTGGAGAATCTGTTTCACGAGCACAAGCTCATCATTCAGCCGGATGCCCCGCATGGAGGACACGAGCTTTCGCACCTCATTCAGAGCGGTCCGGGCCGTTTGCTGGATGTCTTTTAATTCTTCACTGGCTTGTTCAGGGTTTTTAGTGACTAGCTTGCTGGCAAGGTCGCTCTTTAGCCCGATGAGCGACAGCTTCTGCCCGAGCGTATCGTGAAGGTCCCGGGCGATTCGCTGGCGCTCCTCCATTTTCACAAGCTCGGCAATCCGGTCGTTGGCATCCTGCAGCTGTTCCTCGAGCTTCTCCTGCTTTTTGCGGTTATAAATGTTAAACGGCATCAGGATCACGCTGATAAAGACAATGATGACAAAGGGCAGCTGTTCCAAAATCAAGCCGCTCTGCAGCACGAGGTGGTAATTGATCGCAATCGTCGTGCTGATTAAGTGAATGACATAAAGCGTGATAAAAGCAGCCCGGTTTCGGATGTGGCCGTTATAGTACGCGATATAAAACGCGAAATAGACGTATTGAAACAAGATCGTCATGGTCAAGGAGATGGCAATTAGGGTGCCCATCCATAAATACACCGGCCACTTCTTCGACATAAATGCCAGCCGGAGGGCAATGAAGAAGAGCACGGTCAGCCCGATCCCCACAAAAATTTCGATTGTAGAGGACGACTGGAAAATAAAATAAAAAGGCAAGAGGCTCAATATGCTCCAAATGTAAGGAGACATGCCGGACCCTCTTTGAAAAACCGTCCGTATTTTTTGCATGATTCCATCCTCTTTCCATTTGTTTACTCATCTTAAGTATATAGGAAGCTTCTTGGTTGATGAAACCTTATCCTCGAAAAAACCATGCTTTCCCATCCAGGCTTCGTGAAAGGTCCTGGGCGGGAAAACATGGTTTTAAAAAAGAGACGCTTATTCAGGTTTCGCCGATACGGTGCGGAAGCCTGTTTTTTCTTTTTTCTTCTGTCCGATTAATGCCTTGGCTTCGCGGAAGGTCACAAACTTTTCGTTCTGCTCGTCCCACAGGCGGAATTTCAGCGACTGGAGGCTCGTTGCCAGCGTCACGGTCGGTACATTTTTCAGAAGCGGTGTTTCGTTATGCGCGGTTTCTAACTGATAGTTCGGCACGCGCGGGCTTAAGTGATGCACGTGATGGAAACCGATGTTTCCTGTCATCCACTGCAGCACTTTCGGCAGTTTGTAGAAGGAGCTGCCCTCTACAGCCGCCAGGATAAAGCTCCACTCTTCATTTTCCTTGAAGTAGGAATCCTCAAACGTATGCTGAATGTAAAACAGCCAGATGCCGCTAGCTCCCGCGACTAAGAAGAGCGGGCCCTGTACAAGCAGGAATTCCTGCCAGCCGATTGTCCAGCAAAGAAGAGCGGTAATCCCAACGATCATGACATTCGTGAAATACGTATTGAGACGCTCTTTCCACCTCGCTCCCTTGCGGTTAAAACGGTTCTCCAGCAAGAAAACAAAGATAGGGCCAAGGACGAACATGACAAACGGGTTGCGGTACAGACGGTATTTCAGGCGCTCGAAGAACGAAGCATTGTCGTATTCCTCGACGGTCATTAGCCAAATGTCTCCGGTGCCGCGCTTATCTAAGTTGCCGCTTGTGGCGTGGTGGACGGAGTGGCTGTGCTGCCATTGATAATAAGGGAAATACGTTAAAATCCCTGTGATCGTGCCGACAATTCTATTGGCTGTCCGGTTTCTAAAGAAGGAATAGTGACAGCAATCATGGAAAATGATGAAGGTTCGTACCATGAATCCTGCCCCGATCACCGAAAACACCAGCGACAGCAGGTGAGAAATCGATAAACTTTGGTAAGCCAGAAACCACATCAGGAAAAACGGGCCGATCGTATTGATCAGCTGACGGATGCTGGCGGCGTTGTCTGCTTTTTCATAAGGAGCGACTTGCTTTCTCAGCTGTTTAGATGTTTCTTTGCTCATCATTCATTTCCTTTCTTTTCATACAATTAGTAGGTAGTAATAGTTTTTTATTAGTAGTGGCTTTATTAGCGATAACTTTATTATAGGGAAGAGAGAAGAGCTTGTGCAGTAGCACCCGTCATGACGTATACATGACACTTGTCATATAGGATAGAAAAAGCTGGTTAAATGGCTAAAAAAAGCACTCGCCGGCAGGCGGTGCTTTTCTTAAAAGATCACCTCAATCAGGAACCATCCGATCATGATCACCTGAATGATGAACTTCGCAAACGTGCCGCTCAAGAAGCCGATGAATGTCGCAAAGCTGACTAAGAGCGCTTTTTTGGCGTCCTTTTGAATGAGCATCTCAGTGACAAACACAGCCGCAAACGGCACGATCAAAATGCCAAACGGCGGATACACAAAGGACCCGACAATCACCGCCACAGCCGCGATCCGTTCTCCCCATTTGGACCCTCCATACCTTTTAACGAAATAGCTGTTTGCCAAAATGTCCGCCACAATAATTAAGACGGTGAATACCACCATCGCCAGCCAGAAAATCACCGATAAGTCTCCGGATTGAACGCCGAATTGATAAATGAGAAACCCGCCCCATACAAGCAATACGGAAGGGATAATCGGGAAAATCAGTCCAGCAAAGCTGGTCACAAACAAGGCGGCGATAATGATCCAAGCGATCACTTCCATTCTTCTACCCCCTCCTTCCCTTTTTCTTTATATACTTCTAAAAGCCTGGAAAGCTCCTTGTAAATTGCGACAATGTCATCTAGCTTAATCCGCACCAGCCCGCTTGAGGACGGAGCCACGAAATCGTAGACCCCCGGCACCACGGACATTTCCTGCAGCCCCCAAGGCACTTGTTTGCGCCCGCTGTACTGCTGGTACACGCCTTTTCCGACAAAGCAGACAAACGCCGGCTCATAGCGGGCAATCTTTTCTTTCAAGATCTCCTTGCCTTCCTCGTATTCCTCCTTCGTAATATCCTCGGCCGCTTTGGTCGGGCGGGCCACGATATTCGTTAATCCATAGCCCATGTCTACGAGCTGTTCCCCTTCTGACGGATGCAGCTTCCTGTCTGTCAGCCCGGCCCGGTGCAAAATCGTCCAAAACCGGTTATTCGGATTCGCGAAATGGTAGCCGGTTTCCCCGGAGCGCAGGCTCGGGTTAAAGCCGACAAACAAAATATCAAGATGTTTTTTAATATGATCATCTATAGGTCCCAAACTGTCACGTCCTTACTTCCATTATATGTAGCCTACATAGTTTCTGCCTGCAGTATATGACATACCCATCTATTTATACGATAAGCCTATTGACAAAGTTCCATTCTTTTTTAGATGCGGTTGCAGCAAAGAAACCCGGCGAGGTTTCTTCGCCGGGTTAGCTTGTTATCTATAGATCCTCATTCAAACGGGAATTGTCTTGGCTTTTCTTGCACAGTGACCCACTGGACGGTGGTGAATTCATTAAAGGCCCATTCGCCGCCAAAAGGAATGCCGGCTTCCACGTTGACGGGCTGGTCATTGACGTAAGCCATGCCGCTTTCTATTTGCTGGGCTACTTGAAGCCCTCTTTCTGGTATATAGGAGGCTTTGTCTTGATTACGCTGTATACTCTTTATCAATAATTAAGATCGGCTTGATCGCAGATCCGTTCGCTGAATCAACGAAGGCTTGATCGACTTCTTCTAAGTCATAGAACTTCACTAATTTTTCAATTGGGAATTGGCCGTTTTTAAAGAAGGTGACCAGTTTTGGAATGATTAATTGCGGTACCGCATCCCCTTCAATCACGCCGCGCAAGGTTAAGGAGTTCGCTACTACGTCGTTAAATACGTTAAAGGTTAAGTCACGCTTGCCAACCGCTACGGTGGCGCATGTGCCTCTCACACGCAGGCAGCGCAGGGCCGCTAACGTCACTTCTGGCACACCTGTCGTTTCGAATGAATGGCGGGCGCCCTTCCCTGTAATTTCTTTAATTCTTTCAACGGGGTCTTCGTTTTTGGAGTTAATCGTATGTGTGGCGCCCAGCTCTTTCGCCAGCTCTAAACGGCTATCGTGAATATCCACCGCGATGATCGGATGGCAGCCTGCGATTTTTGCCGCTAACAGCCCGCTTAATCCTACAGCTCCTGCGCCGAATACAACCAAGCTGTCGCCTGGTTCGGGTTTTAGGGAATTTAATACGGTCCCGCTGCCCGTCATAATGCCGCAGCCGAATGGCCCTAAATAGCGTAAATCCACGTCCCTATCTACTTTCACCACGTTTTTTTCATCAACTGTAGAGTATGTAGCAAAAGAAGACTGGCCGAAGAATTGTGAGACTTCTTCATTTTCCTTCGTCGCCAGCGGTGTCACACCATGTTCGTTCTTGCCGCCGAAGTTAAGGGGAATCATGTTTTCGCAGCCGCCTGCATTGCCTTCTAAGCAGTTGTCGCACGTGCCGCAGTAAGAGAAGCCTAATACGACGTGATCGCCCGGCTTGACAGTTGTGACGTTTTCTCCGACCTTTTCTACAATTCCGGAGCCTTCGTGACCTAATACGACCGGGTAGGGTACTGGAATCGTCTTATCAAGAACGGTAGCGTCCGTGTGGCATACGCCGGAAGCCACAAGGCGGACCAATACTTCGCCAGCCTTCGGTTCAGCTAGCTGTAATGTTTGTTTTTGAAAGTCTTTTTCGGGGGTTGTCATCATCGCTTCAATTCTCATTTGAATCCCTCACTCACTGTTAATTGATTTTTCGTCCCATCCCTCTTGTTTGGTTATTTCAAGAATAGTCGGTTAAGTCTGACTACTTCGTTTATTATACAGGATCCTTCTTTGGATGTCCTTTCCAGTGTCTTGTGGAAGCAGGCAATGATGAAAGAGCGGCTTCTTGTTCCAACAAAAAATCATGAAAAGATGGATCTTTTCATGATTTGAAGGACAAACGCTATTTCGATTTAATACCCGCCCCGCAAAGAGGGATGATGACCGTTTCTTCTGGTGCTTTCTTATATTTTTTGTAGCCCGCATAGTTGACCGCGGATGTGACTTCGACATAAAATCCTTTCTCGCTCAGTTCAGTCCGCGCATTCAGGATTTCCTCTTCCTTAATATCAATAAACATGCCATTCGTATGGCGCACAGCTTCTAAAATTTGTTTCGACCTTGCCGGGGCCGCAATCGCGATCCCTTCTGCTAGCGTCCCTTCATTTGCCACGGGCTGGGCCGATTCTTCCCCGGCTTGATAAGCCTGTGCAAGAGGCGCACAGTTTGCCGCCTGAATCGCGACGAGCTTCGGCATGTTTTCAATGAGTCCATTTTCCCATAACTCTTGAAAGCCATAGTAGGCGCCCAGGAGAAGCGTGCCGTTTCCAACCGGAATGATTAACGTATCAGGCGCCCCCTTTAATTGTTCATAAATTTCATAGGCATACGTTTTCGTTCCTTCATAAAAATAAGGGTTGTACACGTGACTCGCATAAAACACATTTTCTTCTTCTACCGCTTGCTGGGCGGCAGCGGCAATCTCTTCCCGCGTGCCATGGATTTGTTTAATGGCGGCGCCGTGCGCTTTGATTTGAGCCACCTTTTTCGGTGACGTTTCATCACTTAAATAAATGTCGCATGGAATGCGGCAGCGCGCTGCATAAGCGGCAATGGCCGTTCCGGCATTCCCGCTGCTGTCGGCGATCACTTTAGATACCCCTAATTCCTTCGCCTTCGTCATTAACACTGCCGCTCCCCGGTCTTTAAAGGATAAAGTCGGCATCATATAATCCACCTTGACATATGTATGCGGTTCTTGGGCGTCCAGTCTAATTAGAGGCGTTTGGCCTTCCCCCATGGTGACCTGTTCCCACATCTTTGACTCTTTCGCGAAGGCCATCGTCTCAACGTAACGCCAGATGGAATGCGGATAGTTGCCCCAGGCGGCTACATCAATGGCTGGTGTATCTTTGACTAAATCGAGGACGCCGCCGCATTCACATCTCCATTTCGTCGGG
Source organism: Bacillus thermotolerans (assembly GCF_000812025.2). Classification (GTDB taxonomy): domain Bacteria; phylum Bacillota; class Bacilli; order Bacillales; family Domibacillaceae; genus Quasibacillus; species Quasibacillus thermotolerans. Next base: position 11,162 of record NZ_JWJE02000052.1, read on the forward strand.
GTGATCTCATATTTTGTCCCGCACTCGCTGCAACTGTATTGCTCCATTCTTGTTCCTCTCCTTCGCCTCTTTTTTATATAAACCTAGATTCAAATATAAGCAATCGCATCGATTTCAATTTTGAACCCAAAATGCAGTTCGTTGGTTGGCACGATGGTGCGGGCCGGTTTATGCTCACCGAAGAATTCTTTATACACCGCGTCAACCTTATCCCACAGCTTTACATCCGGAATATATAAGGTCATGCGCAGGATATGTTCCTTTTTGCTGCCGGCCGCTTCTACAATGGCTTCTACATTTTTTAGAGCCTGTAATGTCTCTTCTTCAATCGGCCCAAATTTCTTTTCGCGTGTGTCCGGGTCGATCGCAAATTGGCCTGATACATACACCGTATCCTGATGAACGGTGGCTAACGCATAGTGTCCATTCGATTTTAAATTCCCTACTTCAAAGATGCTTTTCATTGTGATTCTCCTTTATTTGATGTATTTTGGTTTCATCTTAAACATATGGTTATTTTGGAAATGATGAATTTGCTAGAGAAGTGCAGCAGTGTTATTTCTCTCTACAATTCTGCAAAAATAAAAAGCCCGGTGCTGCCGGGCTATTCTTCACTCATGATCATCTTCCCTTTAACAACTAGGCCTCTTTCCGTTGTGCCTGTCAGCATAATTGTTGATTGTTCGTTTTTTTGCTGGGCGGTTAGGTGAATCGTTTCATTTAAATAGACAGGCTTCAAAAACTGTATATCGTACGCCTCAATCCTCTTCCCTTTCTCGGCAAAAAGAGAAACAATCCTATACGCGAGCCCCATCGTCAGCATGCCGTGGGCGATGGGCTCTTCAAAGCCGTGTCGTTTTGCTTCTTCCTGGTCGAAGTGAATGGGGTTATGATCCCCGGAAAGCGCGGCGTATTGCTTCACCTTTTCTTCTGTTATGGTAATGGTACAACGAGCTCGGACACACATTGAAAGCCTTCCTTTCCGTTAGGGGTATAGCCTGTCAGTGTCTGCGTGTAAAAGGCATACGCTCCTTTTTTCATTCGCGGCTTGAGCGTCGCCACACAGCGGTAGGTTTGGCCGCATGTGATGGCCTCATAACAGCGGCAGGATTGTTTGCGGTGCACCGGAGAAGCGTCAAATGTCCATGGAACGGAAAGCTCGCGGTAAAAGATCATCGGAAAGGCCGGCGAGAGTGAGGACTGTGTCCCGAACAGCTCCTCATAGTCCTGAATCATGTCCTTCGTCACGGTTACATACCCTTCTATCTGCTTCATGAGGCTCTCTCCCACAGCACCGCAAGGCCGATTCCTCCGCCAATGCCGATTGACGCGATGGCGTACTTTGCGTCATACCGCTGATATTCATGAAACAGCCGTGTAACGAGAACCGCGCCTGATGCGCCATACGGGTGGCCAAAGGCGATGGCTCCGCCTTCTGCGTTTAATTTTTCATAGGGAATCGAAAGCGCCCCGGCACAGGCAATGACTTTTGACGCAAAGGCTTCGTTTAGTTCAACTAAATCGATGTCCTGCATCGTTAAAGAATGAGCGTGTAACAGAGAAGAAATCGCTGGAATCGGGCCAAGAGCCGGGTAATTCGGGTCCACGCCGGCAACCGCGCTGCCAATGAACCGAAGCACCGGCCGGTAGCCAAGCTCTTTTGCTTTTTCCTCTGACATGACGAGCACCGCCGCGGCCCCGTCGTTCACTCCGCAGCAATTCCCTAAGGTGATCGTGCCGCCTTCCTTAAAGCACGGGGACAGGCGGCGCAGCATCCGTTCATAGTTCATGCGGGGGTTGATCCCTTCATCTTGTTTAGGCAGGTCATCGATCTTCACCATTTCATCGGAAAAATAGCCTTTTTTGAGTGACTGAACCGCGCGCCTATAGCTCATCAGCGCGTATTCGTCTTGCTGCTTGCGGGTAATGCCGTACAGCTCCGCGACGGATTCCGCCGCGATGCCCATGTCGGGATCTCCCCACTCTTCGGGAGAAAAACGGGCTCTTTGTTCGTACGGCGATTGGCTCGTGCTCTCTACGCCGCCGGCAAGATAGATCTGCCCGGCGCCGCTTTCAACAAGGTGACAGGCCAGGCGGATGGCTTCTAGGCCCGAACCGCACTGCCGGTCGATCGTGAGGCCCGGGACTGATGCCGGGAGGCCGCTTTCTAAAGCGGACAGCCGGGCGATATTGCCGCCGGGCCCTACCGCATTTCCTAAAATCACTTCATCGACCGGCTCGGATAAGTCAGAAACGAGCGCTTGAATCACGAAAGCCGCCAGCTGTTCCGGCGCATAGTGTTTGAGCCAGCCGTCCTTCTTGCCGATCAAGGTTCGTTTCGCTTTCACGACTACAGCCTTCGTCATACGCTCACCTCTTGTTCAAGCTGTTTTTTCACATCCCGGCGCGAGATTTTTCCTCCCGTGGTGTAAGGAAAGGAACCCACCTGTCTAAAGAGGCGCGGCACTTTATAAGGAGACAAATTCGACCGGCAAAACTGCTTTAATTGGTGTAAGGAGACATTCCCCTTCACACAGGCCGCCACCTTTTCGCCCCAGTACTCGTCCTTGACGCCGACGACCACGGCTTCCTCTACGCCAGGGAATTCCCTTAGCACCTTCTCGATTTCCTGAGGGTAAATATTGATCCCGCCGTACAAAATCATGTCATTCTTCCTGCCGAGTATGTAAACATAGCCGTCTTCATCCATTTTGGCGATATCGTGCACGGTGGCCCATTCGCCCTGCAGCACCTTGTTCGTTTCTTCTTCGTTGTTGAGATAGCCGTCAAACAGCATGTTGCTTTTTACATACAGCGTGCCTGCTTCTCCAGCCCTCACTTCTCTTCCTTCCTCATCGACCATCTTCACTTCTACATTATGAAACGCTTTTCCGACAGAATCCGGCCGCTCTGTCTGCTGCTCATTTTGCAAGACCGTCACGAAGCTGAGCTCCGATGAACCGTAAAACTCGTAAAAGCGCGCCTTCGGAAAATGCCGGTGCATGTCTTTTTTGACCTGCGGCTGCCATTTCGCGCCTGTGGAGATAAAAGAAACGGCCCGGTCGCTCGAGCAGCCCTCCTTCAGCAAGGCGTGAAGCATGGTGGGCACGACATAGACGGCGGTAATCGGATAGTGTTGAAAATAGTGCATAAAGCGGTCGGGCGAGAATTTTTTTAAGACATAAAGGGTTCCGCCTAAAAACAGCGTGCTGAGTGCGCCATACAGAAACGTGGAATTGACAAAGGAACCGGGGATGAGCACGTGCTCTTTCTCGGTCATAGAAAGCTCTACTTTGTTGCATTGAAAGCTCTCCACCCATGAGTCATGGGAGCGCACGAATGCTTTCGGCTTGCCGGTGGAACCCGAAGTAAAGCCGATATAAAAAGGCACATTTTTTTCGTCTTTTGCTTCCTCCTCTTCCTCGCTCAGCCAATCCTTGACCTCACTTGCAAAGATCACGGGCATGCCGCTCGCTTCAAAGAAAGGCTTCATCCCGTCATCGGCGATAACGAGGTCAGGCGCCACCTCATTTAGCCGCGCCTTGATCTCCTCCGCTGTCCATCTCATGTCACCAACAATCGCCGCCCAGCCGGCCGCCGCGGCCCCGGCGAACAGCTGCAAAAACAAGCGGCCATTCGGCAAGAATAAGGCGACTCTTCTATGTACTGCTTGTTCTTTACGGAAAGAAGCGGCTGTTTGGTTGACGAGCTCCGCCCAATTTTGATAAGACAGCGTTTCTTCTTCCGTGACGATCGCCGGACGCTGTCCATCCGTTTGTGCGTGCCTATGGTAAGTAGCTGTTATTCTCACCTATACCCGTACCTCCTTTGGAACCGGCAACGCCTTTTGTAATCTGACGGCCAGTAAAGCCGCTACGACCGCTTTTGTAAAGTCGCCCGGCAAGTAAACAAGGCTCAGCATCGCCGCTTCACGAACGGAAATATCCATCATCATCGCCTGGAATGGAACGCCAAATAAGTAAACCACGATCATGCCGCCAATGACGTGAGCGGCTAGTGTTTTGGCGACTGTCATCTCCTTCATCCGGCAGCAGATCCAGCCGATCACATAAGCGGCGGCAATATAGCCGATCAAATAACCGCCAGACGGGGTCACGAACACACCGATTCCGCCCCGCCCTCCTGACAGCAAAGGCAAGCCGGCGGCAACAAGCAGCATGAACAAAAGCTGGCTAAGTGCTGCGTATTTCGGGCCAAGCTTCACACCGAGCACACTCCCTGCAAGCATCACCCCTAAGGTCTGCAGCGTAATCGGCACGGGAGAAAACCCTAACAGAATAGGCGGCACCATCCCTAAGGCACCCATAATCGTCGCAAACATAGATACATAGATTAATTTTCTTACCTCCATTATGTAAACCTCCATTTAAATTAGGATAACACAATTATAAAAGCTGTCCGCTTTATTTGTAAACCAAATTATTATAAAGGGTTACATTTATAGGGGCCAATAAAAAAAACAGGAACAATCTCATTGTCCCTGTTCGTTCATTAAAACCGCTTATTCACATATTTTCGTTTGCGCCTGGATGCATGGCAGCTGTCGCAGATTTGGTATTTAAAGTTCTCCGGGAGTGTCTTTCGGCACCGGCGGCACGTCTTGCCTGTTCCGGCTTCCCTGGATTGCAGCTGCTTATGAATGTCTTCGCTGAGCGTTTCCCGAAGACGTTCCCAATAGATCGCTTCCGTCGGTTTTCCGAGCCGGTACAGGAATAATAAATGCAGGCCGATCGTTTTATACGAAAGCTCCAAATCCTCGAGCGTGCCGGTTTTAACGGAAGGCTCCGGAAGAGGCGTGTTATTGACGATGGCGTACATCGTAGAGATCCACTGCTTCGTCAGCCCGGGCTCCTTCGTTGAAAACGGCAGGTGCAAAAATCCGTATAAGTCCGTCATTGGCAGCCGCGCTTCGATTTCGCTTCCTTCGATTAATTCATACAAGTAGCGCTCTTGATCCAAGGACGCTTTTTTCGTTCCTTCCGGGCTTTTATACCGCTCCCACAGATCAAAAAACAAGGCAAGGTGGCGGGAATACCGCTGGAAGCGCTCAAACACAGCCGATGTCGGCGCAATGGCGAAGGTCGTGACCGGTTCATCCTCTTTCTCCAGCAGATGCGCCATTTTATCAATGTTGGATACAAAGGCGACCTTTCCGACTGGATAGATCCCTTTTCTGCCGGCCCGGCCGGCGATTTGCTTCACTTCCTGGGAGGTCAGCCACCTTCTTCTCGTGCCGTCAAACTTCTCATTTTTTAAGAAGACGATGCGGCGAATCGGCAGGTTCAGCCCCATGCCAATCGCATCAGTGGCGACAATCACGGTCGTCTTCCCTTCAACAAACTGCTCCATCTGCCGCTTCCGCGTTTCAGGCGGCATGCTGCCGTAGATCATGCTGACGGCGAACCGGTTTCTCTTGAGCTTGGCGGCCGTTTCGAGCACTTCCCTTCTGGAAAAGCAAACGAGCGCATCGCCTTTTGCGGCATCCGGCAGCCGGAATGGCGTCGGCTCCACCTGCAGCGGTACGTCGCGACGGTATTCTATCAGCTCATATTCGCTGTCACCGAGAAGCTGAACCAGCATCGGCTTCATGTTCTGGCTCGCGATAATATGCACTTCTTGTGCCCGGGCGCCCGTGATGGCTTTATACCAGGAAAAGCCCCGGTCTTTGTCCGCGATCATTTGGGCTTCGTCAATGACCACCACTTCATACTCGTCTTTTTCATGGAACATTTCGACGGTGCAGGAAGCATGGCGGGCTCCCGGTGTTTCTTTTTCTTCCTCCCCTGTTTTTAACAGGCAGGGAATGCCTTCCTTGTTAAGCCGCTCATACACTTCAAAGGCTAAAAGGCGGAGCGGTGCCAGGTATAAGCCGCTTTTGGCTTCCTTCATGCGCTGCAGCGCCCGGTGCGTCTTTCCGGTGTTCGTTTCACCGATGTGGAGCACATAACGAACATTTCTTTCAGCGGGCGGCTGGTAGGCCTGCCCGAAAATATCCTCGATTAAGCGTGCTTCCTCTTCCTTCTTTCGCTGCTCGGCAGCGATGGCTTCCGCAATCCGTTCTTCCCGGGCACGGAGGTCCTGCTTGTAAATCTTTTCATGAAGCGGTTCCTCGAACGGGAGCGGGGCCAGGCGGAGAAGGTCTTGGAGATTTTCTTCTTCCAGCTCCTCGAAAAATTCCCACGTCAAGTCAGACAGCAGGTAGCCCATCATGTCCTGCAAGTGATCCTTCGTCAGCTCTTCTTCATTCACTTTTTGGAAGGACTCCTTTACCTCACTCGGCAGGTGATCCAAAAACGCTTTGGCCATGTAGTCAAATACGGCATCAGCCGCCAATTCTTCGTACTTTGCTCCATAGCTTTCATATTCAAAATCCCACTGCTCGCCCCGGCGGATGCCGCCTGTCAGCTCATGAAAGAAGGCCTCCACTGTCTCATAATCCTCTGCCTGAAAGCGGCCTGCTTCCACAAGCGGCTGTTCTAAAGCAGTTGGGTCGATCTGGCGGAATTTTATATTTGTCTGCAAATCCTCCTCCAGGTGCTTGGCCATCATATGGCGAAACGGCAAATACAGCTTTTCCTGCTTCTCCTCAATGAGGCGCTCCGCTTCTTCGTATATTCTGTGCCTGATTCTGGCTTGCTCTCTTTGCTGCTGCTTTTCCTCTTCTTCCGCAAGAAAAGCTGCCCGCGCCTCTTCGTACCGGATTTGCCAATCTTCCGGCCGCTTTTCATATTTTTCTTTCAGCCAGCGGACCACATCGAACGGTTCATGCTCCCGTATTTCATTCCGGAACAGCTGGTTGATTGTTTTGCGGGGAACGTCTTTAACCGCGATGCCTCTTTCTCTTAAATAATGTTTCTTCTCCCGGGCCGGCACTTCATTGGAGGCTTTATTCAGCCATACATTTAACCAGATTTGCCGGGTATAGTCATAGCGGTCGCTGACGTATTGTTTAAATGAAGGAGCGGTTTCCCGGCTTCCTAAATAAGCCGAAATGTCCTCCTGAATTTTTTGTTTCGTATGGGAAATGGCTTTTGAGTAGACAGAAGTAAATTTATCCATATGTCTTCCTTCCTTTATGTCTGGATACGTTTAGAGTGGGCATCTAGGTGAAATGTCATTCTTATTGGAAAAATTCCAGAGGCTGAGGTATAATATAAGGGACATCACATAGTTTAAAAAAGGCCATTCCAATGTGACCAGCATTGGAACGGCCATGCAATAGCTGGTCCCTTTAAGGGGGACAGCATCCAACGTGCTAAAACCGCCAGAGCTGGGTAAACTCAAGGGCGGTTTTAGTCTTTTTTATGGAATGACAAAATCGACACGACCAGGGCTGCAAAAGCAACAGCAAACATGAGCGATTCGAATGTTGTCATACGGCATCACCTCCCTCCACTCATATGTTGGAGGAGTATGCCGACCACCCTTGAGAACCTATTCTATTGCCTCCTCTATTATAACATAATGCACATAAGAACACACGTTCCTTAGATGGATTTTTCCATTTTTGTCATATGATGAGAAACTCACCCTTCCTCTTGATCGCTCAGCTGGTCTAAGATCGTCACCGTATTGATGAGATGATTGTTGAAAATCTGGCGGGCGATGCTCAATAAGTCCACAATCATCGGATCCCTCAAGGAATACACTACCCGGTTCCCATCCTTCGTGCCGTACACAATATTTTTATTGCGCAGCACACTCAACTGCTGGGAAACAGCCGAGCCTTCAGAGCCGATAATGGTCTGGAGCTCATTCACGTTTTTGTCTCCTTCTGCAAGCAGCTCCAGGATCCTGATTCTTAGTGGATGGGCGAGTGCTTTAAAAAAATCTGCTTTAAACTTCTGCAATTCCAAATTCATAACAATTCTCCTTTATAGCTGGGAGCAGACAAGGCTGTGCATTCACGGAATGCATACTGCTGGCAGCCAAGGCACTGGCTTTTGTTTAGCTGAGTCAACGCAGCGTTAATGGCTTCACCAGTATGGGCAAAGAAGCCCGTCTCCCCTATCATGTCATACAGACCGGTACGCTTCATCATATCTTTCGGCTGTGCCTGCACACCGGAAATGAAAATGGTGACACCCCGTGCCTGAAAATCCTTCACTACATTCTTCAGCATATTTTCTCCGGTTGTGTCGATATATGGTACTTTACTCATTCTTAATATTAACACATTTGGCTCATCCTGAATGCTCTTATGGAGGGCTTGCTCAAATAGCTGGGCGGCTCCGAAGAAAAGCGCTCCTTCTACCGTAAATAAATGGACTTGTGGGCATCCATGCGGCTTGCTGGCAAGAGACAAAGGACGAACTTTTTTCCGAATAGGATCCGGAACGACCTGGTCGACTTTTAAAGCCGTGCTCATTCTCTTGACAAAAAGAAGGATGGAAAGCAAGAGCCCTACTTCGACCGCAATGGTCAAGTCAGCAAAGACCGTCAGTCCAAATGTTATCAACAGGACCGCCGAGTCTCCGGTTTTTGTAAGCAGGATGCGGGCAAACTCCTTCCGCTCGCTCATGTTCCAGGCTACCACCATGAGAATCGGTGCCATGCTCGCTAATGGGATAAGCGAAGCGTACGGTGCTAAAATAAGCAGCACAAGCAAAACGGTCAGACTGTGGATCACACCTGATACAGGGGACACCGCGCCATTTTTAATGTTCGTAGCCGTTCTGGCAATGGCGCCGGTTGCGGGAATGCCGCCAAACAGCGGGGTCACCATATTGGCAATTCCCTGCCCCGCTAATTCGCGGTTGCTGTTATGCTTTTTACCCGTCATGCCATCCGCCACAACAGCTGACAGCAACGATTCAATCGCTCCTAAGACCGCAATCGTAAAAGCAGGGCCGATGAGTACATGTATTTTCTCCCATGTGAATTCCGGTATCTGAAACTCCGGCAACGAATTGGGAATGTTGCCAAACGAAGAGGCAATGGTCGCTGTTTGTCCTGGAAATAAATAAGTCGCTGCCAGGCTCGATACGAGCAGCCCGACTAGAGCGCTCGGCACCTTTGGCAGGAACTTCGGTGTTACTAGGATAAAGAAAAGACAAATAAAGGCAGCTGCCAGGCTGTAAGGATTAATGGTATTCAGGTGAACAAGGATCTCCTTCATGTTCGAAAGAAAGTCCTCATGCTGTTCAATGCCGCGCAATCCGAGGAAATTGGCAATCTGCCCGGAGAAGATAATGACGGCGATCCCCGATGTAAATCCGATAATGACCGGGCGCGGGATAAATTTGATCAGTGCTCCAAGCTTTAAGATTCCCATCAAAAGCAAAAATACGCCGGCCATAAAGCCCGCAATCAGCAGGTTTTCATAGCCGTACATCAGCACAATGCTGAGAAGAACAGGAACGAACGCCCCGGTCGGTCCGCCGATCTGGAACTTGGAACCTCCGAAAATAGAAATCAGCATACCGGCAATGATGGTCGTGTAAATGCCGTACTCTGGTCTGACGCCAGAAGCGATTGCGAAGGCCATCCCTAAAGGAATGGCAATGACCCCGACCACCACTCCCGCTAATACATCTTTTCGGAAGTCATTCATTGAATAATTTTGCAAGCCGATCCCCCTCTTATTGTATTTATGTATATTCAAATATTTGAATATAGAATTATTATAAACCTCTTAAAGAAACATGCAATAGAAAAATCAATAAAAAACCCGAACCGCACGGTTTGTACGGTTCGGGTCTGTTCCATCCCTATACACTTTTTTCTTCAATGGCCTCTTCTTTTTCCTCATACTGAACCACTCGGCCAATCTCTTCCTTCATATGCTTGTCTGAGTTTTCTGTTCCGTATTTCGCCATGGAGAATTTATAGAATACAAATCCTAAAACGGCCCAGGCAAACACGATCGCCCACTCATACGGCCAAATAAGAGCCGATGGCATGCCCGGCATATAAAGAACGGATACACCTAATGCCAACACTGCCGCAATCCAGCCGATCGATGTGCCGCCGGGAAGCTTGAATGGGCGGTGCATGGATGGCGCCTTCTTACGTAAGATGATGAATGATACGGCAACCATGAACCAGGCAACAACTAATCCTAATCCGCCTGCATCAACGAGCCACACTAAAGCCGGACGCCCAAGCAGCGGTGCAGCTGTAGATAAGACAGCAATCAATAAAATCGCTTTATGCGGCGTATTGTACTTCGGGTGCAATTCGCCTAAAGACTGAGGCAGCATCCCCGCTTTCGCTAAGGCGTAAATGGCCCGGCTTCCGCCGACATAAAAGCCAATCCAGCTCGTTAAAATTCCGCCAATTCCGCCAAGCACAAGAATAGTACCCATCATTTGGCTTCCGCCGAATGCCTTTGCCATAGCGTCAGCAGTAACAAGCTCAGAGGCAGCCATTTCTCCCGGTGTCAATACTCTTGAAACTCCAAAAATCACTGCAATGTACCAAACAACGGCAAGTACAACTGAAAAAATCAACAGCTTTCCAATTTGCCGTGGAGGCAGGTCAATTTCCTCTGCAGCCTGCGGAATAACATCGAATCCGACAAACATAAATGGAGTCATAATAATAACGGTTAACAATCCCGCCATTCCGCTCTCAAACAATGGCTGCATATTAGCTGTGTTTCCAGATATCGAGCTTCCGGTAATTAATAAGATCCCGGCGATTATAATTAATAAGGTCAAAATAAACGTAATGGCTGTAGAGAATTTAATCCCGCGATAATTAATTGCCGCAATGAGAACGGATCCGATCATGCCGACAGCCGCCCATGTAATCGTAACGTCCCATCCTGCTATTGTATATAAGTACCCTTGACTGTAATTAGGAATTAAATATTCAAATACCGTTGGCAAAGCGACCGCTTCAAAGGCAACGACCGATACATAGCCGAGCACGATCGCCCATGTGGTGACAAAGCTGGCCACCCTTCCCATCGCCATAAAGCTGTAGGTATGCTCCCCTCCTGCTAACGGAATAGCAGACGCTAATTCAGCGTAGGTTAACCCGACGAATGTAACCACGATCCCGCCAATAATAAAAGCAAGGATAGCGCCGAGCGAGCCTGCTTCTGTAATCCATAGACCGGTGGTCACGACCCATCCCCATCCGATCATCGCCCCGAAAGACAGGGCAAGTACATCTCGATTGCCCAATGTTTTTAAAAATTTCTGTTCTCCCATATCCTTCTCCCCTTTGTTCATCTGCATGAATCATTCTAAAATAAAAATTATTCAGTCAAATTTCGATAGGTCTCCTCCCTCTTTTTATCAGTTTTGAAAAGGTTTTCTTGCTGGTTATATTGTATTATACAATACTATTTCAGACAATTGTAAACATTTTGTGAATAAATTTTACATATTTTTTCATTGGGGTAGTGCCAGCGAAACGATCACAATCTGCCATCAAGAAATGACAAGATGAACATAAGTGATCATCTTAATGCTTCAAACACGCATACCCCCATCCTGTTTTATGATAGGGGTAATAAGGCAGTTCATTTTTTTATCAAGTAAGCTTTAACCATTTAAGCTTTACCCTGCAATCGTTGCATCTAAAGTTTTATTCCCTTTTCAAAACAGGAATCCAAATTTCACTTGTCACGGCTGGTGAAGTTAAATCTTGAGTTTTAATCGACAAGATTTCTGGTCCTTCTGCTGCCTGATAATTGGAGGATGGAAACCACTCGGAATAAATCCTTCCCCAAGTTTCCTGTAGTGTACTAGGGAAAGGTCCGGTTGATTCAAATATGGCCCAAGTTAAGGCAGGAACTTCTAATTCCGAAAAGTTTTCCGGGCACTCTTGTGTGGTTGCCACTCCTATATACTGATCGAGCTCTCCCTTTTCTTCCATACGTCCTTCAGAAAAGTTGGTGGACGCTTGAATCATCCCTGCCGGTTCAATGTTTGAAAGCTGTTTTAATTGTTCTATTTTTGCCATCGTCAAGGATTTCCACATCGCTGAAATTTCGGGGTTTTCCCCTTCAAAAATAATCGGAACCCTTTTCATAATACCCACTATGTTAAATTCGCCTTTTTGTTCGATTCGGTAATTCATTGCATTTCCTCCCTTAATTGATAGTTGGAAGGTCATTGGTGGAAAGGCTTTTAATGGCTGTCCGTTATTCCTTGCTTCGGATGGTGTGACACCATGAAAATGTTGAAAAGCTCTCGTAAAAGAATCTGGTGAATGGTATCCATATTTAACCGCCATATCAATGATCTTTAAATTACTATTTGTCAGCTCAAATGCCGCCAGGCTCAATCGTCTGCAGCGAATGTATTCTGATAATGTTATACCTGCAAGAGAAGAAAACATCCTTTTAAAATGATACTCGGAACAATGAGCGATTCTTGCCGCCACCACGAAATCTATTTCATTAGTGAGGTTATCCTCAATATATCTCATTGCCTCATTCATGCTCTTTAGCAAATCCATTAAATGACCTCCTTTCATCCATAGAATAACAGGAGTTGAAGGTTTCCGTCCGACATTTCATGCCCTATTTTGTCGGGTTAATATTAAATAGGTGCGGACATTGCCAGCCTTACTGATACTGTTCTTATTGCTTGGTTTTTTGTTTTATTATTTGAATTTTTCACATTATGAGTTTAAATTAAATTGCTTTTACTAGTTGCCTCCTCCCTGCTCTTCCGCTCCAAAACAGAAGAATCCTTTCCCCTTGTCGTTGAAGATTTGTAGTAAACTGGTTTAAAGGGGTGTGATAAATATGAAACAATGTTTAACTGTTTCAGTCAGTTATCTTGTTGCAGGAATCGGTAGTTATTATATCTTTTCTGGTGAGGTTAACTTTTATAGTATAGTAATCCTCCTACTTGGTCTGAGTGGTATTCTATCTGATGTGTTTGATAAAAAGTGGAATAAATCTTTTAAGAAGACCGTGCTTTTATATCCCGGTCTTCTTAAAAGATTTAAATTGTTTAAAAGAATTTTTTTGAATTTTGCACAATATGTATTTAATTTAAAACTTCCCTTTTCATCATGCGAGTCAAATAAAAACTGACCCCGCTGACTGTTGTACCAGTCGCTGGATCAGTTTTTTTATTAGCTGATTTTATTTAAGAAGCAGTCTCTGTTGTTCTTTTCTTCGAAAGGAACCAGCCGGCTGCCGCAATGGAGACGAGGACAACATAGAAGGTAATCTTCCATTCAGGGGATTTCGCGAATCCTTCTGGAAGCACCGCCAGTTCAGGGTGAGCCAGCGTGTAGACAGCCAGCTTGACGCCTACCCAGCCGACGATAGCGAATGCGGCGATTTCCAGTCCAGGTCTTTCATGAAGCAATTTCACAAAATAGTTGGCGGCGAATCGCATAATAATTAATCCCATGAGTCCTCCGGCGAAGATCACGAGGAACTTTCCGCCGTCCATTCCGCCAATGGCCGGCAGGTTGGTGTTCGGAAGGGTAACCGCTAAGGCCACGGCTGCAAGAATGGAATCAACAGCAAAGGCAATGTCGGCCAGCTCTACCTTGAATACCGTTCCCCAGAAGCCTGATTTTTTCTTCGCTTCTTCCTCGATCACGGCTTCTTCTGTTTCCTTCTTCTTTAACACGGTTTTTCTCAGGATGTGATTGATGGCGATAAAGAGCAGATATAATGCGCCGATCGCCTGAACCTGCCACACATCGACGAGGAAAGAAATAATAAACAAGGACGCAAAACGGAAGACGAACGCTCCCGCTAACCCGTAAAACAAAGCCTTCTTCCGCTCTTCCTCCGGCAAATGCCTCACCATAATGGCCAAGACGAGCGCGTTATCAGCTGCCAGCAAGCCTTCCATGGCCACTAGCACCAGTAATACCCAGCTATACTCTAATAAAATGGAAAGATCCATTCTTCATTACCTCCTTTTTATGTGTCACAACATGAACGTTCACCTGTTCAACCATCTGAAGGAACGATACGAATTTCATCCTGGTCCTTGCTTGCCGTTCCTTCATCAAAGTGAAGGGTCGTTTTGAACCAGTAGGAAACGTCCTCCTCGGTCGGCTGCAGATCTTCTGGAAGCCTGAAGGTAAAATTTACTCTTTCCACCGCTCCTCCTATTAATAAAAACTGACCCGTTACCACTTCACCAGGCATGTATTCAAGTTTCTCTAAAGCTAAATCTACTCTTGCCGACCCTATTCCTATACGAGACAGCCATTTTTTAATCACTTGCACCTCTCCTTTCCATCCGATTAATTCTTTCTCATCCTTTTCCCGGTCTCACTCCATGAATCATCTAAAGGCTTTCTTCTCCTTTCTCCGCACCCTAAAAGAAAAACCTTTGCCAGATGCGGCAAAGGTTTTGAACAAACAAAAAGACCTTTGCCAAATAGGCAAAGGTCTCAGTTTGTAGACAAAAGGGGTTCGGAATAGTCTTATTCCGAACCCTTTTTCAGCGTTTTATTGGCGTTGACACCATTTATAGAAAAGA
>NZ_JWJE02000053.1 GCF_000812025.2 Bacillus thermotolerans
GACAAGCTGATGGGAAGCATCATACATGTGAAGATAGAACGCCCGGTTTTGTTCAATTTCCTGGTAGGTGTGAGAAAAGAACATAAAAAAATCTCCTCTTTCACGTATTCTGAGGAGATTCTACATATTTTTTCACTGTTTGTCCATTGACAGAAGACTTTATCAACAGAATGAAAGGCCATTACACATTTTGGTGTAATGGCCTTTGTTGCTAGCTCTTCTCCTTGCCTTTTAGCCGAATGGAACGGGGTTATATTTTCTTCTCAAAGAACGTTAACGAAGCCCCATCATCTAAAGTCACTTCTTTTATTGTTTGAAACCCGCTTTTTTGGTAAAGCCGGATAGCCGGAATGTTTTTTGAACCTGTGGACACTTTTACGGTTTTTACAGCTTCTATTTCTTCAACAAAACTCAAAAGCCTTTTCGCTATTCCTTTTCTAAAGTGGCCGGGGTGGACCATTAGGCGGTGTATATCCAGTTCTTCTGCCTCTATTTTTAACGAAATGACACCGCATAGCGTACCATCCAGATAATAGCCAAAAAACGTTTCGCCACACTGCTGCAATGTTTCCACTGTATCTTTTAATGGCGGTATGTCGGCATATCCAATGATCTCCGCTTCTGCATGATAGGAAGGGATTTGTACGGATAAAACTTCTTTCGCTTCAATCGAATTCGTGATGTCCAGCTTTTTAATCATTATAACCTCTCATTAAACAGTCAAAGCTGTTTTCTTCATTACTGCTCTGCCTTTAAGAAAGAGAGCGCTTGAGCGGCCCTTTCTCTCGCTACTTCCACCGTTTCAGCAGTAGATAAAGCAACAGCTATCCGGCGGCCTGCTTTAGTGACAGGCTTTCCAAACACACGCACTTGGGTATTTGGTACTTCTAGCGCCTGTTCCACACCGCTTACTGTATAATCATTCCACTCTTCTTCGGCCTTTAACGGACGGCTCGCGCCAGGGGCAGTTTGCACAATGTCAGTAATCGGGAAGCCGAGAATGGCCCGGACATGCAGCGCAAACTCAGAAAGGTTTTGTGAGACAAGTGTAACTAAGCCGGTATCATGCGGACGCGGGGATACTTCGCTGAAATATACTTTATCTCCGGCAAGGAAGAGCTCTACGCCAAAGATGCCATAGCCGCCAAGCTCATCCGTAATCGCCTGGGCAATTCTCTTTGCTTCTTGAACTTGTGCTTCTGACATCGCATGGGGCTGCCATGATTCAATATAATCACCGTCCTTCTGCAGGTGACCGATCGGTGCACAGAACATCGTACCATTCGTTGCCCGCACAGTAAGAAGTGTAATCTCGGAGTCAAATGGGATAAATTCTTCAATAATGACCCGGCCGTTTTGTACCCGGCCTCCCTCCATTGCCACATTCCAGCTGTTCTCCAATTCTTCTTCTGAACGGCATACAGTTTGCCCCTTACCTGAAGAACTCATGAGCGGTTTAATGACGCAAGGAAAGCCAATTTCCTTTGCTCCCTGAATGAACTCCTCATATGTATCGGCAAACCGGTAATCAGCTGTCGGCAATTCAAGTGTTTCAGCCGCTAAGCGCCGGATGCCTTCCCGGTCCATCGTTAACTGGGCGGCTCGCGCTGTCGGAATCACACGGAAGCCTTCTTTCTCCAGCTTGACGAGTTCCGCTGTTGCGATCGCTTCAATTTCAGGCACAATCAGATCAGGCTGTTCCTTCTCAATGACCTCCCTCACTTGATTGGCATCCAGCATATCAATGACATAGCTCCGGTGAGCGACTTGCATAGCCGGCGCATGATCATACCGGTCTACCGCTACTGTTTCCACGCCTAAGCGCTGTGCCTCGATAACGACCTCTTTCCCTAATTCTCCTGAGCCTAATAATAAGATTTTTCTCGATTGGTACATGTAATCACTCTCCTTCTTCTCATTTTCTTTATTATAGACGAACTATGAAAGAAATAGAATAACAAATCGTTCGTATTTTTATTTTTCTATTAAAGAGTACTATTAAGTAAACTGCACCTGTATCCATTTTCTTACACTGTTAATGAACCAAGCCTTCTCGCTTCGTTTTAAATCGGCAGCCGTTAATACTTTCTCCTGGACCTTCCCTTCACGGATTAACACCTCACGAAATGTGCCGGCAAGCAAACCGCTGCTGACAGGCGGTGTCCACAGCTCCCCGTCTATTTCTAAAACAAGGTTGCCGTTCGTAAATTCAGTCAGCTCTCCTTCCTCATTCCAGAGCAGCACATCAAAATGTTCTGCAGACCTCGATTGAAACTGAGAATACACTTCTCTATTCGTTGTCTTATGGTATAAGAAGGGGTTGTTCTTTCTTAATGGTTCATCAGCAAGGATGACCTGCACCGGCTCCTCGAATGGTGCAATCGGTGCGCCCTCGACGATCACTTCTCCTGCCTTCGCTAACAGGCACCGAACCTTCCACGTTCCGTCCTTACGCTGGTTCGTAAAATTTTGCAGGGCCTGATTGACACGTTCCTGATCAAAGCGAAAGCCGAAATAGGCAGCCGTGTTCTTTAGACGATGGAGATGCTCGCCCAGCAAAAAATACTTTCCATTCTCCAGCCGCAGACTTTCAAGCAGCTGGAAGTCCGGCCTTTCCACACCCAATAAGCTTGCTTTGGCAAGAACCTCCTCATACTCTCCCTCACTGGTAGAGTCCCATGTAATTCCTCCCCCGACGCCATATTCTGCTTCACCCGTCGATTGATCGATTATCACCGTTCTAATCGGCACGTTAAAAGTCGCCTTCCTATCAGGGGTAATATAGCCAATGGCTCCGCAATACACCTCACGCGGGGCCGTCTCTAGATCCGCGATAATGCCCATCGTGCTGATCTTTGGCGCACCGGTAATCGACCCGCATGGAAAAAGCGCCTTGAACATATCAACTAATGTCACGGTTTCTTCTACCTCTGCTGTGACGGTTGACGTCATCTGGTGCACGGTAGGGTAGCGCTCAATATCAAAGAGCTGCGGGACAGTAACCGTTCCGGACTTCGCAATGGAGCCTAAGTCATTGCGAAGCAAGTCAACAATCATAATGTTTTCAGCCCGATTTTTCTCTGAGTGATACAGCCACTCGGCATTCGCTTTATCTTCGTTAAAGGAATTTCCTCTTTTGACCGTGCCTTTCATGGGACGGGTCGTTACCTTACTTCCTTCCCATTGAAAGAACAATTCCGGTGAAGCAGATAGAATACTGTGTTCACCAGTGTTTACGTACGCGCAATATTTAGAAGCCTGTCCTTTTTTAAGCTTCTCGAAAAACGCCATGTCATCTCCTTGGAATTGTGAACGAAGGCGGATCGTATAGTTCGTTTGATACGTATGGCCTGTTGCGATCGATTGCTTGATGGATTCAATCGCGTCATTGTATTCTTCTGTACTGGTGAGCGGCTCCCATGGTGAAAGCTCATAAGCACCCGAACTGGAAAGAGTTTGCCGCTCCGGCTCCTCAAATATGCCAAACCAAGCGAGCGGCATTTTGCTGCTTTTATGAACTTGATAAGCGGAGTGAAAGGCAGGTGCACTCTCGTATGTAAGGAAGCCTGCCGCGTAATACCCTCCTTCTATGGCCTGTTCCACCATTTCAAGGCAAGGTACGACCTCTTCTATTGTATAAGCACAAAACACCTTAACAGGAGACCTAAATGTCATGGGCTCTACTTCTCCATTCACTGTCGAAGCAAATTCAAAAGATAAAAGCACTGGTTGTGCAGGTTGTGTTATATTCATCGTTCTCTTCCTTTTCAACTGTTCTCATGAATATTATAAAGGCAACTCCCACAAAAAACAGTCTATCCTCTTATAAACTCTTTTTATAGACTTTTATTGAATTTTACACACTGTTATTTTGAAAAATAGGCAGACGCCCTGCCTCTTCCCTTTTCCCCGCATATGGTATAAAGAAGTTTAAAAGCCCAAAAATGCAAAGGAGAGAATGTGTACGATGAATTTTCATCCTTATCCTTACCACCCCGGCTACTACCCGCAGGCCATGGACCCGTACAGAGACCACTCTTATATGCCGCCGACAGAGGATCATAGCATGGAGCGCCAGCCGCCTGCTTTAGAAAGAAGAATTACGGCTGTTGAGAGAGAGAACGAGCGGCAATCAAGAGAAATCAACCGCTTGAACCAGGAGATTAACCGCATCAACCAAGAGATTAACCGTATTAATCGGGAACTCACACGACTAAGCCGGAATGACGAACGCACTACCCGGCGGTTAAACCGGTTAAACCAGCGGCTCCGTGCGGTAGAGGGACGATTAAATATTCCTTATTCCGCTACAGAAGACGGATTTTAATATAGAAAGAGCGAGAGGCATCCTTTGCCTCTCGCTTTTTTTAACTAAGCATGTACACAACCTATACAAATATGTAACAATTTTTCAAATAAATAACTAAAGCACATGCTAAAATAAATACTAGGAACCACGTTTTCCAGAAAAGGAGGAACGGCAGACATGTTTACTTTGCGAAAAACCAGATGGTTATCCTTTGGTGTTTTACTTCTTTTTATTCTCGCTTCAAACGTTCTCATTTACCGGTTCGATGCGCTAGCCCCCCTTCCTAAAGAGGTGGCGTTAGGCTCTCTCATTGATTTAATCATCCTTCTTCCCCTCATCACTTATTTTCTGATTTTAAGAAAACGGCATTCACTTAAATATCTGCCGCTTGTCGCGCTTGCCGGGTATGCCATGGCACTTCTGATTATTCCCGACGGCTTTCTTGCTCCGTACTCGTTCGTCAGCTATATCCTGCTGATTGGCGAAGGAACGTTCATTATGGTAGAGCTGTATATTGCTTTGAAGATAATCACCAAGCTTCCCTCCATCATTAAGAGCTTTCGCACAGCTCCTTCATACATCCCGTCGTTTTCCTATCGAATGGAGCAGGCTTTACGCCAACATGTGGCCCCGTCCCGCTTGCTCGACGTCATTTCCTCTGAAATTACCATGCTCTATTACAGCCTTTTTTCATGGAGGACGAAACAGCACCAAGTGCCGCTGAATACCCAGACATTCACTTATCACAAGAAAACCAGCGCCATCGCCTTCTATATTATGGTTGCTCACGGGCTCGTACTGGAGTCTGTCGGCTTCCACTTTTTGCTTCACTCATGGAACGAAGCTATTGCCATTATCTCATTGCTTTTGAACCTTTACACACTTCTATTTCTCCTAGCCGAAATGCGTGCCATTACCTTGTGTCCTTTCATGATGACCGATGAACATTTATACCTGCAGGTGGGCATTCGAAAACAATTGATCGTGCCGATTGATGAAATTAAGAGCTTCCATTATTACGACGGGTCAGAAAAATTATCAAAAAATGAATCCAGCCATCTCTTTGACGCGGTGCTTACCGATTTCACAAGAGAAAAACCTACATTTGAAATTGAATTTCATACCCCTCAGGAAGCTGTGTCCATGTATGGCTTTAAGAAAAAGATAACAAAGGCCCATCTTCGAGTCGATGAGCCCGAGGCATTCTTCCAATCCTTAAACAAATATGTACAGGAAGTTAATGACTGCCAAATGAATAGCTGAGGCGCTTTCCTCGTTGTCTCAAGCTGCGGATACATCAGGTAAAAATCCGGTTTACCCGCAGCTTTATTATGTTTTAAACTAAAAATGAAAAGGTGCGACGGATCCCCAACCAGCAAATTCCTGAGTTTTCATTCTAAAGGACTCAGGGAATGAATGACACAGCCATTAAAGGAGGCCTTTAATGGCTGTAAGTATGGGTGTGCGGGGTCTTTCCAATCGTTCCTAGCTATTTATTAATAAAGGGAGACTATATTATGCTAGCTGCACTGCTTCATGGAATCGTATTGGCCTTCGGGCTCATTCTTCCCCTCGGTGCTCAAAATGTGTTTGTATTTAATCAAGGAGCTGCTCAGCCAAGGTTTAGAGGGGCACTTCCCGTTATATTAACAGCTTCACTCTGTGATAGCTTCCTCATTTTATTAGCTGTTCTAGGCATTTCCATGATCGTCCTGTCTTTTCCCGCCCTGCAAATAGCGCTCTTTTCTATCGGGCTGTTTTTTCTTCTCTACATGGGATGGTCCGTCTGGAGAAGTGACCCGGCAAACTTAAGCCAAGATGAAGCAGCTATGCCGCCTAAGAAACAGATTCTATTTGCTATGTCCGTATCTCTTCTTAATCCCCACGCCATCCTCGATACAATCGGCGTGATTGGCACCAGTTCTCTTAGCTATACGGGGTTGGAAAAAGTAGGGTTTACTGTTGCCTGCCTTATCGTTTCTTGGTGTTGGTTCTTTGTTCTTGCCATAGCCGGAAAGGTTATTGGAAATTTTGACACTGAGGGAACACTTCTGAAAATAATAAACAAAGCATCAGCAGCTATCATATGGGGAGTCGCTTTCTACATAGCTATTGAGCTGTACGGGATGTTTTAGAGAAAGTTTTCTATTAGCTGAAGCAGCCAGGACAAAGTCCTGGCTGCTTCTCATCGTATTAAGCTGATTCCACCTCTACAAACACCTTTTGCTGAAGCTGTTTTAGCATTTGATCAGACAAAGCCTGGTAGCCAAGTGCATTCGGATGCACCCCATCTGCTGATAGGTATTGCTGGTGATTGCTGTTAATGACTTTTGTTGTTTCCAGTACAATAGAGTGATCATACTTGCGAGCGGCTTCATATATTTTCACATTCCACTTCGGAAGAAGCTGGTCCGCAAGTGAATAGTATTCATGCCCCTTATCTAACGGGTTGTACATTTCCAGGAAGACGATCGTTGCTTGCGGATTCACTTCCCTTATTCGATCTGCCATGGATGTTAAATTGTCGATGAAAGTGGCCTGCATAGAATGAAAGTCCTGGACAATATTTCGATAATCCCCTTCATTTAAGGCTAATGCCTGTAAAATATCATTGCCGCCCACACTAATGGTAATCAAATCCGCCTCTTTTATATGAGTATCAAACTCTCCATTCTGCGTAAGGCGGTTTAAATCTGTGCTTGCGATGCCTGGAATGCCTTGATTTTGTAAAACGACTGATTTTCCTGTTTTTTCTTCCAGCTGTCGGGAAAAATAATTGACGAAGCTTTCCTGCTCTTCCGATCCGATCCCTGTTACAATAGAATCGCCGATCGCCAGGTGAGTGAGGCGCTCCTGGTCTACCCTGCTGAAATATTCCACATATGAAAGGGATGCCTGAGCGGATGAGGGAACGGCTTCTTCCTTCATTTGCTGGATTTGATAAACAGGGTAATATAGCCATAAACCGAGAGCGGTAACCGCTATAATCAACAAAGAAAAGACCCATTTAAAAAACAGTCTCATGTTCCTCTCCTTCCTATTTAAACGAGTATTATACCAAATAAGTCCAAGAATGAAAGGTCATTGTTGTCACCAACAGTGTAGACGTATTTACTAGGAAACATACAGCTTTGTTTCTTTTTTTCAAAATGGTTATCTATAAGGAAATCATGGTAAAATAAGCGAAGCAATCTATTTGTAAAGGACGGGACAATCTATGGAAATTACTCACCACACAGTTGAAAAGCTTGAAGATCCATTCGGCCTGCTAGAGGGCGACCGATATGAATTTCATCTCTATGCAAACGTCGATGAAGAAGATGACCTATATTCTGAAGCAGGCTTTTTAGTCCGCGTATTATACCTTGCAGACAAAGAAGAGGAAAAAATTCTTCACTATGAAATACGAGAGAGAGAAACCGGTAATGTGCTGGATTTTGAATTGGAGGAAGAAGAGGAAGAGCTGATAGCAGCGTACTGCCAGGCTCACAAAGAAGAGACAACTGAGGAGAACGAATAATAATGAACCCCGCCTGCGCTTATTCTTCCTGCTGGCGGGGTTAATACATTGTTTCGACTATCGTTTCCGTTCTAATCACGTCCTTCAATATCTTGTTACGCTAAGTCTCTTAATACACTTCATCGTATTCCACATCGACCGAATTTAAATATTCATGAAGCTGCTCTTCTGTTAAGTGTGAAATAAAGCGATGAAAGCTGATCGATTCCATTTCATAATTTTGACAGCTTTGCATGTATTGCTCATAGGCTTCACGATACATATCCATCTTGCCACCCCCTCCTGTTATAGTACAATTTTATTTTATATAAATTAATGTATAACAGATGAAATAAATTGTCAATAACTACTCTCCTTTTACCCCGAATATTCTGAAAATAAACCTTTTGTAACAAAAAACCGGTCTTAGCTCAATTATAAAGACCGGTTTTTCCTTTCATTATTTATAACTCATCAAATCCGTTAACATCACTTGTCTTCGTATAAGCGCGGGACCGTTGCTCAAAGAAGTCCGTCTTACCTAAGTCAACCTCTTGATAAGCAACAATCCAGCGCATCGGATTTGTATGGTATCCTTCAAAAGGAGCTGAGAATCCAAGCTGCTTCGCCCGTTTGTTAGCCATAAATTTAATATAGTCTTCTAACTCGTTCATTTGAATTCCGTCAATCTTGTGGCCAATAATGAACCGTCCCCACTCAACCTCCAGCTCTGCCGCCTGCCGAAACGCCTCCTGCCCGTAAGCTTTTAGTTCTGGCGTATCATATAAAGGATACTCCCTTAATACTTCTTCAAAAATTTTCACAAATAAATCTACATGCAGCTGTTCATCACGGTTAATGTAATTAATCATTGTGCTTGTGGCGACCATTTTCTGGTTGCGTGCAAGGTTATAGAAAAAGGCGAATCCTGAATAGAAGAAAAGCCCTTCTAAGATCACATCATAAATAATAGATTTCAAGAAATGTTCCACAGTAGGTTCCTCAGCAAAAGCCGCATAGCCGTTTGTGACAAACTCGTTCCTCTCCCGCAGAATCGGCTCCGTACGCCAAAAGTCAAATACCTGATCCTGCGTCTCTTTATCAGCTATGCTCGATAACACATAGCTGTATGAATGGTTGTGGATTACCTCCTGCTGGGCCAGGATAATCATCAGAGCATGAAGACTTGAATCCGTCAAATAATCGGCCGCTCTTCCTGCATAATCAGTTTGTACACTATCAAGTAAGGCCAGCAGGCCGATAATTTTTAAAAAGGCGTTTTGTTCATCGGCCGACAGCTCGGGAAACTGTTGGCGGTCCTTTGTCATATTAATCTCAAAAGGCGTCCAAAAGTTGGCAAGCATCCGCTTGTACTTGGGGTAAGCCCAGCTAAACCGCACGTCGTCCCAATTAAGAATATTAGAGCTTCTTCCATTCAGGATGCCCGTAGAACGATTCGGTGCATCCACATCTACCAGCTTTCTCTTTTCCAGTTTCATTTGTCTTCCTCCTTATGAATGGCAGCTTTCGCAGTCGTCAATGGCCGAAGCTGTCGAACGGATATAGTACGTTGTTTTCAACCCGGACTTCCAGGCGTCCATATGAAGGTCCAGCAGCTCTTTTGCCTTAATATCATTGCGCACATATAAATTGAAGGATACCGCCTGGTCAATGTGACGCTGCCGCTCGGCGTTTTGTCGTATGCTCCAGTGCTGATCGATCAAATAAACCGATTTATAATACCAGGTCGTTTCAGGTGATAAATCAGGCGCCGTCACTGGAATTTTGTATGTCTTCTTCTCCTCCATATACTCCTTGCGAAAAATGGGATCAATTCCCGCTGTTGAACCAGCAATTAACGCTGTAGAGGAATTAGGGGCTACCGCAAGTAAGTATCCATTCCGAAGACCTATTTTTGCCACTTTCTTTTTAAGCCGCTGCCAGCGATCGGAGGTGTACCCTCTTTGTTCAAAATAACGTCCTGTCTCCCATTCAGATCCTTTAAACGCCGGATAAGTCCCTTTTTCTGCTGCCAGGTCAGCACTCGCCTGTATGGTTAAAAAAGCGATTGTTTCATAGAGCTCGTCGCAATAGCGGACTGCTTCTTCTGATTCCCAGCTGATCCCCTTCAGCGCAAGCAAATGCTGCCATCCGAATGTTCCGAGACCGATCCCCCGGTATTTCTTATTTGTAAGCTCGGCTTGAGGCACAGGGATCGTATTGACCTCTATGACATTATCAAGCATTCTCACTTGAATTGGGATTAGTCTCTTTAGCACACCGTCCGTTACCGCCCTTGCCAGAGAAATGGATGAAAGATTGCAAACGACATAGTCGCCGGGATCTTTTAGAATCATAATTTTCCCATCTTCTGTCTTCTCTTCCTTGACTACCGTTGGGCTCATATTCTGGCAAATTTCTGTGCATAGATTGCTTGCATAGATCATGCCGGCATGCTTGTTTGGATTAGCCCGGTTCACCGCATCCCGGTAAAACATATAAGGTGTGCCTGTTTCAAGCTGAGAAATCATAATTGCTTTCATAATTTCGATAGCCGGCACTGTTTTACGGGACAAGCTTGGATGGTTGACACATGCGTTATACCGGTCCCGGAACGTGCCCGCTCCTTTCTGCTCATCGAACGAATCCTCCAGGGAGAAGCCCATCACCTTTCTCACTTCATGCGGATCGAATAAATGCCATTCTTCCCGCTTCTCTACGGCTTCCATGAATAAGTCCGGTACAGTAACGCCAGTGAATAAATCATGCGTTCTTCGGCGTTCGTCTCCGTTATTTAGCCGTGTTTCCAGGAAAGAAAAGATGTCCTTATGCCACACGTCGAGATAGACAGCGATCGCTCCTTGGCGCTGACCAAGCTGATCAACCGATACCGCTGTATTATTCAGCTGCTTCATCCACGGAATAACCCCCGAACTGACATGCTTGAACCCTCTAATGTCACTTCCCTGGCTGCGGACCTTTCCTAAGTAGATGCCGATCCCCCCGCCGTTTTTGCTCAAGGTCGCTGCATCCGTGTTCACGTCGAATATGCCTCTTAAGCTGTCATCCATCGTGTCAATGAAGCAGCTTGAAAGCTGGCCGTACGATTTGCCAGCATTGGCCAGGGTCGGTGTCGCGGTCGTCATGTATAAATGAGACAGCGCCCAGTACACTTCTTCGATGTAGGCGAGACGCTTATGCTTCGGCTCATGGATCATCAGCGCCATCGCAATGATCATCCATCTTTCCTGAGGAAGCTCAGCTGTCCTTTTATCGAGTGTTCTTGCTAAATACCTCTCGCTGAGTGTCACCACTCCGATATATGTAAAAAGCTCATCCTTTGCCGGATCTATCATCCTGCCTAGCTGTTCTATTTCTTCCCGGCTATACGCACCTAACAGTTTTGCGTCATACACACCCTCCTCCGTCAGCAGCTGCAGCAGGGCAAAAAAGTCACCGTAGGCTGTATGTGGCTGTGTCTGTCTTGTTTGAGCCGCCTGCTTATACAGCTCACTTAAATACAAACGGGCTGCTACAAAGGTCCATTGCGGCTCTTGGCTTGAAATTCGTTCCACTGCCGCCTGTAAAATCAACTTGTGAAGCTGTTCCTCTGTCCACTCCCGCTTGGCTTCTAAAGCGGCCCCTACTTTATGACGAAAGCTGTCCAAGTTTACATCAGGAAATTCATCCCCAATTTTCTGCATCGTTTCTTCCGCGATGTTCTGTACTGTTTGAATCATTCATGTTCCTCCTAAACAGAAATAAGTTTAGAAAGAGATTTTTTTGGCCACAAAAAAACCATCTTTCTGAGCGAAAGATGGGATCAAGTGCGAAGAAATAAATAATAAAGATGATGAAAGCAGACAGATACCACGTATGTGACGCTCGGATTGCCTGCCGAACAAAATCTTTCGTTCTCCGCGCTTTCTTCCCAACTCCCGAAGAAGAATAAACGCTGTAAAAGGGCAGGTCTCCTGGCTTATGCTTCTCTCTTCCGCGCTCCTTCCCGTTCTGCGAACAGTGGCTTTATCCGCGGTCGTCTGCACTTACAGTTGCGGGGACAGCTTCGGCTTCTCACCGAATTCCCTATTAAGCTGCATCAGCACCCTTTTACTAATAATACTAGATATTGAGTTTAAAATAAAAGAAACACAAAATATAGTGTCTGAGTAAAAGTATAACAATCCTCTCTGCTTTCCGCAAGCAAAGATTATACCTGGCTTAAAATAATGACTTCATCCTCATCTGAAGGGTCAAGCCCTTGACCAATTACTGCCGTTGTTTTCAAGAACGTCTTGTGATCCCCTTCTGTAACTGGATGATTCGAATCCAGCTCTATCGAGAAAGGAATAGAGATCTCCTCCTCCGGCTGGATGTTTCGTTCAATAGGTAACACAAGCTCCTTTAGATCCTGTATCCGGTGGGAAAAATCACTGTCGGGATTCACCTGTTCATAATGATGCGACAGGGTTAAAATAATCGATTCTACAGGCTGCTCGGACGGACCACCCTTAATAATCACCTTTCCCTCTGCCTTCTCCCCTTGTTTCCATTCTTTTTTAGCTAAAATCGTATCTACTTCCGCCCCACCGATTCCAATACTGGATAAAAACTCTTTCCACATGTAACATCTCCCCTTTTTTCATATCGTTATTTATTCATTATTCCCGGCATGGAACAGCTTAATCTCCTGATATAAGCTGGATTTTTGAATTTTTCACTTAGTGAATTAAAAAATATCTAAAAAGCGCTCTTTGTTAAAATTCTTTTCTAAACAGGGGCAAGAACCATTTGACCCCTTTTTTATTCGCCGGCCAGACCTTCATGTCCGCGACTAAGTGGCTCAAATAAGCAAGCGTCCCGGCCAAAAAGCTTCCTTCTACATGCATGCTCTGTTCAAAATGCCAGGCAATCGCTGAAAAGCACGCTGCTCCTATAAAGGAATGAGTTAACGTACGGTGTGATAAGAAGGAAGAAACAGCGATAAAGACACTTAACAAAAGCAGCCAGAAGATATCCGTATACCAAGCCACGGCACCTAATGCAATTCCAGTAAGGAACAGCATCGTCCGCTGCTTAATGAACAACCTCGGCAAAAATATAAGACAAGCGCCAATCGCCATTCCGCCTGCCGCCGCCACTCCTCCCAATAGAAAATAGCTGTACCCGATTAACAGCAAGCCAGCTAGAGCGAAAAATAAAATAAGCCATTTCTTCGAGATCGTAATCCGGTTAGATAATTTACCGTTTACATCTAAATCAGGAGCAAGCCCGGCTACGGCGCCAATGCCAATTAATGAGGCGGTCGTCAGCGGATCTGTCTGCATATAAAATGACACACCCAGCCCCACCGCTCCTCCGATGGTTAAATGAGAGGATCCTTTCACCCATATACACCCTTTCTTTCCAAGTACCACTAGTATATCAAACAAACGTTCTTCCTCATAAAAAAATCAGGAAAGAATAAGAATTTCCCTTATTCCTCCCTGATTCTTATACAGCTGATTTTTTTTTGCTCTTTTCTATATATGTCTTCGGCACTTTTGTCGATAAGTATACCCCTGCTGCAACGAGCAAGCCGCCAACCCCCTGGTACCAGGCTACCTGTTCTCCTAGAAGCAGGACAGCAAAAATCGTAGCGAAAACCGGAATAAAGTTCAAAAATATACCCGCTTTGCCTGCCCCTACTTCCTCGACTGCC
Organism: Bacillus thermotolerans; assembly: GCF_000812025.2. Classification (GTDB taxonomy): domain Bacteria; phylum Bacillota; class Bacilli; order Bacillales; family Domibacillaceae; genus Quasibacillus; species Quasibacillus thermotolerans. The sequence goes on from NZ_JWJE02000053.1 coordinate 13,510, forward strand.
GTATTCCAGCAAGTGAAAGCAGCAATAGAAGCAAAGATACCGAAGTACAGCATGGCTCCAATAGAAGATACGTGCCAATGAACAGCCCGTTCATATACAAACAGCTCTACTATGGAAAATGGCAATAGAATGATAATCCCTATACAAATACAGACAAAAAATGTCGTATAGCCCGGAAGCCGGCCGGCGAACTGCTTTACAAGCATGGAATAGATGCTCCAGCATATCACCGCTGCTACCATTAATAAGTCTCCGCCATTAAAGGACAGCGATAAAATATTCTCAAGGCTCCCCTTCGTCAAGATAAACAAGACACCTGCGATGGAAAGCACAGCCCCGACCGCCTGAAAACGATGAAGACGATCCTTTAAAAAGAGAAAGGACAAAATAAAAATAAGAATAGGCGTAGACGAATTAACAAGCGATGCATTAATGGATGTAGTATGATGCAAAGCAACGTAAACAAATGAGTTAAAGCCTGCTATACCCGTCAGCGACATAACAAGAACAACCGGCCAATGCTGGCGGATAGCAGGCCACTCGGATGGGAGCCTTTTGTAAACGAACGGAAAGAACACAACAAGCCCTATGCACCATCTCAACAGCGAAATGGTAGACGGAGGAATATCATCAGCTACAGCCCGCCCCAGAACAAAGTTTCCGCCCCAGAACACCGTCGCCAGAATAAGAAGCACATATGGAGAAGGCTTTTTCATGCATTTTCCTCCTTTCTGTAACAACATTAAAAAAATTCCGGCCATTTTTGCCGGATAAGTATGTACTATGCAGCCTCAAGGCCCATTCATTACGATGACCGTACATAGCCGCTTTGATTCGGCTCTTCTCACTTGCTTTTTTATTCAGGCTTATTATAGCATATTTTTCTTTACTCAGTAGCCGGCCTTTTATATGTATATTGCTTATAATAAAATTATGTAAACAAAAAAACGAGTAGCGGGTACTCGTTTCAAATAACTTCTGCTTTTGTAGAAACACGTCGGTTTCTTCCTTTTAATTCCCTCATAAGGGTTCGAGCATTTTTCATTTTCACTAAGTAAGATATGTTTGAGCGGGTAAAGATCGCTACGTTCTCTTCTTTCCCAGCGAGTGCATCTATGTTCAACCAGGAAGACTGTTTCTTTGTTTTCCCGATTCTTGTCACTTCTACGATATCTTTTAGAGGAATATTGATGTGATTCATGTCGTCTTTTACGATAAGCATGTCGCTATCAATTTTATAGTTGCCGGAGTGCGTTCTCCGATGCCAAGCGTACCACCCGAGAACCAATGCGCCTGCGAGAAATAGCAGTAATTCCACTGTTCGTCACCTCCTCTGTTCCCATACGGCGCCATTTCAATTTCATTTTTCCCTTTGTTCTAATGTTACCCGCTTTTCTTTATTTTATCCGTCAAATAGCCTGTTTTATGCGAACAAAGCTGTTTTCTTTTTTTGTAAAAACGCCAAAAAGACGATGCCTCAGCATCGCCTTTTCATATATGTTTATATCGGTTATTATTGTTTTTCTACGTTAGCAGCTTGTGGTCCACGTGGTCCTTCAACGATTTCGAAAGAAACGCTTTGACCTTCTTCTAATGTTTTGTAGCCTTCGCCTTGAATAGCTGAGAAATGTACGAATACATCATCTTGTCCTTCTGCTTCGATGAATCCGTAGCCTTTTTCTGAGTTGAACCATTTAACTTTACCTTGTAACATATAAAATTCCTCCTTGAGCAACATGCACTCATATTTCTTGCTGTTTCTTACTATTTCAAGACGAAAACAATTCTATTCATGTTCTGTTTTGAAACCAGTTAAACAACTGTTATTACTATACCATTTCTTCTTAGAAATAGCAAGAAACGATCCTTACGCTATAAATTTATTTCTCCTTCGGCAGAGAAGGACTATTTTACTATTTTTCAGAATATTTAATAATATTGTTTACATTCCATCAAATAGTTAATATACTGTATTACAACAGAAAACAAATAAAAAACCTGTACCATAAAAGGAGGACATTGCTAATGATGAGTCCGTTAGAATTTTTCCGTACTTTGCCGCCAAAAACCTGTCCTGAATGCGGGGAGCATATGGAGGAGCAAGCCGAATCCTACATGCTGGAATGTGACCGCTGCCTGTCGAAGCGTGAAGAATATTAATTTTTTTGCCCAATCTGTTATAGTACATTAACCGAAAATTAAACTTGTATTATAAAAGGAGGACGTTATTTATGATGAGCCCGTTAGAGTTTTTCCGTACTTTGCCGCCGAAAATCTGTCCTGAATGCGGGGAGCATATGGAGGAGCAAGCCGAATCCTACATGCTGGAATGTGACCGCTGCCTGTCGAAGCGTGAAGAATATTAATTTTTTTGCCCAATCTGTTATAGTACATTAACCGAAAATTAAACTTGTATTATAAAAGGAGGACGTTATTTATGATGAGCCCGTTAGAGTTTTTCCGTACTTTGCCGCCGAAAACCTGTCCTGAATGCGGGGAGCATATGGAGGAGCAAGCCGAATCCTACATGCTGGAGTGTGACCGCTGCCTGTCGAAGCGAGATGAATAAGTATCCCGTCCCTACTTAAATAAGCTGACTTTCCACATAAATAGATGTGAAAGTCAGCTTTTTGTGAAATATTTAGCTATTCCTGCCAGCTTTCATTTCCAAGCTGCCCCAGGTTTTTTAGCGGCTTTTTAGCTGGCCCCTCTACTACTTCCCCACTGACAGAAAATCTCGAGCCATGGCATGGACAATCCCATGTACGTTCTGCTCCATTCCACTCGCATTCACAACCCATATGAGTACAAGTCGTATCTACTAGGTGAACCGTTCCATCAGCTTCCTTGAAAGCGCCCGCTCTTGTACCATCCCAATTCACTACGACGCCCTTATTCACAGGAAGCTGCTCTTCATCCTGGAAGAAATGCTCCAGCTTTCCTTTCACGAGCATGGCTGCCACGTCGCTTTGCTTTTTCACAAAGTTAGCCACGCTTGTCATTCCCTTTAAGCGATGCGGAGTGAATAATTCACTATAACGGTTTTGCTTATTTAAAATTAAATCTGACAAGAGATTCGCAGCGATCACGCTTGAGGTCATGCCCCATTTTTTATAACCAGTGGCTGTGTAAATATTTTCGTTTTCTTCATCGCCCGATTTTCCAATGTAAGGAACATCATCGAGGGTGAATAGATCCTGCGCTGACCAGGAAAACAGCTTCTTCTCGATACCGAATTCCTTTTCCGCAAAGGCCTCTAAGTCTGTGTAATGATCTTCTGTCGGCTGGCCTTTTCCTGTTTTGTGGCCATTTCCCCCGATGATTAGGATCTCTTCTCCTTTATATGAAGCAGACCGGATGGACCGTCTCGGCTTCTCCGCTGTTATATACATACCGCCTGGGAATGGTTTTTTCGGCTTAATAGCGATCACATAAGAGCGCTCGGCATGCATTTTCGCAAAGTAAAAATCCTTGTCATAAAAAGGAAAGTGACTCGCAATAACTAAGTGATCCCCGACCGCTTTTGCTCCCGATCTTAATGTGACAGTTGGCTTTTCTCCCTTTTGAACCTCTTCAGCGGGAGAATGCTCATAAATGCTGCCCCCATTTGCCTGGATATAATCAACAAGCGGCTTTAGAAATTTCAATGGATGAAACTGGGCTTGTCCATTCATTTGCAGTGCTTGAAGAAACGGAACCTTCCAAGGCATGGACTCGGTGAGCCCTCCGTCTATGCCGAGCGTCTGATAACTTTTCGCTTCTTTCATCATTTTCTCTCGCTGGGCTTCATCGTTTGTATAGACGTAAGCTGTTTCTTCCTTCCAATCACAATCGATTCCCTCTTGACGAATCGTCTCTTTCACCCAATGGATAGCTTCCATATTTGCTTCGTAATACTGCTTAGCTTCTTCTTCACTGAACGCACTGATCATTTGATCATAAAACAAGTGATGCTGAGCCGTCAGCTTAGCTGTTGTGTGACCCGTGGTACCGTTCATCAATTCATCCGCCTCAAGCAAGATGACCTTCTTTTTTGCCTTCGTTAGTACGTACGCTGTTAAAATGCCCGTAATGCCGCCTCCTACGATGACCACATCTCCAAATGCTTGTCCATCAAGAGCGGGAAAGGACGGCAGCTCAATATTTTCTCTCCATAGTGGTTCATGATGCATGTACCTTCTCCTCCTTTCAACTTTCCATTTATAAAAATAATGATTAACAGGAACTCACTTTATATGTTTCCTTGCTGAAGGAGAAGTATGCCAATCCCTGAAAAATTTTCTTTCGCTGTATGAGGACGGATGTTTATTTATAAACAAATATGTTACGGTAAATAGAAAGACAGAGAGAAAAGGGGATTTGGAGTGACTATAGGGTTTCGTTTAGCTGGTTTCACGCTTGGAGCATTTATACAAGGACTAGCCATGACTTTCTTTTTATTTCCGCATCACATTTCTTCAGGAGGAGCGGCAGGGATCGGCATTATTTTAAATTACTTATTTCATACGCCGTACGCTGCAACACTATGGACGCTGAACGCTGTTATGATTGCTGCAGCCTTGAAGTGGCTAGGAAAATCAAGCGCTGCCGGTACAATGTTTTGCGTATCTGTGGCTTCCTTGACGATCCATTTCTTTTCTCCATTCGTCAAAGGGCCTCTCGGTTCAGTGATTTTCGACTTGGGGATAGGTGCCGTTATGGTTGGCATTGGACTCGGCATTTTATTCCGTCTCGGTGCCTCTTCAGGAGGAATGGATATTCTTGCTTTAATCATTTCTAAATGGAAAGGATGGAAGACTGGCAGAACGCTTTTTTATATTAATTCCTCCATCCTGCTTCTAACTGGTCTAATCGTTGATATTCGCACCATTTTTTACGCGGTTGTCTGTCAGTGGATCGCCAGCCGGGCCATCGACTGGATCGGCTCCATTTCTATAGAAAAGCAAGTGTTTGTGCGTCTGTTTGCCCCGCATAAATAAAAGAAAAGGTATTTCCATCTATCCTGGAAATACCTTTTCTTGATTTATTCCTCTGTTGCTTTTTGAAGCGTCTGAATGTTTTTCTCCATAAGAGTGAAGTAGTTCTCTTCCTTGGCTATATCTTCTTCCGTTAACACGGATAAGTTATGAACCCGCAAAGCTTCAGCATTTAACTCCCTTTGCACGACCTCTGCCACTCTTGGTGTCACATTCTGTTCGAAAACAACATATTTTGTGTCGTGGGCTTTTGCCGTTTCGATTATTTCTTTCAGTTCCTTTTGCGACGGTTCACTCGTCGGAGACAAACCAGCAATGCTGACTTGTTCAAGCCCGTATCTTTCCCAATAACCAAAAGCCGCGTGAGAGACAATAAATTCCTTCCGGGAAGCAGCATCCGCCATTTCCTGGAATTGTCCATCAAGCTCAGAAAGCCTTTTCTTCAGTGCCTGATAATTTTGTTCAAACTCATCTTGATGCTCAGGACGCAGCTCAGAAAGCTCTTCTTTCACGACCTCCGCCATCTGCGCAGCGAGCTGCGGATCAATCCAAATATGAGGGTCTACACTCCCATGATCATGCCCCTCATGCTCTTCATGTTCATGATCAGCATGCGGCTCTTCAGCTGTTTCCTCTAAATGAACTTGATCACCTACTTCAACAATCCGAACTTCTTCAGCCTCTAGCGATTGCTGCAGCTTATCACCAAACGGTTCAAGTCCCAGCCCGTTATAAAGAAATAAATCGCCGCCTGCAATATCCATCATCGTTTTCGACGTGGGCTCATATGTATGCTCATCTACTCCGGCCGGAAGCACACTTTTCACGTTTACAAGGTCTTTTCCTATTTCCTGTGTAAAAAAGGTTAACGGATAAATCGTTGTATAAACCGTTAACTCACCTGTTTGTTTTTCTTGCTCGGCAGCCTCTTCCTTGCCGCATGAGGCTAACATAATACCAACCATTAATATAAAAGCAACTTTCCATAAACGGAACAATACTCATTCCTCCTTCGCCCCGCGATTCATAATCTAGAAAGATTATATCGAAATGATTACGTTTTGTAAATAATAATCATTTCGATTTATTATTTTGACAATTTACTTTTATGATCCCGCTTCAAATTCTTCCATATTTCGAGCCTCACTTCTCCGGTTATGGACTGGAAAAAGCAAGCGGTGTAACTTTTGCGGAAGTTCTGTCGAAACTCTTTTTCTTTTCATTAAAATAAGTATAATATATCCAAAGGCAATGATACCTATTTATATTATTTTATGAAGATTAGGGGCAGATAGAGAGTGATGACGCAGGAAGCTGTAGAAGAATTAGTTAAAAGCATTAATGATGTGCGCCGTACTATGATTGTCACCGGGCTCCGCAAGGGCTGAATGATGATGAAACATTAAGATACAGCAAAGAACTAGACAAGCTCATCCACAAATATCAGCTTGCCGTATCTCGTTTTAGTTTGTAGCTAATACCCAGGGCAGCTCCTGACTTTTTATGCTTTTCCTTTTATAAAATACAAGATTGTATACAATCTGAAGTCAGAGAGCTGCTGTAAAAGCCTCCTTTTGATTCAGCCTACTCGTTATTCGTTCCCATGCGGCGTGATTGTTTCATAAGTACATGATGAAACAGCAGCAAAGGAGAGTTAAAGTTGATTTCCATTAAACTGATTAGTTACGAGCTAAATCGTTTAATCGAGGACTATGACAAGTGCAGGAACTTTACTATTAAAGAACAAATTTACAGCGATATTAAGCTGCTTAGCGAGGCTTTGCTTTTAATTCGCCGTTCAACATAATCCGCCTCTTGCGGCAATGCCGAGGAGATGCTGCAAGCCCATGTTGATTGGGCTTTTTTTATTGGCTCACTTCTTCTTGAATAGAGTCTTTCCATGCTTCCCATTCCGATTTAAGAAGCGACATTTCTATGTTATCCCAATATTCGCCATCTACTTTGCAGGTTTGCCGCTGAACGCCTTCTTTCTTAAATCCAAATTTTTCATAGCAGGAAATGGCTGCTTTATTAAATTCAAATACACCGAGGCTGACACGATTCAACTGCAGCTCATCGAAGGCCAACTGCAGAATTTGCTCAATCAGCTGTTTTGCGATCCCTCTCCCCCGCTGATTTTTGTAGACGAGCACGTAACTAATTCTCCCTAACTCATGTACATAATCAATCTCGCGCAAAGCAATATGCCCGACTGTTTCTCCCGTTAATTCATCGGACGCTTTAAGTATATAACTTCCCTTCGCCCTCTCTATTCTCATGTACTCCTTGAGATGCTCCTCCGTCAGTGGATATTGATACGCCCGTCCCGACCATTGTGCCATCAAACGTTCCGAATCTACTTCTTCCAGTAGGCCAATAATATCTTTCTCAGTAAAAGAAATTAAGTTAATCATCGCATCCGCTCCTAATCTGGATTTGAGTCAATAATTTGGACACAAAAAAGTTAAGTCTTAGGCTGTTCTTCTAATTTGATCCTCAATGGCTTGAGGTGTTTGATAGCCAATACTGCTGTGAATTCTCTTTCGGTTATACCAGCCTTCTATAAACTGAAATATGGCCAGCTTTGCAGCTAGGTAGTCCGTGTATTGCGTATGATAAACTTCTTCTTTCTTTAATATAGGTAAGCGTCAAACAATGAACACCTATTATTAAATATCCGTTCTTGAGATAATCTCCTTAGAAAAAAATCTGGAGGTTATGCCAATGAACGATGCTAACAAAAGAATAGAATGGAAAGCTAGGTATGATGCTTGGGAAGCAAGTGGTTTAAGTGCAGCCGAATGGTGCCGCAACGAAGAAGTGAACAAGCACCAAATGTACTACTGGATCCGTAAGTTTAGGGAAGATGCAGCTTCGAAACATGAGCCTCCATCTGGTACAAAATGGCTTACCGTTAATATGCAAAATACTCCCTCAGGTCATAGGAACGAGGAACCTGTATTTATTCATGTTGGTACGCTTTCTGTTGAAGTCCGGCCAGGAACTGACATGAAGTTACTATCTCATGTGGTTCGTGTACTACAAAATCAATGATATTCAATGCGAACTTTGAACGGGTTTATCTTGCGCGTGGAAGTACAGATCTTCGTAAATCCATTGATGGCCTCGCGGTTATTGTAAAAGAATGCTTCGATTTAGACCCTTTCTCGCCCTGTCTATTCGTTTTCTGTAATCGAAAACGAGACAAACTTAAGATTCTACAGTGGGAGAACAATGGATTTTGGCTCCATTATAGAAGATTAGAGAGAGGTACGTTCAATTGGCCGTCTGATCAAGATGAGGCACCAATGGATATCAGTCCCCGCCAACTACGCTGGCTATTAGACGGACTATCTATTGAACAGAAACAAGCGCATCCAGAAGTGAAAGCACGTACCATTCTATAAATCAAGAAAAATGAGAATCTGACTAGTCAATTCGGGTTCTCTTTCGTATAATGAAACTATGAAAAATACAGACACCAAAAATCAGGAATCAATTGAATACTATAAAGAGCGTAACGAAAAGCTTGAAATAGAGAAGGAAGCTTTGGAAGCAAAGCTAAAATGGTATGAGGAGCAATTTCGGTTAAGTCAACAGCGTCGTTTTGGTTCTTCCAGCGAGAAGACCAATCCAGATCAACTTTCCCTTTTCAATGAAGCTGAAGATACTGCGAATCCAGAAATCGAAGAACCAACGCTCGAAACCATTACGATTACACGAAAAAAGCGAGATCGTCGAGATGATAAGTTTGAAAACCTGCCTACAGAAACGATTGAATATCGTCTATCAGCTGAGGAACAGGTCTGTTCGTGTTGCGCTGGTCCTCTACATGAAATGAGTACGCAAGTACGCAGGGAAATAGAAGTCATCCCGGCACAAGTGAAACTGAAGGAACATGTACAGTATGTATATGGTTGCCGTCATTGTGAACGGAATGAATTGGAGACTCCAATTGTCACAGCGAAAATGCCCGCTCCTGTTTTCCCTAGAAGTTTGGCATCCCCATCTGCGATGGCATACACGATGACACAAAAATACGTGGAAAGTATGCCTTTACACCGCCAAGAGAAACATATGGAGCGATTTGGCATTTCCTTATCCCGGCAAACCTTATCCAATTGGATACTCTATGGAGCCAATACCTGGTTAAGTCCCATCTATGATCAGATGCGAGAACATCTCCTGAAACAGGATATTTTGCATGCGGATGAGACGAGCCTTCAGGTCCTTTCGGAACCCGATCGGCCAGCCACTTCCAAATCTTATATGTGGCTTTATCGTACAGGTCGGATGAGTCCTGCAATCATCTTGTATGATTACCAGCGTACTCGTGCAGCCAAACATCCTTCCCGATTTCTGAAGGATTTCCAGGGATATATCCATGTGGATGGCTATGCAGGTTACAATGGTATAGCTGGAGTTACCTTGGTTGGTTGTTTGGCGCATGCCAGACGCAAATTCACGGAAGACCTTCAGGCTCTTCCTGAATCGGCGAAAACAACCCACGTAAAGGCGAAGGAAGGTCTAGCATTCTGTAACCAATTTTTCGCTATTGAACGTGAATTGAAGGACGCCAGTCCTGAAGAACGCTATAAAAAACGCTTAGAACGCAGCCAGCCCATTTTGGATGCTTTTTCAGCATGGCTCCGTGAACAAACCCCCCGGGTATTGCCGAAAAGTGCACTTGGGCAAGCAATCAAATATTGTCGTAATCAATGGGACCGTTTAGTGGTATTTTTAGAGGATGGTCGTCTGGAAATCGATAACAACCGGGCGGAACGGTCTATAAAGCCGTTTGTGATCGGAAGAAAAAACTGGATGTTTAGCAATACCGCAAAGGGAGCTAATTCCAGCGCAATTATTTATAGCATTGTGGAGACGGCGAAGGAAAACGGATTAAACCCATTTAATTACCTGAAATATTTATTTGAACAGCTGCCAAATATGGACATGACTGACAAACCGAAATTGGATCAACTACTACCTTGGTCACCGTCCATTCCAGCGGAATGTCGTGTACCAAATAAAACTAAATAAATCATAACAATAGTCCACATCTAAAACTAGGTGTGGATTATTTGACGTTTACAAAAAAATCCGGCCTCCTTCCCAATTTTTAGAAATGGAAAGAAAGCCGGATCAGCTATGAACTTCTATGTATAAAACTTCGGCATGTTTTACGGATCAAATGACGTAGATCGGATCATTAAACATTATTTATATTCAGTTTTTAATAAAATCATCTTTTATTCCTTTTTAAAGAAAATATCTAGTATTATCAAAATAATGCAACCTACGAGGATTAAAACCGAGACTAAAGTTGATAAGAAATCACTCCCCAAATTTTTATATATAGAATATATTTGGAAAATAATTAATATAATAACCGCTAATTTAAATGGTAATGTTTTAATCGTCATCATCCCCCTCTTACCTTTTTAAAAATCAGGTACAATTATTGACAACATTTGATATATTAAAGAAATCAAGAAAAGCATTTAATGTATCTTGAGGAAGTCCCTTAGCAGATTCATTTACAGCTGCTTTCCAAGCATCTTTTGTTCTATAGTTCCAACTTTTATACTTTTTATAGCTTTTATAGATTCTATTAACAGTTTTATTAACTCCACCAAGAAAATCAATAGCTTTCTTTAATTTAGTAATTTTAGATAAAGGAAAACCAACAGTTCCAATCATCAATCCAACAGCAATTATACAGTCTGTAACTCCAAAAGTAGTTATTAAATCACTATTAAAAGCTTGCTCCGGAATTTCTACATCTAACTCTGATAATGATGGAACAAGTAGATTTTCACCTTCTGCAATAACTTCTACACCTGTTTTTTTAGTTAACCAATTAGCAACCTTTTCTGCCCCCTGTTTTTCAATACCGGATGGTAATTCCTCAATCCCTTCCATAAACTTAATAAAATCACCATCTTCCGATAATAGTTCCTCTAAACTATCTTCCTTAATTAAATTGTTAGTACTAGCAAATACAGAACTAGGTATCAAACTAACTAATAATGTTAATACCATACTCATAATAATAAATTTCTGTAATTTACCTTTCATAATCATTCCTCCTTAAATTATAAGAGTTGTCTAAATTTAATCATTATAAAAATACCACATAATAGACGACATATAAACACTTTTTTCCAAATTTTATAACAATTTGATATTTAGAAAAAGTAAGTCGTTTTAAAACGACTTACTTTTTCTATTAACCTATATTTTTAATAAAGTAATTTTTCCTTTTCCAATTCCATACAGCAACTATACTAAAAGCATCTTCACTAGCTTTTTCTTCATCATCATCCGTATGAATTAAATCACCATCTTCAACATCATCTAAATTTAATTCCTTATGAACTTCTTTTAACAACCCGCCATATGAGATTAATCGTTTCCGATTCAATCCCTCTTCCAGTGGATTTGAGTCAATAATTTGGACACAAAAAAGTTAAGTCTTAGGCTGTTCTTCTAATTTGATCCTCAATGGCTTGAGGTGTTTGATAGCC
>NZ_JWJE02000054.1 GCF_000812025.2 Bacillus thermotolerans
CTCGACAATTCAAGTATAAAAGAATGAGGAGTTTGCGTGTTTTTTTATGCACACAAAATTTTGTTTAAACCCCAACAAATATTATAGAGCCTTAATTTAAGCTAGAGACTAATCAATTGAAGAAAAAATAAAAACCCGATCTTTCTTATATAAAGATCGGGTAAGTGTATTATAGGTTAAAAGCACCCAAAGGATGCCCTCGACGAAACGGAGCACACACAGTACTCTTACTAATTAATAGCGTTATCGCGAGTCAGACAGTCATAGTTGAAATATGCTGTAACACTATAATACATCATTTATTATTCCCTGTAAAGCCCTAATATATAACCCCATCCGGAAGTTTTACACAAGTGTACCCTGACTTCAAAAGCTTGTCACTAGTATTTCCACACAGTATATGACATTTTGTATTAGCAAGCAGATCTGCAGCCTGGATAAGATAATTAGAGCTTGAATCTTTAAACAAGACTCTAAAGTCACAGTTAAACGATGTCGTTTGGTATTGTTGATGGATAAGATAGTAATTATCCTCATTGAAAATATTGAATAAATAGTCTTGTAAAGAATCTTTGGCCGAATGAGCAACATTTTGATTATCTATATGGATTTCAGCAAAGGTACATGCCTTAGGTAACTTTCCGTGCTGTATCAGTTGCTCGATAAGCCTTTTTATAAGGTAATTTTTGTACCTTACGATATCTCTCTTTTTAGAAAAATCTAAGCGAACTAATGTTGAGACCTTTACACTTACAAATATTTGTTCACAAGTGTATGTACGAAGTTTACTTAACAATCGTCGTCTCGTTTTTATGTCCATCTGTGCAGTCTTAAACTCACCTTTTATTCCTTTTTCCTTTTTTACTTGTCGAATCATTTTTTTATAAGATGCATTTATTCCATGGAAATCAGATTCTTTGACTAACAATCCACCATAAACAAAATAGTCGTTTTGTTTATAATTGCAATGAAGCTGACCAGAATCATCCAAAAAGATATAGTATTTCACTAACAATCACCGCATATACAATATATTTTTATATATTGTATCAAAAATATATTGAATAAAGGGACATTTTTCCTGTTTTATTTTTACGTAGCACCTAGTCGTAAAGGTTAACCATCATCACAATTTTATTAATTACTTCTTGCAATGCTTCAAGTTCAACAACAAACCATTCTTTAGGAACTAACATTTTTCCGTTCGCTCCTAGAATGGAAACATCCAAATTATTATTTGCTAATGCGTGATGAATTGCCGTTTCAAATTTACTACCGTTCATGTTGTAAACTTGATATGTGGTTACAATTTCAACTGGAGCATAGAGATAAGTCGATTCATTTTCTGCGTTCCTAATCCTATTTTCTACCGAACCTGTTGTAAAGCCAATCTTATATAAGTTCTTGATGGAACTAATCTGCGGATCAGTGCTCAGGGACCTTAGGACATAGATGAAGCCTGTTGAAACATCATCTTCCCTAACATTATTCAATAAGTTATCCTCATTGTCAGTTACACGTCTTCCATTCTTATAAAGCTCGGCAGATAGGGAGCGAAGTAACATGTCTGATGCAGTTCCATTTTCAAAAACACACCGAAGGCGAGCATTAGTTTTACCCTTTATTTTTTTACGCTCACCCACATTTTCAACATAAAGGAGTACACCCTTCAGTATGTAGAAGCTATTCGGGCGAATGTCCTGCTCATTTCTAAAACGTAAAATCTTTCGTCTTCCTTCTGTGATTTCCTTATGGCACTTTCTGAATAATTCCTCATATTGCTCAAAATCTTCCACTTTTTTTCGTTTAGCTACATAATCAGGCATAGTAGTAACCTTTTTTAGCGAGCTTGTATCAAAAATTGAGGCAGCTTTATCATTATCGAGACTATCTCCTAGCAATACAGATGAACCTTTGCTTAGTATATCATCAACTGAGGAAATTTCAGGAATTTTTACTTCCTTTTCTAACAGCCCAATTTCATCATATTGTTTTAGATGTTTTATACGTTCAGGATCTTTACGAAGCCCCATTAACCGACTAGCTAGACTTCTTTCTACTAAGTCGTTAGGAACTTTTTGTGGTTCACGACCATGTTTTTTAACAAATTCAACAATCTCTAAAAACTTTTCAGCTTCAGGGTTGTAATGAACCTTTTGAACTTTCTTAGGTGGCGTTGTGATTTTATCGAACAGTGCGCTATTAATAATTTCATCAATGGAATAATATCTATTTGCCATTTTCACGCTTTCTCCTTAACTCTTGCATATAAATTACAGCTTCACCCATACGTCTTTCTATTGGATCATCAGACTTTGGATCAGGTCGCCTTCCGGTTGATTGGAAGAATTCTTCGACCTTCGGCCAAATGAAGACTAATTCATCTTCATCAAATGAAATGCGTTTTGCATCAATAGACTCCTGAATCAGTTTTAATACTGGCGAGTTTAGTTCTTTCGATAGAACCTCAAACGCCTTTTGGAATGGATTAATTGAATCGATTAAATTAATGTCTAAATCCTCAATGTTTATGAACTTATCCGCCATGCGAATAAACTCTTTGTTTCCTACGACTTCTGATTTTGCACCTTTCATCACAGTATCTAATACAACATGTTGTCTCACTTCCTCAATTTCTTCATCCAACAAATTCGGATAAACCTTTTGAATCACTTTGGGAATTAATACTTTGTTCAAGACCTTTGGATCAACCTCTCCAGTAAATGCTTTCTGGACTTGTGAATCTTGCATGATTTTCGCCTTTAAATCATTAATATCGTTTTCAATAATCTTTTTAACATTTTCTGTCGACGGCTCTTTCAATCCCTTAACGAATAATTCTCCTGTCGTAGAAGATGTATCACTTTCATTTCTTCTACGCTTAAATTTAAAATCAGGTGTGAGAACCTGCTCCATTAAAAGGGAAGCAGAAATGGCCTTGAGCATCGTATTTACCGTGTACGTTACTACTTCGTCTCTTGCTTCGGGTTGTGCAATAAGATTGGTGAATTGAGCATAGGTTTTGTTATAACTATCACGAGTACAGCGCCCAATAATCTGTACAATTTCTGTAAGCGAACCACGATAACCGACTGTCAAAGTATGTTCACAGAATGGCCAATCAAAACCCTCTTTCGCCATACCTAGCGCAATAATTATGTCTAAGTCATCTAGCTCATTAACATTACGTAAATACTCAACCACCTTTTCTCGTCCAACTTGATCATCCACCAAATCGGCAACCTTTAATATTTTTCCGTCGGTATGACGCTTAACATAAATGATTCCAGTTTTTTCATCTTGATAATCAACGTCACCAATCAAATCAATGATTTGATTCACTTCATCGTATTTACGCTTTGTTGATTCACCTGAATTCACATTTGGAATATGAACGATTGTTTTTAAATTCGTGTCCAAGACTTCATCAATCGCTGATATATATTTACCTTGATAGAAATGATAACCTATTCCAAATCCTTTTAGATATTTGTAACCATCAAGCTGCTCGTAATACGAGTAGGTTACTTTATCGAATAACTCCTCATCTTCAGGTAAAAGGATAGGCACAGAATCCCCACGGAAATACGAGCCAGTCATCGCCACAATGTGAGCTGATGAATTCCGAATGATACTACGCATTAATTCGCCTAGTCTAGAGTTAACATCTGCCGAAACATGATGAAATTCATCAATTGCCAATAAACAGTTATCAAATGCCTTATCATCAATTTTTTCAAATGCATATCGTAACGTCGAATGAGTACATATTAATACTTGATCTTCAGATTCCATGAAACGAACAAATGCATTGACTTTTGAACTGCCTCCACCAGCAGTTGTTAAGTTGTTTTTAGGATCAACCTTCCAATCTGCAAAGAAACCCTGGCTCTTTAAATCAGTATTTTTAAACGAGGAGCCAATAGAGCGTTCAGGTACAGCTACAATTACTTTTCTCAAACCTTGATTAATCAGTTTATCCAAGCCGATAAACATCAAAGCACGTGATTTTCCAGATGCAGGAGGGGCTTTTACCAGAAGGTACTTAGAATTACGCTTTTCAAATGCACGTGCTTGCATTTCTCGCATTCCCATGTTATTTGTATTCGTGCTTTTCTGAGTTTGATGATAATTAATCTTAACAATATTCTCCATTTAACCCGCCACCTCAATTGCTTTTTTATACATTGAAAGAAGCAGTTCTAGACGTTCTTCATCTGATTCAAAGTCTCTGTTCTTCTTGTATATTCGATCCACAACACGGTCTAATCTTTCATGGGCCTCTTGCAACCTTGGGTTCATTGGTGGGTTATATAGTTCCGCTAATGTTCCTCCAACCTCTTCTCTAATATCGATAATTTCAAGTACAGCTTCCATAATTTCATTTTTTCTTCTTGTTGATAATTCTGGAAGCGGGAATGTATTATAGCAAAGCCCTGCTGAATAATTGTACCGAGTTTCTAATCTACCACCGATTGCCTTGACCCATGTCATATGCATTCTTGACATCAAAATTCCTAGAAGATAAATATCTGCATCATAAATCACATAAACCCGGTTTGATAAAATTGTATCTGCAGCCGCTAATCCCATTGGAATATAAAATCTATTTTCAGAAGAAACAGCTGGAACAACAATAGAATAGCTACTTGTTTCATGAGTATCCCTGAACTTCCAAGGTGTTAATGCAAGCTTATTCGTCCCTTTGTCTTTTGATTTTTCCCTATGGTTTTTTGAAATTGAAATTCTTTCTTGTATTAAAGGATTGGATTTTATCTCTTTATATTGGTCTTCATTGAGCCACAAACAATACCGTAAACCACCCTTAATAAACTCGTCAGAACCTATAAATTTCTTAAAATACGGCTCTAATTCAGGGTAATTATTGATTGCTTCTCCATATTGTTCAATAGTAAAGAGCAACCCTCCGCCATCATTAGGCATGTTACCGAACCTAAGCTTAGGTAAATCTGAAATTGGCTTCCTTCTAGAAGAAACAAGAATATTTTCACCATCAGTTAAATAAGGACTAATATTTGAAACTAACTTTTTTGTTCCATCTATAAATAGATACTTCTTAACCTTGCTATCTAATGGACCAAAACCTATAATCACAACGGTTACTCCAGCATTATTCTTGGCATTATTAGCCCATTTGAACGATGCAAAAGCAAAATTGATTTGAATGTTGAACTTGAATAGCTCATTCCATAAAGTAGAAACTTGCTCTCCTTGGGTAATCGAATTTGTTGATACAAAGGCAACCTTTGCATTTGTATCTGAGGCGTATTTAGCACCAAGAAAAAACCAAGCAGAGATATAATCTAGCATCTTTCCATTTGTTACATTTTTAAATATGGATAGCATATCAGATTTATGTTTTTTGTTTTGTTTCTTTGAACCGAGATAAGGCGGGTTGCCAAATACAAAAATTTCCTCAGATTTTTGCACAGGACAAACATCCGTCCACTCAACTCTAATAGCATTAGCACATCGAATATCACCTGCTGTGCTAAGGGGTAACGTAGGGCGAACTGCGTTATGAACTTCATTTTTCAGTTCTTCATTCATTTGGTGTTCAGCAATCCAAAGCGATAATTTTGCAACATCGTGTGCAAAGTCGTCAATCTCAATTCCGTAAAATTGAGAAAGAGTAACTGATGGCACATAAAGATAGCTTCCGAGTAGTTCTTGGAGTCGCTTAATAATTTTAATTTCCAAACGGCGCATTTCCTTGTAAGTGATAATCAAGAAATTTCCTGAACCACATGCAGGGTCAAAGAATTTAATTTTGCTAATACGTGTAAGAAGTGCTTCAAGTTTTTTATAATCATCGTATGCATCTATATAATCCTGTTTAAGCTCATCTAAAAAAAGAGGGTTAATTACTTTCATGATGTTTGGGACGCTAGTATAGTGCATACCTAAATGACTGCGACTCTCTTCCGTTGCCACAGCTTGAATCATTGAACCAAAGATGTCAGGATTGATTTTTGCCCAATTTAGCAATTCACCGCACTCAATAATTAATTTTCGGGATTTCCTTGAAAACTTTAATTCTTCGTGTGGTTCGGTGAACAACTGTCCGTTTACATAAGGATACTCTTTTAGATAAACTGGAACACCATCTCTTTCAGTTTTATCCAACACAACAAACAATTCAGTAAAGAAGTTATTCAAGTCTGTTCCATCTTCTTTAGTCAATGTCTTAATTGAATTTGTAAAACTTTTACGGTTAAAAATCCCGGTATCTTCTGCAAATAAACAGAACAACAAGCGAATAAGAAACAAGTCTAATTCTTTATTATTGTCAGTAATATTGTTCTCTTTGCGAAGTACATCATACAGGCGAGCAAAACGTTCGGCTGCTTTGATATCGGCTGGGTTTTCTTTTTCAAAGTCGACTTTTTCGATACCTTTCCAAGCTAGGAAAAAATCGAAATGCTGAGGAAGTTCCTCAAGCTTAATATCGAGCGCTTCCCCTGTCTTTGTGTCTTTCGCTAATATTCCATCATAGTCAGTGACTAATAGATAACGAGGCTTAGCCGATAATTCATCCACTTGTTCTTCTACTTCGACAAAACCATCAAAAAGCTTTCCCTTTCCAGCTTCCTTGAACCATACCTTATTCTTTAAGTGTACTTCACCAGCTCTTTTTGTAAGATTCTGATTCCCTTTCTTCAAGCGTGTAATCGTAGCCCTTGGAATATCATAAACACCGAGTAACTCGTACAGGAAATCTGAATGATCTTTCCTATTTACTATTTCAACAATTTTATCTTCTAAATCAATAATCGCCATTTTATTTTTCCTCCGACAATACTTAATTCTTTGATGACTAACTGTTAAAAGACTCCTCCATCATGGTCTTTGCCGTTATACCTATTAGCTATATAGTCCTTCCTTTTTGATATACAAAACAACGACATTTCAGGAATGTTCTTTTAACTAGTTACTTAAATCATTCCATTAAAAACATGTATCGATCACACTGAGCTATGAACCTTTATTCTTGTGAAATTATTACTATGATTATATCATTACATGGATATTCTTGTTAATGACAGAAGAAATAATACTTGGAGATGTACACGGTTATGGGGATCTTAACTTAGACTTTTTCACTAAATAGCGGCCTTTATATATTAAGGAAACATCAAAATGATATGTGAAGAAACATCAAGTAAAATAAATCTTGTTGTAACAAATTTTTCGCAAGTATTTTTTTGTGTTATATCGCAGTTTTAAAATGTTTATTATTTCTCTTACTTTTAGAACCGCTAATAAGTGGTTATTAGGGATTTAACTCATTAGAAAGCTGTTCACGTTCCCATATC
Organism: Bacillus thermotolerans; assembly: GCF_000812025.2. Taxonomy (GTDB): domain Bacteria; phylum Bacillota; class Bacilli; order Bacillales; family Domibacillaceae; genus Quasibacillus; species Quasibacillus thermotolerans. Next base: position 7,338 of record NZ_JWJE02000054.1, read on the forward strand.
TTCATATATAAATGTTGGAGTTGAGGATCTTGTTCCAGCCGTTCTTCAAGCTCTGTTCGTCGACTTTCTTCATACTCCGTTTTCACTTTGCCGTTATATTCTATCTTATCCTTAAAGGCAGCATTAGTTTTCGCAATAAACTCTGAGGCCTTTAATCGATCTTTTATGTCGGCGGATTCATCTCTTAGAATAGAGGTCCAAAATATTTTCACTTCTCGTATGTTTGCTATACGTTCTTCTTCTAATTTATTATTTCGCTCTTTGATATAGATTTGAATGTCTAGTTTTGACAAGTTTTCATACCCAATTCTATTGAGGTTTCTTCCGCTATATCCAGCAAGACGTGCTGCTTCTGTTGCATTTCCGGTTTCTATATAAAAGTCACAAAAGCGCTTCTGCTTCTCTGTTAGTTTCATTACTATTTCTCACTTCCTTTTTTAGAATTAAAACCACAAAATCCCTTCCTTATATCTAACAATTATAGATATCTCGAATCATATAGCATAGATACGCCTCCCGGCTAATATGGTGTAATGGAGATTAGATAATAATTTTAATATAACTAAGATTATTTTATAAAAGGCCTTCATGTTCGTCTCTATAATCTCTCTAATGATGCTTTGGTAGCCTTTTCATCTTAACTTATACGTAAAAATCGGAAATGCGAAATTATTAAAATCACTATTAAAGATAGCGACTCCTTTGTTTTTCTGTTATTGAAGCGATGTTTTATTATCAAATCACCCCCTTTCTGCGACGACCTTCCCACCATTGTAGGTATACAGCAGCCTTTTCATAGGCTTCTTCAAAAGAAGCAGAATATAATATTTTTTTGTAATAATCTGTTCCTATTTTACTTTCAGTACTTCTCCATAAAGTAAACTGAGTTTCTTGATCCCGTTCCATATATAAATAAGAATTGAAACTGAATTGATATTCATATACATCGCCAAATAATCCTACAATCCAACCGCTTGCTTTCATCGCTTCATTTTGTTGTATGCGCTTAATAAGGAACGGCTTGAATTGTTTAATTTTAAAACGCAACGCATTCTGGAAAGTACCTCTCTCATAATTTGCTATTAACCGGTCTTCTACAACAGTGAGAAAAATATCATGCTCCCAGCATTCTGAAAGGATTGTATAAATCATAGGACTTCACTCTCCCTATTAGCGTAAGATTGGCCAGGAAGCTCTTCTACATTATCTGCATTATCTACATAAACCGTTCCGTTGTAGGCTTTTTCCTTTGTAAATATTTCTTCACTATCTACATCGTCGTGTACATATGTAGAATATTGATTTGACAGACTTTGTGTAGATAGTGTAGATAATGTATTTATTTTTGCTAGGTTATCTAGTTGTATCATCATCCCCTTCGCTCTTCTTCCTAAGTCTGTAAATTCTATTCCTTTTAATCTTAAAGCAGGTGCAATCCTTCTTAATCTTTGTTTCAATTGTCGGGAAGTTGGCCACGATTTACTCTTGAGCGTTCTTACATCATCTACATGCATGCCTAATACGGATAAGGTCTCTGCTACTGTTCCGGTCCATGTATTCTTATCTTTCATAAGCGCTTGAACTGCTACTCCCACTGGATCTGATTCGAGCCCTTGGTCTATTGCTTCCTGCCTATTAGAGTTATATACATTCATGAAACTCCCTTTTTCCCATCCCAGACTTTTTTCTGCTGCAGTCACCCACAAAGCAAAGTCTGCCATACGTGGTTTAGACGTCAATTCGGCATGAGGACTTTCTTTGATTGCTCCACTTAAATGTGTAAATAACGCTCCTAGAATTCGAGGTTGAGTAGCTTTGAAATCCCGCCAAAAAGTTTGTTCATCTTTTCGTTGATTTTCCGCAATACTCGGTAAATAAAGAACTATAGAGCGATCTAGCAAGTCCTGTCGTTTGGCTATATCATCAATCCCATTTAAAATAGCAGGTCTCATTACCTGGAAAACTGCTTCTTCATCATCACTATAAAGTTTCCTTGTAGCTAATCCTCCCCCCGTTGATAACTTACACAGTGCGTCACTCATAACATTAGACAGACCAGATAAATTATCAAACGCTAACACCCAAGTATTTTTAGCCGCGATAGAAAGGTCTCTTTCCTCTCTTGGCAAAGCCCTAAGCGGTAGAACTGAAGGATCTATCAATGCTATTAAAACTTTTGTGGTTGTACTTTTCGCACTTCCCTGTTCCCCTTGCATAGTTAGTACTGGACATGGTGCTCCTGGTCTTAGTGCCGCTAACAACCAGGCAACTATAAGTTTCCAATCCGCTTCATTACGATAATTAACGAATGGTTTTAAATCTTCGACCCTTCCTCCTTTAACTGGTCTCGGTATCTCTTCCGCTATGTTCGATCGTCTAAACATTACTGGAGGATTTTTCACAACCTCCCAACCATCAACTGTGACCTTGACTGCTTCCCATTCTCTGTTGCACAAATCTATATAAATATTTTTATCTTTTTCTGCTATTCTTGTGTAAACCCTGCGCTCTTCACCTTCAAATAGTGCCTTCGCTTCCAGAACTCCTAGCGTGTCTGCTAACGCTTGACTTCCTGGTGCTTTTCCTGTTTCTTCAAAGTATTTCTTCGTTAACCAAAGTTTAAACCCCTTCCCTCTCAACGGCCATGTTTCATAATGCTGATTTACAATGAATCTAGCAAATGCTTCCTGTTCCATTGTGTGAAATAATTCAACCCCTGCCGCCAGCCGAATCAATACTTGAGCTTGGCTCTCTTTTTCTTCTTTTATCTCTTTTTGATTTGCCTCCTCATATACCACTATATTTTTTTGGGTTTCTTTACTCGGCTTGATCATAAACTTACCCCCTTCTTGCGCCGTGTGATTTCTTTCTTCAATATGCTGTTAAATGTGGCTTCAACCACTTCTGGATCTTCCGGAGGATTGTTCCTTTCATTCCATAACATCACCAATTCAAACGCTACAGCAGCAGAAATGCCATGCCGTAAAAGATAACCCGTTAATGAAGCAGTAGCATTATTCCTTTCTCCCTTATCCACTCCATTTAATAGATCAAGCCAGTAATTATTTGGTCGTCTTCCCCTCCCCTTTTCCGGATCTAAAGTCAGTTTTAGAAGCCACTCTGGCACATCGGCTAGTTCCATCTCGTCAGGTCTACTAGACAACTCCCATTCATAAGTTTTCCCACTAGTATGAATTGAAGGAGCAACCACGATATAGCCACCATCCCCTCTTATATCGAGTCCTGGAAGAATATTTGTCTTATTCTTCATTTTTCCTGGGTACTTAAACAGAATATGACGACCTCCGCCGCCAGTTAATGCTTCCACTGTATCTGGTAACCCTCCATATTTTAGAATTAATCTTTCTATTGATTCATTTCCTCCATGTCTAGGGTCAATGTCTAATGCTATAAAACCGCTTACTCGTCCCGTTGGCACTCCAATATTGGCCTGTCCCCATTCCCAGCTCCTAATGGCTCCGATATTATTAGTGGCATCATATAAACCTCTCTTAGTCCTAGGGTGTTTACCAGGGCTTGAACATTTATAACCACATGTACACTTGCCATTTACCATCGAATGAAGTGGAAAAACGGGCCATTTAAATAGTTTTGCATAGGATACAGCTGCTTGTTCCATTTGGTTTTGAAGTCTTCGTTTCTGTTTCGATTGTTTTTCCATGCTCATTTTAATCACCTCATTGTTCAATAAATTTTGGTGCTATAGGTCTCTTGGTTAAGAAAAAACAGAAGCTTGGTTAGGTCCTTTCTTTTCTCTTGACTTCACTTGACCAGTAATCAATATATTCTTGGACTTCTTTTCTATTAAAAAGCCACTTGCTCCCCAATCGAATAGATGGAAAGCTAGGATCTATTAAAAAGGTCTGTTGAATAGTAGGCCATGACAAATTGAGAAACTTACAAAGCTGTTTAGAATTCATAAGGTATGATTCAGCCTCAAACTTTTCCAATCTTTTTCTTACTTCTGCCAGATATAGATCCTTTAATTGCTCATCATCCAATTTGATTTCAATCATCAGTCATTAACCTCCTATTTTTAGCGATTTTTTGGTATTCATGGTTTACAGGAAAACCAAAAAAAATTTCATTTGGGTCTGCACTTATTGCTTCACAGATTGCAGCAATGGTTTTAACGGTTGGATTACTGCGTCCCATCTCTATGTCCGTTACAGTTGCCCTGCTTAACCGCGAACGTCTCGCCAACTCTGATATTGACATGCCCCTTTCAATTCTAACTTCTTTCAACCTATTGGTATTCACGGTTTACACCTCCTTGTTAAATATTGTATAGTCCTCCTTGCACATTTGTCAACCATGATTTACAATCAATTTATAAAATAATTGAAAGCAGGTGATTTTCATGGACCATTTTGGTCTTTATTTAAGAAATTTGAGAGGCAAAAGATCATTGAGAGAATTATCAAAAGCAACAGGACTCAGCCACACGTATTTAAGTACCTTAGAAAAAGGAGTTGACCCTCGTACCAATAAGCCCAGAAAGCCTACAATTGATACAATTAACAAATTGGCAGCAGCGCTAGACGTAGATAGATTTGAAATGCTTGAAAAAGCAGGTCTTCTAGATGAAGAAACCATATCTATTTTAAACAGGGCCAAAGAAATTCGAAAAATGAAAATGCGTGTAGCTACCAGGGAAGAAGTCAAAGAAATGTCGAGAAAGCAACATGAGCAAGCCATAGATATTGAAGAATTGTTCAGCCCCCTGCACAGCAACCTTTTAAAATATAAGGAGCATCTATTAACTATCCAAGATAAGAAAAAATTATTGGATTTGATGAAAAAGTTATTTGATGAATGAAGACATTAAGGAGGCTAAAAAATGGCTAAGTTCAAGCAACGGGGAAAAAGTTGGAGCTATCACATTTACCTAGGCATTGATCCACTAACTAAAAAACGCCTAGAAGTATCCAAAGGGGGATTTAAGACGAAGAAAGAAGCCCAGACGGCAGCTCGCCTTGTGGAACTTCAAAAAGACAAAGGAACTTTAGTTAAAGAGTCTGACATCTCCTTTGAAACTTTTGCAAAGGATTGGCTGAAGACTTACAGTCGAAGCGGTGTAAAAATAAGTAGCGTCCGGGCACGTGAAAAGGAAATGAAGCACTTTATTTCAGTCTGGGGACCATATCCAATTAGCAAAATAACAAAGAAAATGTATGAAGACCGGATGCTGGAATTGAATGAGCAATATAGCCGCAATTATGTAGGAGGCATTCATGCCTGTGGCCGTATGATTTTCCGAAAGGCTAAAACTCAGGGGATTATTAAAATAAACCCAACTGAAGACTTTCAATTGCCTAAGAAACAGCAAAGTATAGAAGACTTAGAAAAGGAACAAGAGAAAATTCTCTTTTTAGAAAAAGAGGAGCTGGCACATTTTCTAAAGCTCGCCCACTCTGACGGGCTAGAAATGGATCATTTGGTCTTTAGCGTACTTGCCTATACCGGCCTCAGAATTGGTGAACTTCTTGCTTTAAAATGGACAGATTTCAATGATAAGCTTGGTACCATCCGCATTACAAAAACTCTTTACAACCCAAACAACCATGTGGAAAAATACCAGCTGCTAACTCCTAAGACAAAAGGATCTGTTCGTACCATTCGAATTGATGAAACGATTGTCAGCCTACTAAAAAAACACAGAGTTTACCAAAATGAAATCAAGTTGAAAAACAGACTAGCTTATCAAGACTTGGCATTTATCTTTGCACGGGAAGACGGTCACCCGCAATTAAGAAAAGTTATTGAAACTAGGCTTAAACGGCTGCTCAAAAAAACTAACATTGAAAAGAATATCACTCCCCACTCTTTTAGACATACTCACACATCTTTACTGATCGAGGCAGGAGTAGGCATTAAAGAAATTCAACAGCGTTTAGGTCATTCAGACATAAATACCACAATGAATATTTATGCTCATATGACTGCCAATATGGAAGAAAAGGCCTCCCAACAGTTTAGTGAACTGATGAAAGACCTTCTCTTATAATTAGCTCTTTTTGTTGCTATTTTTTGCCCAGTTTTAAAATAAGAGGACAAAACCGAGGACAATAACTCCTCTCAGTCGGTTAGAATGTCTGCATATAAGGGTTTATATCCCTTTATTACATCATGCCGCCCATGCCGCCCATGTCAGGCATTGCAGGGCCGCCAGCGTTCTCTTCTGGCTTGTCAGCAACAACTGCTTCAGTTGTTAAGAACATAGCTGCAACAGATGCTGCATTTTGAAGAGCATAACGAGTTACTTTAGTTGGGTCAACGATACCTTGGTCGATCATATTTACCCACTCGCCAGTAGCTGCGTTGAAGCCAACACCAATTTCTTCGCGTTTTAAGCGGTCCACAACGACAGATCCTTCAAGACCAGCGTTGAATGCAATTTGGCGAATTGGTTCTTCCAATGCACGAAGCACGATATTGATACCAGTTGCTACATCGCCTTCTGCTTCTACTTCTGCTACTTTGTTGTATACGTTCACAAGTGCTGTACCACCACCGGATACAATACCTTCTTCTACAGCCGCACGAGTCGCGTTTAATGCGTCTTCGATGCGAAGCTTGCGCTCTTTCAATTCAGTTTCAGTTGCTGCACCAACTTTGATAACTGCTACGCCGCCAGCTAATTTCGCTAAGCGCTCTTGCAGCTTCTCGCGGTCAAATTCAGAAGTAGTCTCTTCTAATTGAGCACGAATTTGGTTGACACGAGCTTCGATTTGAGCAGAGTCTCCAGCACCTTCAACGATAGTTGTATTTTCTTTAGAAACTACAACCTTTGCTGCGCGTCCAAGCTGAGTGATATCTGCAGATTTCAGGTCTAAACCTAAATCTTCAGTAATCACTTGACCGCCAGTTAAGATAGCGATATCTTCAAGCATTGCTTTACGACGATCACCGAATCCAGGAGCTTTTACAGCAACTGCATTGAATGTACCGCGAAGCTTGTTCACAACAAGTGTAGCTAATGCTTCGCCTTCTACATCTTCAGCGATCATAAGAAGCGGTTTGCTTTGCTGAACCACTTGCTCAAGAACTGGAAGTACCTCTTGGATATTAGAGATCTTCTTGTCTGTGATTAGGATATATGGGTTTTCAAGAACAGCTTCCATCTTGTCAGAGTCTGTTACCATGTAAGGAGAAGCGTAGCCGCGGTCAAATTGCATACCTTCTACTACGTCAAGCTCTGTTGTGAAGCCTTTGGATTCTTCGATTGTGATAACACCGTCGTTACCTACACGCTCCATTGCTTCCGCAATCAATTGGCCAACTTCCTCATCTGCAGATGAAATAGCTGCTACTTGGGCAATAGACTCCTTGCCTTCGATTGGTTTAGAGATTTCTTTTAATGCTTCTACTGCACGCTGAACAGCAAGATCGATACCTTTGCGTACACCAACAGGGTTTGCGCCTGCTGTTACGTTTTTCAAGCCTTCGCGAATCATCGCTTGAGCAAGAACAGTCGCAGTTGTTGTACCGTCACCGGCTACATCGTTTGTTTTGCTTGCTACTTCTGCTACAAGCTTCGCACCCATGTTTTCAAATGCATCTTCTAGTTCGATTTCTTTTGCAATCGTTACCCCATCGTTTGTGATCAATGGTGAACCGAATTTTTTCTCAAGAACCACGTTGCGTCCTTTAGGTCCAAGAGTTACTTTTACAGCATCAGCCAGCTGATCAACACCACTAAGCATTGCGCGGCGTGCTTCTTCGCTAAACTTAATCTCTTTAGCCATGTAAAAAAACCTCCCTAGTTATTTAAAAGTATGGTATATCGTTTTCATTTTATAGGAAATTCGTTTATTATTGACCTGTTACAGCAAGGATGTCGCTTTCACGAAGGATTAATAGTTCGCGTCCTTCGTATTTCACCTCTGTACCAGCATATTTAGAGAAAATAATACGATCGCCTTCAGCTACTTCTGGAGCTACTCGCTCACCGCTGTCAAGCACACGGCCATTGCCGACTGCCACAACTTTGCCCTCTTGCGGTTTCTCTTTTGCTGAATCCGGCAATACAATACCGCTGGCAGTTTTCTCTTCTGTTTCAACCAGCTCAATTACTACGCGATCACCTAGTGGTTTTAACAAGTGAAACAACCTCCTTGGAATATATGTAATTGTTTGTATTTTAGCACTCTCGATAACAGAGTGCTAATCCAATTAATATAATAAGCAATATGTTTTATTTTTGCAAGAGCGAAGCACAGATTTTTTAGAAAACTAAATATCGACAGAAATAGACACTTCTGTTTGAACGGATAGCTGTTTATTAGTAAAATAATTGTAACTGTTGTTTAGATTGATTATTAAAAAGGAGTTTATTTATTTGAAGAAAGAGTACGGATATATTTTAATTGTGTATATTCTCATGCAGCTATCTGCACTCGCGGCCTTTCCGCTATTGCTTCCGCTTGGTCAAGCTATGGGGATTGACAGACCGACGATTATCCGTTTTCTCCCGGGATATTGGAATGTATTTAGCTTTTCCGTTGCCTTAATCATTATCTGGATTCTCTTGCGGAAAGCAAACGAGAGAGAACTTGAGCGAATGGGCCAGCCGCTGTCACCGCTCTTGTCTGCTATATGGGCTGTAGCTGGCGTATTCCTAGCTATGTTCGCCCAAAATATAGCGGTTATGATTGAAACGATGCTCGGCATCGAAATGGGTTCGGAAAATACAGAGACAATTATGTCTGTGGTTGAGATCGTGCCGGCTATGATGATTGTAGTGGCGATCATCGGTCCCATTCTTGAAGAAATTGTATTTAGGAAAGTCATTTTTGGAAGCCTGTACCGCAAATACTCATTTTGGGTTTCGGCACTTATCAGCTCTGCTATTTTTTCGATTGTGCATTTAGAGCCGGAACATTTTCTTATTTATGCCTCTATGGGCTTCACCTTTGCTTTTCTTTATGTGAAAACCAAAAGACTCATCGTTCCTATATTCGCCCATGTAGCCATGAATTCCTTGGTCATTCTCATCCAATATTTTTATGCAGATGATATCGAGCGAATAAGGAGAGAGGCGGAACAAATACAGAGCTTTGCCGCTTGGCTTCTTTGGTAGAAGACAGCGAATATTTGGAGGAATTTCATGAGACAGTCACCACTAAAAGCCGGGATATTCTATCTCATTCTCGGTATCTTTTTTACTTACTTAGCGATTGAAGATGTTAATGCCAGTGGGTTTGGCTTTTTCACTTACTTGCTGATCCTGCTGGCTACTATGGATATCGGCTCTGGTATTCGATTAGTATATGTGCATTTTGCCATGAAAAAGAAAGAGAAAAAATAAGGCTGCTCCCCCAAAAACGAGTCTCCACCCTGAATGGAAGCTCGCTGCTTCGGGGAACAGCTTTTTTCTATGTGCTACCGGTTTGCTGCCTCTATTTCAGCTTTTAATACTTTCTTGTAGCCGATTTTTGATACCCATATACTGACTTCATATAAAACCAACAGCGGTACGGTCACCATCAAATGGGAAATTACATCTGGTGGTGTAATCAATGCTGCTATAACAAGCAAGACGAAATATGCATAACGGCGAATCTGTGAAAGGAACATTGGCGTCACAATTCCAAGCCTTGTTAAGAACAAGACGACAATAGGAAGCTGAAAAAGAATACCAAAAGGAATAGTGATTTGGAATAAAAACTGAAAGTATTCATTGATGCCAATGACCTGTTCGATATTTAAGTCTCCTGATAATCGCATCATAAAATGAATAATGTACGGAAAGAGAATAAAGTAAGAAAATGAAAGGCCTGCTAGAAACAACAACAGTGACACTGGGATGTAGCTGAGCGTAACCTTTCTTTCCTTCTCCAATAATCCCGGACTAATAAATGCCCATAACTGATAAAGAATCATTGGACTTGTTAGAATAAAGGCGATTACAAAAGCCATTTGAAAGTAAATCTTCAGCGGATCTGTCACACGGAATGCGTTCATCGTCAGTTCCTGCGCCTCGTCCGCATGCTGCAAGTAATGAATAACCGGTTCAGCTAGAAGCAAGCCGGCAATCATAGCCAGGAAGAAGAAAACGACTACAACAAGGAGCCGCTTTCTTAATTCGCTAATATGTTCATGTATCGTCATGTCATGTCGACTCATTGCCATTCATCCTAACCTTACTGGGGATCTTTCTTATCCACCGGTTTATCGTCATCATCTGCAAGTCCCTTAGTCGCATTCTTGAACTCTTTCAACGTATCTCCCGCTGCTCGTCCAAGTTCAGGGAGCTTCTTCGGTCCAAAAATTAACAATGCTGCTCCAGCAATCAGAATAATGCTTCCTACACCCATCGCCATGCGGCAACACCTCCTTTTCTCCATGATAACTGATATCCAGCTATAATTCTATTCTGTTTTTGCTTCTTCCACTCCGGGGTAATTCTTCAGAAAGTATACTAACGATTGAAGCTCTACGGCTAAGTCAATATGATGAACACGTATAGAGGAAGGAACATTCAATCTAGCGGGAGTGAAATTCAAAATGCCCTTAATCTCACAAGAGGCTAGTCTATCTGTGATTCTTTGAGCAACCGATGCCGGAATGGTCAAAATAGCCACTGCAATATCCTTTTCCTGTAGTACTTGTTCCAGCTCGTCCAAGTGATAAATCGGCACATCCCCAATGGTTGTTCCGATTTTCTTTTCGTCAATATCGAAAGCAATCTGGATCTTCGTATTATTATTCTTCATAAAGTTGTAGTTCAAAAAAGCTGTGCCTAAATTTCCCACACCGATCAAAGCAACATTTGTAACCTCATCTTGGTCCAGCGTTTTTCGGAAAAAGGAAAGCAGGTAGCTGACATTATATCCATAGCCCTTCTTTCCAAGTGCTCCGAAATAGGAGAAATCACGGCGAATGGTGGCAGAATCCACCTTAACCGCTTCACTTAATTCCGCTGAGGACACACGCTGTTTACCGGAAGAATGTAAGTTTTGAATAAACCTATAGTACAAGGGCAGACGCTTCGCTGTCGCTTGCGGGATTTTTAATGAATCATTACTCATGGCTGTACCTCCACCGCTTACTTGTTGTCGTGTAAACGTTCTCTTAGATTCGCTTCTTTCATCATACAATAATTTCTATTAATTGTCTTTCAACTTTTTCCTCCCTCTATTTGCATTATTAAAGAAAATTGCCCCCTTCTAAAGAATTAGATACACTTATAATAGAAAACTGAGGTGAGAAAATTGATTTTATTGCAAGTACAGCAACTGACAAAACATTTTGGCGCTGAACTTATATTGTCTAATATTAAACTTGAGATACAAACGAGAGACCGGATTGCCCTTGTAGGCCGGAATGGGGCTGGGAAATCTACTCTGCTCAAAATGATTGCCGGCATTCTGCCGTATGACTCAGGCAACATCTCCAAGCCAAAGGATGTGTCCATTGGTTACCTGGCGCAAAATACAGGGCTCGAATCTGACTTATCCATCATGGAGGAACTGCTTTCCGTATTCTCCCACCTGCGGGAGATGGAACAGAAGCTTCGTCAGTTAGAGACAAAGATGGCGGAGCCCGCTGTCTATGAGGATGCCGGCCAGTATGAAAAAGTCATGAAAGAATATGATGAAATGCAAAACAGCTTTAAAGAAATGGGCGGTTATCAATATGAAGCCGACATCCGCTCTATTCTGCACGGACTAAACTTCCAGGTCTTCGAGGATGACACGAAGATCTCCAGCTTAAGCGGCGGCCAAAAAACTCGGCTGGCTCTTGGAAAGCTGCTCCTCGCTAAGCCTGATATTTTAATCTTGGACGAACCGACTAACCACCTGGACATTGACACACTTTCATGGCTTGAACATTATTTGCAAGGTTATGATGGAGCTATTTTAATCGTCTCCCATGACCGCTATTTTCTTGATAAAGTAGTCAACCAGGTATATGAAGTATCACGACAGCATATTAAGAAATTTCATGGTAACTACAGCCGCTATCTAGAACAAAAGGCGGAGCAATATGAAAGAGAAATGAAGCAGTTCGAAAAGCAGCAGGAACAGGTTGCCAAACTGGAGGACTTTATTCAACGCAATATCGCTCGTGCTTCGACCACCAAGCGGGCACAAAGCCGCCGTAAACAATTGCAGCGCATGGAATTAATGGACCGGCCAGATGGAGAGGAAAAATCAGCCAGCTTCATGTTCGATATCGAGAGGCAAAGCGGAAATGAAGTATTGAAGGTAAACAATTTATCTATTGGTTATGAAGACAGCATCATTGCCCGTGACCTGAACTTGTATATCACACGGGAAGAGAGCGTGGCTCTTGTAGGACCGAACGGGGCAGGGAAATCTACCTTCCTAAAGACCATTGTAGGTACCCTTAAAAAGAAAGCCGGAGAATTTACGATCGGCAGCAATGTAACGATTGGCTATTACGATCAGGAGCAAGCCAACTTAACATCTAATAAAACGGTACTAAATGAATTGTGGGACGACTACCCTTCCGAAAGTGAAAGAGATATTCGAACCACCCTCGGAAACTTTTTATTCTCCGGTGATGATGTATTAAAACCGGTACAAGCGCTAAGCGGCGGAGAGAAAGCACGCCTGGCCCTCGCTAAATTAATGATGCAAAAGGCCAACTTCCTTGTATTGGATGAACCGACTAACCACCTTGACTTAGACAGTAAGGAAGTACTGGAGAATGCGCTGATTGATTATCCCGGCACGCTCCTCTTTGTTTCCCATGACCGTTACTTCATTAACCGCCTGGCCTCTAAAGTCATTGAAATGTCTCAAGAAGGCATGACGGAATATCTTGGTGATTACAACTACTATGTAGAGAAGAAGCAGGAACAAGCAGAATGGGCCGCACTAGAAGAAGCAAAAGAAGTGAAGGCAACTGCCAATGAAGCCCCTGCAAGCGATGCTTCTAACTATCATTTAGATAAAGAGCAAAAAAAGAAAGAGCGCCAAAAACGACGGCGCATCGAAGAAATAGAAGCACGAATTGAAGAATTAGAAGCGAGCATTGCTTCAGCCGAAGAGCTTCTCTGCCAGCCTGAAGTATTCCAGGATCACGAGAAGTCAATGGAACAGCAGGAAATCATTGATACTTGTCAATCAGAGCTTGAACAGCTTATGGAAGAATGGGAAGAGCTTCATGAATAACTAGCTAAAAACACCGGATTATTCCGGTGTTTTTTACACATAATTATCCACATTTGAAACCCGCTCTCTATCCTTCTCATCACACATATGCACATTATCCACAGAACACTCTTTGTTTATCCACATTTTACACAGAAAAAACTTGCTTTCTTTCTTGATTTTATCCACAAACTAAAACGAATATCCACAATATATCCACAAGATGTGAACAATAAAAAAAGAGACTGAGGTCCCAGTCTCTTTAGCCTTGTTCAATATCTAAGGATGGATAGCCATTCATAGCCAAGTCCTCAAAAATTCCCTTCTCATACAAAATAGTGCCTGCTGCCCCAATCATGGCAGCATTGTCTGTACAAAGACTTAGCGGAGGAATGATAAGCTGAACGCCTTCTGTTTCAGAGAAGGCTGCTTCTAGACTCGTACGCAACCCTTTGTTCGCGGCGACTCCTCCAGCAAGCAATACTTGTTTAACACCAAATTCTTTTGCCGCTTTCACTGTTTTCACCGTTAATACCTCGATGACGCTTTGCTGAAAACTGGCCGCTAAATTTTCCGGCTGGATCTCAATTCCTCGCTGCTTAGCATTGTGAAGTGTATTAATGACAGCTGACTTCAAGCCGCTAAAGCTGAAATCGTAGGAGCCTTCCTCCAGCCACGCTCTCGGCAAATCAACAGTCGCCTCTCCCTCATGAGCAAGGCGGTCTATATGAGGGCCCCCTGGATAAGGAAGACCTAACGTGCGGGCTACCTTATCATATGCTTCTCCAGCGGCGTCATCACGCGTCTCACCAATCACTTCAAATTTTCCATGCTCCTTCATGAGCACCAGCTCCGTATGCCCACCTGATACGACAAGCGAAAGCAACGGGAACGTAAATTCTTCAATTAATCGATTAGCATAAATGTGCCCGGCAATGTGATGCACGCCGATCACTGGAAGCTGATGGGCAAAAGCCAAGGCTTTTGCCGTATTCACCCCAATAAGCAATGAACCGACAAGACCTGGCCCCTTGGTGACCGCAATGGCGTTTAAGTCTTCAAAAGTCATACTTGCCTGCTTCAACGTTTCTTCCAAAACAAGTGTGATTTGCTCCACATGATGGCGAGAAGCAATTTCGGGAACTACACCGCCAAAACGTTTATGACTTTCTATCTGAGAAGCAACAACATTGGACACAATTTCTCTTCCATTTTTAATAATGGCTGCCGCTGTTTCATCACAACTTGTCTCTAAGCCTAGAATATAAATATCTTTTTTCATTATAGTCTCACCCACATTACTAACGCATCCTCTTGGTTATCGGAATAATAGTTTTTTCTAATGCCGCCTGTTTGAAACCCGAGTTTCTTGTACAAATGCTGTGCAGCCAGATTACTTACTCGCACTTCTAATGACATAACGGAAGCTCCATTTTTTCTAGCTGCTTCCATTACATAAACGAGAAGCTTTTCGCCAAAACCCTGTCCACGGTATTCAGGCAAAACCGCAATGTTGGTAATTTGCGATTCATCCAGTACCAGCCACATCCCGCAGTAGCCAACCACCTTGCCCTGCCACTCAGCTACATGATAAATAGCAAAATGATTACTTGTCATTTCCTGCACAAAAGATTCTTTCGTCCAAGGAGCCGTAAAGCTCTTGTGCTCAATTTCATACACTTTGTCAACATCCGCAATCGTCATGCGGCGAACGTACAATTCATCCATTTCTCTTTTCATCTGCCTGTTTCTCCAGCCATTTCGCTTCTGCCTCTGCCAGCCTAATATAATTAGGGACGAAGGAATGGATCTCTTCATCGGGCGCCTGTAACCCAAGAATTCCAAGCTCATATGGCCGAGGATAAGAAGTATATTCCTTCCCGCATACAGCCTGCTCATTCATTTCTTCCCGTATCGTTTCCTTATGCAGAGCTACATCCTTACCGACAAACAGGATCTCGCCAGGCAATTCTTTTAACTCATGGCACCAATCTGTAAGCAAGACATTTCTATCTTCCTTTACAGTGACCAGCTGGCCCTTTTCGTATTTATATAACCCAGTATATACTCTGCCCCGCCGTGCATCAAAAATAGGGGAAATATAAGAAGGATAGAAGTGTGCAGAAGCAGCCAACACAGCCAAGCTAGACACACCTGAAAGCGGAACCTTCAGGGACCAAGCCAGCGTTTTAGCAATCGTGACCCCAATACGGACACCTGTATAAGAACCAGGTCCTTTTGCTACAACAATCTTCTCTAGCTCCGCCGGCTCAACGCCGCACTCTTTCATTAACGCTTCAACCGCCGGCATCACGCGCAAAGAATGGTTTTTATTTAAATCCGTCGTATATTCACCAATCAGCTTCTCCCCTTCTAAGAGAGAAACTCCTAATGTATAAGTAGTTGTATCAATCGCCAGTACTTTCATTTGCAAACTCCTCACTCAACTGAACATATCTGCTGCCGATAGGCTCTAACTGTATATGACGTTCATCGTTTCCTTTATGGAAGAGAGAGATCTTTAAATACTGATCGGGTAGCTGGCTCTCAATTAAGTGTGCCCACTCTACTACACACACACCATCTCCATAAAAGTACTCATCAAACCCAAGATCCTCTTCTTCACCACTCACACGATAGACATCCATGTGATACAATGGCAGGCGCCCTTTATACTCCTTAATAATAGTAAAGGTAGGGCTATTCACTGTTCGCTTTACGCCAAGCCCCTTTGCCAAGCCCTGGGTAAACGTAGTTTTACCTGCTCCTAAATCTCCTTCTAACAGCAGAACGTCTCCAGGGCATAAGAAGGAAGCTAGCTTTTCAGCGAACCCCTGGGTTTGCTCAGCGCTTTTAGTGGAAAATGTTAGTCTGTCCATACAGAGTCTCCCTTATCACATAATAATCGTAAAAAAACCTTAGGAAATCATAATCCTAAGGTAATGTGCTTAATATAGTATATCTTAAATTGCTACATAAAAAAAGAAACGAAACAAAGTTTCGCTGTATGTAAAACCAAGTATAATGGCGGTCCGGACGGGACTCGAACCCGCGACCTCCTGCGTGACAGGCAGGCATTCTAACCAACTGAACTACCGGACCAGTAATTGCGGGAGCAGGATTTGAACCTGCGACCTTCGGGTTATGAGCCCGACGAGCTACCGAACTGCTCCATCCCGCGACGATATAAATATTATAACAGCCTGGCAGCGTCCTACTCTCACAGGGGGAAGCCCCCAACTACCATCGGCGCTGAAGAGCTTAACTTCCGTGTTCGGGATGGGAACGGGTGTGGCCTCTTCGCTATAGCCGCCAGACTGTATAAGGTTGAAAGAACGTTGTTCTTTCAAAACTGGATAATATGCTTGGGAAGTAACCGGCAAAACCTTGCCATTTTGTTGTGTGTTGTCCAGCTCCGGCTCCTCGACACTCGAGTCAAATAACCGTCCGCTTCCAAGGCTTACCGCCTCTCCAGCGTCCGAACATTTGCTT
>NZ_JWJE02000055.1 GCF_000812025.2 Bacillus thermotolerans
AAGCTCCCTTCCGTCCGCTCGACTTGCATGTATTAGGCACGCCGCCAGCGTTCGTCCTGAGCCAGGATCAAACTCTCCAAAAAGATGTTTGCATTGCACAGGATGTGCAGGCATCTGCGTTGTCACAGGACGTGACGATCTTAGCAGATGATCCTTTACTCATAAATAAATCAAGAATTAACTGGCATGTATTTTGTTCAGTTTTCAAAGATCAATGTTCATCTCGCCTCAACAGCGACTTTTTAATAGTAACACAAGCTTGTATGCTTGTCAAACCTTTTTTATTTTTTAAGCGCCGCTGTGTTTGTTGCCATCAGCGACGCTTATTAATATAACAAGCATTTATTAATCCGTCAACCCTTTTTAATAAAAAACCTAATCAGCTACCGCTTGGTAATAACGGTGATAAACCCCTTGTCCCTTCGTCTCAACTCGAAACTCTTGAACAAACGATTTCTCTATCAAATATTCCAGCAGCACGCTTAAGTCTACAGCGTAATAGTGGATCTCCGGATGATCTAGCAGCTCCTGAAACGTCCACGCTTCCTTCTCCTTTAATATAGACAAAAGATGAGCTGCTCCGTTTTCCGTTCGAGAGTGAATCAGAAAATCACTGGCAATAAAGAGAAGCTCCAAGCGCTTCTCCAATTCCTCATCACTTGTTACAAGCTCCTCATATAACTTGTAAATTTCCGGCTCGATTTGCTTTACTTGAAGCCAAACGGTTACTTCCGGATAAAACCCGCTTTCGATGACCGCCAGTCGGGCAAGATGGTGCAATGAGTGCATAACGCTGTTATAAGCATCTAAATACTGGCCATTACGGAAGAAGGCCCGCCCATCTGTACACCTTCTAATGAGCTTGGAAAATTCAATGGTCATTTTAATTTTGCGTCCGAAGAAAGGGAATTCTCTCATTTCCTTTTTGATTTCATGAATGTATTCATTTCGGTCAAATAGCACTCGGCCATGATAAATCCATTCGATGAATTTTCTATTACTGCCCAGCAGCAGCCATTCTTTCATTCGGCTTTCTGTAACTATATAAAGAGCCGCCTTTTTCTCCTGATAAAGGTAATGCTTAATAAAAACTGGCGTCTCCGCCTCTTTAACAATAGTTAGCAGAATAGCATCAAAGCCTTCCGTGAAAGAGGCCTCCTGTTCCTTCTTCTCTATAGCTACCACACCAAGTGTATTTTGCTGGCTTGTTCGTTCCTGGTAAAGCGGGCGAAGGATGTCCTCCATATTCATTCCCCCAAATGCAAGTTTGTTCTAAGGCTAATTCTATATCATTGTGATTTCGACAAAAACAGCGTGAATTCCTCTTCCACTTGGAAAGTTTTCAATTTGGTCTATTTCCATTACTTTTTTATTTATGAATTGTGATATAGTCTATTAAGTGGGAGGGGAAAGATAATGGCAAAAAAATACACAAGCAAAATCAACCGAATACGCACCTTTGCGCTCAGTTTAATCTTCATCGGTTTCGTCATAATGTATGTAGGAATTTTCTTTAGAACTTCTCCTTTTTGGATGACGTTCTTTATGCTGCTTGGCCTTCTATCAATTGTTGCTAGTACAGTAGTGTACTTTTGGATTGGCATGTTGTCTACAAGAGCAGTCCAAGTTGTATGTCCGAATTGCGAAAAGCCAACAAAGATGCTTGGTCGGGTAGATATGTGCATGCACTGCAAGGAACCCCTTACCCTAGACCCTGCTTTAGAAGGCAAAGAGTTTAATGAATCATATAATCGCAAACATAAATAAACAAAAAAAGAATTGTTCGCCGAACGAACAATTCTTTTTTAATGGACTTCTTTCTCATTTGAGCATTCTGGACATGTGCCGTATACTTCCATTCGATGATGGCTTACTTTAAATCCAGTGACATGCGAAGCCAATTGTTCTACTTCATCCAAGCCAGGATAGTGGAAGTCAACGATCTTTCCGCAGTCCTCGCAAATAACGTGATAATGGTCCGTTGTTACAAAGTCAAATCGGCTTGACGCATCTCCATAAGTAAGTTCCTTTACTAGACCTACCTCACGGAAAACACGCAAGTTGTTGTAGACCGTAGCCACACTCATATTAGGGAATTTCCCTTCAAGCGCTTTATATATATCGTCTGCTGTTGGATGAGTCATAGATTGAATTAAATATTCAAGTATCGCATGACGCTGAGGAGTAATGCGTACTCCCGTTGCCTTTAGTGTATCCAGTGCTTCCTGCAAATCATTATGCTCGTGAGACACCGTCATGCACCTCTCTTCTTTTTAAAAAGTATTATTATATTATAATCTCTACAATTAGTGTACTAATTTTTCATGCATTTTGTCAATGAAAATCACAGGTGCACCTTATTTACCATTTGAGAGAAGCCTTCTTTTCCATGTATATCTATCAATATCCCCTGTCTATATCTACTTTATTCTTATAGCCTTCCTCCCCTCGCTTATAAACGTCTAGGTTAAATGAAAAAATGTCCATCGCACGCGGAACATACTTGCTCGTTATACTGGAAATATGAGGGGTCACCGTTAGCCGCTCCTGGCTCCAGAAGGGATGGTCTGCAGGCAGCGGCTCATCTATAAACACATCTAAGTAAGCACGGGCAATCTCTTCATTATCCAGCGCCTCTATTAGCACCGACTCTTCCACTAAATCTCCCCGGCCAATATTTATGAAGGCAGCCGTTTTTTTCATCGCTTGAAAATGCTCTTTTTCCAACAAGAACTTCGTCTCTTCCGTGCTTGGAAGAACAGCGACTACAAAGTCGGCAAGCGGCAGAACATCCAAGAGCTGATCTACTGTATACACTTCATCAAATTGTTCATTTGGTGAGCCGCTTCGATTCACCCCAATCGTGTCCATCCGAAACGCAAGAGCTAGTCGGGCAATCTCAGAGCCGATCGCGCCTGTACCTATCACAAGAAGCTGTTTGCCTGCCAGCTCTTCTAGAGGAAGACGCTTATTCCACACACCTTCACTTTGAAGCTCCTGAAGCTCCGGAAATCTCTTCACATGATTCAGCATATACCCCATCGTAAATTCAGCCATCGGGATTTTATGTATCCCTCTTGCATTAGTTACAAGAATGTTTCTTTCAGCAATCGCTTCAACCGGCATGTTCTCGATACCGGCCGAAGCCGCCATAATCCACTTCAATTCCTTGCAAGCAGATATGTGCTCAGCTGTTAAGTCTCCTCCGAACGTAACGATAACCTCCGCTGTATGGAGCTTGTCTGCCTCATCTATAGATTTATAATAGAGAAACTCTTCTTCAGGGAATCTTTCTCGCAATTGTTCCTGCAGCTTTCTCGGCGGGCGAAAGGTAAAAACAATATTCATCTCTCTTTTCTCCTCCCTATTCAAAAATCGTGTGAAGCATGAATGCCTCACACGAATAAATCATCATATAAATCTGTTAAGCAAGCGCTTCTTTAATAAATTGAAGCGCTTCTTCTACATGGCCTTTGACTTTTACCTTTCTCCATTCCTTCACGATCTTTCCCTCCGCATCGATCACGAAAGTAGCGCGCTCAATCCCCATGTACTCTTTACCGAAGTTCTTTTTCAGCTTCCACACATCATACAGCTCGCATACCTCATGATTCTCATCTGCCAGCAGCAAAAACGGAAGGTCGTACTTTGCAATAAATTTCTCATGACGGGCAACGGGATCTGTGCTGACCCCGAGAATGACCGTATTTAGATTACGAAATTCATCATGGCGGTCACGGAAGTCACATGCTTCTGTGGTACAGCCAGGCGTCATATCCTTTGGATAGAAATAAAGAACAACATTCTTCCCACGGTAATCGGATAAGCTGACTGTTTCTCCATTGTTTGCTTCCAACTTAAAATCTGGAGCCATTTCACCTGCTTGTACGGGCATCTTTCTCTCTCCTTCTTTATCTGAATGATCTTATTACTTCCTAGCGTAGCGAATTCAAAAAGATATAGCAAACAATAGATATATCACCGGTTGATTTCCTTGTTCAACATTGTGCGGACGACAAAAGCGGTCGGTATTGTATAACCAACCCAGGCCTCAATAAGAGCTGCCCAGCGGCCGGCCCCTTCAGGCACAATATCCCCATATCCGACGGAAAACAAAGTAATGCCGCTGAAATACAAGGAAGTTAAAAGCTTGTCCCAAAAAGATGCGATAACAGCCTCTTGTTCTGCCCACACTTTAAACCCATTCATCTCCAATAATATATAAATAAGAGCAAAGCCGATTGTAATTGTTAAGTACAAGAAACCGAAATACAAAAAGTAATGCAAGGATAAATAACGGTGTTCAGATTTTCCAGGAGTAAACATTCCCTTAATGCTCATCGTCATACAGAATATAACTGCACTAAAGAGCATAACCGTCATTTCCCCGCCCCCTTTACTTTTATCATTTATATACATATATGCTCGCTATCTTCTTATATGTAGTGATCATCAGCTTCATCGATTGATTAAAAGAAAGCACACGTCTACAATGTTAAATGTATTGATGATAAGGAGGCATAATCATGCAATTTTCGAATTCAGAACGTTTGCACAAGGAAGCACTTGAACATATTGTTGGAGGCGTCAACAGCCCTTCTCGTTCGTATAAAGCGGTGGGAGGCGGATCCCCTGTCGCTATGGAGCGCGGGCAGGGTGCTTACTTCTGGGACATAGACGGCAATAAATATATTGATTACTTAGCTGCCTACGGACCGATTATTACCGGTCATGCGCACCCTCATATTACTGAAGCAATCAAGAAAGCAGCAGAAAACGGAGTTCTCTATGGTACTCCTACCCCCCACGAAGTCACCTTCGCTAAAATGCTGAAAGAGGCTGTGCCGAGCATGGAGAAAGTCCGCTTTGTCAACAGCGGTACAGAAGCGGTGATGACAACAATCCGTGTAGCGCGCGCTTACACAGGACGAGATAAAATTATCAAATTCGCCGGGTGCTATCACGGCCACTCTGACTTGGTACTTGTTGCGGCAGGCTCCGGGCCATCTACACTCGGCACCCCCGACTCAGCAGGTGTTACTAAAAATATTGCCGAAGAGGTCATCACTGTTCCATTCAATGAGACAGAGCCGCTGCAAAATGCGCTCGAAAAGTGGGGCGACGACATCGCTGCTGTATTAATCGAACCGATTGTCGGCAACTTTGGCATCGTCGAACCGAAGGAAGGCTTCCTGGAGGAAGTCAAACGTTTAACTCATGAGGCTGGAGCTCTCTTGATCTTCGATGAAGTTATTACCGGTTTCCGTTTTATGTACGGAGGTGCCCAAAACCTGCTTGGCATTACACCCGACTTAACGGCCATGGGTAAAATTATCGGGGGAGGCCTGCCAATAGGAGCATATGGCGGCCCAAAAGGAATTATGGAAACAGTCGCGCCGCTTGGCCCTGCTTATCAAGCAGGCACAATGGCCGGCAATCCGGCCTCTATGCTCTCTGGCATCGCCTGCCTGGAAGTTCTTCAAAAAGAAGGAGTTTATGAAGAGCTTGATCGTCTTGGAGCAAAGCTTGAAGAAGGCATTTTAGCTTCTGCAGAGAAGCATAACATTCCTGTTACAATCAACCGTTTAAAAGGTGCTTTAACTGTCTACTTTACAAGTAAAGAAGTATTCAACTATGAGCAGGCAGAAGCAACAGACGGTGAATTATTCGGACGCTTCTTCAAACTGATGCTTTCACAAGGAATACACCTTGCTCCTTCAAAATATGAAGCATGGTTCCTAACGACCGAGCATACAGATGAAGACATCGAGAAAACATTGAAGGCAGTAGATTTTTCTTTTTCCCAATTATGATAAATGATATAATCTTTTCCTACGATTACTAACTGAGAAAGGAACTTTATTATTTATGAAGCTAGGCGCGCGAATCTTAAAGACTGGTATAGCCATTGTGCTTGCTTTATTCGTTGCCACCTTACTTAACTTACCATCTCCGGTTTTTGCAGGTGTTGCGGCAGTGTTCGCGATTCAGCCTACTATTTACCGTTCTTATGTACAGCTAGTCCAAAATGTGCAAGCCAATTTGATTGGGGCAGCCACAGCCATCTTGTTCGTGCTCCTATTTGGAAATGACATTATCATTATTGGACTTGCTGCCATCATTGCATTAATTATTATGGTAAGCTTGAAGCTTGAACAATCCATTGGTCTTGCCCTCGTCACATTGATGGTTATTATGGAAGTTCAGGACGAGAACTTTATCCTATTTGCTCTTTTCCGCTTTTTAACAATTATAATTGGAGTACTGTCCGCTTCTCTGGTGAACCTGGTGTTCTTACCGCCGAGATATGAAACCAAGCTCTTTAACCAGATCAACAATACGACAGAAGATACGTTAAAGTGGATCCGTTTAAGTTTGCGGCAAGAAACGGATTATCAAGTGCTGAAAAAGGACATAAGTAAGATTCGTGAACGACTGACAAAGCTCGATAACCTTTATTTAATGTACAAGGAAGACAGGGGCACGTTAAAAAAGAATGTTACTTCAAAAAAGCGGAGACTAGTCGTCTACCGAAAAATGATATTAGCCACCCGCAGAAGCTATGATATTTTGCGGAGGACGAACCAGTTTGATAATGACTTTTCTTTATTAACCCCTGAGTTGCAAAGAACGCTTGTCGATTACCTCGATTCATTAATGAGTTATCATGAGCACTTGCTGTTACGGTATATCGGGAAAGTGAAAACAGCTGTTGAAATGGAGGAAGCGGTAAAGCTTTGGGTGGATCAAAAAGAATTTATGTCTTTATTCACCGCTGAAATCAGAGCAAAGAAGCTAGATGAAGAAGAGTTTTCTTTCCGCCTTCTCTATTTGCTTGCTTCTATACTCGAATACGGCGAAAGCTTAGAACATCTCGATCAATTGATCACAAGCTTCTCAAAGTTCCATACAACCGATCAGCTTCCTGAATTAGAAGAAAACTAAAACACCAGCCGGACATTCCGGCTGGTGTTTTTTATTAATTATCCAGCTGCTGAACTTGGAACAGGCGGTGATATGCCCCTTGCTGCCTGATCAGTTCGTCATGCGTACCGCTTTCTACAATGCGGCCATGTTCAATTAACACGATACGGTCTGCGTGTGTAATAGTGGATAAGCGGTGAGCGACAATAAAAGTAGTCCGGTCTCTTGCCAGCTCCTCCATAGCCTCCTGAATTAAATGCTCACTCTCGAGATCCAGTGCTGATGTAGCCTCATCAAGAATCAGGATAGGCGGGTTCTTCAAAAACACTCTCGCGATGGCTACACGCTGCTTTTGTCCGCCAGAAAGCTTCACTCCTCTTTCTCCCACTTTTGTATCATACCCTTGCGGCAAGCTTAAGATAAAATCATGGGCATTGGCCGCTTTAGCAGCGGCGATGACCTCCTCCTCAGTCGCCTCTGATTTTCCTAGTAAAATATTCGTTCGAACCGATTCACTAAACAAAATATTATCCTGCAGAACCATTCCTATATGATCTCTCAGGCTGCGGACTTTAAACTCTCTAATGTCTGTGCCATCGAGCAAAATACGGCCGCCCGTTACATCATAGAAACGCGGGATTAAGCTGACGAGAGAGGACTTACCGCCGCCGCTCATACCGACAAGCGCCACCGTCTCACCCGCTCTAACATCAAGGTGGATATCGTGCAGCACTTCTTCTTCCTCTTCATCATAAGAAAAGTCAACATGATCAAATACGATATGCCCCTCTACACGCTGTACATCCCGAGCCCCTTCTTTATCTTTAATATCATACGGTTCATCGATCAATTCAAATACACGGTCCATCGAAGCAATCGCCTGAGTCATCGTAGTAGATGAGTTAACAAGTCGGCGCAGCGGGCTGTATAGGCGATCGATATAAGCGATAAAGGCGGCCAGCGTCCCAACAGTCAAGGACCCGTTAACAACCTGATAACCCCCGTAGCCAATCACAAGCAGCGGCGCTATATCCGTAATCGTATTGACCACTGCAAACGCCTTTGCATTCCAACGGGTATGATCAAGCGCTTTTGTTAGGAAGTTGTCGTTATAATGTTCAAACTGCGTCTGCTCATAATCTTCAATAGCAAAGCTTTTAATCACTGACATCCCTTGCACTCGCTCATGCAAGTAGCTTTGCACTTCAGCCAGCGCCTGGGAACGAATTCTTGTCAGCTTGCGCAAGTTGCCGAAGAAGTAGCGGACTGAAAACGCATAGAACGGAAAAACAATAAGGGAAACAATCGTCAGTTCGACGTTCATCGTTAACATGATGATAACAGCAATCACGATAGTGGCGGCATCAAGCCATACATTCATAAGGCCGGTGATAACAAAGTTCTTCGTTTGCTCTACATCATTTATGACGCGTGAAATGACTTCACCGGCACGCGTATTAGCGTAATATTTAAAGCTTAATCTCTGGATATGAGCAAATAAATGATCACGTATATCATATAATATTTTACTGCCGGTCCATTGCGCAAAGTATTGACGATAATATTCAACTGGCGGCCGGAGTACCAAAAAGAGAACCAGCATACCGCCAATGATCAGAAATAGCTGATCCTGCTTCTCGGCAGCTGTCATATCTCCACCTATAATGTCATCAATGACATATTGAATCAGCAGAGGAATTAACAGCGGGATACCAAACTTAACCACCCCAATAATAACGGTCCCGATAATTTGCCACCAATACGGCCTTACAAACCTCATATATCTTTTAATAACATTCAACGCGTTTCCCCCTCTCAAGCCAGGCTGTAAAACGGCAAAATGAGTCAAACGAGAAAAAACCTGTTGAGAACTCAACAGGCACGGCTCTCTCGCCGAAGTATCAGCCCCGGTGCGTTAAGTATTTCTTATACCACTTATTAACAAAGTTTGGCGAGAACGGTCCTTGCCGGTGACGAATTAAGTGAATTAAATGATCCACATTTCGCCATAAAATCTTATCAATCACTTCCGGATAATGCATTTTCTTGCTATGCTGCTCATATTCGTCCTCGTCAAGCAAAATATAAGACATATCCGGGAACACCTTTATATCGAGATCATAGTCAATGTATTTCAGCGCCTCTTGATCATATACAAATGGAGAACTAATATTACAGTAGTAATAAATCCCATCCGTTCGCAGCATGCCAATAACATTAAACCATTGCTTGGCATGGAAATAACAGATAGCAGGCTCTCTTGTGATCCAGGTTCTTCCATCGGATTCCGTAACAATCGTATGGTCATTGCCGCCGATGACAATGTTGTTCGTCCCCTTTAAGACTATGGTCTCGTCCCAAACGCGATGAATGTGTCCATTATGCTTATAACTGTGTATTTGAATGGATTCACCTTCCCTGGGAGTCGCCATAAATTTCCCCTACTTTCATTCCAAGCTGTTTTTCTTACTTTTTCCTTTGCGTTCATAAATAAAACGTTTATATCTCACTATTATAACGATTTCATTAACAAATTGAAACAAAAGAGGTTAAGCCTTCCGAAAACAGTACAATCAGCCGGTGGTGATAATAAAAAAAGAAACTGCCGCTTGCGATAGCGACAGCTTCTTTATCGTGCAAATTTGGGACTCATACCTTACTGGTTTCGGGAAGGTCGGTTTTTGCGAGCTTGAGATTGAGCATTCTGTTGTCTCACTTGCTGTGCATCTGTCTCCGCTGCAAACTCAGTACCAAAAGGGTTTTGTCCTTGCGCACCTTGTGCAGATTGAGCGTTCTGCTGTCTTACTTCGTTGATATTTGTACCTGCAGATGTTCTTTGTTTATTGTTTTTTGCCATCATTATCACCTCCACAGAAACTAACTTGCCCGGAGGAGGTGAATCTTATTCAGCAAAAAATCACACAAACAATAACTGACTGTCTATGAATGATTCCAGCCGTTTTTCTTTGCTTGCTTCCAAATCTTTTGATGAGACACAGAAAAGGCGTACTGCTCTACTTCTTCACTTGAGACAAGGCGGCTTCTCTCTCTTGCCGGTACAGATGAGGCCATTGTTCCCTTGTACACATCAATGTCCCACGTTAAATGCGAAAACACATGCTGAATTTTGGCAAATGGCTCTTTGTCGAGAGTGCTTTCAATGCCGTATTCACGCTCTAAAAATAGTTCAAGCTCCACTTTAGGATGACCGTGGCCGCTCAGCTCAGTGTTGGGAAACTCCCATAGATTAGCAAGCAGACCGCTCTCCGGCCGCTTTTGAATCAGCACCTCTCCGCCCTCCGTCTGAAGGACAGCCGCAGCTAGATGGACATGGCGCATATTTTTCTTTTTCGTTTTGATCGGAAGCTCATCCGCTGTCCCTTCGTGAAAAGCATGACAATGATCCCGAACCGGACAAAGGAGACAGGCTGGAGATGTCGGCGTACATATTAACGCTCCCAGCTCCATCAGTGCCTGATTGAATGAAGAAGGATCTTCCTTAGAGATAATCCGGCGAACCGCTTCCTCAAACACTTTTCTTGTGGAAGCCTTCGCGATATCGTCCCAAATCGAGAAAATCCTTGAAAGGACACGCATAACGTTGCCGTCCACCGCTGGCTCGGGCACACCGTAAGCAATACTCAAAATGGCACCGCTCGTGTAAGGACCAACCCCCTTTAAAGAGGAAATCACTTCCTTTGTATCAGGTACTTTCCCGCCGTACTGCTCATGTACTTCTTTTACGGCTGCCTGTAAATTACGGACACGAGAATAATAACCTAACCCTTCCCACGCCTTCAGCACTTTCTCTTCCTCTGCTTCCGCCAAGGCTTCGATTGTAGGAAACTGTTCGATGAAACGTTCAAAATAAGGAATGACCGTATCGACTCTTGTTTGCTGCAGCATGATTTCTGATACCCATACTTTATACGGGTCCTGATCATACCGCCAGGGCAGATCCCTTTTTTCTTCTTTATACCAATTCAATAAATCTTGTTGAAATTGTGTTATATCAGTTTTTTCTATATGATCAAGAGATGGGAAATTCACACTAAACCTCCATTAATGTTAAAATTAATCCCACATAGGGAATAGTAAAATTTAGACTCAGTATTATCTCAATCCATCGCCTAAAGGAGGGAACACGCATGGACACAGCTACTCACCTTGTTATGGGAGCTGCACTTGGCGGCTTGGCCACTCTCGACCCTGTAGTAGCAACTGAACCAATGACGAAATACGCTGTTATGACAGCTGCTGTTATTGGTTCTCAAGCACCTGACATAGATACCATTCTAAAACTTCGCAACAATGCTGTCTATATACGCAATCACCGAGGGGCCACTCACTCCATACCGGCCGTTATTCTCTGGCCTTTACTGATCACAGGCGTCCTGGCTCTTGTCTTTCCAGGCAGCGATGTCCTGCATTTATGGCTTTGGTCACAAATCGCCGTGTTCCTTCACGTATTCGTTGATATCTTCAACGCTTACGGTACCCAAGCGCTCAGGCCTTTCTCCTCGAAGTGGATCGCTCTCGGGGTCATCAACACGTTTGATCCATTCATCTTCTCTGCCCATGTAGCCGGTCTGCTGCTATGGCTGATTGGTTTCCATCCCGGCTATACCTTTCTCGTTATATATGCCTTATTGATCGGCTACTACATTTTACGCTTTCAAATGCAGGGCGCGATCAAAAAAGGGGTTCAACGGCTGATCCCTGACGCGGAAGAAATTATCATCGCCCCAACCATCCGCTTCAACCTGTGGAGAATTGCTGTTAAAACACCTACTCACTTTTACGTAGCACGCGGATATAGACGCTCTGTTACTATTCTTGATAAGTACAAGCGTGTAAGAGTCCCTGAAAATGAGCTATTCAAAGCAGCGCAGAAAAACGATAACCTGGCAGCCTTTCTTCATTTCTCTCCTGTTTACCGGTGGGAAGTTGCGGAATACGATGACTGCTATGAGGTGAAATTTATCGACCTGCGCTACCGGAATAATGGCCACTACCCATTCGTAGCTGTCGTGCAGCTGGATCTTGATTATAACGTTATCGGCTCCTATACAGGCTGGATCTTCAGTGAAGAAAAGTTAAGGAAGAAGCTTACCTTCGTTCCTGAGTCAAACTAAGCATAAAAAAGACAGACATTCTTTGTCTGTCTTTTTTATGCTCTATATCCCCCCAGCGACCTGCTGTTCTAGCGGTATGGAAAACCGCTGAAAGAAGCAGCCTTACATTAATGCAGGGGATCGTCATCATCTTTAAGCAAATGACTGTACTTTGGATTGCGAGCAGCAAATTCATGAAGACGGCTTCCATAGTTCTCAAGCCATTGCCGGACAACTTTTTCGGTCATTTCTTTCCCTTTATACTCATAGCCCGCTTTCGCGTAAGTGGCTTCAAAGTCTTCCCACAAAAGCTCCACCCATGTCCGTGCACGGGCACGGGACAGACTCTCGTTCTTGCTTAACAACAAAGTAGTCAGCCGCTCAAACACATCTTCCATGGCCCTTCTCCTTTCTGTTGTCCATTAAGACTGCTTTAACGCCGAGATTGGCAGGCCTTCCTCTTTTCCATCGCCGCCAACCCGATACCCCCAAGCAAACACACCATTCATGTAATCAATTTTAAAGTAAGAACCAGGGTCTCCTTTAATTTCATACATTTTCCCAGGGATAAAGTCATCAGGATTCATCAAATATGCTTCAGCCATCAGCGCTTTTCTCTCCATGACGGCAAATTCATTCACAATTCCGAGCTGCTCAGCTTTGCGGGCTTTCTCCTTTAGTCGTGCAATTTCCTGCTTAAGTTCATATTCAGTCATCTCGCTGTAACGCTTTTCTGGTTCCATTCCTTGCACACCCTTTTTTCCTTCAGTATAGTGAAATAATAACAAATAAGAAAGCAGAAAGGATGTTTCTCTTGAAAAGTTGTTTAATTACCGGTGCCGGCTCCGGCCTTGGAAAAGAATTCGCTTTACTATATAGCCAAAAGGGGTATCATGTCCATCTAGCTGGCCGCAACACCGATAAGCTCTCTGCCGTACAGCAGGAAATCGAAAAAGCAGGCGGTGCGGCCACTATTCATACGATTGACCTTCAACAGCCTGAAGCGATTGAACGCCTGACAGCCTCCTTCCGTGAAAACGGGCAAAACCTTTCACGTCTCATTAACAATGCAGGCATTGGTATTTTCGGCCCCTTCTCCGATATGACTTTGACGGATATAGAAACAACATTTTCCACGAATGTATATGGACCTATTCTTCTGACCAAGGCGTGCCTGCCCCTCATGGCAGAAGAAGGCACTGTCATCAACATTATCTCGACAGCCGGTTTGCGCGGCAAGAAATACGAAACCATTTACTGTGCGAGCAAGTTTGCCTTGCGTGGCTTTACAGAAAGCCTTCAGAAAGAGTATGAAGAAAGCAGCGTTCGTTTCGTTGCTGCTTACATGGGAGGCATGAATACGCCATTTTGGGAAGACTCCGACTATGTGAAGGACCCGTCCGGCTTGCCGCTCCCTAAAGAAATCGCCGAGCAAATTGTGCGTGAGGCGGAGGATAAGCTAGAAATCATTATCGAAACTTGAGGATTCTCCTTTTAATTGGCTAATGACTCGCTCGATATCATGAATCATAAAGCCTTTTCTGTAGAGTGCTTGTTTCATTTTATAATCATATTCACCGCTGGGCAGCTTGCTGTACCGGCGGTGAGCTTTTTCTGCTTGATACATAAGTGCTTCATCCTGCTCACCCTCTTCAGATACCGATTCAGTGATGGCTTCTTGTATAACCTCCCAGCCATACCCTTTTCGCATGAGAGCCTGCTCTGTCTTCTGCTTTTGCATTCTTGCTGAATCCTTGCTGTACTTCCTTTTATATTTTTCTGCCAGAGATAACACTTTTTCTAATTGAATGCCGTGATCAAATTTAGCCATTACCTCTTGAATGATCGATCCCTTTATTCCTCGTTCCTTCAGTTCTCGCTCCACAACAGACGGGCCCTTATCAGTGGTATTTATTTGTGTGTTGACATAGGCCTTAGCAAACTCCCGATCATTTAAGTAGCTCATTTGGTACAAAGATTGAATCACTTCATCGACAGCAGCCTCATCTATTTCCTTTTTCGTTAAATGGTCTCTTACTTCTTTTTCTGAACGCATTCGAATAGACAAAAAGTGAATGGCTGTATTGATTCCTTTGTGGATATCATCCCGTGCAGCAATCTCTGCCTTTAATTGATCTGTGATTTCCATTCCTTTTTTTAAGTTAAACTGAATAAGCACGGCTTCATCCACACTGAAAGCATACTGTTCATCGAGAAAAATATTATATCGATCTGTCCTTTTCTGCTGTACAGAAATTTTTGTAATAACCCCCACGAGATTCTCTCCTTTCCTTGAAATGTAAAAGAAAACAGGTTTCAAGACTGCCCACTGTTGGTATTTATGTACAGTATTCTCTAAGTTGATATTCTCTTTATCTGTTTGATAGTATATCAGAAAAGCAACCGAAAAATTGTGCACAACTATATCCACAGGTTGTTAATATTGTGGATAATGTTTTCTCGCCCTTGTTTTTCTCATTTTCTTTTTTGTGCACAAGTGAGTAAAGTTATCCACACATTGTGTATAAATTGTGCAAATCTTTTACCCCTCATACTTCTTCCAGTGGACCGCTTTCTCCAATACTACTGACAAAAGCACTCCCATAATTAATCCATTGGCAAGGAATGGCTGGATATACACCGGCAACTCCCTAAACACAGCCGAATCCATCATCATCAAACTAATACCGAGCAAAACGGGCAGCGCAATTCGAAAAATTGTATTCGAATTAAAGGATGTGCCTTGAATCGATTGGAGTGCTGTTCCGAAGAGCTGCAAATAAGCAACGAACAGTACAGCATTGCCGACCGTAATAGGCATAGCAGCAAAAAACGCCCCAACAACAGGTATTAAGCCAAGCAAGCTGAAACAGGCACCAGCAAGCAAAAAAGGAAGACGGTCAAAAATACGTGTACTCTCCAAAAAGCCGATAGAGGAAGTAAACGGAGCGTACGGCACAAGACCCAGTGCAGAAGCTCCAGCTGTATAAAGTCCCGTCAACGAAAATGAACGGTTATAGCGACTCTCCGCCGGCACCTCCCCCATAAGCCGACCTGCTGCCTGCACTGAAGCGATCGTATTACTCATATTTAGTACGCCGCCCACGAACGTTGTTATGACAATTCCCCATTCCAAATTCGGGAAACCTAGCGGGAATAGACTAAATTTCACTTCCCTCGAAGGAATAGCAGCAGTAGATGAAAAAAACAGTTCATACGCAATCCAACCGCCTATAATCCCGATTAGAATAGAGAAATTGCTTACAGCTCCCTTTCCTTTTACCTTCAATACAACAACAAATACTACGACAGCAACCGACAACAAGCTCACGGGTATATTTAACGTTCCTTTCGGTGTAAAAGCTAGCATGCCGGTGAAAAAGATGAGAATAAGCTGAATGGAAAGCAAGAATAAGTACACACTCATCACCATAGGCGTGAACACTTTCCTCACTATATGAGACAGGCCGAACAAACCTACCATCAGCATAAAAACAGCAGAAGCGATCATTCCTGTAGCAATTCCGCCTCCAATGACCTTCAAATCCATTCCGAGCACAGCTGCCGCGGAGCTTAAATTAAGGAGCAGCCCCCACATTAATCCCGAATGCCCTTCCATTAAAGGGTAACGGTGTCCCCATATGCCCTGCAACACACAGGCAATTCCCGTGAATACAAGAGAGCTTCTCAGGGTCATCGCTACCTCTGCTGCTGATAGCTCAAAAGCCGTCCCAATAGAAACCGGCACAACAATCGTATTGGCAAAAATAAAAAAGACCCATTGAATTGCAGCTACTCCCTCTGAAGCGAGCCGGGATCTCTTTATCTTAGGATCCCCCATTTTTCTTCCTCCTCCCCATAACCTGTAATCCTCATAGATATACAAAAAAGACACCATCTGTCAAAATGGTGTAGTTAAAGCTTACCTTCTCTTTATTCCTTTTTACGGAAAACAAGACCCTTCTTTTCCATTAAGTAGCTCAAAGCTGTCCGGAAGGAAGAAAAAGCACGAAGTTCATCAACAACCGATATTCCTGAGCGAATCAGCGCCTGGGTAACCGAAGGAGAAAAGCCCACGAAAAGAACTTGAAGCCCCATCAGCTTTAGCGCTTGAACTGTATTCTCTATGTATGTCCCCAATATGTCCAATTCACCTAATTCTCTCTCTGATATGGCCGTGAAGTCAATAATCACTGTATTGACACCCTCTGTATACGAGAATTCATATGCTCGTTCTGTAATTCTGGCAAAGATCATTTCCAGCCGTTCGAGGGACAGCTTTCCTGTTATGGGAATCAAGATGGTCTCTGAAACAATTGACGGAATAACTGGCACCGACATCTCGCGGACCAACTCTTCGTATTCTTTCACTTGCTCCCTTAAGCTTTCTACTTCTGTACGTAAGCGTTCCACCTCTGTTGGTTCCATCACATTTACCCTCCACATTTATGTTCGACAATCAATAAACGCAAGCCGAAGCTTGTTATGAGCTATTCGAATGTATTCCTCATTATAGCAAATCCTTATTTGAAAAAGAATGACATTGCCCCACCGTTCCATCTAAGCACAATATGAGAGAAGCAGAAAAGTGCCTTTCGTACTAAGCAGCAGACAGCCAATAAGGTTTCCAAAGAAAGATTTGCGGATGAATAAGGAAATATCATCAACATTTTCCTTATGCTTCATCCATGATAAAAAAATTTTTTTATTGAAGAAAAAAAACACTTCTCTTTCTGTCAGAATGTTATTATATTGGAATAAAAATAATTCATTTAAACATTAGATTAAACACTAATAAACCCTTATAAAATATATCTAAGAATACTTATTTTTGTATAATTATGAATATTTATTCATCATCTTGTCAAGTTGAACCACTCCTATTTCTTAAGATACAATGTGGGCATCGAATGAAGGAGGATTCATCATATGAAAAAACATATTTCTATTATTGGGGTACCGATGGACTTAGGACAATCTAGACGCGGGGTTGATATGGGACCTAGTGCGATGAGATATGCTGGTGCCATCGAGCGTTTAGAAAAGCTCGGCTACGACATTCATGACAGAGGCGACATTGAAATCGGACGACCTGGCAATGATCAAATGAACTCAGATGGAAATCTGAAACATTTGAAGGCGGTTTCAGAAGCAAACGCGAAGCTGGCTTCCGCTGTGAATGCAGTCGTAGAAGAAGGTTCATTCCCACTGATTTTAGGAGGCGACCATAGCATTGCGATCGGCAGCCTGGCCGGAATCTCCAAGCACTATGAGAACTTGGGCGTGATTTGGTATGATGCTCACGGTGATTTAAATACAGCAGAAACATCTCCATCCGGTAATATTCATGGTATGCCACTAGCAGTCAGCCTGGGAATTGGCCACCCTACCTTAACGAATATTGCCGACTACTCGCCAAAAGTAAAGCCCGAAAACATTGTCATTATCGGTGCGCGTTCTCTAGATGAAGGCGAACGCGAATTAATTCGGGAAAGAGGAATCAAGGTATTCACCATGCATGAAATTGACCGCTTAGGTATGACGAAGGTGATGGAGGAAGCTATTGCCTACTTAAAGGAAAGAACAGACGGTGTTCACCTTTCTCTTGATTTAGACGGCCTAGACCCAAGTGATGCACCTGGTGTCGGCACTCCTGTTTTAGGTGGTATTAGCTACCGGGAAAGCCACCTGGCGATGGAAATTCTGGAAGAGTCAAAAATCATTACTTCTGCTGAGTTTGTAGAAGTAAACCCAATCCTTGATGAAAAGAATAAGACAGCAACTGTCGCAGTGGCCTTAATGGGCTCACTTTTCGGAGAGAAACTTCTATAAAGACTAAAAAGAGAGGTACATTAGCAGGATGTGCAAGTACCTCTCCCTTTTTCCGAAGATTCGGCTATTACTCTTTTAAAAAGGCTATCGCTTACTATAAATAGAAAACGTTTACAACTCATTCATAACACATACTGGTCTATGCCGTTCCATCTAGGAAGCTTCCTTACATACAGGTTGAGCTTCACCGGAATGTAACGCAGACAGAAAGAGGTGCATACTATGACAAAGCCCGTTCAGCAGGCAAATCACGAGGAACATCGGATGGCCTTCGGTGCAAAGGATTATTTACAGTTCTTAATCCCCTCATTGATAGGTGTTCTGCTATTCGTCGTTCCTATCTCCGTCGATGGGGAGTTTACCATTCCGGTAGCCATTTTAGCTAATTTTGTAGAAGGACTCTTATCTACTTCCTTGCCTTATATCGCTACTGCCCTGATGGTGATTGCCACATTGCTTTCTTTGCAGGCTGCGGTTTTTAAGCCCGCCTATATCATGAATTCGCCGTTCCTTAATAAACTATTTCATGTATCCTGGATTTGGCAAGTCATCAGAGTTTTTGGAACCGCTTTCTCTATTTGTGCCCTATTTAATATCGGTCCTCAGGCTGTTCAATCTGAGAATACAGGAGGCCTATTGCTTTACGACTTAATTCCAGTTTTATTCTCTGTCTTTCTATTTGCCGGGCTGCTTCTGCCGCTGCTCCTTGATTTCGGTCTTCTTGAACTGTGCGGCGCTTTGTTCACGAAGATAATGAGGCCGCTATTTACTTTGCCTGGCCGCTCATCTATTGACTGCTTAGCCTCCTGGCTTGGTGACGGTACCATCGGTGTACTGTTAACCAGCAAACAATATGAAGACGGCTTTTATACAAAGAGGGAGGCAGCGGTGATTGGCACTACCTTTTCGGTTGTCTCTATTACCTTCACGATTGTCATCGTCAGCTACTTGCAGCTGGATGCTTATTTCGGCGCTTTCTATTTAACAATTTTGCTGGCGGGTCTTGCCTGCGCCTTTATCATGCCAAGAATTCCACCATTGTCCCTGAAAGCCGATACACGCCATTCTGGAGAAAACAATGTTGAAGAATCCGCCCCATCGGATATCTCTCCTTTTAAATGGGGGCTTTATCAGGCCGTACAGCAGGCAAAGAAAAATCAAAACTATGGCGAAACTCTTAAAGGCGGCGTGCAAAACGTACTCGATATGTGGCTCGGTGTCCTTCCGGTTGTAATGGCTATTGGAACGATTGCTCTAGTCATCGCCGAATACACACCTGTATTTGAACTTCTTGGTACTCCCTTTGTTCCAATCTTAGAAGTTATGCAGGTGCCGGAAGCTGCTGAAGCAGCTCAGACAATTGTCGTCGGCTTTGCAGATATGTTCCTGCCAGCCATTATCGGAAGTGGAATCGAGAGCGAGTTAACCCGCTTTGTCATCGGGTGCCTTTCGGTTACGCAGTTAATTTATATGTCTGAAGTAGGCGGCTTGCTGCTTGGCTCGAAAATACCGGTCTCCTTTTTGGACCTAGTTATTATTTTCTTGTTACGTACCATCATCTCTTTGCCGATTATCATAATGATGGCGCATCTTATTTTTTAGTCTTCTATTGAATCAGGGAGAGCGAACCCCGCTCTCCCTGATTTTTTCATTATTCAACTGTCTTTAAAGCTTTATCTGCTTTTTCCAAGTCGCTTTTCACTTGCTCTTTCAGATCGTAAGCATGGTACATCTCATTATCGATCATGTATTGGGCAAGCTTGTCATGAAGATCAATCGCATTGTCCAACTCTTTTCGCAGCACTTTTTTCACTTCAGGTGTTGCTGTTTCAGTAATAGCAACCGCCAGATTTCTCACTCCTGCTTTTGCGGATAAAAGTAAATCGGTCGCAATGGCTTGATCATCCATAATGTCTGCTAATTTATTTAACTCTTTCTTTGTTACCATTCTACTCTGCCTCCTTTAATTAAATTATGCTTCTTCTAGAATGCTTCTTAAATCTTTTACTGCTTTTGTCGACTTCTCTATATCTTCCTTCATAATTTCCTTTAGCTTCTTATCTTCCACCAGCTCCAGCATAGCCGTGGTTTTCGTCAAGCAGGATGTTTTAAATAACAATACCTCATGCACTTCCAGCTTTTCATGCATCGCCAGGTCTTTCGCCATTTCTAATCCGCTCCTTCTGATCAATTTTTATGAACCGGTATTCTTATACCCACGTATTCAATCTATGAATCATGAAGAAGCTTCTGCAGGCGCTCTCCCTTTTCACTTAGAAACAAAAGAACCTTGGCGAGAGACATACTCTTTATATTCTTCTCCAAGGTTCTCTTAATCATATACACTTATATCTCTATCCTATAAAATGACCTTTCCAATTAAACCGCTGATGATCCCTAATACGACGACGGATGCAGCGACAAATACCAACACTTTCTTAGGAAATGACTTAGCAACAATCAATAGAGATGGCAGACTGACAGCCGGCAATGTGACTAGCAATGCAGCTGCAGGACCTCCACCAAGCCCTAGAGCCATAAACGTTTGAATAATTGGGATTTCAGCAGCTGTCGGGATGACAAACAGCATACCGGCAACCGCAAAGATAATAATGGCCATCAAGCTGTTAGCTGTCGATTCACTCAACTGCGGAAACAGCCATACACGTCCAGCTCCTAGAAGCAATACGGATAATACATAAGCTGGAACAATATATAGCAGCATGTTTCCCATGCTCTTCAGCCATCTAGAAAAGAAGCTTCCCTCGGACTTCGCCTCAGTGATGACCTGATCCATTTCTACCGGCTGGGCATCCTTTGCGAAGCGGTTTGCCAAGTAGCTGACGCCAAACGTTAAGATAATCCCAAATACGAGCCGCATCAAGGTAAATTCCCACGATAAAACAAACGCCATGAAAATAAGCGTAGCCGGATTGATCATTGGGTTCCCGATCCAAAAAGCGAGCGCTGCGCCAACGGAGACATTTTTCTTCCGAAGCCCCACAGCCATCGGAGCTGCACAGCAGGTGCACATCATACCGGGCACAGAAGCAGCTCCAGCAATCGCAGTGCTGCCAAACGAAGACTTGCCCAGCACCTTTAAAAGCCACTGGGTCGGCAGCAGCACCTGAATTAAAGACCCCAGCACAATTCCAAGTATGGCTGCCTTCCATACCGCCCCAAAATAAACAAGCGCATATTCCCAAGCGGATTGCCAGGATGGCGTTGTACTTGAGAGATCTCCTAGTATGGATGAACCAATCGAGTGCGTATCGGCCGCTAAAATTGTTTTATTATAATAAGGCCACCATTTTACATAAAGCAACCCAGCAGTTGCGATAAGCACAAAGGCAACAATGAACCATACTGTCTTTTTATGGCTGGATGGCTGCTTTTGAAAAGTTGAATCTAGTTGCGACATGGTATCCTCCCCTATATAAAATTTTTCCAAGACATAATATTATACCATAGTTTAATAGATAGCATTGTAAAACCTCATGTTCGAATGATATTCCATAAAAATTATTCCTCCCTGCACCAAGGGGGAATTTCACTTTATTGACATCGTGTTCTATAATAAATAAGTAAACCATTTATGGAAAGGTTGTTTTCTCATGACAGAGACTAATCATATAAAGCTTACTTCCTTATCATCCAAAGGCGGCTGCGGCTGTAAAATCGGCCCTGCTGACTTGGCACAAGTGCTTAGAGACCTGCCGCCTGCTGCTCCAAATCCAAACTTGTTAGTTGGACTGGATACAAGTGATGATGCAGGCGTGTATCGTTTAACTGATGAATTAGCGATGGTCCAAACGGTTGACTTCTTCACGCCGATTGTGGATGATCCGTATTCATTCGGCCAAGTAGCAGCTGCAAATGCGATCAGTGATATTTATGCAATGGGTGGTACCCCTTTAACAGCATTAAACATCGTTGCCTTCCCTATCTCCACGCTGGACAAGCAGATTTTAACAGACATTCTGCGAGGCGCGGGAGATAAGCTGAAAGAAGCGGGTGTGACGCTTGTAGGAGGCCACTCTATCGATGATAAAGAGCCGAAGTTTGGACTTGCCGTTACAGGAACTGTTCATCCTGATAAAGTTCGGACAAATGCAGGCGCAAAGCCCGGCGACAAGCTGCTGCTCACTAAACCAATCGGTGTTGGTATTTCAACTACAGCGATTAAAAGGGACTTGTTAACAGAGGAAGAAGTCGAACGCGTCACACAGGTTATGGCGACGTTAAATAAAACGGCTTCCGAAATCATGGCACCTTATAACGTTCATGCATGTACAGACGTCACTGGCTTCGGCCTGTTAGGGCACGCCTCTGAAATGGCAAAGGGCAGTCGTACGGGCTTAACGGTTTACCATGATCAAGTACCAATGCTGCCTAGAGTAAGAGAATTGGCGGAAACTGGCGCTGTGCCAGGCGGAACAAAGAACAACTTTGCCCATCTGCAAGGTGATGTCACTTTTCCTGAAGCCATGGATCAAATCGATCAATGGATTTTATGCGATGC
Organism: Bacillus thermotolerans; assembly: GCF_000812025.2. GTDB lineage: Bacteria > Bacillota > Bacilli > Bacillales > Domibacillaceae > Quasibacillus > Quasibacillus thermotolerans. Next base: position 22,393 of record NZ_JWJE02000055.1, read on the forward strand.
AGTAACTTCCGGGGGACTATTAATTGCAGTAGCTGGTGAAGAAGCGGATGACCTTCTAGCCAACCTGCAAAAAGCAGGTGTTCAGGCTGCCATCATTGGCGAAGTAACAGAAGAGAACCCGGGACACATTTCTGTTGTATAATTTGTTCATCATTCGCTTCAGTTAAAATCGGCTCTTATGCCGATTTTTTCAATTGTCTTTTATCATTTCCAAGTGACCAATATAGATTGTACTCATCTAGAAAGGTGGAAACACGGTGTTTCAAGACATTCCAATTAATGAATTGCTGGCATTAAAAAGCCAGGGAGAGCTTACCGTCATTGATGTGAGGTCACCTTCAGAATATAAAGAAGCGACCATTCCCGGCAGTATGAATATCCCCTTTTTTAATGACGAAGAAAGAGCGGAAGTAGGAACCCTTTATAAGCAGGTCAGCCCTCAAGCCGCTAAAGAGCGGGGACTTGAGATTGTTTCGGCAAAATTGCCTGCCTTTGTAAAAGAGTTTTCCGAGATTGAGGGAAAGAAAGCTGTATTTTGCTGGCGCGGAGGAATGCGAAGCAAAACCTCTGCCACCGTTCTTTCTTTAATGGGAATTAAAGCGTTACGCTTAGAAGGCGGCTATCGTTCCTACCGTCACTGGGTTGTAGAACAGCTGGAGTCTATGGAGCTGAAGCAAGAAGCTTATGTCTTAAACGGAAATACCGGCTCTGGAAAGACAACTATCCTTCATCGTCTTCGTGAGGAAGGATTTCCGGTTATTGACCTTGAGGGAATGGCAGGTCATCGAGGATCAATTTTCGGTCAAATCGGCTTGAACCCTCATAACCAGAAAACATTCGACGCCTTACTTGTAGAAAATCTAAAACGTCTGGAATCTTCTCCTTTTCTTTTATTCGAGGGCGAAAGCAAGCGAATTGGAAAGGTTACACTCCCTAAATTCTTCTCAGAGAAGAAAGAGCAAGGCATCCAGTTATTTATCGATATGCCTGTGGAAGAAAGAGTCCTTCATATTTTAGATGACTATCAGCCATGGAACCATAAACAGGAATGCTTAGATGCCTTTAGCCGCATCAAGAAAAGGATTCACACGCCAATTGCTAAACAAATCGAAGAAGACCTGCTGTCAGACAACTACTCTTCAGCTGTGAGATCACTGCTCGAACATTACTATGACCCTTTATATAGACATTCAACCGATCAATATCCTGAGGATCGAAAGGTGCTTCTAAAAGTGAAAAATATCGATGAGGCCGTTGAAGCTGTTCGGGACTATGTGGCAGTGAAACAGCGGTAACGATTCATAACCAATTGTATCGTTTTGCATTTGGTTTTTCTTCCTAAAAAGTGAAAGAGCCTTCCTTCATTGAGGTGCACCCCAAATGTTAGACACGGTCTAATATTTGGAGGTGCTTTTCTTTTGGTCAAATTTACAGCCCAGGAAAAAATGAATACAGT
>NZ_JWJE02000056.1 GCF_000812025.2 Bacillus thermotolerans
GACAAGCTGATGGGAAGCATCATACATGTGAAGATAGAACGCCCGGTTTTGTTCAATTTCCTGGTAGGTGTGAGAAAAGAACATAAAAAAATCTCCTCTTTCACGTATTCTGAGGAGATTCTACATATTTTTTCACTGCTTGTCCATTGACAGAAGACTTTATCAACAGAATGAAACCGCCAGAGAGGAAACTCTCTGGCGGTTTTTTTATGAAACGTATGCTCATGCTACTCTGCTTTCAATAGACGTAATCCATTCAAAATTACGAGAATGGTGCTTCCCTCATGGCCGATGACTCCGAATGGCAGGTCGACTGCCTGAAGAAAATTAGAAATAATAAGGAGCATAATGACCGTGATAGAGAAGATGACGTTTTGCTTAATGATTCGCTGCATTTTCTTCGAAAGACGAATCGCTTCGGCAATTTTGGGTAAATCATTCTTCATCAAGACGATATCTGCTGTTTCTAAGGCTACATCCGAGCCTTCTCCCATGGCAATCCCTACATTGGCAGTAGCGAGGGCAGGTGCATCATTGATGCCGTCACCAACCATAGCTACAGTGCCGTAATCGTCTATTAAACCCTTCAAATGATCAACTTTATGTTTGGGCAGACACTCTGCGATGAACGTATCAATACCCGCTTCCTCAGCGATTGCTTTCGCGGTCATCTCATTATCCCCTGTGAGCATGACGGTATGAATGCCTTCTTGCTGAAGCAGCTCCAACGCTTGCTTTGTCTCCTCGCGAATTAAATCCTTCAAAGCGATAACAGCTGCAATTCCTTGATCATCTTCTACAAAAACCGTTGTTTTTCCGGAAGCTGCTAATTGTTTAGCGACGCCGCGATAGAAAGAGTGGGCCGCTTCTTTGCCGACAAAATCAGCCTTGCCGATTTTCCACTCTTTTCCTAGGGCAGTTCCTTTTACGCCCCAGCCGGCTACATCCTCCAGCTGGTCAGGTGCAGAATAAGGTATTTGATGCTTTTCTGCGTAACGGACGATCGATTGAGCAAGGGGGTGATTAGATTGGCTTTCAATAGATGCAGCAGCCGCAAGCAGGTCATCAACGGAAAGATCATCCCGGACAACTACATCCGTTACTTCTGGTGCACCTTTTGTCAGCGTGCCTGTTTTGTCGAAGGCGATCGCTTTGATGTGGCTTAAGTTCTCCAGGTGAACGCCGCCTTTAAATAAAATCCCACGCCGCGCACCATTTGAGATGGCTGATAAAGTCGCGGGCATAATAGAAGCGACGAGTGCACAAGGAGAAGCAACCACGAGCAGCACCATAGCCCGGTAAAAGGTTTCCGTCCAGCTCCAGCCGAGCAAAAAGTGTGGCAGGAACATCATTAGAGCAACAATAGCGAGTACAATCTTCACGTACGTTCCTTCGAATCGTTCAATGAACAGCTGTGAAGGAGATTTCTCACTCTGTGCAGACTGAACTAAATCAATAATTTTTTGAAAGAGCGTTTCACTGGACGGTTTTGTCACTTCTACGTATACAGAACCGGTAAGATTAACAGTACCAGCAAACACTTCAGCGTCCTGCTGCTTAGAGACAGGAATGGATTCTCCGGTAATAGCAGCCTCATCGATAGTGGTGTGTCCCTTTACAACCGAGCCATCCACGGGGATGCGCTCCCCAGGCTTAACGAGTATGACATCCCCGATAGACAGAGAGGAAACGTGAACCCGCCGTTCGTCCCCATCACTTACGAGCCAGGCCTCCTCAGGCTGAATGTCCATTAATGAAGAGATCTCCTTTTGGCTCTTATTCATCGTGTACGTTTCTAGAGCGCCACTGAGAGCAAAAATGAAAATCAAAATGGCTCCCTCAGCCCAGTAACCGATAATGGCTGATCCAATGGCAGCTAAAATCATAAGCAGTTCGACATTTAGCTTTTTCTCGGCGATTGTCTCTTCAATGCCTTCCTTGGCCTTTGCGAATCCGCCAATGACAAAGGAGAGCAGGTAACTGGTAACGGCAGCGGCTTGTTCTCCATTATGACTAAAGAGCCACCCGGTTAATATAAGCAGGCCGCTTATAATGGCAGCGATTAATTCAGCATGGGGCTTGACGGCTTTAAGCCAGCCAATTTCTTTTTGGGTGCGGACAGGTAAAGCTTTTGCTTCTGAAGTCATATTTCTCCTCCTTAATTGATATTTCTCTATTTTAATTGAGAATGTTATTCAATTGTTATATAAGGGTTAATAAATGAAATCAATTATCATTGCTGATATTTTAAGGTTTCTCAATTAAAATAACGCTTTTATCAGATTATAATAATTCTAATTAAGTATATAGTAACATATCCCATTATAAAAAGAAAGGGAGAGACAAGCAGTATTTTTTCGCTTCTTTCTAGCATATGGATGTTTTATTTTAAATGCTTTAAAATAAGGTGAATTAAATAAGTGAGGTGGAGAAATAAATGAAGTTTCAGATGAAGGAAGGCGGATTTACAACGGAATTTCCATATGGACGCTTAGATGTATCGAGCGATGAGGCGTACGGATTCCGTCCTTATCAATTAATGGTTGCTTCTATCGCTGTCTGCAGTGGGGGCGTACTGCGCAAAATTCTCGCAAAACAGCGTATGGAGATTGAAGACATCCAAATTGAAGCAAATGTTGAGCGTAATAAGGAAGAGGCAGACCGCATAGAAAAGATAGAGGTGCATTTCCTCATTAAAGGAAAGAATTTAAAAGAGGAAAAGCTGAAAAAAGCAATGGATCTGACACGAAAGAACTGTTCTATGGTTCAATCTGTTGTTCCTGCCATTGAAGTCATTGAAACGTTCGAAATGATTCCGGCTGAATAAATCCTTTCTCAAATGTTAAGAAATAGGCAAATAGGGTAAATGAAGTCATTAATGGCTCTTATTTTATTTCTTAACAGAAAAGGGGTTAGCTGATGGGCAAGATTTTTGGGATTTTAGTTTTATTAGGTGTGCCTTTGTCTGTAGTCGGCTCCCTGTTGCACTGGCCGACAATGTTGATGTTCGTTATTTACTGTATCACGATCATTGCGTTATCAAGCTATATGGGCCGGGCGACAGAGAGCTTAGCCATTGTAGCGGGACCGCGGATTGGCGGACTACTGAATGCGACTTTTGGAAATGCCGTTGAGCTGATTATCTCGATCTTTGCTCTGCAGGCAGGCTTGATTGAAGTCGTGCTGGCTTCCTTAACGGGTTCTGTGCTTGGTAACTTGCTGCTTGTAGCCGGACTTTCCTTCTTTTTAGGAGGCATTAAGTTCAAACGGCAAGTCTTTAATGAGCACGATGCACGCCATAACTCTGGATTGCTCATGTTTGCTGTTATCGTGGCTTTTGTGATTCCTGAGATTTTCTCTATGGGGATGAATGAGTCCGATACCTTAACGTTAAGTATTGGGATTTCTATCGTATTAATAGCTCTTTATTTAGCTGCGCTGTTCTTCAAGCTGGTGACACACCGCGGGGTGTATGCCGGTAATAAAGAGAACAGTGAGACGGCTCACGAGGAAGAGCCGGAATGGTCAAAAGGAAAAGCGATTCTTATTTTGCTATTGGCAACGGCAGCTGTAGCGTATGTATCGGAGAGCCTCGTACACACATTTGAGACCGTTGGTGAAACGCTAGGCTGGTCTGAGCTGTTTATCGGGGTGATTATCGTTGCAATTGTCGGAAACGCTGCAGAGCATGCTTCCGCTATTATTATGGCAGTGAAGAATAAAATGGATGTAGCTGTTGAAATTGCGGTCGGATCCACCCTGCAAATTGCGATGTTTGTTGCTCCGGTACTCGTCTTGCTCTCTTTGCTATTTCCAGAGCCTATGCCGCTCGTCTTTACTGTTCCAGAGCTTATCTCTATGGCGTCCGCAGTCCTGCTTGCGATTATCATCTCTAATGACGGGGAAACGAACTGGTTTGAGGGACTGACGCTGCTTGCCGCCTATGCGATCATGGGAATTGGCTTTTACCTGCTTTAAGGAGGCCCTGGATTCATACGGAAGAACTCAGCTGTATAGCTGGGTTCTTTTTTTGTAAGCGGATGGATAAGCAGACAAGCCAAGAGCAAACTAAGGAAAAGAATTTGAGGAGGATAAAGAGTGATGAAAGGAATTCGTCTGCTATTATGCCTGATCATCGCCTTCATATATACCGTTGCTCCAGAGACAGGACTGGCGAAAGACAAAGATAAAAAGGAATCAGCCTTGAAAATGCCCGCTTCGGTAAAGGACCTTTCCCGTGAAAATACCTATTTAAATGAGGAGAAGGAACTAGCGAAGCTGCAGCCGAGTGAATTGACAAAGGAGCTTTTGAGCACCTCCCAGGTAAAGATTAATAATCCTGTGCTGATCCGCTTGTTAAATGAAACGTCCATCAAGAAGTCTCCATTCGCTTTCGGTGAGAGGATTTCTGTGTACTTGGGTGAATGGCCGCTGGCGTATCATTCGAAAGAAACCACGCCTAATTGGGAGTATCAAAAGGTGAATACGAATTTCTATGATAATCGCGGAGGTACTGATAAATACCAAATCCATTACGTGCAAGAAGCACATAAAGTAGTGAGAGGCGGCTTGTCAGCTAAATTGCCGAAGTCAGAAGAGATTCAGCAAATGATCCTCCAGAAAGCACTCGAGAAAACGGGCTGGCCGCTGGCCTATTCAACGGCACTTGGTGCAGGCACGACCCAGGATGATGCCTACAATGTAGCACCAAACACAGCAGGCTACTTATATGCTTATGCACCTGCCGTCCATGAAAAAGGAACGGTAACCTACGGAGAAGTTTATTTAGTCGTTTCGGGCTCTAAACGTGCGATTGTAGTGAAGAATGTGAACTCCCAATCCATCAGCGCCTGGATACCGATCAAGAACCATGTAGCCTTCAGCTACAAATCAGTAAGTCAGTAAAAAGAAGGTTAAACGAGGTTTTTCGGTGGAAAAGGTTGAATGAAGAACATAAATCCTTTAGGATGGAAAGAGCTGTATCAGCACGAAAAGCAAATGACAGGAGTGCATAAGAAGATCATGAAAGCGATCACTGATAAAAATGAGCAGGTACATTATTTAAAAGAACGCTTAAATATATTTGTAGAAGTCCTCGATGCCATTGACCCAGAACAGACAGAATTAGAGGACGTTGACCGCTTGCTGCAAATGATTGAGGATATTGAAGAGAAATACAAACAATTTCAGAAAAGATAGGACGAATCTGCGCAAGCAGATTCTTTTTTTGTCTTTCAAACGACAAAATGGGGCGGTATAATAAATAAGTACGATGCAAAAAGAGACATACATAAATAGTGCACAGGGAAGGGGAACAATGATGGATCTGCAACAATTTCAGAAAAGTATGTATGAGTTGATCGTGGAAACTTCCACAAACCTGCCTAAAGATGTACGCCGGGCAGTAAAAGAAGCCGTTATCCGGGAAAACGCGGGTACGAGCGCAGCGATGAGCTTAGATACAATTACAAATAACATTAAAATGGCGGATGAGAACATTTCTCCGATTTGCCAGGATACAGGTTTGCCTACCTTCAAGGTGAAAACGCCTGTTGGTGCTAACCAGCTGGAAATAAAAGCAGCTATTCACGCAGCTCTTGAACAAGCAACGGAAGCTGGAAAGCTGCGTCCGAATTCTGTCGACTCTCTTACAGGTGCGAACAGCGGCAATAACTTAGGAGCTGGTACACCAGTTATTAAGTTTGAGCAGTGGGAGAATGACTATATTGACGTTCGTTTAATTCTAAAAGGCGGCGGCTGCGAGAATAAAAATATTCAGTACAGCCTGCCTTGCGAGCTTGATGGGCTTGGACGAGCTGGCCGCGACTTAGACGGCATCCGCAAGTGTATCATGCATTCTGTTTACCAGGCACAAGGTCAAGGCTGCAGCGCCGGCTTTATCGGTGTGGGCATCGGAGGAGACCGCACAAGCGGTTATGAGCTGGCGAAGGATCAATTATTCCGTCGTGTAGACGATGTAAATCCGAACGAACAGCTCCGTCAATTAGAAGAATACGTGATGGAAAATGCGAACGAGCTAGGCATTGGTACAATGGGCTTCGGAGGAGAAACGACACTTCTTGGCTGTAAAGTCGGCGTAGCAAACCGTCTTCCTGCAAGCTTCTTCGTATCCGTAGCATACAACTGCTGGGCGTTCCGCCGCCTAGGTGTCCAAATTGATGCAGCATCTGGGGAAATTCAAGAATGGTTCTACCAAGATGGTGAAGAGGTGTCCTTCGACGAGGCGAAGAAGGAAGCAGCAGAGCAGTCTGAAAGCCGTACATTCACTCTGCAAGCACCGATTACGGAAGAGCAAATCCGCGAGCTGAAGGTTGGCGACGTGGTTAAAATTACAGGAAGAATGTATACAGGACGTGATGCGATCCATAAGCATCTAATGGATCATGATGCACCGGTTGACTTAAATGGCCAAGTGATTTATCACTGTGGACCAGTTATGCTGAAGGATGAACAAGGCCAATGGCACGTAAAAGCTGCCGGCCCAACAACATCTATCCGCGAGGAGCCTTACCAAGGAGATATCATGAAGAAGTTCGGTATTCGCGCGGTCATCGGTAAAGGCGGAATGGGACCTAAAACATTGGCAGCACTCAAGGAGCACGGCGGTGTGTACTTGAACGCTATCGGTGGAGCCGCTCAATACTATGCAGACTGCATCAAGTCTGTTGATGGCGTGGACTTAATGGAGTTCGGTATTCCAGAAGCTATGTGGCATTTGCAGGTGGAAGACTTCACAGCGGTTGTCACAATGGACTCACATGGCAACAGTCTGCACGAGCATGTAGACAAATCTTCTTTAGAAAAGCTTTCTCAATTTAAAGAGCCTGTATTCAGCTAATAAAAAAGAAACTTCCCGTTCAAGAAATGGACGGGAAGTTTTTTTGAGACGCCAAAAACCTATTCCGATTTTTCTTTAAGAAGAAATGCTTTTTGTTATAATATATAGATGGTTTTCTTCTATTATCGATTCACTAAGAAAGGAAGAGGGGAATGAATCACGAAGTAAATGCAAATCAACCAAGTACCGCTCCCCAGCAAAGTAAAGCGAAGCTGTTATGGCAGCTCACTCGTCCTCACACGCTGACGGCTTCGTTTGTGCCTGTATTGATTGGAACGGTGCTGGCTATGTTTTATGTACCGATAGATATGAGCTTGTTTATTGCTATGATGCTTGCGTGTCTGCTGCTTCAGGTTGCTACGAATTTCTTCAATGAGTATTACGACTTTAAGCGTGGGTTGGATACGGCAGAATCGGTCGGAATCGGCGGAGGTATTGTCCGTCATGGTATGAAGCCTCAAACCGTGCTTAACATGGCGCTTGCCTGTTATGGCGGGGCTCTTCTGCTGGGAATTTATATTTGTGCGAACAGCAGCTGGTGGCTCGCGCTCGTCGGTCTTGCCGGTATGGCGGTAGGGTATTTATACACAGGCGGGCCGCTGCCGATTGCGTATACGCCGTTTGGAGAATTATTCTCTGGTGTATTTATGGGTTCCTTCTTTATATTGATTGCTTTCTTTATACAAACAGGGGCAGTTACTGCAGAAAGCATCCTGATCTCAGTGCCGATTGCCATTTTAGTCGGGGCGATTAACCTTTCCAATAACATTAGGGACATTGAGGAAGACACGAAAGGCGGCCGGAAAACACTCGCGATTTTACTTGGTCACAAAAACGCAGTTATCTTTTTAGCAGCGCTGTTTGCATTTTCATATGCTTGGATCGTAGGTCTAATTATTGCTGGACTAGCAAGCCCGTGGCTGCTGCTTATTTTCTTAAGTCTTCCAAAGCCTCTGGAAGCTGTGAGGAACTTCATGGACGAGGAGAAGCCGAAGCATACCATCTTGGCGATGAAAGCGACAGGACAGACGAATACATTTTTCGGATTTCTGCTGTCGATTGGACTATTTATTAGTTATTTTTGGTGAAAATAAAATCCGCAAAATACGGATAATTTCATGAGAGGGAATGGACACTAAAGAAAAAAGCAAAGGAAGATGATAATGAAACGAATCATCTATGTAATGCTTGTTTCGCTTTTTTTCTTTAGTTCTGTTTCCTTCGCTTCGTCCGCTTCGAATGAAGCGATTCACTGGGGCTTCAAAAAAGGCGGCGATGGCCAGCAGGCGGAAGCAGGGGCAGAGCTTGATCAGCTGTTAGGTAAGTATGGCGCGTTCTATAAAGACAGCGCAAAGAAGAAGGTTCTTTATTTAACCTTCGATAACGGATATGAAAATGGCTATACAGCCGACATACTAGATACGCTCAAAAAAGAAAAAGTACCGGCTGCATTTTTTGTTACCGGTCACTACTTGCAAAGTGCACCTGAGCTCGTGAAGCGTATGAATAAAGAAGGACATATTATCGGAAACCATTCCTGGCATCATCCAGACTTAACACAAGTCAATGATGAGAAGCTTAGAGAAGAGCTGAAAATGGTGAAAGAGGAAACAGCCCGATTGACGAAGCAGAAGGAGATGAACTATCTTCGGCCGCCTCGCGGGATTTTCAGCGAAAGAACATTGAAGCTTGCGAAGGAAGAGGGCTACACGCATGTGATGTGGTCGCTTGCCTTCGTGGATTGGCAGACCGATAACCAAAAGGGCTGGCAATATTCCTATGATAACATTATGAAGCAGGTACACCCGGGAGCCGTTCTGCTGCTTCATACCGTTTCTAAGGATAACGCAGAAGCGCTTCCGAAAGCCATCAAAGACCTCAAGAAACAGGGATACCGCTTCAAAAGCCTCGATGATTATATGAAGAAGCAGAAACAGGCTTCAACGATTTAGGGACTGCTTTCGGCAGTCCTGTTTTTTCGTTATAATGAAGGGTATGAATCCAACAGGACGGAACAATAAGGACGTGATCATTGATGAAACAGGATAAACGAGCAAAGCAAGTGGACTTGAAGGTGAAGCAAACCTTTCCGCTGACGATTAAGCGCATTGGTATTAACGGCGAGGGAGTAGGCTTCTTTAAACGGAAAATTGTGTTTGTGCCCGGCGCATTGCCAGGAGAAGAAGTCGTGGTAGAAGCCACGAAAGTACATCCAAAGTTTGCGGAAGCACGAATTAAAAATATCCGCAAAAAGTCAGAGCACCGGACAACCCCGCCGTGCCCCGTCTATCACAAATGCGGCGGCTGCCAGCTTCAGCACATGCACTATGAACAGCAGCTCATTGGCAAGAAGGATATTCTTATTCAGGCACTTGAACGGTATACGAAGCTGCCGGTTGGATCCCTCGATATTCGAGACACGATTGGCATGGAGGATCCGTGGTTTTACCGAAACAAAAGCCAATTTCAGGTCGGAAAGCGCGATGGGATGATTATCGCTGGGTTGTACAGTCCTAATTCGCATCGGCTTATTGATATTCCTGACTGTATTGTCCAGCAGCCGGTACTCAATGATGTGCTGAATGTCGTAAAGGAGATTCTACGCGACCTGAATATTTCTATCTATGACGAAAAGAAGAATCAAGGGTCGGTGAAAACGATTGTGACCCGGGTCGGTGTAGCTACTGGCGAAATACAAGTCGTACTGGTGACAGCCACAGAGGAGCTGCCGAAGAAAGAGCTGATCGTGTCAGAAATTCAGAAGCGGCTGCCGAAGGTGACATCCATCATTCACAACGTGAATAAAAAGAAAACCCCGCTTGTGTTTGGTGATCGCAGCTTTCCGCTTGCTGGGCCACAAACGATTCGAGAGCGGCTTAAAGATCAATCGTATGCCCTATCGGCGCGTGCGTTCTTCCAGTTAAACCCCGAGCAGACGGTGAAGCTGTATGATGAAGTAAAGGAAGCAGCACAGCTTACAGGGAAAGAGAAGGTCGTTGATGCGTATTGCGGCTCAGGAACGATCGGCCGCTGGGTCGGTGAGGGAGCGGCGGAAATTAGAGGCATGGATGTGATCCCGGAATCCATTGAAGACGCAAGAGAAAATGCTAAAGAGCTAAATATGAAGACCGTGTATGAGGTTGGCACTGCGGAAGAATGGCTGCCGAAATGGCTGAAGGAAGGATGGAAGCCGGACGTTGTTATTGTCGATCCGCCGCGCACTGGCTGTGACCAGAAGCTGCTGCAAACGATTCGGAAGGTAAAACCGGAACGCTTCATTTATGTCTCCTGTAACCCGTCTACGCTTGCTAAAGACATCGATCAGCTAAGCAGCCTGTATGACGTTGAGTATACTCAACCAGTAGACATGTTCCCGCAGACAGCTCATGTAGAGAGTGTGACGAAGCTTGTGAGGAAAGTGTAATCCCAATGATGGAATAAATAAAATCTTGCTAGTCTGACCCTAATTTCGTTAAAAAAATCCTTTTGCGATGTCGGGGTCTTTTTCCCGTTGGAACCTTGTCAATCCACTGTTCCTTCAGCTTTATTTTCAGTCTTTTTTAGCAGGGGATTATTTTGGCTGCACAGAGATTGTGAAGTCAAAATAAACATGTCCGATTGGTTTGATAAAAAGTGTTTAGGCATGGTATAAGTGTAAAAAGAAGCAGGATATTTTGCTTTTTAATGTTGGGATAAGGGCTTGGTCTGGTATCCCATAATGAGAGGATTTGATTTGAAGATGAAAGATAATTTTTGGCGTGATTTACCACGGCCTTTTTTTATACTAGCACCAATGGAAGAGGTAACAGATGTTGTTTTTCGCCATGTAGTGAGTGAAGCAGCTAGACCTGATGTGTTTTTTACGGAGTTTACAAATTCGGAGAGCTATTGTCACCCAGAGGGAAAAAATAGTGTGCGTGGGCGTTTGACTTTTACTGAGGACGAACAGCCAATTGTAGCCCACATATGGGGGGACAGGCCTGAAAACTTTCGGCAAATGAGTATCGGTATGGCGGAACTGGGCTACCGGGGAGTGGATATCAATATGGGCTGTCCTGTACCTAATGTGGCACAGAATGGGAAGGGCAGCGGGCTTATCCGTCGTCCAGAAGTTGCAGCAGAGTTAATACAAGCAGCAAAAGCAGGAGGATTGCCCGTCAGTGTAAAGACCAGGCTTGGTTATACGGATGTAGACGAATGGCGAGACTGGCTGACACACATACTGAAACAAGACATTGTCAACCTTTCCATTCATCTGCGCACAAGAAAGGAAATGAGCAAGGTAGATGCTCACTGGGAACTGATCCCGGAAATTAAGAAACTTCGTGACCAGGTGGCACCAGATACACTCTTGACGATCAATGGGGATATCCCTGACCGTCAAACTGGCTTAAAGCTCGCTCATCAATACGATATTGACGGGGTTATGATTGGGCGCGGTATTTTCAGTAATCCATTTGCTTTTGAAAAGGAGCCGAGAGACCACAGCAGTAAGGAATTGCTCGATCTTTTAAGGCTGCATTTGGATCTCCATGATAAATATTCAAATTTAGGGCTGCGTCCGTTCAAGGCTCTTCATCGCTTCTTTAAGATATATGTCAAAGGATTCCGAGGGGCGAGTGAATTAAGAAATCAATTGATGAGCACAGAGTCAACAGACGAAGTGCGTACATTACTCGATAACTTTGAGTCAAAGAATTTGGATGGAGCGGGAAAACAATAGAAGTGCCTCAATTCAAAGGAAAAGCGAAGCCGGACGTTAAACTGGTGAACCCCAAAAAGCCAGAATTTATAGTAGGCAGTTAATGGGCTGAGCGAGGTCGGCATTGAACCGGGCTCATGTCCGCCAATTTTTTGCTTTATAGCATCTTAAATGAACTATTGCTGACGGAATCAGTTGATACTGGTTCCGTCAGTTTTTTGTAAAATCACTAGTACCTTTGTGCTGTCAACTTATATCCCGTACAATTTTTAGATATATATTTATGAAAGAGCATTGAAAATAGCAGAAGAACGAAAGTCGATGATTATAAGCATAGAAAACAGAATAATTGATATTTTCTGTAAAATGTGTGAGGTTATAAGTAGGATCATTGACCGAACGTTCAATCATCATCGTTTTACCATGGAATGTAAGGAGGAATAGTTGATGAAACACTCCAAAATTATTTTCTTTGAGAGAAAATTTCCAAGTGCCAACATGGTCCTTATTAAGGATCAGCGTCCCATCCTAATTGATACTGGCTTTGGGAGCGATGCGGAAGAAGCAGAGCAATTAATTAAAGAAGCAGGTGTTTCTCCGGAAGAATTACATCTTATAGTGAACACGCACTATCATAGCGATCATGTAGGAGGGAACTTTCATTTTCAAAAAAAGTATGATATTCCGATTGCCGCTCATACTTGGGATGCCGATTTAATTAACTCTTGTGACCCTGAAGCTTGTAGTGCAGAATGGCTAGATCAGCCTGTAGAGCCTTATCGAGTCAGTGTATTGCTTTCAGATAATGATGAGATTCATACAGGAAGCAGCACCTTGAAGGTCTTACATACACCGGGACATACATTAGGACATATTTCTTTATATGAGCCTGAAGAAGAGATACTTATTTGCGGGGATCTTTTTCATGGAAATGATATCGGATGGTTAAATATGTTTCGAGAGGGCGTGGCCCCGATCCAGCGATCGATAGAAAGCTTAAATCGGTTGTCTAAGCTCCGAATCAGGCAGGCCTATTCGGGACACGGATCTCAAATCGAGAATCCAGGTGCTTCTATCGATGCAGCAAAGAAACGATTTGAAAAGTGGCTCAAAAACCGAGAAAAAATTTCCTGGCATGCCTGTAAGAGAATTTTTGCTTTCACATTAATTATAAAAAATGGATTGCCAAAAGAAGAAATTGATCATTATTTATTAAATTGTGGCTGGTTCCAGGATTTCGCACGTTATGCTTTCCAGCTTCAGCCGGAGGAATTTGTCCAGGTTTTGCTTGATGAAATGATTCGCTCTGGAGCAGCAATCTGGCGCGATCATCATTTAATCGCTACTGCCCCTTATACGGCACCAGAGAAGGAATGGATGGATAAAAATATGAAGCCGAAAGATTGGCAGGCTAACCTATTTTCATATAGTAAAGAAAGCTAATGAGTGAATGAAAACCCGTTGTATCTTGCTTCAAATTTTGCTTTCACACTTGTTGGTAAAAAGATTGGGTTAGGAGGATTTTCATGAATTTACAGGCTGGAGAGATCATTCGATTTGAACGGACATTTACAGAAGAAGATGTGGAAGTGTTTACAAAAGTGTCCATGGATGAAGGGGATCACCATATTAATCCTGATGAACGAGGGAGGCTTGTGGTGCAGGGATTGTTAACGGCTACATTACCAACAAAAGTTGGCGGGGATTATAATGTATTAGCTCGTACAATGAATTTTGAGTTTTTGAGGCCGGTTTTCACTGGAGATACGATAAGCTGTGAAGTAACGATCGAAAAGCTGGAAAAGAAGGACATCAATAGATTATCGATTTTTGCGACTTTTCTATGCATGAATCAAAATGAGAAGCAGGTATTGAGCGGAAACTTTGCAGGGGTAATATTAACAGAGCATCAGCCCAATAGTTAACCAATAACGTCACCCAAAACCAAGCGGACCTTTATGGATAACCGTAGCTTGTTCTTATATTAAGTTCCCTCCCTTGAGCGCATGCAGATGGAATCTCTTTCTTTGAATTGGTGAGGTGTGCGGCTTTTCCATCTGCATAAACGAAAGGGACAGCTGCTTACCTTTTTGTCAATAGATCCTCTAAAGCGAGACGGAGGGAAGGAAACATAAATTGAAAGCCTTCTTCAGTTAGTACTTCCGGTATCACATGCTGTCCTTCAAGAACGAGGGTGCTTTTTTGACCGAGAGCTAACTTCATCATCAAGGAAGGTACGGGCAGCCAGTGAGGCCGGTGTAAAACGGCGCCGATGGTTTTGCCAAAATCCTTCATCCGTACAGGAGAGGGGGAGGTAACATTGACGGGCCCATGTATGTTCTCCTTTTCAATGACAAATAGGATGGATCTTACGACATCAGTAATATGAACCCATGATACCCACTGCTTGCCTGATCCGACAGTGCCGCCTGCAAAGAATTTATACGGCAGTGACATGAGCGGGAATGCTCCGCCTTCATTTCCAAGCACAACACCGAATCTCATAAAAGCCATCCGGTTGGAGTAGCTCTCTGCTTGCTTGGCTCTCTCTTCCCAGTCATGAACGGTTTTGCCTAGAAAATCCTTTGCCGTCTCCAAGGAAGTTTCCGTATATACAGCACTGAATGAGGATGGATAAATGCCGATGGCGCTTGCATTGATGAAGGCTGAAGGCTTTTTTGGCAAGACTGAAGTAATTCTTAATAATTCATCCGTTGCTTCCATCCGGCTATCATAAATTTGTTTCTGATGGGCCGCATTCCACCTCCCATTGTTTATGGAAACGCCAGCTAAGTTAATAAATACATCAGCATTCCCAATTTGACTTTCTGGGGAAGCACTTTCCTCAAGCCACTTTACATATGAGATCTTTCCTGCGGGCGCCTTTTCCTTCCTTGTTAAAATGAGTACTTCGTGCCCGGCTTCAATCAGAGCGTCCGTCAGCTTTTGCCCGATAAATCCCGTGCCACCCGCTATAACGATCCTCATTCCATTCTCTCCATTCTGAAAGTTCTTTCACCTTTTACAAATATTTTAGCCCATTACAGAAACTATTGAAACGAAAAAGAAAAGCGGTAGAAAAGGAGCAGCGAATGGAATCAATAAACCCTAAGCTGCCTTCATAGCTATTGGTCATTTTAAGCGGTGAGAGTAGTACAGTAAATATTCGTGAAGAGAATATTTACTGTCATTAATCTAATATTGTTCAAGGAACCAGCTTGAATCCATTGTTAGAAAACTGGATGAAGCGAGTAATCAGCTTTGGCAGGCATAACAGGAAAGGAAACACGGAAGGTTTTGGCATAGTCCCTCGATTAAAACGATATTAAAAAGTTTACCCTCACTGAACTGACTCCAAGTTCGTTAGTCCTTAACCTATCAAATAAAAAGTAGGCATATGCACATTTGTGAAGTACAAGTTGATACGCAGGAGACCCATGAATAGAATGAGGTGAGTAAAAAGAATGAAGGAGTGAGTCTTATGTATCAACATGATCATCCTTATTTTGATTACGATCCTATGGATGAAGACTATTATATTCAATCTGTGCCACACCACATGGAAAGTGATGGTAGTTATAGAAGCGCATGGGAAGAGAGGCAGCCTGTTCAGCCGTTTCCGCCAATGGGTCCGCCGGGCTTCTTTCCTCCTTTTGGGCAGCCGGGTCAAGGTCAACAGCCCGGGGCGCCAACTTCACCCCCGCCTGCTTTTGTTCCTACACAACAACCAGCCGCTTTTGCTGTAGACCCAGGAGGCATTGTCCGATGCTTGTTTAGGTATACCTATGTATGGCTAAGAAACCGCCAGCAATTTTGGTTTTATCCAATATTCGTTGGAAGAAGATCGATCGCAGGGTTCCGCTGGAATGGCTTTAGATGGGTGTACTTCGGAATAGATTTACGACGAATTCAATCTTTTACATGCTTTTAAAAGAATGAATTAAATAAATACCGTCCTTCAATAATAGTTAGCATTTCTCGATGGGTGAAGAGGAAAAAAGTTCACTTTAAAGGGGGAACTGAGGAATCATTCAAGAACTCGAACGGTTCTCTATTTGTTCAGGCATGAGAACCGTTTCTTTGTTATTTAAAAAGAGCTCGCTTTAAAACGCTCATCAAAATACGTGGCTGCATCAGACTATTGATTGGTTGGACGAGGTTCATAACTTTAACAAAGGTATCATAGATATGCTCATTTTTGGATGACAGTAAATAAACCTGCTTAGCATACCATTGCTGGGTTTTTAAGAATGGAGACCTCTTGCCCGTTATGCCTGGGTAACGGAAATCTTCCGTAATGACCATCTGCCAAACGGGCGCAATAACCCGAGCAATTTTTCGGTGAAAGGCAGTAATGGCTTGCTGAAGAGAGCCGTTCAATTCCCCGAGGGTTTTCTTTAATGTCAGCGCTTCAACCACAGCAATACTCATGCCCTGACCAAAAACGGGGTCGATTCTGCAAACAGTATCTCCCATTAACAAGAGTCCATCAGGAAATGATTTAACTTGATCTATTCGTTTCCATTTTATTTGCGGGACACGGAAAGTAGAAACTTTAGTTAAAGGTATGGCATCCTGTAACTCATGATAAATATCTAAGGCGGGCAGCCTTTTGACTAGCTCTAAAAGGCTTTTGGCACTTTTCGTTCCTTCTTTTTCTGAAATAGCGTGAAGGTAGCCCATTACCGTAACAATATAGCGATTTCCTTCTATCTTAGAAATCGTGCCGCCAATTTTTTCGTATGGAGGATTTGGATAAATCATTTTAATTTTCCAGTCTCTGTTTGGGTCATCTGGCAATTGAAAAGTCTGGCTTACATAACTCAGACCAATATCCACCTTTTGGTGAGGGACAGCGATGCCCCTTTTTTCTAACCAGGTCGATGTCATACTAGATGCGCCGCTTGTATCAACAATGAGATCCGCTGTTATCATTCTGGTGGACCGGTCCGCCTTCTGTATTTCAACACCGTAGACCCTATTTTCTTCTTCTTGAAATAAAAAGTTCTTCACCTTTGCTTGGTAGCAGCATGTTACGTTTGGAATTTGTTCCATGTATTGTTCAATGTGCCATTCAAGGTGCGGGCGTGTTTGCAGTGTAGTTGTATACCCTCCATCATAACGCAGCTTCCATACGCCATGGTGCAGCCAGGAAAGGTCCGTTGTGGAATTGATCTTAATGGCGCCGCTGTCGTAAAACTTTTTTGTAATGCCTGGAAAGAGCTCTTCTAGTCCATATTGACCTGCGTGGAGAAGGGCATGCAGGTGTTCACCTTGTCGTGCTCCTTTTCTTGGTACCGGTCCCACACTTTTAGAATCTCTTTCTAAAACGAGGACCTCCTTGAAGCAATCCGATAGAACCCGTGCCGCCAGTTTCCCGGCAATTCCTCCGCCAATGATGATTGCTTTTTGTTTCTTTGACATCAATTTTCCCTCTATCTCTATTTTTATAATAGTAAGATAACATATGGTAATATCGTTTACTACTTGAATTATTGAAAAGCCGTTGGGAATGATTCATATACTACCCCTTACAGCCGCTAAATGTGTGCCCCGTAACACTACCTTACGAGATTGTAAGGTAACTGTAACGTTAAGAAATGGCATTGTCCACAAGAGGCAGATAAGATAAAGATAGAGCGAGCACAGGAGGTGAGGGGAGAGAGTTGGAAATACGCATTTAACTAAGGTATACGAGTACAGGTTACATAAAAAATGTGAGATAATATATTTTCTGTTAAAAGAGATAAAAAATTAAAGGTTAAGGAGCTTAAAGAATGGATTTTATTGAGTTACTAAAAGCAATCATACTAGGATTGGTGGAGGGATTAACAGAGTTTGCCCCTGTATCCTCAACGGGCCATATGATCTTAGTGGATGATATGTGGTTAAAGTCTACCGAATTTTTAGGTCAATATGCAGCAAACACCTTTAAAATCGTCATTCAGCTCGGATCGATTCTAGCTGTTGTCATTGTGTTTAAGGATAGATTCATAGACTTATTAGGGCTAAATCGTATATTTAATAAGAATGAATACAATCAAGCAGCTGCTAATCATTTAAAACTTACCCACGTGATTGTCGGTTTAGTTCCGGCGGGGGTTCTAGGGCTGTTATTTGAGGATTATATTGATGAAAACTTATTTACGACCGAAACTGTTCTAATCGGTCTGTTTATAGGTGCCGTCTTTATGATCGTTGCTGATTTATTCCGATCTAAAAATCCAAAGGTCGTATCAGTTGACCAAATTAGCTATAAGCAAGCATTAGGAGTAGGGCTCATTCAATGTTTATCGTTGTGGCCAGGTTTTTCTAGATCGGGTGCTACCATTTCGGGTGGTGTATTGCTGGGCATGAATCACCGTACAGCCTCAGACTTTACCTTTATTATGGCTGTTCCGATCATGGCTGGTGCCAGCTTCCTGTCACTATTAAAAAATTGGGAATATTTCACTTTAGATGCTTTGCCATTTTTCATTGTCGGGTTTATTAGTGCTTTCGTATTCGCATTAATCTCTATTCGTTTCTTTTTGAAATTAATTAACAAAATTAAATTAATTCCATTTGCTATTTACCGGATTATATTAGTACTTGTTATTTACTTTTTATATTTTTAAAAAGAGAGCGGCCTTGTATTCGTAAGGAGTGGTTACGAATACAGGTCTTTTTTTGTTTCACACTAGTTCATCAAGGTACAAACAAATTCAGAAAAGTAGAAAATCAGAGGGCGGCTCATTCTTAAAATGTGATACTATTAATCTTGAATCGATTTACATAAGAACGAGAGTTTATACACAAGGCGGGAATACAGTGAAGAAAAAGCGGATGATTATTGGAATTACCGGAGCAACCGGTATTATATACGGCGTAAGGCTGCTAGAAGTGTTAAAACGGTTAGATATTGAAACCCATCTGGTCGTATCGCAATCAGCTCAGATGACATTGGCTTACGAAACAGATATGACCATTCATGACCTGAAGGCGCTGGCAGATGTGAACTATTCTGCGAAGGATATCGGAGCAGCGATCTCGAGCGGTTCTTATCAGACGATGGGGATGATTGTTGCCCCGTGTTCGGTGAAGACCATGTCTCAAATTGCCTATAGTATATCAGACAATTTAATTGCCCGTGCGGCAGATGTGGTCTTAAAAGAAAGGAAAAGACTCGTGCTTATGCTTCGGGAGACGCCCTTGTCTCTTTCGCACATTAAGCACATGCAGGCGGTCACGGAAAATGGCGGCATTATTTTCCCGCCTGTCCCGGCATTTTACACGAAGCCAGAAACGATTGATGATATGGTAGATCAAACCGTCGGAAGAGTCCTGGACCTTTTCGACTTAGATACAGGAGAATTCAAACGCTGGGGCGAGGAGTAATGGCTCCTGCATCTCAGCTGTAAAAGGACAGGAGGCTATTAAATGGAATCAACAAAAGCTACAATGAAACCTTCAGCAAACCTGGCCGCTCGCCGGCTAGCAGACTTGCAAGGGATCGTAGAATTTCTAAAAGATAACGAATTGTTGGCTGCAGTAAAAAGTGAAGTCAGCCTTAAGCATGAAATGGCGGGAGTAGCAAGCCGATTTGATGGAGGCAAAGCAGTACTCTTTGAAGCCTTGTCTGACGCATCCTCTGCGCCATTATTTACAGGCTTGTACTGGAACCGCTCTTTACTTGCGGCGATCTTTGATACAGAAGAAGAAAACCTGCCGTTTTTTATGGCGGATTCAGTAGCGAACTGGCAGAAGAACCCAGTCGACCCTATCGTCGTGGAAGAGGGACCAGCTAATGAAGTGGTCCTGGACGCGAATGAGGACATGCTGAAGGATATCCCTATTCCAACACTTGCATTAAAAGACGGCGGTCCTTATTTAGATGCCTGTGTCCTGATTGCAAAGGATCCAGAGACTGGTGTAAGAAATGCATCTATCCAGCGTCTAATGGTTTCCGGACCAAACCGTCTAACCATGCAGCTGGATATGGGGCGTCATTTGCGTGATTATTACGAGCGCGCAGAAAAAATGGGAGTCCCTTTGGAAGTGACAATCAATAATGGTGTGGGGCCAGCTGTTCACTTTGCAGCTGTCACTCCAAGCAATGCGGCTTCGCTCGATCAGGACGAGCTGGGAGTAGCAAGCGAGCTGCTGGGCGAGCCTCTACAGCTGCTGCGCTCACAGGAAGTAGAAGTAGAAGGAATTGCTGACGCTCAATATATTATCGAGGGAGAAATTCTTCCCCATACAAGAGAACCGGAAGGTCCTTTTGGTGAAGTCACAGGGTACTATGCAGAACAAGACAATAGGTGGGCCATTAAAGTGAAGGCGGTCACTCGACGCGAGAAACCGATCTTCCACGCTATTATGCCGGGCCGGGAAGTATACAATGCTGTCGGATTAATGGCCGAGGCCAGCATTTTCCACCATGTGTCAAGCCGGGTGCCTGATGTAAAGGGAGTTTTCCTGACATACGGCGGCTGCGGCTTTTACCATGCTGTTGTACAAGTCGAAAAAAGCAGAGAAGGTGTCCAAACTGAGGCTATCCATGCCGCATTTGAGGCATTCCCTCCTTTGCGTCGTGTCACCGTTGTAGATGAAGATGTAAATATGTATGATCCCCTGGATGTAGAATGGGCAATCGCTACACGTCATGATCCCGAAAAGGGAGTGATCCTCATTCCTAACGTTAAAGGACATGAACTGAATCCGATGACAGTGAACGGTATTGGTACAAAGGCAGGCATCGATGCTACAGCTCCGTATCCGCGTCCGAAAAAGTTTCAGCGTGTGACCTTGCAGAGTGTCAATCTGCAGGAATATGAAATAGACAGCTAATAAAGCGGAGATATATTAAAAGGAATGTTGAAAGGCAATGGATGAAAGGGAACGCCCCTGCTGGTCCATTGTCTTTTCGTATGTAAAGCGTTAAAAACGATAGGCTGCGCTCAAGATAACATCACCATAATGACATTTGTAGGTATATTGTCACAATTTTCGTTTTTTACAAAAAATATTTTGTTTTATAACAACATAATCTATTTAGTTCTGTTATAATACAGTAAATACAACTTATGAAAACGACGAGGTGATCAGCAATGGAAGCAAAACCATGTAAATTATCCCGCTGTGTAAAGGCTAATATCGTTCTTCCGCCAGATACACAGCATCATCACACATTATTCGGCGGCCGGCTAATGCAGTTGATTGATGAAGTAGCTGTGTTGTCCGCTACCCGTCATGCGAGAAGGCCATGTGTAACAGCATCTACCGATTCGGTTGATTTTCTTTCTCCAGTACGCGTAGGCGATTCTATCTGTTTAGTCGCTTATGTAACCTGGACAAGCCGAACGTCCATGGAAGTATTTATACGGTCTACAGCAGAGGATTTAATGACGGGAGAAAGACGAATTGCTGCGGTCTCCTTCCAAACTCTTGTAGCAGTAGATGAGGCTGGAAAGCCGGTGCCTGTACCGGGAGTCATTCCGGAGACAGAAGAAGAGGAATATTTGTTTAAAACAGCTCCAAACCGGGCCATTTCACGCAGGGTTCACCGAACAGAGACGAAAGAGCTGATTGATACGTTAACAGAGATTAACACGAATCACCTCGATGTGAACGAACAATTGTATGGAGTAGTAACAGGATAACCGAGTAAGCGAATATATTATTTGTCTAAGATGGAATTATTTTTATTTTCTTATCTATACAGGTTGTCGGTATATGAAAAACTGTATTACTATAATCAAAAGAAGCCAATTCTAAAGAGATGAGGCTTCTTTTCTTATTTGTCGATCCATACTGCAAAGCAAACTTTAATAAGGGGTATAGTAACAGAGACTGTTATAATGTACTCTAACCAAAATGATAGGGTGATCAAATGAATCAAACAGTAAAGTTAAAGGTGAAGCCAGCGCACGTGAAAAGCTTAAAGGCGGGTTATCCCCTTATTAAAAAAGAGGCAATCCTCAATTGGAGGGATCTTAAAAAGGAAGGAACGGTTATTGAACTGGTTGATGAAAAAGGCCAGTTTCTCGGCAAAGGATATTACGGCTTGCAAAATAAAGGGTGCGGCTGGGTTTTAACGAGAAACCCAAAGGAAGAAATGAATCAACCGTTTTTCGAGAAGAAACTCAAGGTAGCGATAGATGCACGAAAGTCCTTCTTTGAAGATGAAGAGACGACTGCATTTAGAGTCTTCAATGGAGAAGGCGACGGTATTGGCGGATTAACGATTGATTTCTTTGATGGCTACTTTCTTATCAACTGGTACAGTGAAGGTATTTACCGTTTTAAAGAAGAAATTGTTCAGTCTTTAAGAACAATCACAGCTTTCAAAGGGCTTTATGAAAAGAAGCGCTTTGCCGAAAAAGGAGCTTATATAGAGGATGATGACTTTATAGAAGGAGAGAGGGCTTCCTTTCCTCTTATTGTAAAGGAGAACGGCATTCATTTTGCCGTCTACTTAAATGAGAGCGCCATGGTGGGGGTCTTTCTTGATCAGAGAGAAGTGAGAAAGGCGATTAGAGACCGGTATGCTGAAGGGAAGCGGGTGTTAAATACGTTCTCTTATACAGGAGCCTTTTCGGTAGCTGCAGCCCTAGGAGGAGCGGTTAAAACAACCAGTGTGGATGTAGCCAATCGAAGCAAAAGCAAAACTATTGAACAATTCAGTATGAACGGGATTGACTATGAAGCACAGGATATTATTGTGGAAGATGTGTTTAACTATTTTAAGTACGCGGTTAGAAAAAAGCTTGTATTTGATTTAGTTATCCTTGATCCGCCGAGCTATGCGCGTTCAAAGAAGAATACATTTAGCGCGGGGAAGGACTATCCCGACTTACTGGAAAAAGCTATTCATATTACAGAGAAGAATGGCATAATCGTTGCATCAACGAACAGCAGTACGTTTGGCATGGACAAGTTTAAAGGGTTTATTAAAAAAGCTTTTCATCAGGCAGGTGCTGAATACAATATTCTTGAGGAGTTCCGGCTTCCACCAGATTTCAAAACGATAAAGAGTTACAAGGAAGGAAACTATCTCAAGGTTGTATTTATTGAAAAACTAACGTGAGTGTTGGATGATGGAAGAAAATGACAATAAAAAAGTGAAAGAGCCTTTTATGTGAAGTGACCCCCATAAGTTAGACAGGTTATTTCATTAGGCAATTTGTTGGGCATGAGTCCGGTATTGCACCGGGCTCATACCTTTTAATT
>NZ_JWJE02000057.1 GCF_000812025.2 Bacillus thermotolerans
CCATGTTATCTCTAGTTGTGTTTCTTAATTATACAAAAAAGTACCCTATAGGTAGACTTTTTTTGGTGTCTACTCTATAGGGTACACTTTAAAGTGTGAAAATTGAGAAATTGGACTTTTTTCGTTGTTTCAAAAAGCATCTGTTCATAGAGAGTGCTAGGAAATAGAAGATTCAGATAAATGTTAGCTTTGTTTCTGTACATTTTTACTGATTTTCGAGAGAACTCTTTCCATAATTAAGAGCTCTTCTTTCGTAATACCATCACACACAATTTCATTAAACCTTTCAGTGATTGGAAGAACCTTCTCACCTAAATTCTTTCCATCTTCCGTAAGATACAGCCTAACGGAACGCCGGTCATCCTTACAATTGATCCTTTTCACAAATCCCTTTTTTTCGAGGCTCAAAGCCATCCTAGTAATATTTGTTTTATCCTTATTTAAGCACTCCGCCAGCTGATTTTGAGTTAATCCTTCTTCTTCCCAAAGCAGCATCATGATTAAATTTTGTTCAGGTGCAAGATTATAAGGCTCTAATTGCGCCTTAATATAACTGGTCAGATTTAAATCTGTTTGATGTATTTTGATACCAATAAAATCTTTAAAAGATAAATTCAAAAAGATCACGCACCTTGTCAATAAATAGTTGCTATACATACTAATCTCATTTTAAATCCTACAAAATACAATAGGGAATGTCAATTTAATGGATAAAAAACGAAAATTTGGTTTGAAAGAGGGTCAAACACCCGAGCGAGTTGTTTGATTTGACTCAAAATACATTTTCTAATATAGTTGTCATAGCAACAGTTGTTGCGTCAACTATAATTGCAATTATAGAAATAGGAGCTTTTGGTTAATCCTTAAATGA
Organism: Bacillus thermotolerans; assembly: GCF_000812025.2. Taxonomy (GTDB): domain Bacteria; phylum Bacillota; class Bacilli; order Bacillales; family Domibacillaceae; genus Quasibacillus; species Quasibacillus thermotolerans. Next base: position 872 of record NZ_JWJE02000057.1, read on the forward strand.
ATAGGCACATGATGTGTTTTACCGGATTTTATCATAACAACCTATGATGCCAAGCTTTTAGTCATTTAGCTTGCCGACATATATACATTCTGTTCAACTGCTTACTTAGAAGTAAGCAGAAAAATGAAGAAAAAGGAGATTCCTTTATGAGCGAAAATCAAGTTGTAATTGACGCTATTATTAATGGTGAAAAAATTAAATCAGAAAAGCAAGCACCTCGCGAAAACCCAACGCGCCCGGATGAGATTGTTGGTTATGCGCCAGTAAATACGCGTGAAGATGCCATTCGAGCGATTGATGCGGCTCATGAGGCATTTTCAAGCTGGACTGAAACATCACTTGATGAACGAATCGAACGTATGAGAAGAGCCATACAAAAAATAAAGGATCAAACAGCAGAAATAGCTGAATTGTTATCCAGAGAACACGGAAAACCTCTATATGATTCAGAGGGGGAAATTGCTGTTTCCTTAGCTTGGATGGAATTTGCTTGTGACAATGCTAAGGAAGTATTGGAGAATGAAATTCAAGAGCATGAAAGCGGAAGAACAATCATCGCAAGAGACGGCATTGGAGTGGTGTCAGCTATTACACCATGGAATTACCCTTTGTCTCTTTCGATCATAAAAGTCGCACCTGCACTTTTAGCAGGGAACACAATGGTTTTAAAGCCAAGCCCATTAGCACCTTTAGCTGTCAGTAAAGTTGTGGAGATCATTTCAGATGAGTTTCCGAAAGGGGTACTTAACCTTGTTCATGGTGAAAGTGATGTGGGTGTTGAATTAACATCTAATCCTAAGGTGGCGAAGATCGCCTTTACAGGAGGAACTGAAACGGCTAAACATATCATGAAAGCTGCCGCTGATACGATCAAAAATATGACATTAGAATTAGGCGGTAACGATGCGGCCATTGTTTTAGAAGACTTTGATGTACATGATGAAAGAGCAATGCGCCGTCTTGTTATTTCTAACTTCTTAACGTCCGGCCAAATATGTATGATCGCGAAAAGAATCTATGTTCATCGAGCTATTTACGATGAGTTCGTCGAGAAGTATATTGAAGCAGCAAATAAATGGATTAGAGTGGGAGATCCATTTAATAAAGATGTAACGATTGGCCCTGTCAACAATCGAAAACAGGCTGATTATGTTCAAAGTTTAATTGATGATGCCAAAAGCAAAGGGGCTAAAGTCATCAAATTAGGCAAAATCTTAGATGAGGAAGCATTTAAAGCAGGATACTTCATGCAACCAACCGTTGTTTTAGGAGCTGATTATAAGGACCGGATAGTGGTTGAAGAGCAATTTGGTCCAACAGTGCCAATATTGCCTTTCGATGATGACGAGCATGCTATTTCCTTAGCGAACGACAGCATCTATGGATTAACCAGCTCTGTGTGGGGTGAAGAAGGACATGCTGTTAAGGTAGCTAAACGTATCCAGGCCGGAACGACCATGATTAATACAGCTGCCATTCAAGGATTAGATGTACGTTTTCCATTTGGGGGAGTGAAACAATCAGGAATTGGCCGCGAGTATGGTAAGGAGGGGCTTCTCGCTTATACAGATACTCATGTTATTAATATTCCTAAAGATGGTGAGCTGCCTTATATTCCTGAATAATGATAGGGAGCAGATAACCCAGCAACTGATTTTACTGGGTTATTTGCTGTCTTTTATCTCTAAATGTCAAAAGGACAATAAAACCTGCATTTCAAAAGAAATAAATATTTCTTCTTTTCTTCTTTAGAATTTATATTTTAATATTTTTCTTTCTTGTTGCAACGGAGAAGGAAAGGGCAAATTTATTTTCAATTAAAAAAGACATAGAAGCCTTTTAGACTCCTATGTTTTACAGCAGGTTGAGCGCCTATTTGCTTTTTCTATTTTTCTCCATTTTGTCTATGAACCGCTGACTGTCCTGGTCAGAGAGATTCGTATAAAGGGTCGTCGTTTCAATCGAACTGTGTCCGAGCTGGTCCCGAAGAAGTACAAGATTGCCGCCGCTTCGAAGCCATTCGCTCGCAAATGAGTGGCGAAGCTTATGGGGGCTTAAAGATTTTCCATTCGTAAAGGCCGTTGTGTACTTATTGAGATTGTTTTGGATCGTCCGGACGGAGACAGGCTGCGCTTTTCCCTTATAGCGAGACAGGAATACATAAATATCGTGATCCGTCGCTCCATACCGTTTTTTTCGTACCTCGAGATAAGCCTTTAAGTCTTTCATGGCAGAAGGGAGCACATGGACGGAATCGGATTTACCGCCTTTTCGAATGACATCTATGAAGTATTTGGACATATCGATGTCTGAGAGAGTAAGGCTGGCTGCTTCGCTGACACGGACACCGCTGCCAAGCATTAAAGAGATTAACGCAATGTCCCGTTCTTTGTTTCTAAGAAACATGCTTTTTTCTTTGTCTGTCAGCGTCCGTTCGTATTCATACTTAAGAAACTCGATGAACTCATTCATTTCCTCGGTCGTCAGAATTACGCTGTTGATCCGTCTAGCCCGTCGCTTTGCGGTTTCCTGTCCTTTTTTCGTTTTGATCTTTGCGAAGACATTGCGGTAAAAGTAGCATTCTCCCTCGTCGTCTTCGGTTTCGGTCGTTAAGTAATTAAACAAGGATTTAAGCGCCTGTATGTATCGGGTAACGCGGGCGTCGGAGCGCTTTTTCCATATGCCTTTCCGTTCTTCAATTTTTTCCTCCTTTAAATAATCAATGAAATACTCGACATCTCTTTTACGAAGGTATTCAAGTACAGAGCAGGGGACAGAGGCATTGTTCCCATGCTCAGCTATACCTTCCATACGCAGCCAGTCGAAGAACTTCTTATAGTCATATACATACTCAAGGAGCGTGGCAGGGGAGAGACCTGCGCGCTTTTTAGCCCGGACGTACTCTTTTACGTAATCCGGCATGTACTTCAGCTGTTCTTCCAGCCGGATTTCTGCTTGCTGATGCTCTCTAGAAGAAGAAGGCAAAAGAAACACCGCCTTTCATGAATCAATTAGTCAAAATTGCGCAAAATACAATTTTGACGATAAATTGTGAAATTCTATAAAAAGCATTTAGTCTTCTATAAAATGTATTATTATTTGAACATTATACCAAACATACATTCTTTTTATCTAATACTATTTATTAAAGAGAGGAGTTATATGATTACAGCTAAACAAAAGGCTTTGCTTATTATGATTTTAAGTGTGATTGGCGTTTTGTGTGTTTATTCCATGCGATATCCTCTTGAAAATAGCCGTGCTGCCATCCAGTACCAATTAGTCGATTGGGAAAATAAGCTCGCTGATCGCCCGCTTTCTGACCATTCAATTCTCGAATTAATCAATGTTATTCATTTGGAAAACTCAACGACATATGTTGCTTTCTACAGAGCTGGACAAGACCTCCGGTTAGTGGTTCTGAAAGAAGGTTTAAATAAGAAGCTTAGAACGGTCCATGTTGGCACTAAGCATCACACATTTGATTATACGGGGATAGAAACAAACAAGGGACCATACGGAATAATTTCAGGCAGAAACACGGATGAAGAGATCGACTCTGTGCAGGTGAAATTACAAAACTTTCATTACGAATATAGAATGAAGGTTCCGGAGACGCCATGTGTCATTCATGCGATGAAATTGCCTAGAGAGGTAAATCAGAAAACATATGCAGATCTTTATTTCTTCAATAAAAAAGATCAGAAAATCTTGCTTAAGTCGTTATGACATGAATATGAAAGCATTTAATTCTAGTAGATTTTCAGAAATAAATTATTTTCTGAAAAACCTCATAAAAAATTCGTCAAATTGAAATTTGGCGCAAAGTTGAGATAAGAGTATAGAGAGGCGGACCCTCTCCCTCATTCTCTCCTCTCCAATTATCCATTACACAGTGGAAAACAAGCTTATTCGCTTTTAGATTCTAGATCGGTTCCCTTAAGAATATAAGGAATCACAAGCTTAATATATTCTTCCGGTTGCAACTCACTGTCCATTCGCCACTTTACAGAAGCCCCGTAAAGGCCCCAGCTTAGTATGGCCGCTGTAATCTTTAGAGCTTGCTTGTCACCGGGTGAATGCCGTTTGACGAGCATGCTAAAAGATGATTTCTAATTGGTCCCTAATGATACGAGCAATCGTATCTTCGTATCCTCGATGGCACCGGCTGGATAAGGATTTCTGGAAATTAATAATAGCCATGAACATATACGTGATCGTTTCCTCATCCAGTTCTTGTTCCTCGAAGACCTCGCTATTTAAGTTGATCAATAGCACTTCTGATAAAACTTTTTCCAATAAGGGGTCCCACCAGCAAACCGCATTTATCTTAACTTCGACGTGAGAACCACTGTAATATCAATGGTTCTCACATCATTTACATGTATTTAATGTAAGTATTGATTTAAAAAAATTAATTATTTTATCATGTAAGTGTTAAATTAACGTCTCGTTAGTTCAAGAAGAATGTATTATACGAAAAGTGTAAAAGGATAGAAGATATAATAGTCATCTACATTATGAACTAAAAGAAACCAAACGATATATGAAACAACACAGATAAGAATGGAAATACCTATCAAAATGGAAATATTCATTTCTTTCCTTAGTAATTTAAAAGATATTGCCAACCCAAATAATAAAAGTAAAATTACTCCAAATAACACATATAACCCAATTGAAAAGCCAGAAATAAAACTAAAGAAATAAACAATCAAAGCACTCAAATAGAACCAGAGAGAAACCTTAATATTCTTCACCCCCATTGAATTACATCAATTATACACCCGGAAATTCCATAAATTATGAATTATTCCTAAAATAACCTGCGACTTTAGCGCAGTTAGAAAAACGAATATAAAAGTAAAATTTTTACTTTTATATTTGATCGTAGATCATACCACGTAATTTTAATAATTCATCCTTAAGACGTTTGTTTTCTTCTTCTAGTTTTTTAATTCGGCTATTTTTAGCTGCGATTAGTGCATCTTTACTGGCATCCGTCATATTACGTTTTATGGTTTGCGGTGAATTAAGCCCTTCTTGCTGCTTTCGTAATTCTTCTATTCGGTTCCGTATTTCTTGATTGTTATAGAGAAAAGCCTTAGATACACCTGATTCCATGGCAACTTGATTAAAGTTAATTTTAGCCTTCGTTTTAATAAGACGTTGAATAGCCTGGTTTACCTTTTGAGCCGTCTCTTTGCTTTTCATCTGGGCATGTTTTTTAACACCTGCAGTATTTCTAATATGCTTACTTCTCATGAGTGCGTTCCTCTCCAATATATTCGCGGCCTTTTTTCCCGGCTAAATGATGAGTTGTACCATTTTTCAAAGTTTCTAGAATAGGCTCTAGACGATCTAGAGTGGTTTGATTCTTATCTATCCATACTTGTCGCCCTAAAGCCCTGCCTCGTTCAATTACATTTTTAACTTCCGTAATTTCCATTTCAAATTGGGGGATGAATTCGGGTGTAGTACAGAAATTACGACAAGACAGACAAGGGTTTGCTTGAGTGGGGCATGGCTGCTTAATTGGTTTCATACAATAGCCAAGCTCCATCTTAACAGCGTCTAAATTATGGCGTATATATTCCCATTCAATGATATCCTCATTCTCGATATCCGTAAGTTCAACTTTAACCGGACGTTTATTTTCAATGTCAATCCGAAAAATACCTTGTTTTGTAGCTTCTTCCCAAGACTTTCGCATGGTAGTATCGAGAATTTTAGCATAATGTAAGGTCATTTCAGGAGAGGCATGCGCCATCCACTTTTGAACATGCAGTATGTTCATTCCGTTATTAAGAAGCTCCACACCCTTGGTATGCCGAAAGGCATGATTTTTGATAAAAAAGGGTTTTCCAGAATCGTCAACTATGTTTTGTTCTTCAGTAAAGCGCTTCAAACTTCTACGAATATCATAATAATTATAGGGTCGTCCTCTACGGACACCTTCCAACAGTACAAATAAATAGTTTTTAGGATTATTAATTGTATTGCTTTGATTTTTAATCACTTTTATTACAGCTTCCATTACTTCTGCTACTTCTTTTGTAATCGGTACACGATGATTCATTACTTGTGTTTTTTTAATATCGCCACATAAGTACCATCCTTGCGCTGTTTGTTCTAGACAATTATCGTAACGTAGATTAAGAATATCTGATATTCTCCAACCAGTAGCCCGAAGTAATACAATGATCGGTATGTATTTTGACGGTTTTAAGAACTCTAGCTTTTCCTCAATTTGTTGAAGAATCCCTTCGGGGATGTATTTGATATCATTTTCAGACCTTTTTATCGGTCTAGGGATATCTTCTTTAAATAACAATAGATTCACAGGCAACGCAGGTGCTTCATCGAATTGCAGTTTTTCAATTGTTTCCAAGAATACATTTAGGACAATTAAGTAACTTCTCTTTGACTGTATTTTGCCATGAAACGTCTTATTATGAAATATTAGATAATCTTCGATATCTTTCCGTGTTAAGGCATTTAAATCCTTCCAAGAAGGATTTTTATCATGTATAAATGTAAAAAATAACTTTAATATTCTAACGTCGAGAGTACATTGGCCAAGCGATAAGTGACTAATCCTAAATTTTAAATATCTTTTTGCTAAAGGACGAAAGGGAATAGGGATATCCTTGAAATTCACGATATGTCTTGATTCGTGATCAGGAAACCTTGCACCAGGAATATTTCTAACATCCCAGATATCTTTTTCAAATTCATCTCTTGTATCATAGAAGGGGTTCCGTCAGGAAAATGCGGATTTACAACGTTAAACTATTTTTTGGGAAACAAAAACCTTGCTTCCCCAACGCTAAGCAGAAGAAGCAAGGTGAGTTAATAATTTCACTTGCCAGAATCACGAGGTGGATTCACCATGTTCATGTAATTTATATCTTCCAGGGTAAACAATATTCACCTCAACCTTTACATGGCGCAGGGAATCTTGGTTTAAAACGAGTTGCTGTTTTCCTGTGGCAATGCTCTTCCATTGATGTGGATGTTTGCGATACAAAGATTCGCCCAAATTGTAAATATCTATACCCTCTTTAAAAGCAGTTTGATACGTTTTGCGGATTTGCTCCTCTATTTTTTCCTGAGCCATTTGTGTGAGTTCCTTTTCGGTAAGGTCCGTATGCAATTCATTGATCCCCGCCTTCACTTTTACTGAAATATCGAAATACGCCTTGTTCAATTTCACAATAGGAGTCACTTCATATTTGGGTTTTTCTGCGACAAGAACAGCCGCAAGCTTCTCTTCGGTAAACAAATCAAGAGGTACTCGGATCGTGTGAGTACTTAGCCAGGGCATTCCCGACAAATCCTTAAGATCCATTCGTCCATAATAATTGTTTAGATCATATACTTGTACGCCTGAATATCTAAGCTGCTCTTTTGGTTTATTACTTTCCTGCCATTGACCTTTGCGAAGCGATAATTCCGGTATATAACTGGTTCTAGCCTTTTCGTTTGAGTCCAGTACAAATTGTTGCAGGCGGACCGGAGCAAGGATAGAACGCTGTCTGAAATTTTGCTCGGGCTTGTGAAGAATGGATGCATTTGGCGATAATCTAAAAAATGGGGTTGCCAGCAAGATTTCTTCAAGAGGCTCTCTTGTGCTAAACAGCCAGGCCAAGTACCTTATTTCACGATAACGATTGATCAATTCCAGCACTTCTCCGACTTTGTTTTCCTTCATCAATCTCTCGCTGAACAAAATGGCAGAGATTTGTCCCAAGTTTAAGCGTTGTTGTGATGTACTGTACAAATCATTTACCGCCTCCGTAAACGAGGAACCTTCGCCTTTGCCCACCCAAACCGGGGGCTGCTCCGCTTTTTGCTGTCCCTCCAGCTTGGCCACTGTCGAGAAATCAAGCAATTGCACATATAAGGTGTATTGACCATCGACATAGTCTATTCCAACAGCCGTAGCATAGTTCATGTTTTGCACTTCATATCTGCTCCAGCAACCGGTAAGGGTGAGAAGAAGGAAAAGTGCAACCATACTTTTATATCTCCTCATTTATGCCTGTCCCCTTGCCTTGTAGAATCTCGTGTCTTCAACATGTCCGGTCGAGTGTTTCGCCATGGCCAAGGTAATCGAAACAAAGCGTTGGCCAAGTCTTTAAATGGAGGTGATATTGGGGCCAAGTAAGGCAAGCCGCATGAACGCAATGAGGCTAAATGGCTGAGCACAATAAATAATCCAAGAAAGAAGCCATAAATGCCAAGCATGGCAGACAGAATGAAAAGAAAAAAGCGTAAGATACTAATTGTTCCAGCCAATGATAGGCTCGATAAAGTTGAACCAAAGATCTGTGTAATTGCTCCGATGACAACAATACCAGGGGATAAGAATCCTGCACGAATGGCTGCATCCCCCAGGATAAGTCCTCCTACAACCGTTACCGTGCTGCCGACCGCAGAAGGGAGTCGGGTACCAGCTTCCCGCAGGATTTCTAAGAAGATAAGTGCAATAAACATTTCAGTTGCCACATCAAAAGGGATTCCCAACCGGTTAATCCCCAAAGTGGCAAGCAGATAATAGGGCAGCTGATCTTGATGATAGGAAAGAATGGCAACAAAAAATGCAGGAAGCAGTAGCGATACGGACAAACCAAGTAAACGAAGCGTTTGACCAAATGTAGCTGACAAAGCAGCAAAGTGGATATCTTCGGGTGCTTTCACAAGCAAAAATAAATTGGCAGGCGCAATCAACGCAGCTGGTGTACCATCCACAATCAACGCTACACGGCCATTTAGCATACAGTTAACGGTAAAGTCTGGTCTGCCTGTATACCCCATCAAAGGAAATAATGCTTTTGTCGGTTCCATTAATTCTTCTAGCTGAGTGGCGCTAAACGCTCCGTCAATGTGAAGATCATCTAATTTATTCTTTACATCTTGAACAATCTTAGGATCAACAATGTCACGCATGTATAGAATCGCAACGGTTGTTTTCGTGCGAACGCCTACTTTTTTCGTTTCATAAACCATACTGGTTGATTTGATTCGTTTCCGAATTAACGCCACATTGACTCCAAGTTCTTCCACAAATCCATCCTTTGGTCCACGTACCGAGACCTCAATACTGGATTCTTCCGGATTTCGCGCTGGTTTTTTTGAGATATCGAGGGAGAATAAGGAGCGTAGGGTCGGAATAAACAAAAGCAGTTTGCCTTCAAAAATATCCGTTTCGGCCGTTTGCTCCCACTCTTCAAGAGTAACGAACTCTAATTGTAGTTGGCTCGACTCGACCATTTCCTCCTGATGATGAAAACCATTGTTTTCATAAAATCGGGTCAAATGAGGAAGCACAGTTTCATGAATGAATGTTTGGTTGTCACTTAACCCCTCACAATAAAGCAATAGGATTCTCGATTGTTCATCATCAGGGTTTAATTTGTAAACATGGTGCTTAACATCTTGACACATTTTAAAGTGTTGGATGAGTGATTGTTCATTAAGCGGTTGCAAGACTGTTGCCTCTGTATTAGGCGATGGCCTCTTGCTTTCTGCCCCCTGATTTCCAAATAATCTTTTCATTCGTCGGAATAGTTTATTCATCCTAGCTAGTCACTCCTTTTGGCGAATTCTTGAGATGATCATTCGACCAACATACAGGATCAAGGTCCCTACTGTAAAGATACAAAATGAAGGAAAATAAAACCTTCCTAACAAGTCTAGAAAAGCCATGTCGCTCATCGGCAGCAAAATGGCAACAAGCATGGCCAATGCGCCAAATAACACAGGTAACCATCTGCGTTTTTGTAAATTCCACAATTCTCCCAAGAGATAGATAGAAAGGGACACACGAATGAATGTACCGGATAGCCACTGGTAAATCGAAAAAAAATCGACATGCTCCACATATTCTCCCAGTCTCACGCTTCTCCATTGAGCGTAAGCGGGGTATCTTTGGTTAGCCGCTTCATCAGGGCCAAATATAGCAATCGATCCCATTAATGGTCCTAACGTAAGTCCTGTAAGGATGAAGCACATCAACATCAAGCTTTTAAATCCTGTTTTTTTTGTTAATTTGTGCTGAATCAGCAACATCAAGAAAGACAACTCCAGCAATCCCCCGGCAACGTAAGGAACACCTTTCCATAATGGAGTTGTCCCGTTTTCTAACAAAGGAAAAAGCAGGGTATAATCTTTAAACTGAAAATTGGCAATCGCCACAAGATGACCTAGAATAACAACAAATGGCAACAATATTCCGCTCACAATTGCAATTGTACGGAGTCCTTGAAAAGCAGCAAAGAAGCATGCAACAAGTGTTGTTCCCGCAAGAACTAGTATCGGTGTTTGCGGCAAGTAAGATGCGATTGTCCATGTTAGAGTATCTTTTAAGGAAATAAAGCCCATGAGCCATAATAACAAACTATAAATAATCACTAAGATTGCAGATAAAAACTTTCCAAAGTGCTGATCTAGCCACTTTTTAATGTGTTGATTGTTCATGTTTTGAATGATGTAGTTCAAGCAACCAATCCAAACAGGTGAAGCGACAAAAACAAGAAGCACTACGAGCCAGGCATCTCGCTTTGATGCTTCTAGTAGTAAAGGGATAATAATCACGTGGTTCATTAATCCAACCGAAAGCATAATAATCATGTATGACTGAATAGGAGTAATCTTAGGCAAAAGCTCACCTCAAATCCAACAATTGGAAATAGAAACATCTTGAACTATAATTCCCTCAACAACTTCGTTCTATTCATCTGATATTACAGCCGTAAACTAGCACATGATGAGTCCTGGCTTATATCGGCCGGACCAACTTAGAGCAAGAAAAAAATGCTAAGCCCGTCACGACAAAGGCTTAGCATATATTTTGTTCATCCAGCCTAGCTATCCATTTTGATAAAACTTTAACGTGCTCGCAGTCAAGCAACCGTTATCCCAACGAAACTACACATTTTCAATAATAATCCTTTGTGCTGTTCTCAGGTTGCGTTGTACAGTTCTCAACACATTTTCTTCTTCTGCGTAAGCCCCTACTTGCACACCGTCAACAATTACACGTTTAATAGCCATATTGCTTTTCAGATTAGTCGATTTTCTCTTCAAATTAAACGCGCGTGCTAACCCATTAACATGCCCTTGGACAACCGCTTGCCGCCAATTCGGGTCCCTTAGTTTTTGGGCATCTGCTGGTGCCTTTTCAGTCTCAAGTATGCTCTTGGGACAGCAATTGTTTTAATTAGACCATGACTTTATAAAAACAACCTTCGTTTGTGATTGACTAAGGTTGTTTTTTATAAAGTGTTCTCGGAAAATAAAGCCTTGCTTTAAATCTGAGTTTAGCGTATATCTCCGTTAAAATGTACTCGGAACCCTTTGATGATCGTGCCTAGTTAGATAAACAAATATTGATACTTCCTTATAGAAATAGCCTGCTTGGTTAGGTACGTTGTTTCACAATCCCCGGAAATTTTTAATATAAGTAATGAATGCTTATTTTTTTCCTTCCGATAGCTTTCTATATAATGAAGCCCTAGACACATTTGTAATTTCACAAATTTGATTTACAGTCATATTTCCTTCTTTATATAGCTTTACTGCATAATTCATTCCCGCATGATTTTTATGATATTTCTTTATCCGACCTTTAAACTTTCCTTCTTTCTTAGCCAGCTCAATCCCTTCACGTTGACGCATACGGATAAGATCTCTCTCTAACTGATTAACTCCAGCCATTACTGTAATTAAGAATTGGCTGTATGGATTATCTTCTGATAAATCTAACCACGTATCCTTTAGGGACTTTAAACTGGCCTTTTTACTTCGTATTAAATCAATTAATTCAAACAAGTCCTGCGTACTTCGAGTGATTCGAGTTAAATCTGTAACATAAATAATGTCACCTTCCTGTAAATCCTCTAACATTTTTTGAAGTTCCTCACGTTTCTTTGTTGCCCCAGAAACTTTTTCTTCGTATATAATATCCATTCCGATTTCGTTCAGCTGCTGAAATTGCCTTGAAGGGTTTTGGCTAGTCGAACTGACACGTATATAACCGATTTTTCGCAAAATATCACCTCGTTTTTGAGACAAGTCTTATGAGACGCTCTTAACTATGATTTTATCAGTCTACTACACTTGTATCAATAGAGTACACTCTATTGATATATAATTGAACTAATTAACTGAATAATTATGGAAATGGGATGATACTGAATGAAAATTGCGAGAGGTAGAGAATTGCTTACACCGGAACAGAGACAGTCTTTTATGCAAATCCCTGAAGATGAATGGATATTGGGGACCTACTTCACTTTTTCCAAACGTGATTTAGAAATAGTTAATAAGCGAAGGAGGGAAGAAAACCGTTTAGGGTTTGCCGTTCAATTAGCTGTTCTTCGGTATCCCGGTTGGCCATACACTCATATCAAAAGCATCCCAGATTCGGTCATACAATATATATCGAAACAGATTGGTGCTAGTCCATCCTCGCTTGGTCATTATCCTCAAAGGGAAAATACACTTTGGGATCATTTGAAAGAAATTCGAAGTGAATACGACTTTGTAACTTTTACCCTGAGTGAATATCGAATGACATTTAAGTACCTTCATCAATTAGCTTTGGAAAATGGTGATGCCATTCATCTACTGCATGAATGCATAGATTTTCTAAGAAAAAACAAAATTATACTGCCTGCTATCACTACACTTGAAAGAATGGTGTGGGAAGCAAGGGCGATGGCTGAAAAGAAGCTATTTAATACAGTTAGTCAATCTCTTACAAATGAGCAAAAAGAAAAGCTTGAAGAGATTATTACTTCGCAGCATCCATCCGAATCCAATAAAACAATATTGGGTTGGTTAAAGGAACCACCGGGTCATCCTTCACCCGAAACATTTCTAAAAGTAATAGAACGGCTGGAATACATACGGGAAATAGAATTGGAGACGGTAAAAATTAGTCATTTGCATCGCAATCGCCTGTTACAGCTATCTCGTTTAGGTTCAAGATATGAGCCTTATGCATTCCGTGATATATCAACGTTTATAGGGGTTTTGCTTGTTCTAATTTTTTATAACGTCTGTACTAATTTTTTAGTACGTTTGTTATGATTTGATTAGAACAAGATGGTGTGTTATTCTTTTTTTAGTTATTATTGCCATAACAAATGTTATGATTCGGATAGAACAAAAAAGGGGAGTGAAATCTTTGGGGAGAAGAGCTGAAAAACCAATGGACAACGTAACAAAAATTAGCGAATACAAAAAACCCAGTTCCACAAGAAAGAAGGTCAAATTCTTAGGGGAGCAAGAATTTATAAACGCACAAACAGGCGAAATACATAAAATGCAAGTGACAGATATTGAAGAACGTGACGCCAATTTTCACAAAATGTGGCTTGGCCATGTTCTTGAAAGTCTTGATATGATAGGGAACCAAAAAATACGGGTAGCGATGTTTATCATGAACAACGTTAATTCAGATAATGAGTTCATAATGACTTATCGTATAATTGCAGAGAAAACCGGTATTTCACTTCAAACAGTTTCTGAAACTATGAAAGCATTACAGGAAAGTGATTTTATAAAAAAAATTCGAAATGGCTACTACAGGATCAATCCAGATGTGATGTTTAAAGGTGGCAAAAATAAACGTATGGAAATTCTCATTCGTTATAGAGAAGGAGAATAAAAGACAAAAAGCCCCTATACTGATATTATCCCCTACAAGTAGACAGTGTAAAAAGACCATTTTAAAAGATGGTGTTACACTTAACTTGGAGGGGATTTTTTATGGGGAAAACAGGAAGGTCAAATCAAATATATACAGAAGAATTTAAGGGAAATGCTGTAAAACTGTATAAGGAAGGAAACAAAAGTTATAAAACGTTAACGAAAGAACTAGGTCTTCGAAGCTCAACTCAATTAAAAAGTTGGGTAAAGAAGTTTGATAATAATGAGTCCTTTGAAGATTTAAGAGGGCGTACTAGCAGTAATACAGAATCTAATCCACTTAAGGGACGACCAAAAAAGAGCTTTAAAAGTATTGAAGAAGAAAGAGATTATTATAAAGCTCAAGTTGAATACCTAAAAAAGCGGTATCCAAATCTACACGGGGAGGGATGATTCAAAAATCAAGACGATTTGAATTAATAAATGAATTAAGGGGTAGCTATCCCATCACTTGGTTAATTGAGATTGCACAAGTTTCAAGGTCAGGGTATTATAAGTGGCTTAAATCGAGATCCATTAGAGAAGATAAGCAAACGAAACAAAGGATTTTGGAATCACATATAATGGCTATACACTTTACATACCCTTTTTACGGTTATCCTCGTATGGAAGTGGCCCTAAAAGAAGAAGGATTTCGTATAAATCATAAAAAAGTATATCGGTTGATGAAGGAATTGAATATTCAAGCTGAAATTAGAAAGAAACGTCCATTCTTTGGTAAAAAACCTTCGGTTATTTATTCCAATTTATTAAATCGTAACTTTAAGGCTGTAAAGCCTGATCAAAAATATGTTACCGACATCACGTACATTCAAGTCGGTGATTCATTTTATTATCTTTCAGTTATTCTAGATCTCTATAATAATGAGGTTTTAGCCTGGGAAATTTCAAAGAGGAATGACCTGGACCTAGTTCTTAAAACACTTGATCAATTAATACAAAAAAGAGACGTGTACGGAGCGATCCTACATTCAGATCAAGGCTTCCAATACACGTCTAAACAATACAACAAAAGATTGAAGAATTTAGGAATTCAAGGCAGTCACTCTCGCAAAGGAAACTGTCTTGATAACGCCTGTATTGAATCGTTCTTCTCCCATCTCAAGACAGAGAAGTTGTATCGCTCACAGTTTAAAACAGAAAAAGAATTAATTCAAGTAATCGAAGAATACATATATCTTTATAACTTTAAAAGATTCCAGAAAAAACTAAACCAGTGTGCTCCGGTTGAATACCGAATCACACTGGCAGCTTAGTCTTTTTTAGGCTGTCTACTTGACAGGGGTAAGACCAATACTGGGGCTTTTATCGTTCCAACTCATTTTGCAGCCGCTTCTTCTTGGCTTTTTTTGTTTCTTCTTTCGCCGCAGCAAACCCCATTTTTTCCTGTTCATTCATTTCGGATTCTTTAAATCTCCATACATTGAACATATTCATACTCCGATTCACCTGCTGTTTACAGAAGCCCTTGACCAGTTCAAACGTTTGGAGTTCTTCTGGCATTCGTTCCGCATAAAAGGCATGCATACGCTTCATGAGCTTGTCCAACCGTTCATAATTCCCTTTAAACCAATCTCTTTCTGTTTTCAGTTTGTTATTTTCTTCTTTCAATTGCTCATTATCCTGTTGAAGCGTCTGATTCTGCTCTCTTAAACTCTGAATCTCCCTCTGAAACGCTCTATTTTTGTTTCTAAGCCCTTCTGATGCTTTAGCTAAGGTTTTAATCCCCTCAAAATCTGAAACGGCTAATTTGACTGTTTTCGAGCCAAATAAGCGTCCTCTTTCTATTTTCACCTCATCGACCTTCTTGATTTTCCCCAACGACTTCCCCAGATCATCCAGCTGGCTTTTCATCTGCTGAACCGACACACTCAATGTCTGTTTTTCCTCCTGTTTGATCTGGACTTCCTTTTCCAGCTGTTCCGCCTGTTCTTTCGCTGTAACCGCTTTAAACCGCCGTAATTCAATATGTTCTTTGCCCGTAGAAACACCGCGCTCCAAGTGAAAGCCTTTGTCATTCATCCGCTGGTTATATCGATCTTGCAGCTGAATCAAGTCCTCTTTCGTGTTCACGAACTTTTTACGGCTGATTTGCCATGTTTCTGCTTTTCTTCGCCCATCATAGGCTTTCAGCAAGGGAACAGCGACCACGTGCACATGCGGCGTTTTCTCGTCCATGTGAACCGCTGCATGAATGATATGTTCACGCTTCATGCCAATATCCTGTTCAATAAACGCCAGGGACTCTTCTGCCCAAGCTTTGATCTCTTCTTTCGACTTACTTTCAAAGAACTCTTCATCACTAGCAAAGAGAAATTCGCAAGCGACATCGTTCTTGGCTGAATTGATCGCCTGTTCAAATGTTTTCTGACGGTCTTTCCTTGTTTTCTTCATCCACTCATCATGTTCTTCTTTCATTGGAGCCGTGATTTCTCTAAACTTCTCCAAATAAGAATCACAAACAACCAGCTCTATATTCTCCACTGACTTTTCCTTTTCAATATCAAAATTGGTATGCGAGATCCGCTCCGCATTATGCTTCCCAATCCCTCTTAAATCGGATGTTGTTTTAATCCCTTGCATTCGAAAAATGGAGTAACTCAAGTGTCCCACCTCCACTGTATGTATACCTCTATCATGGGGTTTCGGAGAAGCTTTTGTCAAAGAAAATGTGACAAATTGAGAACTTAATTGTCAGCAATGCTGACAATTAAGGTGTGCCCCTCTGGGCGAGGAAGTTGCTTACGCTCCCTGTTTCGGCTGACGCCGAGCCATGCGTTGCATGGCAAAACCACTCCTTCCGAAAAGGCTTTTCTCCAGGCAAGGGCCGGGTCGTATTTTTTGAGAAACCCACTCAAAAAATCTCCACCCTTTTCCCCTTGCCTGGAGAAATTCGGCAGGTGTGCGCCTGTCGCCAAGCCGACCATACCCAAAACGAGAATACCCGATGGTCGGCTTGCCCTGCTGATTGTACCTGCCGAATCGCCGGTGCTGCCGATCAGATCAAAAAAGTTCTCTTGCTAAGTTTAGTCACGCAATGCGAGAGCTCGCCCTCTGCACACCCAGCCAGCCACCTCCCCAAAACAAGGGGAAACTAAACAAAATTGCTATTTATTATTTAGTCAATGGCTCTTCAAATGGATCTTCAAACGGACTTTCAATTTTTGTATATTTTTTAGCAAATGTTTTATAGGAAATAGACATAACTTGATTATCTTTTTGAAAGTCAAGCCTATTATGTGAAGGGTCTGTTTCTATCAATTCATAACCTTTTTTACTCATAGCATCGATAAATACATCAAGCTTTCCTTTAGGAACTATATACTGTCTAACATTATGAACATTAGATGTTTGAGCAATTTGTTTATCTTGAATTTCTATTCGATAAATAGCTTTTAAGTTTTGAATAGATCGATTTTCACCAAATAAGGGTTTCCAATTAATTAAAATGAAAACAAATAAAATAATAACGACTATAACAAAAGCAAAAGATACTTTTAAAACTCTATTTTTGCCTATTGAAATCCCCTCCAATCCAGTTAGAAATTAGTAAAAGCTTTTTTCCGATCGATAGCCCTATATAGAGAGTGAGAGTGTAACTACCTCAAAATTGTTAAGGAATGCTGTTATATCAAGGGTTTTAAGGGGTTTTCTATGTTATCTAATCTGATAACATAGAAACGTTAAAAAAAGAGCCATTTGGCTCCTAGAGAAGAAAGAGACAGTATATATAACTGTCTCTTTGGTCTCTTTGAAAATTAATTATTCGAACGTTTATTTTTTTGTCTAATTTTTATAATTTTATAGACGAGAAAAACTAAAGAAATTAAAAAAATGAGCCATCCAAATTGAAATGCAATATCCGTCCAATTAATGCTGGTAGTATTCATTAAAAATTCCTCATCCTTTCTAAAATTAGAATTTAACAGAATACGTTACTGACTTCTTATACCCAACAGGTTGTCCACCAACATTTGCTCCATACAATTTTGATCCTTTTACATAAGCAGTTCCACCCTTTTTAGTCGAATTAAGCTTGTAATAAGACGCTGTATCATTAGGTGTATAAGTAATGCCAAAGATAAAGCCTACCTGTTCACTCCATAGTTTAACACTATCTACCTTGGAATTAGTCCGATGAACCCTAGCGTAAGCAATAATCTTTCCCGTTCCGTTGTATTCTGTATAAGAATAAGTCTTAGTATTACTAGAAAGAGGTGAAATTACATTTGGATTCGTAGGTGTTGCTTCTAAAGTTAATTTTTCTTGCTCTTGAATAAATTTTTCAAATTCTTCTGGTGTGTCAAAATTAAGCCTTTGATCTTCAGGAATTAGGTTTGGGTCCACTTTTTCTAAATCATGTTTTTCAGCAATTTCTTCAAGCTCAGTTTCAATTTTTTCTTCATTCGTAGCTGCTGAAGCTTTAAAGCTACTAAAACTGAAAGAGATAAATGAAACCAGGAAAACGAAACTAATCACATACCACCAATTCTTTTTCAATATAAAAATCCTCCCTATATTTGTAAAATATAGGTTATCCTAAAAGAATATGAAACTCAACAATATTTTCCATCTTTTTAAATATTTAGAAAGATGTTTTTGTCATCCCCCTTGTTTTGGGAAGGTAGCTGGCTAGTCGTGTGGGGGCTAAACCCCACGAATTTGCGTGACTGTATATAGTTAAAGCACTTCTTCTTGATCGGAAGCACTGGCGGTTTTTGGCGGTACAATTGATTGAGCAAGCTCATCCCCGATATTCCTCGTTTTGGGTATGGTGAGCTTGGCGAACGACCAGCACCGCCAAAAAATGCGGAAAGCAAGGGGGAAAGGGTGGAGATTTTTCAGCGCAGCGTTTTGAAAAATACGACCCGAACCTTGCTTGGAGCATAGCCCTATACAATAGTGATAATAGAGAGATATTTACAAAAGTGGCTTGAAGCGTTGCTGCTACTGGGTTTATTAGACTTTTGAGTGTGTGAGGTTTTCCTCACATTTTAAGTTAAAAGTGAGAGGAATTCGTCACACCTAAAAAATTCCAATTACAATTATATAAAAAAGACCATATCTTTTTTCAGATATGATCTAAAATTTTTATTAAAAAAATCTTGCAGGTAAAGTTACTTTTTTTCCATTTTGGTCTTTAAGATTCTTCAAAGAGTGTTGAAACAATCTCATTGTTAATTTATCTAACTGAACGTTATTTTTTCTAGGTGCACAAATCATAATATAAGGATTTACAATCCATGTTCTGGGACTTACAGTACGTCCATTTTCGGTTATTTACCCTGCCCCTTCGGGATTAAGTAAAATTTCTTTTTCCTTCAAAGAGTTCATAATTTCAGATGTTTGTCTACGAGACTTACCAATCATTTCGGCAATATCTGAAACTGTTGCAGATTTAGGAAGCTCAAAATCATCTTCTACAACATTTTTCTTTTTCTTTTTAAACTTATCTTCTCTACAAATAATTACATTACTCTTAAATTCTAGATAAGCCTGTATTCGAAATAAAAAATCCCCTTCGGCTTGAGTTAAATAATTAATCCGATTCAATAAATCCAAATTTCTGTGCATGGTCTGATTAAATGGCTCCCCTGCAATGGATCTTTACTGGTTCCAATAAAGTGCTCTTCACCAGTAAGTTCTTTTAATTGTTGTAATAGTGATATTTTTAGTTCTTCAGCTCTTGATCTGGCTTCTGAATCTTTCTCAAAATCTCTTCTTCTGGCGTTTTTTTCAGCTTGGTCAAAGTCCACAATATTACTTTTTTTCGTCATCCTAATCCTAATTCCTCTCCTTGTGGCAGGAATTAGCCTCTATGTGGTAGAATACACTTAATAAACCCAACAAGGGCTAATTCCTTGACTGAGAAAAACCGCCTGTCCGACCAAAGACTAGGGCGGTTTTTCTTGTTGTAAAAGCTTTCTCTATGATAGCATTAAACTCCTTTTTTATCGTTCCAACTCATTTTCCAGCCGCTTTCTCTTTGCTTTTTTTCCTTCCAGTTTTGCCGCTGCAAATCCAACTTTCTCCTGTTCGCTCATCTCTGACTCTTTAAAACTCCAGACATTGAACGCATTTAGTCCCCTGTTCACCTGTTGTTTACAGAAACCTTTGATGTGTTCAAAGGATTTGAACGCTTCCGGTAGGCGCTCCTTATAAAAATCATGCATGTGCTTCATGAGCTTGTCCAGCCGTTCATAGTTCCCTTGAAACCAATCTCTTGCTATCTCTAGATCGTAATTTTTTTGTTTTAACTGCTCATTGTTCTTTTTTAATTTACTGTTTTGCTCTTTTAAACTTCGAATCTCCCTCTTAAACGCTTCATTTTCACTTCTAAGCCCTTCTGAAGCTTTTAATACCCTCAAAGTCAGAAACGGCTAATTTGACCGTTTTAGAGCTAAATAAGCCCCCTTTCTCTACTTTAATCTCATCTACCTGTTTTATTTTTCTTAGCGACTCTCCTAGATCATCTAAGCGATTTTCCATATGCCGGACCGACAAGCTTAGTACTTCTTTTTCTTCTTGCCTTTCCTGAATTTCTTTTTCCAGCTGTTCCGCCTGTTCTTTCGCAGTTACCGCTTTAAACCGCCGCAGTTCAATATGTTCCCTGCCAGTAGACACACCACGTTCCATGTAAAAACCCTTGTTGTTCATCCGCTGGTTATAAGTATCTTGCAGCTCAATTAAATCCTCTTTTGTTTTAACAAACTTTTTGCGGCTGATCTGCCATGTCTCCGCTTTTCTCCGCCCATCGTAGGCTTTCAGCAAAGGAACCGCGACCACATGCAAATGCGGGGTTTTTTCGTCCATATGTACGGCTGCATGAATGATGTTTTCATGCTTGATTCCGATATCCTGTTCAATAAACGCTAAGGATTCTTCTGCCCAGGCTTTAATTTCTTCTTTTGATTTCCCTTTAAAAAATGCTTCATCGCTGGCTAAAAGAAATTCGCAAGCGACATCGTTCTTGGCTGAATTGATTGCCTGTTCAAATGTTTTCTGACGGTCTTTCCTTGTTTTCTTCATCCGCTCGTCATGCTCTTCTTTCATCGGGGCCGTAATTTCTTTAAAGCGTTCCAAATAAGAATCACAAGATACCAGCTCGATGTTTTCCGCTGATTTTTCCTTTTCAATATCAAAATTGGTATGCGAGATCCGCTCCGCATTGTGCTTGCCGATCCCCCTTAAATCGGATGTTGTTTTAATCCCTTGCATTCGAAAAATGGAGTAACTCAAGCGCCCCACCTCCACTTTATGTATACCTCTATCATGGGTGTTCAGGAAGCATTTGTCAAAGAAAATGTGACAAATTGAGAAGAACACCCTCTCTAATTGTCAGCAAAGCCAACAATTAAAGTGTGCCCTGCGGGGCTTGGCGATCGCTTACGCTCCCTGTTTCGGCTCACGCCGAGCCATGCGTTGCATGGCAAAACCACTCCTTCCGAAAAGGCTTTTCTCCAGGCAAGGGCCGGGTCGTATTTTTTGAGAAACCCACTCAAAAAATCTCCACCCTTTTCCCCTTGCCTGGAGAAATTCGGCAGGTGTGAACCTGTCGCCAAGCCGACCATACCCAAAACGAGGATATCCGATAGTCGGCTTAGCCTGCTAATTGTACCTGCCGAACCGCCTGTGCTGACGATCTAGGAAAAGTTTTCTGGCTAAATAGAGTTACGTAAGTTCGTGGGGTTTAGCCCCCACACGACTAGCCAGCTACCTCCCCAAAACTAGGAATACTCAAAAACATTAGTTGATCATCTTTTCGACCTGCAAATTAGTTCTATCTTATTAGTTTTTTACTTATTTTTCACTTTAATATTGATGTTATCCTAGGTTATTGATAAGGTTTTTATGGGAAATACTACTATAGGAGTGAATAAATTGAAACCAAAAGGATTAATAAGTTTTGTATTTTGTCTGTCTCTTTATTTCAGTTTCGGAAGCTTAGTTACTACGGCACATGCAGATGTGACCGTCAAGTAGAATGAAACAATTTTTGCTCGTTATTTTGAAACACTTTGTTCCCCAAATATGGTAGAACGATGCTTCATACGATAA
>NZ_JWJE02000058.1 GCF_000812025.2 Bacillus thermotolerans
GTGTCTTTTTTGTGTGCAAAAAAATAGGTACTCTCCAACATTTTTGGTGAGTACCTATTTTTAAGTTACTGGGGTTTTGTCCCAGCCTCTTATTTATCTTCCCGCTTATCTATTTGAATTCAGTACATCCTTATTCACTAATGTTTTCGGTGTACGGTCAGCAAAGATAGCATCTAAATTATCACAGCATAACTCCATCATTGCCAAGCGCGTCTCCCTAGAAGCACTGCCGATATGCGGCAAAGCCACTACATTATCCAGCTGGACTAGCGGATGATCAGGGCTGACCGGCTCTTCATGAAATACATCAAGCCCCGCAGCAGCAATGTCCCCTTCAACGAGTGCTTTATACAGGGCCTCTTCATCGACGATTGGTCCCCGGCTGGCGTTAATGAAGATCGCGTGCTTTTTCATCTGCTGAAACTGCTCCCGCCCGAACATTCCTTTCGTTTCATCGGTCAGCGGAGCGAGACAAACCACGAAATCCGCCTCTGCCAGCAGCTCCTCCTTTGTACAATAGCGGGCACCAAGCATTTCTTCCGCGACCTCATGCCGGCTGCGGTTATGATAAATAATTTCCATATCAAAACCGGCTGCTCGCTTAGCTACAGCTGTCCCAATTTTGCCCATGCCAATGATTCCAATGGTCTTATGGTGTACATCTGTGCCGGATAAAAGCATTGGCGACCAGCTTTTCCATTTCCCTCTCTTCAGATACTCTGCTGCTTCCACCATGCGGCGGGCCGTTGCCAGCAGCAAAGCAAAAGCTAGATCGGCTGTTGTATCCGTAAGCACATCCGGAGTGTTGCAAATTGCTACTCCATGCTTACTGGCTGCCGCCAGATCGACGTTATCATATCCGACAGCCATATTGGCTACAACTTTTAAATGCTCGCTTTGAGAAAACAGCTCTTCATCCAGCTGATCTGAAATAACTGTTAACAGTGCATCGGCGGTCTTCGCTTTATCCAGCAGCACATCGCGAGGCACTTGCACCTCTTCCTTCGGCCACATATCAACCTCATAATTCTCCTGCAGCCTGGAGAGGACTTCTTCCGGAATCTTGCGGGTTACATACACGAGCGGCTTCAACTTTACACCTGCTTTCTATATAATTAATTGATTCTTTTTTATTTTAGCATAGTTCAGAAGAAGGCTCTTTATTTTCGCTTTCATGTGAGGAAAGACTGATGAAGCCAAGGTATCTCCGGCAAACGCAATGTTTTGGCGGGCACGCCGGACCGCTCGTAGAAAGAAGCCAGAAACTGCTCATAATCTGCGGAGCGTTTAATAAGCTTCTTTAACTGTTCTTCACTTTCCTTTTTGGCATGGAGGGAAGAAGAGAAGTAACCTTCCACACAATCAAAGTAATGAACAGGAAACAAAAGACGTGCAAAGATAAGCCGCCAGGCAAATGGGGAAATAGGACAAACCTGTGTGTATTCCTTTAAAAACCTAGTGAGCCGGGATTGGTGAAACAAGGAGCCTTTCCAATAATGGGAACGGATCCACTCAGCAAGGTCGCGTGCCGGATGATCGAACACCCAATCAAACGGCTGGCGGACAGACGGCTCTTGCTGCCATCTTTCTTCACTAAGCGTCTTTTGGCAAATGGTTCCTGCATCCCAATAGCTTGGCTGCTCATCAATTTCTGTATCCGCTACATACTGAATGGCATTCTCCGCCATGCCCATATAGTAGGAGAAGGATTCAATAATCAACCTTGCGAAGGAATCATCCTGTTCCTTCCACAGTTTATCCACCGAGGCTTCCAAGCTCTCCAGGCGCTCTTCCCACTTCTTCCTCCATAGTCCCAGCTCCGTTGCTTTTGATACCTGAAATGCCAATGAGCGCCCTCTCCTGTGGAAGCGTGCAAGCCCTCTTCCCGTCAAGGCTGCAGGAGGATATTCTCTGCTAATAAGGACAACGTAGTCTTTCTTTTCCTCTGTGACTAAAAAACGGCCAGACTGGTCCGGAAGAAAAACAGCTGACCTCTTTTCACCTTGAGCTGCCATATGTTGAGACATTTGATGCAATTCATACAGATATTCTTGTTCCTTCTTTGTCACATCAATAATAAAATATAGTAACCCACTACTTCTATAACAATTGGCCTTCGCAGCAGCCCCCGCTCGCTCAGCTTTTATGTGGAAATGCTTGTTTAGCAGCTGTGTTCCATCCATTCGTTTTCCCCCTCTTTCCGCAGCTCTTCCCTCTCTTGAATAATTCCGGATATATTAGGGAATAAAGGTAACAAAAACTTTTCATAAAGGAGTTTTCCCCTTTTATCTGGAATAAATAAGAGAGAGTACTATTACCAACATATTAAAGAAAAAGGTGATTATATGACTATTGAGAAAAAACCGGTTATGAGCATGTCTGAACAAACAGCCCGCCGCTGGCTCAGTGAGCGTGGCGTAACGATAGACGATATTGCTGAACTTGTTATGTTTTTGCAGAAGAAGTATCATCCTAACCTTGCTATAGAAGAATGCAAGGAAAATATTGAGAAGGTATTAAGAAAGCGCGAGGTGCAAAATGCGATTCTCACAGGCATCCAGCTGGATCGCCTGGCAGAGAAGGGACTGCTTGATGAGCCGCTGCAATCCATCGTTGCCAGTGACGAAAGCTTATATGGAGCGGACGAAACACTTGCCTTCGCTATTATTAACGTTTACGGATCTATCGGCTTCACCAATTACGGTTATATTGACAAAGAAAAGCCAGGCATCTTAAAGGATCTGAATGATAAATCTTCTGGCAAGGTACACACCTTCCTTGATGATATTGTCGGCGCCATTGCTGCGGCAGCTTCCAGCCGGCTTGCTCATACAGCTGCAAACACAGAGGCGTAAAAAAAAACGGCTGGCTGATTAGCCAAACCGTTCTCGATTTTGTTGCACTTGCGGATGGGGATCTGCCCCGCGCGAAGCCGTACGCTAAAAGACAAGCCGTTCAAGCAGCCTGAACATGTGTATATGACTAGAGCGGTTCGGCTTAGGCCGAACCGCTTTTTCCTGTGCATAACCTTTGGCTGGCCAGATGGTTTACGCTCGTGTAAACATCAGATAATCTCCCAATCATCCAACGTGTCACGTGTGTAAGTCGGCTGCTCGTCGACTTGTTTTAAGTGCTCCTTCTGAGTAACACCTGTATGCACAAGCAGCGTATCCATTCCGGCACGTATACCTGCAAGGATATCTGTCTTGTAATTATCACCCACCATTAACGTCTCTTCCTTCACCGTACCAAGCACTTGCAGGGCCTGTTCCATAATAATGGCCTCCGGCTTGCCGATAAACACCGGCTCCGTCTCGGTGGAAACAGCGACCAGCGCCGTAAGCGCTCCATTGCCAGGAAGCAGCCCCCGTTCGGTCGGGATCGCCACGTCTCCGTTCGTTGACACAAAGGAGGCTCCGTTGCGAATAGCGAGACAGGCTGTTGCCAGCTTCTCATATGTAATGTCACGATCAATTCCCGTGATAACAAAGTCAGGGTGCTCATCTTCTACAAGCTGCAACCCTTTCGACTCAAGCGCCGAGCGCAGCCCCTCTTCCCCAATCACGTAAACCGAAGCCGCTTCTTTACGCTCGGCAACATAACTGGCAGTTGCAAGTGAAGTCGTAAAAATCTGATCTGAAGAAGCAGGGATGTGAAAGCTCCTTAGCTTATCCGCTACTTGCTGCGGCGTCCGTGATGAATTGTTTGTCACGAATAGATAAGGAATTCCCTTTTCATTTAAACGTTCAATAAAATGTTTCGCTTCCTTAATTTCAGCCTTGCCACGATACATAGTGCCATCTAAGTCAATCAAATACCCTTTATATGCCTTCATCTCTTCTCACCTCCGTTAGCCTTGAATCTATCTTGGTAAGACTTTTCCTCACATTAGGATTTAAAGGCAGACACCGGCCCTAATTCATCGTTCAAATATTGTCTGATTCTCTCAGGAAATTGCTGCAGGGCGGTTAAGTTGCTTCTTAGCGTCTGCTCCAGCTCCTCGTGGCTGACAGTGGTGTACTGTTGAACAAGCGCCTTTCTTAAAGAAACGACGGTCTTTAAAGAGGAAGCCTCTTCCTTACCCACTACCTTCTCGTCCTCTAGAATATCTATAATGTCCTCATAGCTGCCAGGATCTCTCATAATAAAGCCGTCGATCATAGCATTGCCGACATCCAATATCAACTCAACTACTGTATGGCCAATTCTTTCTAAGGCAGCCTGCTCAATTGTTGTTTTCCAGTGAGGCTGTTCAACAAAAACAGACAGCTGCACTTCCATGAATTTAAGCGTTTCTTCTATCTTGTCACGATCCACAAAATACAAAACGGACACCTCTTCCAATCAATTTGTTTCGATTCGTTCTCATTTTACCACGAATCCTCCTATAAAACATGTTTCCCTCCTGCTAGTCATGATACAATCGAAGGAAACGAACAGGAGGAAGGAAAAGATGAGCGAAAGATTTTTTTTATACGATGAAACAGAGAACACTAAAACCCGCTACATTAGCTTCATGGGAGAGCATCAGCGATTCGATTTGGCTCTTATGCAAACGGACCGCTATTACGGAAAGCGAATTGTGCTGGACATCCAAGGAAGCCGCTTTGCTATTATCGGGCGGGACGATCTGGAGGAGCCAGGGTACCTTGAGCACGCTTTTCGTCTAACCGAAGAAGAGGCGGAGGAGCTCCGCAGCTTCTTATACGAGGTCATCTAAAGGAATAAACAGCTCACCTTCGAGACATGCTAGTAAAAGCCGGAGGTGAATAGCTGTGCCTGATAATCAGGAAAGAGAATATACGGATGTGTCCAATGTGGAAAAGATGAGGAATTTCTTGACGTCGGAGGAAATGCCAGAAGGAGCCTACGGATCGCCCATTAATGTAGACGATCCGGTGGAGAATAAGTCTACCCCATGGAGAGAAGGCCAGCGTTACTACACGCCATCTAGTTATGAAAACCGGTCACTTCACCAAGGCATGCCTCGGCAAATGGAAGGGGCTCATCCGACTGATGATGATCCCTCTCAAGAGCAAGAGGCGCCTTATCAGGATATTCCGCCGAATAATATATAACCGTTTCCCGCTAAGTGCGGGCAAAATAAAAATCGAGCCACCGTGCTCGATTTTTATTTTGCCACCTTTTTGGCTACAAAGTAGGCGCAGCCAAAGTTGCAGTATTCATATAAATATTCCTGAATTGTACTGATTTTCGTATCAAAACCAGCTTTTGGGTTTTGATCTTCATAAAAACCTTTCAAACGAAGCTGTCCATATCCCCAGTCTCCTATGATGTAGTCATACTTGGATAGAATCTCACTATAGCGGGATCGAAAGGCTTCTTCGTTAAAGCCGTCCCTTCGTTCATCTATAACTTCATAGCAATGATTTTGAATGCAAATCACCATGTATCATTCCTTTCCCTCTTCTCTCATTATAGCCGATCAGCCATTAATTACTAAGCAAAAAATAAATACAAAAGGGGCAATCTACGTGATGAGGAGGTGTTAACATGAAAAAGACCATGTTAGCTGCAGGTTTTTCCAGCTTTTTATTACTAGCTGCTTGTAATGCCACTGACACAGACAATGCCGCCGAGGATGCTCTTTATGATGATGAAGCCAATACGATCAATATTAGCGACCGGTACGATACCAACAATGAAGGCCAGCAGACAGCACGGGATGGCCGGGTGATCAACAACAACGGTACAGACGAGAATAACTTCGGCTATGTACGCCACCAGAAAAGCCCTATCCAGGGAGAAACCGTTTCTTATCGAGACATTTATACGATGGATCGTGAGCGGACAGCGGATGCAATCGCCAGACTGATTGTCGGTCTTCCTACTGTCAATGACAGCTCAGTAGTTGTCACAGACGAAGAAGTACTAGTTGCGTACACAAAAGAAGAAAACGCTAATGCAGACGGTGAAGGAATTGCCGATCAAGTGAAAAGAACCGCCCTTAGCGTTGTGCCTCGCTGGTACCATGTGTACTTAACAGATGACCCGAATCTGCGCCGCGAGGTTGAAAATATCGCCCAGCTCAACGGTGATGCAGGAGCTGCCGAAGATACGATTGACCGGACTGTGAAGCTGATGAAAGAGCGTTCCCCTCAAGGCTCTGATGAGGCTCAACTCATTGAGTCAGAACGCAATGACGATACAACAGGAGAACGCGCAAAAAATGCTGGCAACCAGCCAACAGATGATACTAATAAAGAGGGCCGAAAAACAGGCATGCCTGGAACAACTGGAACACCGGGAACCAACTGGACAACCGGCCCCACTGACCAGGACAGCCTTACCGAATTAAACGGAATCAACGGAAACACAAATCGGTAATCCTGTCTATTAACACAAAAACACCCATCTCCTCTTCTAAGAACCATGGCATAGAAGAGAGATCGGGTGTTTGTGTTATTCATTCATCAAGTCTGGCCGTTACGCTTCTCCAAGGGCTTGCTTGGCTTGAGCAGCTGAGTTAACCTGTTCATCTGCATGGTAGGAAGAACGAACAAGCGGTCCTGCTTCACAATGACTGAAGCCTTTAGACATAGCAATTTCACGAAGCTCAGCAAACTCATCCGGATGATAGTACTTCTGTACCTTCAGATGCTTCTTAGATGGCTGTAAGTATTGGCCAAGTGTGACAATATCTACATTATTCGCACGAAGATCATCCATTGCCTCGATAATTTCCTCTTTCGTCTCTCCCAAACCAATCATAATGCTTGACTTAGTTGGAATGTCCGGCTGCATTTCTTTCGCCCGGCGCAAGAACTCAAGTGAGCGTTCGTAAGTAGCACGGGCACGTACTCTTGGAGATAAGCGCTTAACTGTTTCAATATTATGATTCAGTATATCTGGGCGCGCATCCATCAGCATGCGCAGATTCTCTTCAATTCCGCCCATATCAGAAGGCAGTACCTCAATAGAAGTGAACGGATTTTTGCGGCGAATAGCCCGAACTGTTTCTGCGAAAACAGCCGCTCCGCCATCCTTCAGGTCGTCACGCGCAACAGCTGTCACAACTACATGCTTCAAGTTCATTTGCTGAACAGAGTCGGCTACGCGTTCCGGTTCTGCCCAGTCCAGCTCGGTAGGAAGCCCTGTTTTTACTGCACAGAAACGGCAGGCACGCGTACACACGTCCCCTAAGATCATGAATGTCGCTGTCCGGCGAACAGCCCAGCATTCATGGATATTTGGGCATTTCGCTTCTTCACAAACAGTATGTAGCTTCTTCTCTCTCATCATTTTCTTTAAGCCTGTATAGTTTTCATTCGTATTTAACTTTATTTTCAACCATTCAGGTTTACGCATATGCGCCTCTTTTTTACTCAATTTTGTCATCTCCCATCATTCTTCTGTAAAAGATAGAACGAAACGTGATTATGTAGCCACTTTATCATACTAAAACGTTTAGTACAACCGTCCTGTCCTCTTGATTTTAAAAGATTTTTTGCATGAAAACACCTCTTTTTTCACAAACTAAACGCAAAATGAGCAAAGCCAGCAAAAAAGGGGGAGAGGACCATTGCTAAAACTCATTCCGCTGGTCTTTATAGCGATGTTATGGATGAATTTATCGGTTGAAGCAGCGGATAACAAAGACGATGAACAAATGTACAAAGAGAGAATGGCCTTATTCCAGAAGATGGAGGCGGTCACCAATATTCCATGGTATTATTTTGCCGGAATCGACCAGTATGAACGCAATCTGCGTTTTGTACGCAAGGATTTGCCCGAACCAGATACCATCTCCATTTATATTCCTGAGTATAAATGGGCAGGCCCGCTCAATCCGAATGCCGAGGATTCCAATCCTGCGTCTATTTCCTTGTTCCAGGGACTTGGCACAGATGGAAATGCAGATGGAAAGGCAAACCGCTTAGACGGAGAAGATGTACTCGCTGCTGTCGGCCGCTATTTGTCTATGTACGGCACCACCCATGATGACATTAAGATTGCTCTTTGGCGCTATTATGGACGCGATAAGGCGGTCAGCCTTATTATCGGGAATGCGAATATGTATAAAACGTTCGGCAAGCTTGATCTTCAAGAAAAAGCTTTTCCGCTTCCTGTTGGTACGCATTATACGTATAAGAACACCTGGGGAGCGGCTCGGGGCTGGGGCGGTCGTCGTATTCATGAAGGCACCGACCTCTTTGCAGATTATGGACTCCCTGTCCGCTCTACCTCCTATGGAGTAGTAGAAATGAAAGGATGGAACAGATACGGCGGCTGGCGGGTCGGTATCCGTGATATTAACAATACGTATCATTACTATGCCCATCTAAGCGGATTTGCGGATGGACTCGAGATTGGACAAATCGTTAAGCCTGGCACTGTAATCGGCGGGGTCGGCAGCACCGGCTACGGACCCCCAGGTACATCAGGCAAATTCCCGCCTCACCTGCATTATGGTATGTATAAGGATAATGGGCGGACAGAATGGTCCTTTGACCCTTATCCACACTTGAAACAATGGGAAAGAAATGAAAGAAATAAAAAGAACTAACCCCAGACAATAGAACTCACCTTCCCGCTAAACCGAAAAACAAAAGAGAAGGCATCCGCTTGAACAAGGACGGATGCCTTCTCTTTTTTTAATTCGCTTTGGCTTGCTTTGACTTTCTCACAGCATGAGTAATACTCGCCGCTAAGCCTCCCCAAATAACCACCATTCCTATCACCATCATTGTCACCGCACCTGCTTCCATTCTTAAGCTCCCTCCTTATCCTTTACAGCTTTCGGAGTTTCCAGCATTCCCGATTTCCAGCGCTTCATATAAGCGAAGATAAACCCAAGAATGATCGCACCGACGGCTACCGTCCAACCGTACGTATTAATGAAGGCTTGCGGATAATCTCCGTAAGGACCAGCAATGTTTTGACGGATGTTATCAAACATCATATAGCCGAGGACAATTGGCGTAATAATACTTAAACAAATTTTCCACCAGGCGCCCAGCTTGATATCGGACACGCTGTCCGCATAGCTTTTCAACGGATCGAGCTGCTTGAATACCCATGCGACCAAGATGACTTCAACTAGGCCAGCAAAGGCTACTCCGAAGTTATTAATGAAGTAATCCACCGTATCAAGGAAGTTCAACCCGCCTCGTGTCGCATAGAGAATGGATATAAGCGAAGCAATCCCTCCTCCAATGAGCACAGACTTTGTACGCGAGACATTAAATTTCTCCTGTACACCTGCAACAAATGTCTCTACAATCGATATCAGTGAGGTGAAACCTGCTAGAACAAGGGACCCGAAGAACAGGATGCCAAACAGTTCATTGGCCACTGGAAATTCGTTAATAATTTGCGGAAATACTGCAAATGCAAGAATGACTCCGCTGCTCACTACTTCACTGACAGGTATATTTTGCTGAACAGCCATGAACCCAAGAGCGGAGAATACCCCAATACCAGCTAGAAGCTCAAACCCTGAATTGCTGAAGCCGGTAATAAATGCGTTATTTGTGATATCTGACTTTTTCGGAAGATAGCTTGAATAAGTAATCATAATGGCAAAACCAATTGATAAGCTAAAGAAAATCTGGCCATAAGCCGCGATCCATACTTTTCCGTTTAACAGCTGAGACCACTCCGGCTGGAAGAAAGCGTTTAATCCAGTAGCCGCTCCTTCAAGCGTGAGAGCCCGGACAACAATAATTAAAAATAAAACGACAAGAAGCGGGATCATGATCTTATTTGCTTTCTCAATTCCCTTCTTCACACCGCCGATTAATATACCTAGGACAATCATCCACACAACAGCAAGAGCAACTAAAATCCCCGGAACAATGCCGCCGAATACACCAGCATCAGCTACCTCTAAGAAATCTCCTACTAAGAAGGTAGTCGTATCGCTTCCCCAAGATAAATTAAATGAGAAAAAAGTATACCAAAGAGCCCAAGCGATAATAACCGAGTAATACGTAGCAATCACAAACGACACAGCTACCTGCCACCAGCCAAGCCATTCTGCATTTTTGTTTATGCGAGCAAACGCGAGAGGACTTGACCCACGGTACTTATGCCCTATCGTAAACTCTAAAATGAGCAGCGGAATACCGGCTGTCAGCAAAGCAAATAAATATGGCAGGAAAAAAGCTCCTCCACCATTTTCATACGCAACGGCCGGAAAACGCCAAATGTTACCTAATCCAATCGCTGAGCCAACAGCAGCGAGAATAAATCCTGCTCTTGAGCCAAACATTGAACGTTCCTGCTCCATAAAAACCCCTCCTCAGTGTTCCAAAAGATATTTTCAGATAATTCCGATAACCAATTATAGCACACACTAAAGTAATGTAAAACTCAATATTTCGAATATATTGAAACTTATTCCCACTATTTCAGCTTATTTATTTGATGTATATATTATTCAATATTTCTCTGCATAAAAGTAAAAGCCCGGACGATTCTTCGTCCAGGCTTCCGCCTCTCCTATCATGCTTCAGCTGAAGAGGTATCTTTTTTTCCTTTCAATAAAACAGCAAGAAGAATAATCGCAACAACAGAGACAGCTAATGACAGCCACGCATTATTCGTGAAACCAAGTACTAAGAAGCCTGCAGATGAAGCAATAGCTGCTAAAGCTGCATAAGGAATCTGTGTCATCACGTGATCAATATGATGGCTTCCTGCACCTGTTGATGACAGAATTGTTGTATCTGAAATAGGGGAACAATGATCACCGAACACTGCCCCCGCCAATACAGCAGCAAGCGCAGGGATCATCAGCGAGACGTCTGTCACAGCTGTAATTTCACCGGCGATCGGCAGCAGGATGCCAAAGGAACCCCATGAAGTACCTGTCGCAAATGCCATAATCCCCGCGATAACGAATAGGAGGAATGGCAGCAGGCCGACGTTCATATTAGACTGTTCTACTAGGCCGGCTAAGTATGTGCCCGTTCCTAGATCACCAATTAACGTGACAATCGTCCAGGCAAAGAAGAGAATGTAGACAGCTGGAAGCATGGATTTAATTCCTTCCCACACACCCGTACCAAACACATTCGTCTTCACGCCCTTTAGAACAACGCTTTGGCGAAGGAACATAGCAATAGCTACAATCACTCCAACGAGACCACCATACAGAAGGGACTTGGCAACATCCGTATTCTCAAAAATAGTTAGAATCGTCACTGTTCCTTCCGTAGCTTGTGCTCCTGTCCAGAGCATAGCTGACACGGTTCCGATAATAAGCGCTACAATCGGCCACACGAGATCGCCTACTTTGCCTTTAGAGCTGACAGGAAGATCCTCCTTCAGCTCTCCTGGCGCTTCCCGGTCAGGCGGCATCACTTCTCCTAATGTGATCGCCCGATTTTCATGCTGCTTCATCGGGCCAAAATCGGCCTTCAGCCAAGCCGACAAGAAAACAAGCAGAAGTGCTGTCCATGCGTAGAAGTTCATAGGAATCGTCTGTACGAAAGCAGAAAACGCAGTGTATTCTGTAATTCCGTGAGCGGCCAGAATGGTTCCGAGCACCCCGATGATATAAGCACCCCAGCTCGAAATTGGCGATACAACACAGACAGGTGCAGAGGTGGAATCAATAATATAAGCCAGCTTCGCTCGGGAAATACGCTGACGATCTGTCACAGGGCGTGAAATCTGTCCAACCGCCAGGGCATTAAAGTAATCATCAATAAAAATCAAAATACCGAGGAGTGCAGCCATTATTTGCGCTCCGGCCCGCGTCTTCACCCGCTTCACCGCCCATTCGCCAAACGCGCGGCTTCCCCCCGAGATGTTAATAAACGCGGTGATAATACCTAACAATAGTAAGAACAGAATAATAAATATATTCCACGTGCTCCACTCGCCATCGGCATAGATGTTGCCAATAGCTGCATTCCACGTAATGAGAGCCGTCTCGGCTAGATTAAACTCAGCCAGCAGAAAAGCAGCCGCCACGATACCGACCCCTAGGGAGAGCAGTACACGTCTCGTTAGAACAACCATCAAAATAGCGATGACCGGCGGCAGCAAAGAAAAAATAGTGTTTTCCATGATGTATTCCTCCTACCGATGTGATGTGAGGAAAAGCAGCAGACAGATCAAAATCGAATGCGGCTCTTCTATCGAAGAACCAGCTGACTATTATTCATAAAAACACAAAAAAAGCAATGATAGAGATAACTATCATTACTTTTGTAATGTGAGTCAATTCTCCATCACGATCTGTAGCTCCCTATTGCAAAGATACGTTTTTGCAATAAGAGTGTTACCCTTTTTCAAAGCAACACCAATGCCAAAAGAGGTGACGCCTCTCTTGCATTTCGGCAAAACTACCTTTCAACAGCGGTCTTCGTTGTCATCCTCGCCCTGTTTACTCATTAATTTCGCAGCCTCTACCCCATCGGATTTTGATAAGGTGTATTCAATTACTAGACCATATTATCAGTAATCCAACCTTTTGCCAAGAACTAATTATTGCTAGGAACCTCAATTGAAGGAGACATGTCTCCGCCCCCATTATAGAAGTTTGGCACATCACCTTGAATCATTCCCATGGCGACCGGAATATCCTGTACGACAGTCGTCATCTCTGTAGCAAACGGCACGATAATCTGTACGTTGACTTCCACCTGGATATACACCTCTACATAGGCATTATTAATCCCATACGGTTCGACATTGGATTTCACATTGGACGTCACTTCGCCGATTGCATGGAAGCGGATCGGAATTTTTGGTCCTAAGTTTCCGAGCAGGGCATTGTTTGTCACTTGCCCAAGCGGAATAGAGTAAACGATACCTTCTTCACTCTCCGACTCCTCTGTTTCTATATCTACATCTGAAAGCAGTTCGAGAGATTCTAAGTTCCCTTTTTCCGCTTCTTTTAAATTCATTTGTACAAGGTTAGTCGTTTCCGCCATGACCCGGTTGATAATTTTAGCATTTAATTTCGTTGTCCCCGGGTTGTCGGGATCTGTTTCAATAATGTCATTAATATCCATGACACTAGCTACCTTTTTATTAATCGCCTTATTAATAACCAGTGCGGCAATTTTCTTCGTTTCAGCACGTGCATAATCCATTAGCACAGGCTTTACATTTTCATTAATCACCCACAAGCTTCCTGCTGTAGAGAACACAAATAAGAAGAAGGTAATTAAAAATACGTAACGAAGAGGGAGCGGCCCTCTTTTTGCTTTCCATTTCCTTCGTGCTGCCAAATGCATCCCCCCTCCTTAAGCTAATGTATGCGGAGAAAAGAAAGGAACATTCCATAAAAACAAAGAAAAAAGCATGTGTTAACCTGCATGAGAAAAAGATAGCGCAGATCAGAGAACCGCAGAATAAACATTCACCAAGCAAGAAGACACCTTCGAAAAGCCGATCTCTCAAAAAACAAGTGACTTCTCATATCCCTCTATTTTTGTAAGAACTGCATAAAAAATCCGATGCAAGCTTGATGCTGCATCGGGTTTGACCGCCTATGATTCTATGAAAGCTAGGAACGGAGATGAAGCAATTTCCACTCCATAACGTCCCGCAAAAACTCAGGCATAAAATGAGTCTTCTTTGGTGCCCGGTAAATCTCGGGGAAGAATTGACCATAAGCAAACATATCTAGCGTAGCCAGCTTATACACCTTATCGGGGTCGATTTCCTGACCGTCTATCTTAACCGAGTAGCTCTCCATATCCAGGTCAACCCGGTCATATACAAATTGTCCCATGACTTTACCCCGGAAGCCCAGACCTTTGATCGCTAAGTGTGTCAGCCGGTCATCTAGCGTCTGCTTCAGGACCTCCTTTAACTCGTCCCCTTGGAGCTCAACAAGGCATGGGTTAATCGGATGCGGAAGCACTCGATGGATATCATACTTCGTAACAGTGCCGGCCTGCAGGCCCTCTAGCACGACACCCGCGTTGAGCATAGCACAATCAGCTCCGCACCATTCCCGCAGCCCCTCGCACAGAAGCGTTGGCAGGGGTGATGGCGCAAACCATTCACTCGTTAATGACTCCTCTAGCCGCACAACCGGCTGGTTGAGCGCCTGTTTTCCTTCGTCAAGATACTCCTGGATTTGCTGCTGCTCATTCAACGGTGCCTCCAGGTCTTCGCTCGTCTTATAGACTCGTGCTTGCTTGTGAACGACTTGCTTCTGCTCTGTATCCCACTCAATGGTCACATGTCCCACATAATAGCCAAACTTTCCAGCGGCGGCAAGAAGCGTTCCGTTGACCTCCTTGCCTTCATGCAGCAAATGGTGAGTATGAGCTCCAAGCACCACATCAGCGTCAGAAATTTCCCGGCCGATTCTCTCATCATCATAAATACCTAAATGGGACAGGATGACCAGTATATCCGCCTGTTCTTTTAGCTTCGCGGACTGCTTCTGAAGCTCTTCCACCGGCGGGGTAAGCTTCCAGCCTAGCTGCTCATAAGCACTCGAGAAAAAGGCGGTAGCACCCGTCAGTCCAATCTTGACATCGTGAGCGAGTGTAAGCACGATGGAAGGCAAAGCCCATTTCGGCCTTTCTCCATTGGGATGAAAGAGATTGGCAAGAACAATGGGGAAGGAAGCATGGTCATACAAATGATCAAGTCCATCCTTTGGCAGCGTGATGCCTTCATTGTTGCCAATGGTGGCCGCGTCACAGCCCACTTCATTCAACAAGTCAACATTTCTCTTGCCGAGTGACCCCTCTGTCATCGGATGGGAGCGGTCCGCATGATCTCCAAGATCAAATACAAAGACGTGCTCTCCCGCCTGCTCATGCAGCCTTCTTCTTTCCTGAAGGAACCGGACGATTCGCGGCCAGTTTTCCAAATGGCTGTGCAAGTCATTCGTGTGATAAATATGTATTATTTTTCTCATAAATTCTGTCACTCCACTTTCAACTAATGCCTTGCCAAATGAGGCGGAGCCCTACCAAAATCAGCACAATGCGAAGCAGACGCACAACCGTTTTGGAAGCCGTTCGCGCATTCAGCCATGCACCGAATTTAGCGCCGAACCATGCTCCTGGCACGAGAGCTGTAGCATACAGCCAGTTTACATGGTTAAGCGTGATATGGGTCACACTTGACACACATCCCGTCAGGAAAATCAGCATCATAGATGTCGCTACCGCCACGTGCGGCGGAACGGCGAACAGCATGATCATCGCTGGGACCATCAGCGCTCCTCCGCCAATACCAAATAGACCGCCTAAAAAGCCAACGACAAACGAAATAATCGTTCCGCTAATAGGTTCGATAGAATATGTATGAGTTCCTTCTTTATCTGTGAACACCCTCTTAATTCCACGTGTTCCCAAAACGGGCTTAGCCCGATTTTTAAACATTAATACAAAGGACATAAAGACCATGAACACCCCAAAGTAAAGATAGAAGTCATCTAAGTTGAGTCCTTTGTTCGCATAGGCACCAACAATGCTGCCGGGCGCACTTCCAATAAATAAAATAAACCCAAGCTTATAGTCCACCTTTTTTTGCTTCGTATAAGCCACCATGGAGGATAAGCCCGTGACAATCAAAATAATTGAGGAAGTACCTACCGCGATCTGTGGTGATATCGGTGCCAGCAATGCTGTACTACCTAAAAAAAGCAGGGACGGAACCACGATCACACCACCGCCCAAGCCGACAAGCGACCCTAGGGCTGCGGCTGCCCATCCGACCAAAAGTAGCACGAGCCACTCCATTTTCTTACCTCCTTAGAAAAGGTCAAGCTGCCTTGAAGCCAAGTTATCATAAGACGTACCAGTCAGCTGAATAAATTGTTTTGCATTATCTGCGGCATCCCCGCCAGAGTTATTATTAAACAAGACATACACATGCTTGCTTTGCTTCTGAAGCGTATTCACATGCTCGACCCATTCCGTTAATTCCTCTTTATTGTATCGATATAAATAACGAACCTCACGCCAGTTTTTGTTGCCCTGCTTGCGCCAGCCCTGCTTATTGCGGCCATGGAGACGCACGAGTGTTTTCTCCGGATCAGTCGCCCGCAGGACAATGGGAACGGAGCCTTCCCCTGCTTGCGGTTCATCACATACCGTATGAATCCATTTTTCTTTAGAGAGAAACTCAACTGTCTTCTCTATAAAATCGGGAGCATACCAGGACTGGTGGCGGAATTCCACAGCAAGCGGAATATCTCCCATCTTTTCCTTGCAGTAGCGTAAGTATTCTACATTCTTACGCTGGCAGTCGAACCAAGGTGGAAACTGAAATAAAACCATCGCCAGCTTACCAGCCTTTCTCATTGGCTCGAGAGACTGGATAAAAGCTTCAAACATATCATCTTTCGACTCAAACGGGATTTCGCCCCGCTCATGGCCTGTCATCCCTTGATAAGCCTTTACAATAAACTGAAAGCTCTCAGGCGTCTCATCTACCCACTTTTGCATATTGCGAATCGGCTGTACCGCATAGAAGCTTGCGTCTACTTCTACAGTCGGGAAATGGGCTCCATATTCCTTTAGCTTATCCCGGGAAGCGATCCCGCTTGTATAAAGCGTGTCATGATCTCCCCAGCCAGTTACACCCACATATAACATCGGATTTCACCTCACGTATATTCTAACATAAACGACCAGATGGTTTACTTAATATCCTTTTAAAGACAAAATTAACATCTATCAGCTAATTATTCTTTTCAGCTTCCTTCTTATTTTGATCGAGTGGCGGTGATTTAACAAATAAAAAAGGAGCCGCCTTTGAGGCAGCTCCTTTAACCGGTGAATTAACCAATTGAACCTTCCATTTCGAATTTGATCAGACGGTTCATTTCAACCGCATATTCCATTGGAAGTTCTTTTGTGAATGGCTCAATGAAGCCCATAACGATCATTTCTGTTGCTTCTTCTTCAGAAACACCGCGGCTCATCAAGTAGAACAATTGTTCCTCTGATACTTTCGATACCTTCGCTTCATGCTCAAGTGAAATATTATCATTTAAGATTTCATTGTATGGGATCGTATCAGATGTAGACTTGTTATCCATGATGAGTGTGTCACACTCAATGTTAGAGCGAGCTCCTTCTGCTTTGCGTCCGAAGTGAACTACACCGCGGTAAGTTACTTTTCCGCCATGTTTAGAGATAGATTTTGATACGATAGTAGAAGACGTATTCGGTGCTAAGTGAATCATTTTCGCACCAGCATCCTGGTGCTGTCCTTTACCAGCTAGGGCAATAGACAATGTCAAGCCGCGTGCGCCTTCTCCTTTTAGAATAACCGCTGGATACTTCATCGTTAACTTCGAACCAATGTTTCCGTCGATCCATTCCATTGTCGCATTCTCTTCACAAACCGCACGCTTCGTTACAAGGTTGTAAACGTTATTCGCCCAGTTTTGGATTGTTGTATAGCGGCAATACGCATTTTTGCGGATCACGATTTCAACAACCGCACTATGCAGGGAATTCGTTGTATAAACTGGCGCTGTACATCCTTCTACGTAATGCACATGTGAGCCTTCGTCCGCAATGATCAGTGTACGTTCGAACTGACCCATGTTTTCAGAGTTGATGCGGAAGTAAGCCTGCAGCGGCGTGTCTACCTTTACGCCAGGCGGTACGTAGATGAATGAGCCTCCGGACCAGACAGCTGAATTCAATGCAGCGAACTTATTATCTGTTGGAGGAATAACTGTTGCCCAATACTTACGGAAAATCTCTTCGTTTTCCTTCAATGCAGAGTCTGTATCTTTAAACACAATACCAAGAGACTCTAAATCCTCTTTCATGTTGTGGTAAACAACTTCAGATTCGTACTGAGCAGATACGCCTGCTAAGTACTTTTGCTCTGCTTCTGGAATACCAAGCTTATCAAATGTTTGTTTGATTTCATCCGGTACTTCATCCCAAGAACGTTCTGCACGCTCAGAAGGTTTCACGTAATAGTTAATTTCATCAAAGTTAAGTTCTGATAGATCGCCGCCCCACTGTGGCATTGGCATATTGTAGAAATGCTCAAGTGATTTCAAACGGAAATCAAGCATCCATTCTGGCTCTTCTTTCAGCTTGGAGATTTCTTCGACAATCTCACGTGTTAATCCACGCTCTGAACGATATACCGAAACATCTTTATCTCTAAAGCCGTACTTGTAATCGCCAATTTCCGGCATTTTTTTAGCCATGTTTCATTCCTCCTATTAATTTGATTCTTTCTGCTCAGACAAGCCTTTTTCCATAGCCTTCCACGCAAGCGTCGCACATTTGATGCGAGCCGGGAATTGAGATACTCCTTGCAATGCCTCAATATCCCCAAGGTCTAAGTCTTCAGGGTAGTCATTTCCAAGCATCATCTCAGAGAACACATTAGAAAGCTTTAAAGCTGTATCTACTTCTTTGCCTTTGATGGCCTGCGTCATCATAGAAGCGGACGCCATAGAAATTGAGCAGCCCTCTCCATCAAATTTCGCTTCTGATACTTTTCCATCTTCCACATTCATCGTTAAACGGATGCGGTCCCCGCACGTAGGGTTATTCATATCGATCGTTAAAGTGCCTTCTTCAATCTGGCCTTTGTTGCGCGGGTTCTTATAATGATCCATAATCACTTGTCGGTAAAGTTGATCTAAATTATTAAAAGACATCGCTGAAATACTCCTTTGTTTTGACGAGTGCTTGAACCAGCTTATCTACATCTTCCTCTGTATTGTAAAGGTAGAAGCTTGCTCTCGCTGTTGAAGAGCAGTTCAGGCGTTTCATCAAAGGCTGTGCACAATGATGGCCGGCACGGATAGCAATCCCCTCTGCATCAAGTACAGTAGCTACATCATGCGGATGCACATCACTCAAATTGAACGTCACAAGTCCGGCACGTTTCTCTCCAGCAAGAGGTCCGTAGATGCTGATTCCCTCAATCGTGCTCATTTGCTCCATCGCATAACCAGCTAAGCGATGCTCATGCTCTTCAATTTCGTCAAGACCGATTTCTTCAAGGAAGTCAATCGCTGCTCCAAGGCCGATAGCTCCAGCGATAATTGGTGTACCGCCTTCAAACTTCCAAGGAAGCTCCTTCCAAGTGGACTCGTGCAAGCCTACGAAATCAATCATCTCACCGCCGAATTCAACCGGCTCCATGTTCTCGAGAAGCTCCTTCTTTCCATACATGACACCGATTCCTGTCGGTGCACACATCTTATGGCCCGAAAAGGCAAGGAAATCACAATCCAGATCTTGCACATCAATCTTCATGTGCGGAGCGGTCTGTGCACCATCGACAATCATGACTGCTCCATTTTCATGAGCGATCTTCGTAATGTCCTTGATCGGGTTAATTGTTCCTAACACATTGGATACCATCATGATGGAAACGATTTTTGTCTTCTCAGTAATCATTTCCCTTGCATCCTCAAGTAAAACCGAACCATTGTCTTGAAGCGGCAAGTATTTGAGAACAGCGCCCTTTTCCTTTGCCAGCTGCTGCCAAGGAATAATATTGCTGTGGTGCTCCATATACGTAATAACGATTTCATCGCCTTCTTCAATGTTCGCGCGTCCGTAGCTTTGAGCGATGGTATTAATCGATGTTGTTGTTCCACGAGTAAAGACAATCTCCTCCCGGGCTCTCGCGTTAATGAATTTGCGCACTTTATCACGGGCGCCTTCATACGCGTCAGTTGCCCGATTTCCAAGCGTGTGCACGCCCCGGTGCACATTGGAGTTATATTCACGATAATACTTATCAAGCGCCTCAATCACCTGTACAGGCTTTTGAGATGTCGCAGCATTATCTAAATACACCAGTGGATGACCGTTCACTTCTTGATCAAGAATAGGAAAATACTGTTTAATTTCCTTTGCATTCATTACCGAACTTTCCTTTCGATCACTTCAGTCAGCTGCTTCTTCACACCTTCGATTGGCAGCTTCTCCACTACCGGTGCTAGGAATCCATGAATGACTAGGCGTTCGGCTTCTTGACGGCTGATCCCGCGGCTCATTAAATAATAAAGCTGGATAGGATCTACACGTCCCACAGAAGCTGCGTGTCCTGCTGTTACATCATCCTCATCAATAAGAAGAATCGGGTTCGCATCTCCACGTGCTTTTTCACTTAGCATAAGTACACGGGATTCTTGTTCAGCGTTTGACTTAGAAGCGCCGTGCTCAATTTTCCCAATTCCATTAAAGATGGATTTAGCAGAATCTTTCATTACACCATGCTTTAAGATATAGCCTTCTGTGTGCTTGCCAAAGTGAACAACCTTTGTTGTGAAGTTCTGGGATTGGTCTCCGCGTCCAACAACCACTTGCTTTGTATCTGCGTAAGAACCTTCTCCAATTAAATTTGTTACATTTTCAGAAACTGTATCACCGTCATTCATCATGCCGAGCGCCCAATCGATGCGGGCATTTCGGCCAGTGATGCCGCGACGGTTTACATACGTAGTTACACCGCTTGCCAAATTATCAACCGAGCCGTATGTCACTTTAGCATTAGCGCCTGCAACCACTTCTGTTACGATGTTCGCTACCGCACTCTCAGGAGAAGCAGTGGACACATAGTTCTCTACATAAGTCACAGAGCTGTTATCTTCTGCCACGATGAGTACATGGTTGAATAGCGCTGCTTCCTCGTTATCATGCAGGCATACTGCTTGGATCGGCTGCTTGATTTCTACGTTCTTCGGTACATATAAGAATACGCCGCCGTTCAATAAAGCTGCATGCAAAGCTGTCAGCTTGTGCTCATCAGGCTTTACAACGTCTGTCATAAAGTACTTCTGTACAAGCTCACTATGTTCACGAACAGCTGTAAAAATATCTGTAAAGATTACGCCTTGTTCCTTTAAGTCTTCAGATACAGATAGAAAAGCAGGCGTTTGATTAC
Organism: Bacillus thermotolerans; assembly: GCF_000812025.2. Lineage (GTDB taxonomy): Bacteria > Bacillota > Bacilli > Bacillales > Domibacillaceae > Quasibacillus > Quasibacillus thermotolerans. The sequence continues at coordinate 20,833 of NZ_JWJE02000058.1, forward strand.
GCTGAATATAAAGGCTCTTATCTGTTGCTTCTATATTAATAAGCGATTTTACTTCTTCAGGAAGTTCATCTAAAGAAGAAAACGGCTCACTTTCAACTGCATGAGATGCAAATTGAGTGAAATTCCAGTTAGTAATTTTTGTTTTATCTGCTCTTGGCAGCGGCAGATCCTCTGCTTGCTTAAGAGCAGTAAGACGCAAGTCTGTCAGCCATTGACCTTCGCCTTTCTCAGCTGAAAAAGAGCGGATGTACTCTTGGTCTACCGGTAGGTTGGTTTCTACAGTCATGTTAATCCTCCTAAGTTATCCCACTTTCCTAAAGCGATGTCCGGGCCGCTTTTGCTCCAGCCCGGGGGACGGTATTCATCTAGTGATCCGTCCTCTTTACTGGCCAGCTGAAGTTCCTCGCTCCTCAACGATGAAAGAATGGTTTCCCAAGGAGACCCTGTCTTCCTTGGAAAACAGAAGCTGTTTGTTTGGAGCAGCTGGTGCTAATAATAGCGATATTAATGGTTCACTGTTTCATCTTCGATACCAAGCTCATGCTTGATCCAGTCATAACCTTCCGCCTCTAGGCGCTGCGCAAGCTCTTCACCGCCAGATTTTACGATGCGTCCTTGCATCATAACATGAACAAAGTCTGGTGTGATGTAGTTAAGAAGACGCTGATAGTGAGTGATCATTAAGCAGCCGAACTCTTCGCTGCGCATAGAGTTAATGCCTTTTGCTACAACTTTCAATGCATCGATATCCAAGCCTGAATCGATTTCATCAAGGATAGCGATTTTTGGTTTGATCATCATTAATTGAAGGATTTCATTACGCTTCTTCTCACCGCCAGAGAAACCTTCATTCAGGTAGCGTTGTGCCATGTCCTGATCCATTTCCAACAGGTCCATCTTTTGGTCCATTTCACGGATAAATTTCATAAGCGAAATTTCGTCGCCTTCTTCGCGGCGGCTGTTAATAGAAGAACGAAGGAAGTCAGCATTTGTTACACCGCTGATTTCGCTTGGATATTGCATAGCAAGGAAAAGACCTGCGCGAGCGCGCTCGTCCACTTCCATTTCTAATACATTTTCGCCGTCAAGCTCGATGGTTCCGCTTGTTACTTCATACTTAGGATGTCCCATAATTGCTGCTGATAAAGTAGATTTACCTGTTCCGTTTGGTCCCATAATCGCGTGGAACTCTCCGCCTTTTATTTCAAGATTTACACCCTTTAAAATTTCTTTTCCTTCGATAGCTACGTGCAAATCTTTAATAGATAATGTTGATGTCATGCTCAATACCTCCGTCAAGATCGAAAATACTCGAAATTTGTTGTGATTCTCACTTTATTCTCATTACAATCTTATAACAAATTAAAATTATATTCAACCAATCGAAGTAATTTGTTCTAAAAGTAGATGATAGTTGATTGCGCCGAGGAAATCAAGAAAGCAACGGACCTGTTTTTCTAGTTTGCCGCTTCTTTTTTCGCTTATGACTGTCTTTTCGTTAAGCTCTTCAATTACTTATAAAAAAACAAAAAGCCAGCGTACGCTAAAGTGTACCCTATAGAGTAGACACCAAAAAAAGTCTACCTATAGGGTACTTTTTTGTATAATTAAGAAACACAACTAGAGATAACATGG
>NZ_JWJE02000059.1 GCF_000812025.2 Bacillus thermotolerans
GACAAGCTGATGGGAAGCATCATACATGTGAAGATAGAACGCCCGGTTTTGTTCAATTTCCTGGTAGGTGTGAGAAAAGAACATAAAAAAATCTCCTCTTTCACGTATTCTGAGGAGATTCTACATATTTTTTCACTGCTTGTCCATTGACAGAAGACTTTATCAACAGAATGTGAAGAGCGTACGAGTTGTACGCTCTTCTTCTATTCTTTCAGCACCTTTTAAAGGAAACACTCTTCCTCCTCCGCCTTCTCCTTCACCTGGGCTAACAAATCCTCTTCATCCGCGGCGATGATTAACGAGCGGTTCAGATCCAGGATATAGCGGTGTGGACAAGCTATGCAGATTTTCATACAAAAGATAGGAAGAAACTCTACCTTCATCTCTTGTTCTTCGAGGCAGCGGCGGATAGCCGGCTCACAATCCTTTACCTTATTTTTGTGACAATACATTACTTCATTCATCCATTGCACACCTTCTCATCATTGATTTTATCTGCCTATGCTTTTTTCGAAAAAAGAGTGAATCAGCTGGTGCAGCCGATTCACTCTTCACTTTTGTGTATTTATGCTACTGGGTTTTCTACAGCAGCTATTGTTTTTAATTCATTCACGACATATTCTCCATCTTTCATAATGACATTTAACTTTTCCTTGTCTTGCAGGATAGAGATGTCATCAAGCGGGTTGCCGTCTACGACTAAAATATCCGCGAGCTTGCCCGTTTCGATCGTGCCGATTTGGTTTTCCATCTGCATAATTTGGCTGCCGTATTTTGTTGCGGACACAATCGCATCCATCGGCGTCATGCCGACTAATTTAACAAAATGCTCTAGATCGCGGGCATATTGTCCGTGCGGGCACCATTTGAATCCGTAATCTCCGCCCGGAAGAATGCGTACACCTGCTTTGTATAAGCGGTTCATATTCCGAAGGGCAATTTCCAGCCCTTCTTTATAACCTGTTGCGTCAATTGCCTCCTGGCCGAAATAGTTCGCGCCTTCCTCAAGCGTAGACACTAACCAGTTCAAGGCTGGCACGACAAAGTGTTTTTCTTTATTTTCTACAAGCATTTCAAACACTTCATCATTGATGAAATCAGCATGTCCAATAATATCAACCCCTGCTTCTACGCAGTAGCGGACAGAATCAGAGGAGCGGGCATGTGTGTACACTCTCTTGCCCCGGGCATGCGCTTCTTCCACAGCTGCTCTTACTTCCTTGTACGTGTACAACGTATCTTCAGAGCGCGCGTGAGCTGTTAAGCTTTCGCCGCTGACGTTCAGCTTAACCAGGTCAGCGCCCTCTTTAAATAAACTTCTCACCGTTTTGCGCACCGCATCTTCTCCATCCGCCAAAATCGCAAGACCATGTACACGCACGTGGTTTGGCTGGACATCGACGAAGCTGCCTGATGCAGATACTTCTGCCCCGTTCGCCAGCAAGCGAGGGCCAGGAATTTTTCCTTTATTGATGGCATCCCGGATAGCAATATCTACACGCCCCCGAGCAGCTGCGCTGACACTGGATGTGAATCCGCTTTTCAGCAGGATTTCCGCGTTTAATGCTGCATCTACCATTGTTTCCTCAATTGGCTTTAAATCAATATCTTGAATATAAAGAGAGTCTGACCAAGTTAAATGTGTATGAGCTTCCGTCATTCCCGGCATAATGGTTTTTCCATTTAGCTCAATGACTTCCACACCTTCCTTCTGCAGTCTCTCCGGTACATCAATGTTATGGTCGATTTGCGTAATTTTATTTCCTTCCACTAATACATCGATATTCTTTAAAGGCGCTTTCCCAGTTCCGTCAATTAGAAATCCATTCTTAAATAATTTAGCTTTCATTTCGTCTCCCCCATTTACTGGTTATTTTATAGAAAAAGAAAACAAATCATTGTAAGCGATTTCATAGGTGGGTATATAAAGGCAGAAATGGATTCTGCCCTCTATCTGATTAAGCATTCACAGAGCTGGTTTGCTTTGCCGTTTGTAAAAACTTGATGAGCGCTTGGTTGATTTCATTTGGCTTTTCAACGGTTGTCCAATGGCCCGCGTCCGCAATGACTTCTAGCTGAGCATTCGGAAAAGCATTATAGAGCCTCGTCGCTACCGGAACAGGTGTGACGTTATCTTCTGCTCCGACAACAAGCAAAGTAGGTACCTCTACTTTTGTATGGTCAACCGCTTTCCCATTAGCAAGGGCACGGCAGGAAGCAGCATAAGCCTCCGGATTATTCCGAAGCAGAACATCGCGAATCAAACCGATAAGAGCCGGCTTGTCGTATTTTGTGAAGGAAGCCGTACCGCCTTGAATAATCGCATCTGCGACCGCATCCATTCCTTCTGCTTCTACAACTTCAGCACGCTTGAACGTATTTTTCTTCCCCGCTTCCGGAAGCTCTACTAGCGGACCAACAAGTGTTTGACTAGCTGCTCGGGAAGGATACTTAGATGAGAAATGCTGGACGATTAACGTTCCCATGGACCATCCGACCAAATGCGGTTGATCGATCTTTTCACTGTCTAACAGCGCTTTTAAATCCTCCACCCACAGTTCGATGGAATAATCGCAATTGGCAATATCTGAGCGGCCGGAACCACGCAGATCATAAGAAAGAGTTTTATAATAGCGGGAAGCCACCGCTTGCTGGCTATGCCACACATTTAAAGAACCGCCTAAGCCATGTACGAATACAACTGTTTCTTCTCCATTGCCATTCACCTCAAAGTTAACTGCTGCTCCATTTACTTCTTTTCTCACTTAAGTACCTCCTAATTAATTAGATTGCGACTTATATTGGTTAGACCAATACTCGAGACCAATCATACCTTTTATTTTTTTAGATTGCAAGATATAATGTTCAGAAAATTAAGTTTTATTTCGACATAGATTGATCTCCGACTAATTAACCTTTGTCAAATATTCCATAAAAACAAAGATAATCGTTTATTTTACAAGGTTTTTTGCTAACCACCTTTTCTTTTCATCTTAGATCTAGATCAGATAGCATTTAGATATTTTGTCATCAAATAATTATCAGAAAATTTTATACAAAGTAGTTGACTTCATAAAAAAATTGATTAATAATGAAATTGGCTAAACCAATATAACCGCTGATTGTACCATTCAATCTATAGTCTACTACTGGAAGGAGAAAAGAATCATGTATCTATGCAGTTTTCTTCATAATGGACAAGAAAAATACGGGGCGCTTACTGCCAACCAGCAGCAGGTCATTGACATTAAGGAAGCAGAACAAGCGTTATTTCATTCCAAGGAGCTCCCCGCTTCTTTAAACGAGGCACTTTCTGCTCCCTCTTCCCAGCGACGCCTTGAGGAAGTGTTCGAGCAGGCGAATAACGCAGGGGCAAATGTTCTTTCTTTAAATGAAGTCACACTGTTGGCGCCTATTCAGCGTCCAAATAAAAATATTATTTGCCTGGGAATTAACTACCGGGAACATGCCTATGAATTCGAAGGAACAACAGAAGATGATAAAGCCATCCCTAAGCAGCCAATCGTCTTCTCTAAGCTGCCGACTTCTGTTGCCGCTCCTGAGCAGGGCATTCTTTCCCACAGTACTGTAACGAGCGAGCTGGACTACGAAGGCGAGCTTGCGATCATCATCGGAAAGGAAGGCACATATATCCCGAAGGAAGAGGCTTATGATTATATTTACGGTTATACCATTATTAATGATGTAACAGCACGCGACCTGCAGAGAAACCATAAACAGTGGCTTCTAGGCAAAGGGCTTGATACACACTGCCCTATGGGTCCATTCCTTGTTACAAGTGATGAGATTCCAAATCCACAAAAGCTGGATATTGAAACACGGGTAAACGGTGAAGTTCGCCAGAAGTCCAATACAGAGCTGTTAATCTTCGATATTCCGACGATCATTGAGACGCTGTCCAAAGGGATCACGCTGCAGCCTGGCGATATTATCGCGACGGGTACACCTAAAGGCGTGGGACTCGGCTTCGACCCTCCTAAGTTCTTAAAGGATGGAGATATCGTTGAAGTAGAGATTGAGCGAATCGGTGTATTAAGAAACGAGATCGTTCCCGCTCGCGTGTCTAAAGAAACAAAAATAGAAATCAACTAACATTCAAGGGGTGAGAGTATTGATCGATGCTGCTTTGATGGCCAATGTGGTAAGTACGAATTATACAAAGGAACAAAGAAAAGCACTCGTTGTAGGTTTCTGCCCGGAGTGCCTGCCAACTCTGACGGATTATCGCATTTTAGAAACGTTTTACAGTGACACTCATCAGATGGATGTCATTCGTGTAAAATGCTCGAATATCTCTGAATGTGAGTGGGAGGAAGTCTTGCCTGCCCGGCGCTCGGATAATGGTCTCGAAAACTTCTTCGAATCATAAAGTACCAACTAGGGAAACAGCATTCTTTTATAGGATGCTGTTTTTTCGTATAGAAAAAGCGGGAATACTAAGTAGTCAACAATATTTTCCAATCATCTTGACGATAACAAATAAATAACCCTATACTTGGATTGGTTATACCAATTAGGAGGAGAACATATGCCTGGGGCCCCGAAGAAGACATTCAAAGATGTGGTAGAACATATAAAAGAAAATATAGCGAACGGCACGTTTGCTGTAGATACGAAAATGCCAGCGGAACGTGTGCTTGCGGAGGAACTCCAGACGAGCCGCGCGACCGTTAGAGAAGCACTTAGAGCTCTTGAAAGTATTGGAGTGGTCGAAAGCAGAGTCGGACAAGGTACGTTTGTCCGAAAAACACGCTTCACAAGCCAGGACCCTTTCGCAAGCTTCTCTAACCAATCGAGTCCCTCAGAGGTATTTACAGCAAGATTAGCAATCGAGCCTTACTTATCAGAGCTCGCTACACGCCGGGCGACGAGTGAAGACCTTTCTATTTTAGAAGCCTCTTTGAAAAAGATGGAGAAAGTGCTTGAGAGTAAAGAGGAGTTTGAGGTGCTGAACGCTCAATTCCATCACCAAATCGCTGCCGCTGCTAGAAGTGCTCTATTGTTAAAGTTTACAGATATAATAGAAGGTATTCATTCAGAAGAGCTCTGGGGTAAGTTAATCTCACGAAGCTTAAAGCCAGAGATGATGAGTGTTTATCACCAGCAGCACCTGTCTATTTATCAGGCTATTAAAGAAAGGGACCATGCTAAAGCAAGAGAATATACAATCCAGCACCTTAAAACAGTAAGAACAAATATGCTGGATGATTAAACCTTGAAGATCCAGAGAGGAGACCGTTAGATGAATCACTCCCCTGCACCAAAGAAAGTATTTATGGAAATTGTTGATCAAATTAAACAGAAAATCATCGACGGCACTTTTCCGGTTGGGGCAAAATTGCCTCCAGAGCGAGCACTTATGGAAGAGTTTAAAACGAGCCGCGCCACCGTCCGGGAGGCACTGCGTGCACTTGAAATTATTGATGTGATTGAAAGCAGGGTCGGCCAGGGAACCTTCGTCAAAACGGCAAATTTCTCTGCCGAGGATCAGTTCCTGGAAATCTCCCAGCAAACGAGCCCTTCTGAAGTGTTCGAAGCCAGGTTTGCGATTGAACCATTTTTAGCGGAATTAGCGACCCGCAATGCCACGATCGATGACCTCCTTCTTATAGAAGAGTGCTTAAAACAATCAAAGGAAGCCATTGGGCATTTCAAAGAGTTTGAACGGCTAGATGCAGAATTTCATCGATTGATCGCTCAATCATCTAAAACCGCTCTCTTACTAAGCTTCCTGGATTTAGTAAACAAAGTGAGGGACGAAAAATTGTGGGAATCCTTAAAAGCTCGAAGCATTAGCGATGAACGGATGCTTCTGTATTATGAGCATCACCTATCCATTTATCAAGCGATTAGAGAGAGGGACAGTGATCAAGCGCGCGAAAAGACCCTCTCTCATCTCAGAACTGTACGACTCAATATGCTCGGGGAATGAGGCTGGGCTGCAAACCTTTACGCCGCTGCCTCCCTGTCATCCTCCTCCCCTAGCTTGGCTACATAATCTAACAGGAAGTGAAGGACAATCAGCGGCAGAATAGAGCCGAGACTAACATAAATAATAGAAAATACGATACCAACAATGGACGTTCTGACAACACCTGCCCAGAACCCTTGGTACGTATGAGCGAGACCGAAAATAACGGATGCTGCCAGAATAACCACCCAAATGGAGAGAGTCGGGAACAGATAGGAGAAGGCAAAAATAAGAAATCCCCTGTAAATAATCTCTTCTGTAATACCCGCAGTTAACGAAACATACGTCCATTGCTTTTTCTCTTTGTCTGTTACAGGGAGAATCTCCGTATACGTCAATTTCTGCATTTCCTTCTTCCTGGATTCCGTTAACCGGTGCCTGACCTTACTGCTTGTGTGATAGCCGATGACATAATAAACAAGAAAAAGTGCATATACGGTAATTGCCCCGTAAGCAGCGCCTGTGGCGAAGGAACCAAGCGTGCCGGCGCCTAATGTAGGCATGGCCAGACCAATTTGCTGCAAAGTAAGGTCTGTCAAGGCAACAATCAGTAAGATAAATAAGGCTGGCACCCACAGCCATGTCATAATCTGGGCATAATAGCTCTCACGTGCCGCTGGATCAACTGCCGCTCGCTGCTTAAATTTCTGAAAATCATAATAGCCAATGACTGGTTCATACAGAAGCGCAAATAAGATAATAACCCACAAACTTATTTCCACTACGATCCCTCCTTTTTTCTACTTTATTCAATGCCTGATGGCGGAAGACCATTTCTGTATTTGCGAGCGATCAGCCGCCTGTACATGCCATTCAGCATGATGGGATGATCTGTTTCCACCTTCAACTGCTCTCGCTGACCTTCCATCAGCTTCTCAGCACTCAGGCTAATGTCCGTTCCAAGAACTTTTATGAGAGGACTTAGACCAGTCTGCAGCCAGGAGCGCTTTTGATGAGCCGCCGGTCTGAATTTGTCAAAAATGAGAATGCTTCCGCCCGGCTTCAGCACCCTGGCCATTTCTTTCAGGCACTTGTCCGGGTTCGGAACGACAGACAGCACTAAGCTGGCAACGATCCAATCAAACGACTCATCTTCAAAGGACATGTGCTGAGCATCCATCTCATAAAAATCAATGGAACGTTCAGCAAACCGGGCTTTCGCCTTTTCAAGCATATGCGGGGAGTAATCAATAGCAGCGATATGTATGTTACCAGGATCATGAACAAAGGCTAAATCAGCACCTGTTCCTACGCCCGCAAATAGCACTTTTTCTCCCTCTTTCCATGTAATATCCCGAAATACTTCCTTCCTGGCCTCTCGAAATATACCTCCGTTAAACAGATGGTCATATACTGGTGACCAAAGCCTATATACCGTTTTATTCCATTTGTTGTTCACATCCCCAACTCCTTGTAAGGCTAATACATAGTTTATTTCGATGGCAGGTTTCTTCCTATTTATATACGGGTAGGAATAGAAAAAGTTTCATAAGAAGTAAGTACCTTCTAACCAAACCTTTTCTTTGTTTCCAACGATCCCTTGTTATAAAAAAGAATTCTTCTTATCATCCTAATGGTGTGGGCGCTAAACTTTTTCAGCCTAAATAAAACTTACTTCAAATATCTTCAAATCAAACTATTTGACAATAATGCTTTCTTTCTTTACGCTTGTGATTGAGAATACGGAAAAGTATTCTTTTCTATACTTATACATCTTGGAGGTTTTATATATGTCCAACGTTTTATTTATCAAAGCAAATCCGCGTCCTGCTGAGCAGTCTGTCAGCGTACAGCTATACGATGCATTTTTAGCCAGCTATAAGGAGACACATCCCGAGGACACAATTACAGAGCTTGATCTATATAAAGAGAACCTCCCGTACTATGATACAAACATGATCAACGGCATGTTCAAATCAGGAAGAGGTATGGAGCTGACAGCTGACGAACAAGCAGCAGCTGATCATGTAAATAAATACTTGAACCAATTCCTTGAAGCTGATAAGGTCGTTATCGCTTTCCCGCTCTGGAACTTCACTGTATCAGCAGCACTTCACACGTACATGGACTACCTAGCACAAGCCGGCAGAACGTTTAAATACACACCAGAAGGCCCAGTCGGTCTCATTCCTGATAAGAAAGTGGCTCTTCTCAATGCACGCGGCGGCGTATATTCAGAAGGTCCAGCTCAATCAGCAGAAATGGCTGTGAACTACGTTACAGCAATGCTTCGTTTCTGGGGCGTCGAAGACTTAACAACCGTTATTGTTGAAGGACACAATGCTTTCCCTGACAAAGCAGAAGAAATTATTGAAGAAGGCATCAAGAGAGCCGCAACAACTGCAGTTTCTTTCTAATATTTACCTTTCAAGGACCTCCTTTTGGGGGTCTTTTCTTGTTTTTTACTTTTATTTCCTACATAGCCAAACCACATTTTGCTATCGAACAATTCATGAACGTTTTGTGTCGAAATTCGTCAATTTTTCTTGAACATTTTGTGATAGGTCTCACAAAATGTTGTTTATTTTTCTTTCTGGTACTAAGATAGAGACAGCAATTAAGAACAGCTGTTTTTACCCTAGCTTACTATCTATTTACTAAATTTCTAAAACATAAGAAAGGGGTGCCTCTATTGAAATTTAAAGGGGCTTTGCTGGCAGCTATTGTCACTGTCATGACCGTGCTAGCTGGTTGTGAGCCGTTAATGGTCTTAGATCCTAAAGGACCGCAAGCGGCAAGACAAGCAAGTGATATTATGCTGTCAATTGGAATTATGTCGTTTATTGTTATTGCTGTATTTGCTATCTTGGTATTTATCCTTATTAAGTACCGGGCATCAAAGCAGCCAAAGGATTATGAACCACCTCATATTGAAGGTAACACTTGGGTGGAAGCAATTTGTGTAGGGATTCCTATTCTAATCGTTGCTTACCTTTCCTTCGTAACGGTTCAGAGTAACTATATCGTTGAAGCACAGCCGGAAGGATACGAAGATAAAGAGCCATTAACTGTCTATGCATCTTCTTCTAACTGGAAATGGCACTTCAGCTATCCGGAAGAAGGAATTGAAACGGTTAACTATCTATACATCCCAACAGATCGTCCAATTGAATTCAAGCTTTACTCACACGGACCGATCACAAGCTTCTGGGTTCCTCAGCTTGGCGGACAAAAGTACGCGATGTCTGACATGGTGACAACACTTCACCTGGCGGCTGATGAAGAAGGCGAATTCATGGGACGTAACGCGAACTTCAGCGGAAAAGGCTTTGCTGAAAATACGTTTGAAGTAACAGCGATGTCTCAAACTGAATTTGAAGAGTGGGTAGACGAGGTGAAAGAAACCGCTGAACCCCTCACAGAAGAGAAATTTGAAAAATTATTAGAACCAGGTCATCTTGGAAAATCAACTTATACTGGTACTCATTTAGAATTCTCACCGCCGCCAACGCATGATCACGGCACAGGTGACGCAGAAGAACATACTGAACATGAAAATCATGAGTCTAGTGAAGGTTCCGACCACCAACAACATTAATAATCTTTCGCTTGCTTAATTAATGGGCAATACACTTCCTGAAAGGAGCCAACAAACGTATGGAGTTCTTTGAACGATTTGCCATACCTCATCCAAGCCCTGCGATTTACGCATCAATGGTTGCGATCGTACTTACTTCGATCGCCCTCGTTGTGGGTTTAACATATTTCAAAAAATGGGGTTACTTATGGCGTGAATGGCTGACAACTGTAGACCATAAGCGTATTGGTATTATGTATTTAATTTCAGCTTTGCTGATGCTTTTCCGCGGCGGCGTAGATGCTATCATGCTGCGTGCTCAGCTTGCTGTTCCTGAAAATCAGCTGCTGGATGCCCAGCACTATAATGAAGTGTTCACTACACACGGTGTCGTAATGATTCTCTTTATGGCGATGCCGTTCATTATTGCTTTAATGAACTTCGTTGTACCGTTGCAAATCGGTGCGCGTGACGTCGCTTTCCCGCGATTGAACGCCCTGAGCTTCTGGCTATTCTTCTTTGGTGCTATGCTGTTTAACATTTCATTCGTTGTCGGCGGTTCACCAGATGCAGGATGGACGTCCTACTTCCCTCTTGCAGGCAATGAATTCAGCGAATCTGTCGGTTCAAACTATTACATGATCGCTATTCAGATTGCCGGTATCGGTACATTGATGACAGGTATCAACTTTGTTACAACAATCATGAAAATGAGAGCACCTGGCATGACATTAATGAAAATGCCAATGTTCACTTGGACAGCTCTTATCACAAACTTGCTAATCACATTTGCGTTCCCAGTACTTACAGTGCTTCTTGCCATGGGTACATTCGACCGTTTGTTCGGTACACACTTCTTTACGATGGACAACGGTGGTATGGACATGCTTTGGGCGAACCTATTCTGGGTTTGGGGACACCCTGAAGTATACATCTTAATCTTGCCGGCCTTCGGAGTGTACAGTGAGGTAATTTCTACCTTCTCACGCCGTAACTTGTTCGGATATAAAGCCATGGTCGCTTCCATTGTTGTTATTTCCGTGCTGTCCTTCATCGTATGGGCTCACCATTTCTATACAATGGGACAAGGACCGCTTTCAAACAGTATCTTCTCGATTACGACAATGGCGATTGCCGTTCCGACCGGGGTCAAGATTTTCAACTGGCTGTTCACGATGTATAAAGGTAAAATCGAAATCACAACACCTATGCTATATTCATTGCTTTTCATCCCGCTCTTTACAATCGGTGGGGTAACAGGGGTTATGCTTGGAATGTCTGCTGCCGACTATCAATATCACAATACGATGTTCCTAGTCGCTCACTTCCATATGGTTATTATCCCTGGTGTAGTGTTCGCCATGCTTGCTGGTCTTACTTACTGGTGGCCAAAAATGTTCGGCTTTATGCTGAATGAAAGACTTGGCAAATGGGCTGCATGGATTCTTGCTATCAGCACATTAGTTGCCTTCATGCCAATGTTCCTCACTGGTTTGGACGGACAAGCGCGCCGTGCGTACACATACTCTGAAGCAACTGGTTTCGGTCCTCTGAATATGCTTTCGTTCGTTGGAGCAATTGGACTTGCTATCGGTTTTGCAGTGATTGTTTACAACATTTATTACAGTGTTCGCTATTCACCAAGAAACATCAGTGCCGATCCATGGGATGCACGTTCTCTTGAGTGGGCGACTCACACTCCTGTTCCGGAATACAACTTTGCTATCCTGCCTCAGGTAAGCTCAAGTGAAGCATTCTGGGATGCCAAAAAACACGGTCATAAATTATTCCCTGGCCGTTATGAAGAAATTCATATGCCAAATAAGAGCGGCGTGCCATTCATTATGAGTGCAATCTTCTTCATTTGGGGCTTTGCGCTAATCTTTAGCCTATGGACTTTAGCGATCATTGCGACTCTAGGTATCTTCGCTTGCATGACTCATCGTTCATTCGAAAAAGACGACGGTCATCACATTCATTTAGGAGAAATAGAAGAAACAGAAGAAAAATTGGGAGGTACTAAGTTATGAAAATAGACCAATCGCTCCCTCTTGAATACAGCACAGAAGAAAATCGCCTGAAGATTTACGGCTTCTGGATTTTCCTCGGTGCCGAGATTATGTTGTTTGCTACCCTTTTTGCCTCTTACTTTACACTAGAGGGCCGTACAGGAAACGGTCCCTCTGGTGCAGAGATTTTTGAGATCACACCGGTTCTCATTGAAACACTCGTACTTTTGACAAGTAGTTTCACCATCGGTCTCGCCATCCATGCGATGCGCCTTGGCCGTCAGAAAGCAGTGATCGCTTTCTTCGTCATTACCCTTCTTCTCGGTGCAGGGTTCTTGTCGGTAGAGATTTATGAGTTCATTCATTATGTTCATGTTGGAGCTGGCATCCAAACAAGCGCCTTTACAGCGATTTTGTTACTGACACTAGGTACACACGGAGCTCACGTAACGATCGGTTTCTTCTGGGGATTGTTCATCGTTATGCAAATAAGAAAACGCGGAATTACTCCACAAACAGCCAATAAATCATTTATTTTCTCGCTTTATTGGCACTTCCTTGATGTCGTATGGATCTTCATCTTCAGCTTCATCTATTTGAAAGGAATGATGTAAACATGGGCGAATTATTTCCGCGCGGTCAAGTAATGGGCTTTATCTTTTCGCTTGTTCTAACGGCTGTAGCCATGCTCGTTTACTTCATGGATATGTCTTTCACAACAGGTATGACAGTCCTTCTAGTAACTGCTTTCATCCAAGCGGGACTGCAGCTTGTCGTATTCATGCATGCAGGTGAAACAAAAGATAAATATGACATTTATGCGAATATCGTATATGGTGTCCTTATGGCTTTAGCTGTTGTTTTTGGTACATTGCTATTAATGATCTGGGACGTTGTGTAAGTGTCCCGATAATGAAAATAAAAGGAGCGCCCTTTAAGGGTGCTCCTTTATTTCATCTCATATATCTTTTCAAGCATTTCTTCCGTCGATACAAAGAAGGCCCCCATGATAAAGATGAATACTGCGCCTACTACAGTTCCAATGCCAATTGGTGTCAACGGCATGGAAACGCTTCCAAAGAAACCAATCAAGAAAATTAACGTTCCAATTGCAAGTATGGTAGCTCCCACGTACTTTACGGCAGTTAAAATTTTCATTCTAGGGTCTTTAACATCCATTTATCTTACCTCCTTATATTTATATTATTCATAATATTCACATGTTTGTCAATTTTATTTTCGATTTTTGACACATTTTTTTAATAATTATCTATTGACAATACCTCTTTGTTATTCATCATACCCTATATTTTGAAGATTAATCTCTATTCTTCCTCATATTTCCAGGTCTACTATAAAAAAAGCGGTTATCCAGTAAGAACCTCACAGGATAACCGCCTTTTCTTTCCATTTATTTATTTCTTTGCTGCCGACTTTAATATACCTAAGAGCTCGGCATCATCTTCCGTCTGCACAAAGTCCCCATTCACAATTGCATATGGTGACTTCTTGCATTCTTCACATCTGCTTTGACACTGGTATTCCTTATAAGACACATATCTCTGGTTAAGAAACGTCTCGTAAGCAGGTGATTGCTCCTCTGTTAAGAAACGATCCAGATTCTTCTCACAAAACTCTACCTTGATTTTCTTATTTTTAGAAAGCAGTTTTGTTAATAAGCTCATGTATGAATGCATCCTCTATTATTGATCTAGACTGGTGGAGGCAAATCAAGACTTCCGATAGTGATATTCCGGCTCATCCAGTTGTTCATTGTACCCCACATGCAAATTATGGCCATCAAAATACCATACGTCGGCTGCTTCAATGAAGAACAAAATGCCCTCTTTCTCTACGCTGACAGCAGGATCGTCAGGAGCTTCTGATACAGAGAAGGCAAGAGAAAAGCCTTGCTGCACAGGGCTCGCCCCCCCATAGCGCGGATGGAATTTCACCCGGTCACCGCTCTCTAACTCTACTTCTTCCTGAAACCACGCTAAAGCTGCCTCATCAATGGATAATTCCAAGAGTATATGCCTCCTTTAAGCTTCTCAGCTATATATATTTTAACATGAATGTAAAAGTATGTCCCCTCCTGTTCGAGGGGACATACTCTCGATTATTCAACTACAGGGAACCACCCAGGGATGTCCATAATCATTTTCCATAATGGATCAGGAACGACCAATTCTTTCTGAGCCGTCTTTGGTAAAGTTGTACGGATCGCCTCTTCCTGACTACTTACTGTTTTCTCTATCCACTTCGGCTCCATGATGATTTCACGCCCAAGTGCTAGTAATGGCACGCCTGTTTCAAGCGCCTTTATTACATCATCCGGTGTATAGAGAGAACCTACCCCTATGACTGGCACCCGCTCTCCTACACGCTCGTGGACGAGCACAACACGGGACGTTGTATCCGTTTCATCCCGCATAGATCCTTCATGAAAGTCTCTCACAGACAAATGAAGGTAATCGAGCTCTTGATCAGCTAGTACATCGACAAGCTGCAGCGTATCCTCCATCGTAATCCCCGGATTTTCTCTTTCCTCAGGCGATAACCGGTAACCAACGATGAAAGGTCCCTTAGCATAATCAGCTACAGCCTCTTTCACTGATTTAATAACCGCTAACGGAAAGGCCATTCTCTTTTCTATCGTACCTCCCCAGCGGTCTTCTCGGCGGTTGGAGTGCGGAGAGAAGAACTGCTGAATCAAGTACGTATTGGCTCCATGGATCTCTACACCATCAAACCCTGCTTCAATCGCTCTCCGAGTCGCTTCGCCAAATGCGTCGATTGTCTGCAGAATTTCTTCCTCTGTCATTTCTCTCGGCACCATGGCCCCTTCCCGTTCAGGTGCGACGGCACTCGCACTGACTGTTTGTCCATCAGGCAGCAGTTCAGGCGGAGCCATTCGTCCGGCGTGAAAGATTTGCAGAATGGCTTTCGCTCCCTCTTCTTTAATAGCACTGGCTAGTTGATTGAGGCTTGAGACCAATGAATCTTTATCTACACCTATTTGATCCTTAAACCCCTTCCCTCCCGGCTGGACATGAGCACAGGCAGTAATAACCGCCCCTACTCCGCCAGCACGCTCACGATAATAAGCAATTTCCTCATCGGACACACTCCCGTCCTCATGAGAGGAGTAATTGGTCATTGGTGCCATCATAATACGGTTTTTTTAATTGAGCCCCTGACGGAAGAGTAAACCGTTCGAAAATCGGCTGATATTTAGCATTCATTTTATCTTCTCCTTACTGAATCATTGTTTGCTTCTTATTGTTCATTGCTCAGTCTAGAAACATTTCCTGATCCAAGCAATGCTCTTCTATTTCTACCCTGCTGCCCTATGCATGTAACCATGTATGGTCAAGCACCTGTTTAGTCTAGCTTAAACTGCCTGCCTTTAGCTCGCCTCCTATAGCTTTCCCAAAAGCTAGGCAATATTGTAGCCATCTATGTAGAGGTTCAACATACTCTTCGTTTATAAAAAAGACCGAGACAGTTGTCTCGGCTTTCCATCTAGCAATGAACTATTCCCGCTTTCGAATATTAAAATTATCCCTGAGCAGAAGCCAGTTTTGCGGAAAGGACAGCCCCAGCTTCCAATACATAATCCCTCTCAAATTAAACTGCTTGATCAAGTTAAACTTCGCCTGAATGCTGCGTGCATCTTCAAACCACACCTCATGCTGTCGCCCGGCATTGTCAATATATCGAAAGAAAGGCGCCTGGGCTTGCGGGTCATATTCGATTTGTGCATTCTCCCTAAGAGCAAGCTCAATCGCCTGCTGCGGGCTCACCACTCTTGCCGGAGGACCGCCTGCTGGCGGATAGGGTGCCTGCCAGTCATAGCCGTACAAGTTCTGCCCCAGCAATATCTTGTTTCGAGGAATGACACTTACCGCATACTCTACAACATCCCGTACAGGCCCGATTGGACTGACTGCCTGGGGATCACTGTATGTAAATCCCCACTCATAGGTCATGAGCGCTGTGAAATCCACCAGCTCCCCAATCGTCTCGTAGTCATGCGCTCCGTATATTCCTGTCATCACATCACTTGGTTTAGGGGCCACCGCATTTGACAGTGTCAAGCCTGCTGCGTGAAAACGATCCCTGGCCCTTCTTAGAAAGGTGTTGTACAGCTCCCGATCCTCTGGATGCATCAATTCAAAATCAAAGTGAATGTCCTCATAGCCGACCTCATTCGCAATCTGAATAGCATTGCCGAACAACTGGTTCTGGGCGGCTTCATTTGTGAAAATAGCTCTTGCAAGATCAGCACTGAATTGGAACTCCTCTATATTACTGATGACCATCGCATTCATCGCTCCAGCTGCACGGGCGATGTCAGGCAGGTTGCCGATGGGAGGAGTGGTCATTGAGCCATCCCGTCTGACTTCATAGCTAAACATCGCTAAATAGGTTAGATCGCTGGCCCTGTCACGTACTTCATTCACCATCGTTTCACTGATTGGATCCCGGGGTTCTACGTAAAGAAAGACATCAATCGTCGGCTTTGGACGCGGAGGAATATAGAGCCTCATCCCTGCTTGAAGAGGGGCAGCAGCAGAGATGTTATTAATCCGGGCAAGCTCATTGGCACTCATGCCATATATCCTTGCAATGCTAAACAAGGACTCCCCCGGCTGTACCCAGTGATAGCTCCCGGTAATAGGAATAACAAGCGCCTGCCCTACAACAAGCCGCGAAGGATCAGGCAGTTCATTGGCGGCCGCAATGGACTGTACAGACGTTTGATAAAGCTGGGCAATACCATATAAAGTCTGTCCTCTTTGAACGACATGAATTTGCAAAGTAAACACCAGCCTTTCATAAAGAGAGATGGCTTCCTCATTAAATATATTGGCTGGACAAGCACTCTATGCCGCAAACCCGTCTTTTTGCTGGTCATTCATTCTCTGCCGGGGCAGCCATTTGTTTAGCCGGCGCCTCGATCGAACACTTCCTTTGCACCTTGCCAGTAGAGAGTCAATCAAGAAAATTAGTCGCTGCATTTCTTTTTGTTTATAATTGGGGGGAATTAGTTCTTTATTGGAGGGATAACGAATGGATACATATATGAAGCGGGCAGTCGAACTGGCGATCATAAATGTTGAGGAAGGCGGACAGCCTTTTGGCGCAGTGCTTGTGAAAGACGGCCAGATCGTTTCTGAAGGAGTGAACGAGCTTCATAAAAAGCATGATGTGAGCGGTCACGCAGAAATGCTTGCGATTCGCCAGGCACAAAAACAGTACCAAACGAATAATCTATCCGGCTATACGATGTACGCCAGCGGAGAGCCTTGTCCTATGTGCTTGGCGGCGATGTACTTTGCTGGAATAAAGGAGGTCGTTTACTGCGCTTCCGTAGAGGAGGCCCATGAAGCAGGCTTAACGACAGCTAAGCTGATTTATGAAGACTTAGCCAAAGAAAAGGAGGAGCGTACGATCTCGATGATCCAGATGCCGCTTGGAGACGAACAGGTCCACCCTTTTCAGCTTTGGAGAAAGCGCTCCTAGCTTTACGCTCTTATAGAAACAAAAAACTAGCTTCATTAAGCTAGTTTTTTGTCTAGATCATGGCGATCTTCAATGCGTTTTTCAATTTGTTCCATTGCTTCTTTATCGCTGAGCAATTGCTGTTTGTTTTCTTGAATAAGTTCCTCAAGCGATTTCTTATACTTAACGCGCATGTTTATTTACACTCCTTTATTTGGTTGTTATGCTTAATATGACCGATAGTTAGAATAAATATACTCATCAGTCATGAAAGAATTTTCTGAAATATCTTTCTACTATTACTATACACCTTTTTAACAATTCTGAAACGACCGAATTATGACAATTATATGAAGGATGTTTTTGTAAAAAGATGTCGAAGACTTAGAGGAGGAAAAATTGTAGGCTTATGAGGAGATTTTTATTGTTTTTATCATGTATTCTTATATTAACGGCCTGTGCGTCAAACGTGGAAAATACCGCTTCCCCTCAGGAAACACCTACTTTCTATGAAGAGGAGCTCTTGCCTTCTCTCACTTATACATTAGCCGTTCACCGCCAGGAGAATGATGAATGGGTGGATCCAGCTGCGTCAGGAAAAGTCGAAAAAGGAGAGATCATTCGACTAACTGCGACAGTAACAAACACAGGCGAGAATGATTACACCTTTCATGGAAATCCATGTGACAGCGAATTATTCGTTGCACTCCATAAAGATGGCAAGAAAATTGCAGGAAGCGGAAACATTACTCCAGATGCCTGTATTGAACCCCAACTAACCCATACACTAAGAGCCGGAGCAGAGCTGGCTGCTTCAGGCGAGTTCGATTTGGCAAAAGCTGAGCCTGGTGTATATACTATCTCTGCTTCTTATGCGAAGGAAACATTTGAAAAAGAAATAGAGGTCATCGAAAGTAATAAATAAATCGAAAAGGAGAGGTAAACATGACACTCCATCACTTTCACCTGAAAGCTAATTGGCCTGGTCAACGCAATGACGTTGGACGGATTGAAACAGGACAGCTAAAGACTGAAGTATCTATCCCCCCTGAAATGGACGGGCCAGGTATTGGAACAAACCCCGATGAAATGCTGCTCGGTGCAGCGGCTACCTGTTACATTATTACCCTGGCAGCTATGCTGGAGAGAAGCGGAATTGAAAAGGAATCCTTGACGATGGATTCGGAAGGGATTGTAGATGTCACCAATGGTGTCTTTACATACCAAGCCATTATTCATCGTCCTAAGCTAGTGTTAAAGGCGGATGCTTCTGATCAGGAGCTTGCACGCGCCAGGAAGCTGACAGAGAAAGCGGAATCATCTTGTATGATTACCCGTGCCATTCAAGGAAACGTCCGCGTCGAATTAGAAGCACATATTCAAACGGCCCCTGAATAACATTCAGAGGCCGTCTACCATTTCTTAGCCGGAGTCTTGTGGATCACGGAACGGTTAATAAATAATTTTAGACAGTATCTTTTCTCCTTTAAGTGCAGCGAACCGCTCTCTCGCTTCCTTCTCCGTGTCGAATTCAAACATTTGAATGCTTCCTTTCGAATAAAGCGTGATGATCCACATATAAAAACCCTCCATTTTCAATCCTTTTTCTGTTGGCACTTTAGCCGACAAAACAGTATATTAGCTTTCCGGAGAAATTATGTAAGCACCTTTGTCAATTCTGCCGCTGGCTGCGTTATATACAAACAAGGCTGCCTCCTTGAACAGAGGCAGCCTTGTTTTCTTATCGGTTTCCTTTCGCTCTTGACCACGCTCGATCTGCTTTCTTAAACTCCTTTTGGTAAAGCACCTCTTGCGTATCGCTTAGACCGTTGTTCTTTTCAGTCATTCTTTCATGTGGTTCTCTTCTAACAGCCATACAGCATTCTCCTTTCTGTGAAGTTAGGATGCGTCTTGCCTATTCTTCTCCTTCCCTTGCAAAGAGGGAGTGAAACAGTATCCTGTTATTCTTTTCTAGCCTCTTTTACGATAAATTTACCGTCATTTGAATCATTAGTAAGTACAATAATTAAGGAATTTTCCTTATTTGGGATGTTCAGCACTTCTACTTTCAGCACGACCTCATACACGATCCCTGGCTTCATCTCTTCAGAAGGTTCAGGAAGCGCTTCCTTTCGGACGGAAGTAATCATGGCCTTTTCATATTGAGGAAAACGAAGACCGTACGTTTGTTTAATCGCACTGGAGATTTGCTTGTGAAACTGAGCAATTAAAAGATCTTCCACATCCTGCTGATTGATTTCTGCTGCAGAGGAATGGGATGCTCCTCCCGCAAACAGACAAACACTCAACAGCAAACAATATATGAGCTTTTTCATCGGTTCACCCTCTATCTCCACTTTCACGGTTATTCTTTCCTACGTTCCGCTGTTCATGAGCGTTAACTTATTCCATTGCATGAGCTGGAGTGATCCGGTCATGCTAAGAAAAACGGAGGCGGTGGCATGAAAAAGCGTTCTATTTATGAACACTCATCGATTAAGCAGCATTTGCTGCATCATTATGAGAATTACTTGCCGTTATTGGAAGCTGAAGTGGAACGGGAATATGTCAAGACACGGTTTGGAACCACCCACGTTCTCCAGCTTGGCAAAAAAGGCGGACAGCCGCTTTTTATCTTTCACGGGGCAAACTGCATCAACCCTATGACCCTTTCGTGGTTTAAGCCGTTGTTTAATGAATATCGTATATATGCGCCCGATTTAATTGGTCATCCAGGCTACAGTGTTGAAGGACGCCTGGGTACAAAGGATGGCAGCTTTGCCTCGTGGGCCAATGACCTTCTGGACCATTACCATATTCAAAAAACAGCATTTGCCGGAGTCTCCTATGGCGGCGGAATAGCTCTAAAGACAGCGGCTGCTTATCCTGAAAAAGCTGTATGCACCATGCTCGTCGTGCCAGCCGGTATTGTCCCCTTTTCTAAATGGTGGACAGCACGAACGATGATGATGCCTTATCTTCTTTATCAGTTAAACGATGCCGCCAAACAAAGGCAGGCCATTACCGATGCCTTATCTTCCGGCTGTATGCGCGATATTGATGAAGATATTATGAGCACAATTTTGCAGCATGTATCCATTGAATACCATCTCCCAGATGGCATTACGAGGCGGAAGCTGAAGCATTATCAAGCACCAACGCTCGTCATTGCCGGAGATGACGATGTCTTTTTTCCATCTCACTTATTATTCAAAAAAGCTGTTCAGCTGCTAGGTGATTGTCTGGAATGGCATGCCTACCGGATGGGACACTTCCCTTCCGAGTATTTCTTAGAAGAAATCAATCGGTCAATGGCATCCTTCCTAAAGAAGCATTACTGATAGGTTTTTCAGAATCGCTCATTTATAGCGGATAACCGCTCATTTCTGCTGTCTAGCCGCTCAAACACCAGATAAGCTAATCAATTCTGAAATTTGTCATTGTTTCCACGCCTTCTAGCTGTTTTCACGAAATGAAATACAGTACAATGGAGGGGACAAAGGAGGCATGGTTGGAATGGAATATCATGAAATTCTTGTGGCGGTAGACGGGTCGGATGAGGCACAGCTTGCTTTCGAAAAAGCAGTGGATATTGCGAAGCGGAATGAAGCTCGGCTAAATATTGTACATATTTTGGACAATAGCTATTTCGCTTCTATGGAAGCCCTGACGCATGCGTCGATTCCTGATTATCCTGAGAAGCAAGGACGAAAGCTGTTAGACGAATATAAAGCCACAGCGGAAGCCAAAGGATTAACGTCTGTGAATATCATTTTAGAAAAAGGCTCGCCGAAAGCCCTGATTCCGAAAGACCTTGCAGAACGTGTACAAGCGGACTTAATTGTGTGTGGTGCAACAGGCATCGGCGGTATGGAGCGTGTATTTTTAGGCAGCGTATCTGAACGCATCACCCGTACAGCTGTTTGTGATGTGTTGATTGTTCGTAACCATTAATACGCTGAATGTATTTCCCACAAAAAAGAGTCTCATGCCTTGATTGAATTGCGCCCTATAAAGTAGACAGTTTAATAAAAAGAGATGCTGCTTTCTACGCAGCGATGAGATGACTCCGGTAAGCTGCTGGAGTCA
>NZ_JWJE02000006.1 GCF_000812025.2 Bacillus thermotolerans
TTAGGATAAGTCCTCGATCGATTAGTATTCGTCAGCTCCACGTGTCGCCACGCTTCCACCTCGAACCTATCTACCTGATCATCTTTCAGGGATCTTACTAGCTTGACGCTATGGGAAATCTCATCTTGAGGGGGGCTTCATGCTTAGATGCTTTCAGCACTTATCCCGTCCGCACATAGCTACCCAGCGATGCCTTTGGCAAGACAACTGGTACACCAGCGGTGCGTCCATCCCGGTCCTCTCGTACTAAGGACAGCTCCTCTCAAATTTCCTGCGCCCGCGACGGATAGGGACCGAACTGTCTCACGACGTTCTGAACCCAGCTCGCGTACCGCTTTAATGGGCGAACAGCCCAACCCTTGGGACCGACTACAGCCCCAGGATGCGATGAGCCGACATCGAGGTGCCAAACCTCCCCGTCGATGTGGACTCTTGGGGGAGATAAGCCTGTTATCCCCGGGGTAGCTTTTATCCGTTGAGCGATGGCCCTTCCATGCGGAACCACCGGATCACTAAGCCCGACTTTCGTCCCTGCTCGACTTGTAGGTCTCGCAGTCAAGCTCCCTTGTGCCTTTACACTCTGCGAATGATTTCCAACCATTCTGAGGGAACCTTTGGGCGCCTCCGTTACTCTTTAGGAGGCGACCGCCCCAGTCAAACTGCCTGCCTGACACTGTCTCCCACCCGGATCACGGGTGCGGGTTAGAAGTTCAACACAGCCAGGGTAGTATCCCACCGACGCCTCCACCGAAGCTGGCGCTCCGGTTTCAAAGGCTCCTACCTATCCTGTACAAGCTGTGCCGAAATTCAATATCAGGCTGCAGTAAAGCTCCACGGGGTCTTTCCGTCCTGTCGCGGGTAACCTGCATCTTCACAGGTACTATAATTTCACCGAGTCTCTCGTTGAGACAGTGCCCAGATCGTTACGCCTTTCGTGCGGGTCGGAACTTACCCGACAAGGAATTTCGCTACCTTAGGACCGTTATAGTTACGGCCGCCGTTTACTGGGGCTTCAATTCAGAGCTTCGCGTAAGCTAACCCCTCCTCTTAACCTTCCAGCACCGGGCAGGCGTCAGCCCCTATACTTCGCCTTGCGGCTTCGCAGAGACCTGTGTTTTTGCTAAACAGTCGCCTGGGCCTATTCACTGCGGCTCCTCAGGGCTATGCACCCCAAAGAGCACCCCTTCTCCCGAAGTTACGGGGTCATTTTGCCGAGTTCCTTAACGAGAGTTCACTCGCTCACCTTAGGATTCTCTCCTCGCCTACCTGTGTCGGTTTGCGGTACGGGCACCTGTCTCCTCGCTAGAGGCTTTTCTTGGCAGTGTGGAATCAGGAACTTCGGTACTATCTTTCCCTCGCCGTCACAGCTCCGCCTGGATGGTGACGGGATTTGCCTCGTCACCGGCCTAACTGCTTGGACGCACAACCAGCTGTGCGCTTACCCTATCCTCCTGCGTCCCCCCATCGCTCAAACGGAGTGAGGTGGTACAGGAATATCAACCTGTTATCCATCGCCTACGCCTTTCGGCCTCGGCTTAGGTCCCGACTAACCCTGAGAGGACGAGCCTTCCTCAGGAAACCTTAGGCATTCGGTGGAAGGGATTCTCACCCTTCTTTCGCTACTCATACCGGCATTCTCACTTCTAAGCGCTCCACCAGTCCTCCCGGTCTGGCTTCACCGCCCTTAGAACGCTCTCCTACCACGGACACCATAAGGTGTCCATCCGCAGCTTCGGTGATACGTTTAGCCCCGTTACATTTTCGGCGCAGAGCCACTCGACCAGTGAGCTATTACGCACTCTTTCAATGATGGCTGCTTCTAAGCCAACATCCTGGTTGTCTAAGCAGCTCCACATCCTTTTCCACTTAACGTATACTTGGGGACCTTAGCTGGCGGTCTGGGCTGTTTCCCTCTTGACTACGGATCTTATCACTCGCAGTCTGACTCCCAAGGATAAGTCTTTGGCATTCGGAGTTTGTCTGAATTCGGTAACCCGAGAGGGGCCCCTAGTCCAAACAGTGCTCTACCTCCAAGACTCTTCCCTTGAGGCTAGCCCTAAAGCTATTTCGGAGAGAACCAGCTATCTCCAGGTTCGATTGGAATTTCACCGCTACCCACACCTCATCCCCGCACTTTTCAACGTGCGTGGGTTCGGGCCTCCAGTAAGTGTTACCTTACCTTCACCCTGGACATGGGTAGATCACCTGGTTTCGGGTCTGCGACCTCATACTCATGCGCCCTGTTCAGACTCGCTTTCGCTGCGGCTCCGCCTTTGCGGCTTAACCTCGCATGAAATCGCAACTCGCCGGTTCATTCTACAAAAGGCACGCCATCACCCATT
Source organism: Bacillus thermotolerans (assembly GCF_000812025.2). Lineage (GTDB taxonomy): Bacteria > Bacillota > Bacilli > Bacillales > Domibacillaceae > Quasibacillus > Quasibacillus thermotolerans. Next base: position 2,343 of record NZ_JWJE02000006.1, read on the forward strand.
AACGGGCTCTGACTACTTGTAGGCACACGGTTTCAGGTTCTCTTTCACTCCCCTTCCGGGGTGCTTTTCACCTTTCCCTCACGGTACTGGTTCACTATCGGTCACTAGGGAGTATTTAGCCTTGGGAGATGGTCCTCCCGGATTCCGACGGAATTTCACGTGTTCCGCCGTACTCAGGATCCACTCTGGAGGGAATGAAGGTTCGGCTACAGGATTGTTACCTTCTTTGATGGGTCTTTCCAGACCTCTTCGCCTGCTTCATTCCTTTGTAACTCCGTATAGAGTGTCCTACAACCCCAGAAGGCAAGCCTTCTGGTTTGGGCTGGTCCCGTTTCGCTCGCCGCTACTCAGGGAATCGCGTTTGCTTTCTCTTCCTCCGGGTACTTAGATGTTTCAGTTCCCCGGGTCTGCCTTCTCCTGCCCTATGTATTCAGGCAGGGATTCTGTCCCATTACGGACAGAGGGTTTCCCCATTCGGAAATCTCCGGATCAAAGCTTACTTACAGCTCCCCGGAGCATATCGGAGTTAGTCCCGTCCTTCTTCGGCTCCTAGTGCCAAGGCATCCACCGTGCGCCCTTTCTAACTTAACCTAAAATGGCGATTACTCGGTTATTGCTTGGTTACTTCTTATACGATATTATCCAGTTTTCAAAGAACAAGTATATTGAAGGCATTCATCCTTCAAAACTAAACAAAATATCATGCCAGCCTCGTTATATTCCTTAGAAAGGAGGTGATCCAGCCGCACCTTCCGATACGGCTACCTTGTTACGACTTCACCCCAATCATCTGCCCCACCTTAGGCGGCTGGCTCCC
>NZ_JWJE02000060.1 GCF_000812025.2 Bacillus thermotolerans
AATTAAGCTTTGCACACAGTAAAGAACTCCACGGTCTGCGCTATGCACGTTACCGTGGAGTTCAAAAAGTGAAAACGCAAGTTTTGATGACCGCCATCATACAAAACTTGAAAAAGTGGGCCAAACTCCGCTCTTTACAGAAAATTGGTCTCCACCTCACTTCTCATATTATAGAAGATTCCGTTTAACAATTCAAAAAAAGTGAAAATCCCGGTGAGAATTCACCAGGGTTTTCTTGACTAAGTTGTTTTTCAACAACGTGAGAAGAGCGTACAACTCGTACGCTCTTCAATTTTATTCGTAAGAGACTTTATAGTTTTTGGTCTTGACGATATTTGGGCCGGACAGCGGCACGTACATATCATATTTGATTCGCAGGCCTGTTCCTTTGCTTTTAGCCTTCTGGAACGGGCCGATTGTGTTATTCCAGCCAATGTTCTTGAACAGCACAGCAATGCCTGCAGGAGGAGCCAAACTAATGATGTAATCAATAATTAGCTGCTTGTTAGAGGAGTTCGCCTCATATTTTTTAACAACCTTTTTCACTTCACTTTTTGTCCAGTATGTATTGTACTTGAATACCTTGTACTTTTTACAAGTCTTGGTATATCCATAGCCTGTACACTCTGTTACTGTTTTTCCGCTAGCAGCGCTGGCCTGATTTAAGCTGGAAGACAAAGGGAACAGCACAGAACATACGAGCACGAATGAGATCATCATCTTTGTTATTTTGTTCATTTCCAAAACCCCTTTAAAAATTATTGTTAAATATGTTTAAAATATACAATTTGTGGGACAGTTCAACAAATGCTGAAAGAAGTGTTTTTTGTTGAAGGGTGAATGGGAGATTTATAGGGATGTGGACAGATACGGGCATTTTGGCATGTATAGTGTAAAGGAATAAATAGGAAAGTGCAGAGCCGCCTGTGATCTGTACGCTTTCATCGTGTTTATCTGGTAAAATAGCCATATACATAATGATGAAAGAGGAGAGAGAACGATGCCTATCCATAATAAACTCGTCCGTGATCGGATTCCAGAAATCATTGAGAAAAGCGGCAAAGCCTATCATACCCGTATTTTAAATGAAACGGAATATAAGGAAGAAGTCCGTCAGAAAATGAAAGAGGAGCTGGATGAGTACTTAGGCGCCCAAACGGATGAAGAAGCGCTTGAAGAGCTGGCTGACCTTCTTGAACTCATCCACGCTGCTTCTCGCATCCACGGCGCTGATGTTGAGAAGCTGGAAGCTGTTCGTCAGCGGAAGGCTGAGAAGCGGGGCAGATTTGAGGAGAAGATAGACGTTTAGTTGAGAAGGGGGAAATGTTATGGATATTCACACTCTCTTACAATGGATAGATGAGATAAGGCTGCATCGTTCGAAGAAAGTGGGTACGGCATTAAAGAAGCCTCTCCTTCTATTACTTCTTCTTTCAAAAATTGAGCGGGGAGAAAGTCGAGATAATAAGTTCCGCTATAGGGATATTGAGGAGGAGCTTGATATACTGATAAAAAGCTTTGGAAATCGGACAAGTGCTCCTAAATCTAATCAACCGTTTCATCATTTAAATTCCTCTCCTATTTGGGATTTAAAGCTTCCCGAAGGGGTCAAACTAATAAGCTCGAAAACAGCTAGCGTAACTCTCCTTCGTCAAGATTCAGTGTACGGTTTCATAAATGAAGAAGCATTTGAACTTCTTCAAAGAGATGAGCGCAGTCGTACAATTTTAATAAATTACATTTTGGAGAAATTTTGGCCACAGACAATTCAAGATGAATTGAGATCGTATTTTGGTTTTTCTTTCTATAATCCATATAAGAAGATAAAAAGAGATCCCAAGTTTGCTTCGCAAGTTTTGGCCAATTTTAGATACAGGTGTGCGATTTGTGGGTTTCAGGCTATGTTTAATCAAACTCCCTTTGGCCTGGATGCTGCCCATATTCTATGGCATTCTTTTGAAGGGCCAAGCACGATAGATAATGGTTTGGCATTATGCAAATTGCACCACTGGGCTTTTGACAAAGGAGTCATTACTGTTACACCAAATAAAAAAATTCATGTATCTAAACACTTTGTTGGAACAGATAGTACGAGTCAATCACTGATTGAAAGTTTAAATGGCGGTGAGTTATTAAGCTGGAAAGAAATTGAACCATCAAAAGTCTATTTCGAATGGCATAATGAGAATATATTTATTATTTAAATCAACATGGTAGATTAAATGGTTTAGCAAGCGGATTCCCTTTATTTTTTAGTATTCTCCTAGACGGTCATCCTTTATAATAAGACTAATGAAAATAAAGAACCATGTTGCGATTTCTGTCAGATCGAATGTGAACGCATTCGATCTTTTTTTATAAGACTCGCTGTAAATACCGACGATTTTGATCATGGATCGGGTGGAATATCATAATTATAAATTGTGTGTCATGCCTAAAGGAGGAACACCGATGAGCTTAAAGAATATGACTTTAGAAGAATTGGAAGAGGTGGAAGAACAGCTTCATGAGAAGGAACAGGAAGAGGGGCTGACGTATTCGTTATATCCGCAGAAGATTCGTATTTATGAAGAGATGCTTCGGAAGATGGTGCAGGAACAGGATATGACTTACTACGATTATGTAGAGAAGCGGCTCGTGCTTCATCTTGTTCACTACGGTACGTACTTGAAGATGCAGTACGAGAAAAGTGATGAGGCTGCTCTTCAATGCTTGAAGCGGGCGCTGAAGTATGACAAGTATAATCCGATTGCTTCCTACCGGATTGGCTTTCTGCTGTACCGGCGGGGCGAGTACAAGGAAGCGATGGTCCGCTTCGAACGGGCGATCGCTAATCAGAAGAGCTATCAAAACCGGGAATATCAACTGTCCGAACGCCAGCTGGCGAATGCGCATTTATATTTAGCGAATAGTGCGCTGCACCTGGCTAAACAGACGTATGAACAGATGGAGCAGTTATCGTTTGATCAGCATCAGGCGCTTCCAAATTATGAGCTTTCGCCGATTTATGAAAGCCTGGCGGATAACGACCGCTATTTAAAGGAGAATGCGTTCTACCAGATTACGCCTGAAGGGACAGCTACCTGTTCAAAGGAAGCGTGCGAGGAACTCATTACCCACGAACCGGCGGATACCCTCGTTCTTTACTTCGGTGACCGGCAAATTACGCTCACCTTTAATGAGACCAGCCTTGCCCTTACACAGGAGCAGGGGGACATTCTCCGGTATGTGCTGGTAAAAAGCAGGGAGGGCCTGCCAGCTTCGCGGATGACGCTGCAAACCATCTTCTCCCATTCGATTGCAGAGGGGATCACGAAGGAAAATTTCAGGAAGAAGTTTAGCCGGCTGCGGGGAAAGCTCGAGGAGTACGGTATTCCTGATATCATTGAGACGGCAAGTCATATGGGGGAGACTGCTTATCGCTTTAATGGATCACTTCCCTATGTGGTGATGTACCGGGTGGATGAAGAATCCGGTTACATATTGTAATCGAAGGCTGTGACAGGGGTGTCACAGCCTTCGTGCGATAATAAAGCCATAAACAGAAGGGAGAGGATAAGATGGAAGCATGGAATCGCTTATTCATTCGACAAGGGTTTATGGTGCCGGAGCAAAGAGACAACAGATTTGACTGCAGAAAAGAGACGGAGCAGAATAGAACCTTCCTGCTTGAAAGTTTGGACCGATTAAGGGTTGACTATGTTTATGAGCAAGGCATATTACTAATCTCTAGTGCAGCTGTTCCCGAAGAAGAGTGGCTGGCATGTGTGGATTTTGAGCATCGAGGCGGCGGTGGATGGGCCTGGTTCCGTCCGGGGGAAGAAGAGCCGAAGGTGAAGGAGCTGGATACGTATATATCGGGCGTCGTGCGAGGACTTAATCGTCTTGGGCTTCATACGGATTTTAGCTGTGATGGGCATGAGCGCAGGCATCCAGCGCTTGGCTTTGCGGAGTGGGTCGATATGGAAAAGGCTGTGGAAGTGCTGCAGGCAGTGGGGATTCCGAAGCTCGTGGTCAGGAATCGGCAGGCGAGGCTTCTAGTGCCGCGGCAAGCACTGCTAGATGCAGCCGAGAAGCTTTATGTAATAGAGAAGGGTTGGCTCAGGGAGCCGGCTGGATTCTTAAATAAGCAGCTTTTTCTTCACCGGCTGGAGCAGTGCTTATCCATTAACGGGGCAAGCGGGAAAGAAGAGGGCATTCGGAACCTGGTGGCTGAGCAGCTGCATCAGATCGCAGATGTGTGGAAGGTGGACCGGTCGGGCAACCTTTTGGCACAGAAAGTATACGGAACTGGTCAAGGACCGGTGATTCTCTTAAATGCTCATCTTGACACAGTGGAGAGCTTTGTACCAGGCAGAAAGATGATCAAGGACGGAGCGGTCTGGTCGAGCAGTAAAGGGATTTTAGGCGCGGATGATCGGGCAGGTGTAGCGGTCTTACTGGAAGTGGCAGAACGGCTAAAGGGCACTTCATTTAATGGCAGAGTAAAATTTATTTTTACCGTGGAGGAAGAAGTCGGCTTAGTCGGGGCGAGGGGGGTCGATGACTGCTTTCTTTGGGATGTGGATGCAGCCTTTGTCGTTGACCGCAGAGGCAAAGGGGATATTGTAACGTCCTGCGGCGGATATGAGGCCTTTTGTGAGGAAAGCTTTGGAGCCTTCATTGAAGAGACCGCGATAAGCAGCGGTCTGGCTGGATGGAAATGCACAAAAGGCGGCAGCAGTGACACAAGAGTGTGGGCCTCGCACGGGATCCAGAGTGTAAACCTTTCTGCAGGCTATCAGCACGAGCATACGGAGGAAGAAACGCTGGACACGGAGGCTTGTTACGGAACGGTACAGCTGCTGCTGGGCATCTTCCAGCAGGCAAGAGAGCTGAAGCGGGTCCTTCGGCAAATCGCTCTATTGAAAAGAAGAAACGGCGGCGGGCCTCTCGCAAGATAAAGTAAAAACCCTTTGACAGGGGATTCTTCCTCCTGTCAAAGGGTTTTTACGCTAGAGATAGATCCTGTACGAGATAGGAATTGCTTTACGTCTTTGGTTAGTTCGTTTACAGATGTATAAGGAGAATCAATTTGCAGCATCCGCCGAATCATATTTCTGACTGGCTCTGAAAGAATAAGTTCCTCTTCCCAGCTTTTTTCCTTCTTAGAATTCGGCTCGAATTGTGAATAAAGGAGAAAAAGAACAAAGTGGCCGAGCGCAAAGAAGTCGCTCTTCACGGAAACTTCTCGAAATAGCCGGCTTTCTTCCTGGAGGTGTTCATGTTTGTCGGCATCAGGGTCATCCAGTGAGCGGGCCAGCCCGAAGTCGATAATGTAGGCTTGATTTCCATTCCACAAAATATTCGGAATGCGTAAATCTCTATGAACAATCCTGTTTTTATGCAAATAACGAACGATGGTAAGGATGCGCGACAAGATGAAAAAGGCCTCCCTTTCGCCGTATGTATGCCCTTCTTTGAAAATTAAATCTTCAAAATTTTTTGCGTGAATGTACTCCATGGCCAGGAAGAAATGCTTCTCTTCGGTAAAAGCATCCACAAAGGCAGGAATGGAGGGGTGATTCAAGGTTTTCAGAAAATGCGCTTCCCGCTGGAAGGATTGAACGCCTCCAGGCTGTTTTCTCTTTCTTCTCCTTAACTGCTTGACGATCACTCGCTGTCCTGTCTGAAAATCAGTCGTTTCATAGATGAGTCCATAGCTCCCTTTTCCGATGAACCGGTCGATAACATAGCGATGATTAATCATGTGATCAGCTTTAAGCGGTCGTTCCAGAAGGTCTGAAAGTAGGTTTCTCATACGCATCAGCTGCTATAAAAGCTGCTGGACCGGCCTTTGCGTTTATAGTAATGATGCCCGTATTTAGATGGGTGATGGGAACGTTTGTGATAGCGGTGGTCACTGCTTGAATATTTGCGGTAGGATTTCTTTTGTTTTTGATTTAACAAACTTTGTATGAGTTTCTTTAACATTTGATCCCTTCTTTCCTCGTTTGTATTGCATACGAATGAAGATAAAAAAGGTTTCACTTTTTTGTGGCTGAATGACATGGATACAAATATATGCACCGGGGGAAACTACTCTCGACTCATGGCAATAGAGGAAAAGAGGTGATCACATGGCGAAGCGTAAAGCAGAAAAGAACGCCGCTCTGAAACATGCGAAGACACCGAAGAGGAACATAGCGGAAACGGAATTTTCTCCGGAGTTTGCAGGTGGCGAGGATCCAATGAAAGGGGCCAATCGCAATTCCAAGCAGGGGCGTAAAGGACGGATGAATGACGAAAGATAACCTTCTGAGCGATCGGGCGGAGCAGGCGCCCGGTTTTTTTGCTGTTTTCTCATTGCGCTCTAAAGCAGCGGATCGTACAATGAAGGTAAATATTGGACGATGAATGGTGAGGGAATATGGAAGAATTTATTCAACATTTAGAAGCATCCTTGCATAAAGGGTTTATCGATCAATCCGGTAAAGCAGGACGCTATAAGCCGAAGTTATTGGTCAACAATATGCAAAGCAGCGAGAACGTGTTAACACCGCTCGTACAAGAACTGGATCAATGCCGGTCCTTTCTTTTTTCGGTGGCGTTCATCACAGAAAGCGGACTAGCGACATTAAAATCACATCTGCTCGACTTGAAGCGAAAAGGTATCAAGGGAAAGATTCTAACGTCAACCTTTTTGTATTTCAACCAGCCGAAAGTGTTTCGAGAGTTAATGAAGGTAACGAATGTTGAGGTGCGGCTAACAAGTGTGAAAGGCTTTCATTCGAAAGGGTACATTTTCGAGCAGGATACCCATTACTCATTAATTGTTGGGAGTTCGAATTTAACCGCACAGGCATTGAAGGTTAACTATGAATGGAATGTGAAGCTGACCTCACATGAAAATGGGGAAATCGTCCATCATTTTCGCCATCAGTTCGAAGAGGTATGGAAAAGCGCTCAGCCGCTGACAGAATCATGGGTTGAGGCATACGAGAAGGTGTATGAGCAGCAAGCTAATGTACGGTCAGCTGAACACATTGTAGAGCTGCCGGCTTCTTATGAAGTCAATCTGCTGAGAGAATCCGTAGCCATTAAGCCAAATAAAATGCAAAAGTCTGCTCTGCAGGAGATTGAAGCCGTCCGGGAAGCGGGGCAAAATAAAGGGCTTGTCATTTCCGCGACGGGTACAGGGAAGACGTACCTGTCTGCATTCGATGTCAGACGATTTCAACCGAAGCGAATGCTGTTCATCGTTCACCGCGAGCAGATTCTTCACCAAGCAAAATCGGACTTCAAGCGAGTGCTCGGCGGGCTGGAGGAAGAGTTCGGCGTTTTAACCGGAACGAGCAAGCAGGCAGATGCAAAGTACTTGTTTGCCACCATTCAGACCGTATCGAAAGAAGAGGTTCTGCATCAATTTGACCCGGATGCGTTTGATTATATTTTAATCGATGAAGTGCACAAGGCGGGGGCAGCCTCCTACCGGAAAGTGATGGATTATTTTCAGCCTCAATTCCTGATGGGGATGACCGCGACACCTGAGCGGACGGATGATGTAAACATTTATGAGCTGTTTGACTATAATATCGCGTATGAAATCCGTCTGCAGGAAGCGTTGGAAGAAGACATGCTTTGTCCGTTTCATTATTTCGGTGTGACTGATTTTGAATATAATGGTGAAGTGATTGATGAGACGACGGAGCTCGCGAAGCTCGTTACAGAAGAGCGGCTGGATCATTTAATGGAGAAGATGCATTACTACGGATTTTCAGGTGAGCAGGTAAGGGGACTGATTTTTTGCAGCCGAAAGGAAGAAGCGAAGGAGCTGTCTGATCAGCTGAATCAAAGAGGCTTCCGTACCGTTGCGTTGACTGGGGACGATTCACAGGAGAGACGGCTGGGGTGTGTACAGGAGCTCGAGGAAGGCCGTCTTGATTATATTGTAACAGTTGATATTTTTAACGAAGGCGTTGATATTCCAAGTGTGAATCAGGTAGTGATGCTGCGGCAGACGCAGTCGAGTATCGTGTTCATTCAGCAGCTAGGAAGAGGGCTAAGAAAGCACCCATCGAAAGAGTTCGTGACGATTATTGATTTCATCGGCAATTATAAAAATAACTATTTAATCCCGGTTGCTCTTTCTGGAGAGAAATCGCAAAACAAAGACCACATTCGCCGGCATACACAGGACACGAGTTACATTAAAGGTGTGTCGACGGTGAACTTTGAGGAGATTGCGAAGAAAAGAGTGTTCCAATCGATTAACAAAAGTCAGCTGACGGCATTGAAAGTATTAAGAGATGCCTATATCCAGTTAAAGAACCGGCTTGGCCGCGTCCCTTACCTGCATGACTTTATTGCCAATCACTCTATCGACCCGGTTGTCATAGCGGAGAAGCATGCGAATTATTATCAATTTTTGTTAAAGATGAAAGAAGAGATTCCTAGGTTAACAGAGGAAGAGAACCAAGTGTTGACGATGCTCTCGCTAGAAATTTTAAACGGCAAGCGGAAGCAGGAAGTGCTGCTTCTAGAGCTGTTGATGGGCAAAGAGGGTGTCCCTTACGATGAGTATGTGGACTGCTTGAAAGAGAGAAGCTGCCGGGCAGATGAAGCGACGATTGCTTCTGTTGAGCGGATAATGGATTTATCCTTCTTCAATGAGGCAACGAGGCAAAAATATGGAGGGCAACCCGTCGTTATAAAGGACGAAGGGGAGTTTGTTTTTAGCGAACAGGTGAGAGACCGGCTCAAAAAGAATGCGTATTTCCGTCAGCTGGTGATCGATGTCGTGAAAAGCGCGAAGGCGAAAAGCGAGCGGTATCAGTGTGATCGACCGCTTACTTTATATGAGAAATATTCGAGAAAAGATGCCTGTCGTTTGCTGAATTGGCAAAGTGATGAAAGCTCGACGATGTACGGCTACAAAACAAAGCACGGTACATGTCCGATCTTCGTCACCTATCATAAGCAGGAGGATGTCGAAGCAAGTGTGGATTACGGAGATGAATTTCTCAACCAGGAAGTCATGAAGTGGTACACAAGAAGCAAGCGCACGCTTCAATCGAAGGAAGTACAGGCCATTATTGAAGCAAAAGAGCGAGGCACTGATATTCATATCTTTGTAAAAAAGGATAATGATGAAGGCAGCGACTTCTATTATTTGGGCAAAGCGTGGCCAGATCGTAAAACGGTGGAACAAACAGAGATGAAGGATAAGAATAAGAAAGAGATTCCAGTGGTACGCATGAATATGGTGCTCGAACAGCCGATCGATGATCAGCTTTATCACTATATTGCAAGTGAAGCTTAATCAAAGCACGAAAAAAGCGGGAGGGCCCAAATGGCCCTCCCGCTTTTGGTTAAGCGTCAATTTTCTCTGCCAGCAGCCGATCAATGGTGGGGATATCCGCAGGCGCCCATTCCAGGGAGCGGAGCTGCTCACGGGGCACCCATTTAATTTCTGCGTGTTCACTCGCAAGAGGCATGCCTTCCGTAATGGTTGAACGGTACGTCAGCAGATTGACAATCACATTAGGGTACTCATGCATGACGTCTTCAATGAGTTCGTGTACTTTTACTGTACAGCCGAGCTCTTCTTTGATTTCCCGGATCAGGGATTCCTCTGGTGTTTCGCCTTCTTCTACCTTCCCGCCGGGGAATTCCCACAGGTTTGGAAGCGTCATGATCGGCGAGCGCAAGGCACAGAGCACTTCGTCTTGTTCATTGATGCAGACAGCGGCCGTTACTTGGACAGTTTTCTTCATTGAGCTAGCTCCTTTTCTTGTAAGATCTCTGTATAGTTACTGTATCATACTGGAAAATGAAAAGGAACGCCGGTGAAAGGGCAGCGCAGTGGTTACTTGGACTCCGTATAGCCATTTACAAAGAAGGTGATGGTCTCGCGCTCCTCCTCGCTCAGCTCTCTTTGCACGTCTTCTTCCATCTCTTTCATGATCGCTGCTTCCCTTCCTTTATGCTTCTTCGTAAGAGAGGCGGTCCGCTTTAACAGCTGAAGAAACGATAAAAATTCTTCTTTTGTTAAAGGTGCGTCATGATGAGACAGGAAAACACGGTCCGCTTCATAAGCTTCCAGCCGCTGAACAAGCTTGAAGATCTGTTCCGCTGTGTAGTTCCATTCGTCTGCGTACAAGTTCGCGTATAAACAGTCGCCTAGGAAAAGAACCTTTTCCTCTGGCACATAGATGGCACATGAATCCTTAGAGTGATCACCGCCAACGTGTTCGATCTGACAGGATACTCCCCTAAGTGGATCGTCATAGCCGTATCGAAGGTGAGGGCTGGTGCAGGAATAAAAATATCGCGATTGCCGCCGAGCTCTTTTTTAATGGCTTCTACACAAAAGGGGATCTCTGTTCCTTCCTGTACACACTGGTCCAGGTCAGCATCCTCCCAGGAAAGCTGCTGCATTTCCTTGATTTTGTCGTATGTGAGTCGATGAGAAATGACAGGCATGGGCATGTCCTTCATACCGAAGACGTGATCCCAGTGCCAGTGAGTCAGTACAAGCCAGTCTCCTTGTATATGATGGTTGTTCAGCTCACGGAGAAACAACTGGGCATGAGCGGAAGAGTTTCCAGCATCGATTAAAAGTGTTTGGTCTTCCCCTCTCACAGCCGCCAGGACCGGCCGGTCTGTTTCTGCGTAAGGAGGCAAGTAAGAAATGCGGGCAGAGAGGTGCTGCAGTGTCCGCATAGCGGTTTGTTCCTTTCTTTGCGTTGTTTTTGCTTTCATTATAGCTTGAATAGGCAGGAAAAGGGAGGTGCTCTAGGTAGATTGCCTATATTCTTAGCGAATAAGCTCTCTTTGGGCAAACGTGCATATGATGTAAAGGGATAAACATCCTAGACAGCGGAGGCTGAAGGGAGAAAGAGTTGTTTTGCTTCTAGTATCCGCAAGGAATGATGAAGAAAGGGAGAGGTACGGATGAATCAAGGAATGGAATGGCATCCTGAAGCGCATATGTGGAATGTACGAGGAGATGAAGTAGAAGAGCTTTACAGACAGCGCCCGAGAAGAAGGTATAGACGTCCATATTACGGAGGATTCGTCGGTCCATTTTTAGGGGGATTGACCGGCGGGTTACTGTCCAGCGTATTATTCCCGTATACTTATGGGTACAGCTATCGTTACCCGTTTGGCTATGTGTATCCTTATCCTCCTTATTACGGGTATTATTGGTAAAAAATTTGAACAAAAAAGCTTCAAAGCGGTTGGCTTTGAAGCTTTTTTTTGTCTTTATTTAGACAGCTTTACCTTTAAAACTGTCCCTTCGTACTCCTTCATTACGAATTCAGCGGATTTGTCGTTATCTGTTACGATGAGGGTAACGTTTTTCTCCCTCAATAGATCCACCTGCTTCTTGTTTAACAGCAGGGCTCTAGATTTCTTGTCATTAGAGATATCGATTGTGACCCGGGTATTTGGCTCAAGTGCTTGCAGGTCTTTCATTTTAACGGTAGCTGTTCCGTTATTTTGCTTCGGGTTGATCACAGCTTCAGGCGTATCCGGCTGAGGCTTGGGCTGAGGGTCCGAAGCTTTGGCAGTCGTAATCCGTTCCTCTGCGCTGTAAGTGATCGGATCCTCAGGTGTACTGTTTAAACTCTTAACGAAGTCGACGGTTGCATCAATATCTGCCGGTCCCATAACTGGGTTTTGACCGAGCTCACTGATCGGTGCATGGGAAGGGCTGGATGACGTTCCCATATAGTTGTTTACCGTCAATGTGTACGTTTCTTCAGGGCGGATCGGCGTGCCGTCTGGGAAGGTAATGCTTGTTACTTCGTTTGTTTCAGGATCCCACGTGTAATGAAAACCGCTAATGCTGTAATCGGGACCGTATGTTGGTGATAGCTGTGCTTGAATAATCGGATAGAGATCTTTGCCTTTAATCTCGAACATCATGAGGGTATTGCCAAATGGCTGAATATTGTATAACTCGCCCCATGTAATCTCGCCGGCAAGCAAATCATCTCGGATGCCGCCGCCGTTCATCATCGCAAAATCACTATCCATGGCGGCACGCATCCCGTCGGCAATCAAGTTGCCAAGGCCATGGCCGCCTTCGCCCGTATAAGAGCCGGTTAAGTCAGCTGCATTATAGCCAACGATTTCATTCATCACAGGGGCTATTTTCTCTTCGTATTTTGTTAAGATGGACGTCACTTCTTCATCTGGCGTGACCTCGCTCTGGTCAACAAAAACGATCTCCGCCTCTTTTTGAATGATGTCACCTGTGGAGCGGTCAATTTCCAGGTCCACATCGGCAAAGGCTTTCCCATATTCAGACGCCTGAACGATGAGTTTATTATCAACAATGCCGTTATTAACAACATGGTTATGAGCGGAGAAGATTACATCCACCTCATCATCTACGTTCATAGCGAGGTCGGCCGCCTGGCCTGATACCGTCTCACCGCTCTGGCTGCCTGGAATATGGGCTAAGACAACAATTGCCTCCACGCCGTCAGCTTTCATTTCAGTGACAGCTTTATTCACTGCTTCCGCTTCATTCGTAAACTCGATATCAGCAATTCCGTGAGGCATCACCATGCCGGCTGCTTCTTGAGTGATGACACCGATGAAGCCGATTTTCTCCCCGTCTACTTCTTTTACATCATAAGCAGGAAGGATGGTGTCACCGGAGTCTTTATATACGCAGTTTGCACATAAAAGAGCGGAATCCAGGCCGTCATAATTGTCTGTGCCGTTTGGATGCTTACCGCCGTTCACGATACGCAGCAATTCCTCGGTGCCTTCATCGAATTCATGGTTGCCGACAGTGCCGACGTCAAATCCGATCGCTTCCATAATTTCCACAGTCGGTTCATCTTGAAGAAGGCCCGAAACAGGAGAACTGCCACCGATCATATCCCCTGCATGTACGATCAGCGTATTGGGGTTTTCTGCCTCGCGCGCCTTGATCGCTGCTGCTGTGTAATCTATTCTTCCGTATGTGCCGTTTGTTCCGTCTCCATCCGGGTCTAAGCTGTAGGATTGATCAATTTTTCCGTGCAGATCATTCATGCCCAATAATTGAACGGAAAGGGGATCCCCGGATGCATCCTCAGTAGCATTGGCAGGTGTGTAGCCGTATTGCTGGGCTGTTGCTTCATCCCAGAAGAAGACGCGCTTCTCTACAGGCACCTGTTCCCAGTGATCCGGTGACACGTATGTGTTCGTATCTGAGTTGCCTACGTACTTCGAAAATCCTTTTTGGTCATCATTCGCACGGAAGACAAATGGCAATTCAAGGAGCGGGTTCTCAGGATTCCAAATGCCAAGACCAGCGTCTTTTGCTTCTTTCACTGCTGCCTGATAGTCGGGATAGACAGCTTCATCAAATGGAGCAATGAAATAAGTAACGGCGTGTCCTTTTCTCACCATCTCCAGATTGGCATTGACACCGTCTTTAGCGCGGATCACTTCTGCCAGGAGCCGGCCGTAATCGTCCGTCGGTTCTTCTCCGACCTTGATGAGCACCTTTTCTCCAGGCTGCAGAAGCTCATGTAAGTAAGCTTTGGCCTGTTCACCGTGTTCCTTCTGATTGGCGTTGATTTCCTCTCGCGAAGAGTCATTATTGCGGGCTGTATAGGTTTCGGCCGTATCCATGTTAACGAATCGTACCTTTGTCGTACCAAGCACTGGTGTTTCTAAGTGAAGAGTATCTCCGTCAGTGATACGGGAAACTGTCGACTCATAAGTGCCCGCAGCAGATGGTGCTTCAGGCTGCTCGTCAGCAAGCTGAATGTCACCTTGCTCTACAGGGAGAAGCTGGTAAGAGTCGTATTGACTGACAATCGCTGTGACTTCATACCATTTCTCAGGCTCTACCGCTGAAAGGTCGAGAGCCTTCTCCATCACCCGTAGCGTCGTGCCGTTATAATCAGCGTCTACGAATGATACATTGTAGCCGCCTCCTGCAGGGCTGGATGGAATCTTATTGATGAAACCGGTCACCTTGACTCGTTCTCCTTCAAACGCTTCAGCTGTAGCTGGATCCTGTAAGTCAGCTAGAGTAATAGATTGCACCTCAGGCAAGGGCTGGCCGCTCTCCAAGATGTCAATAGAGGAAGGAAGGATTTCCTTCAAGCCTTTATACGAATCTAATTCGCCTGATACTTTGATTCTGTCACCTTGCTGAACAGAGGGGAGCGTACCTTGCTCGAAAGCAAAGACGTTTATGCCGCCTGTTTCATCCTGTATGTAAGTCGTTAGCTGGCTGCCGTTGCTAATAGCCGTGCTATCCGCTGTGACAATTCCTTCGACGGTTACTTGCGTGCCATCTGTTAATTCACGCACCTCAGCAATGGAAGAAGCATGAACAGGCTCCTGTGGCACCTCTATGTCACTTTCGTCAGAGAGGTGACTTCCTAGATAATTGAATGTATCAGACGGATGACTCGTCCATTCGGTGTCCTTATAGACCGAGCTGCCTGATAAAATAGCAGCATTGCGGATCAAGGTTACATTCTCGGCGTATTCTTCCTTGCTGCCAATATCCCCGATCACATCTATGATGGTCCCGTTCTTCGATAAGGCGATCGCATCATCTCCGTTGAAATTCACTACAGAGCTCTTGCGCAAGTCTGCCTGAGCTAGAATAGCCTCGTCGGCCTGCTCGTGGGCTGCGACGAATACATCGTTAGAGTCTAATGTGCCTGACAGCGTAACAGATTGAGACGGTTCGGATGAGCCGTTACTGTACAGCTGTAATTGATAATCAGCTAGGTTAATAGAAGTGCCGGTACCGTTATAAATCTCGATGGCCTTGTTAAATGAACTTCCTTCTACATACTCAGAAATGAATAAATCCTCTGAGGTTGGCTCGTTGCTTTCAGCCTCAGCAGTGAGTGCGGGCTGGCTCGTCAAAGCTAGTGCAGCAACGAATAGCAGGTTCAGTACCTTTTTCACAGCAAATGTTCCTCCTGTCGTTACATAATAAGAAGCCAAGTCAGTTGGCATCCTCTATTACTATGTCATAGGAAAAAAGTGATTACTATTAACGCTTCGTAAAGTTATGGTAAATTTTGTTGAGGAAGAAGACAGATAGAAAAGAACAAAGCTTCAAAGCCAGGTGCTTTGAAGCTTTGTTCTCACAAGCCGGTGAAGTATAAATAAATAGGAAGAAGAACAATCATGACAGAGCCGTATACCCAGTTCCATCTCCAGGCAATATTCACCAGCTTCTCATTTAGTGAATGAGCAATTAAGTTATTCACAGCTGTTGCAGGAGACAGCACATTCGAAATGCTCCAGCTGCCAAGCACAGCGATGGCGAAATAAGGGAGGGAGAAATCCAACCTCGCTGGATCGATGCTCGTTAACAAGATCGTGACAATAACAACAGGGTGCAAGCCGGCCAGTCCGGCTCCTACTATAATGATAGATAGAAGGATCGTCATCAGCGCTGGAGAGTGACCGAACCATTGGCTGAACAGCTGAACAAACAGATCGCTCCATTTAGATGAAACAAAAGCGGAGCTGAATATCCCTGCCAGCAGGAAAAGCGCAATTTCCGTATGAAGGTTCGGAAGCGTTGAATGAACATGCTTGGATACTTCCTTCTTATAGAGAGAGAAGGTTCCTTTCGCCAGGCACCATAACAGCGGAAAGAAGACGGCTGTAAAGGCAATGGCAATAATCATATTAAAAGGAGAAAAGCGTTCAATCAGCAGGACGATACACGTAGTGGCAGACAGTAAGATGGCTAATTCAGAGACAGTCAGCCAGGTGCGTCCGGAAACCGGTGTCTGGGCCGATCGTTCGCCTGCGGATTGAAGGCGGTTTGTCTCTTTCTTCATGGTAGGCCACTCAATAAGAAAGCCAACCAGAAAACAGAGAAGCGAGAAGCCAACAGCATATACAGCGATGGAGGCCCATTCAATAGCCAGCTGGCTAACGACTAAGGCCATTGCTGCGAAATAAGGGGACCAGCCGAGTGCTCCGCCGAAGCCGCGGCTGAGCGCGTTAGCAGTGAGCCGGTTTGATTGAACATTTGATGCCCCTGATAAATAGTGATTAATCGAAATGGATCCCACGTTAATAACGGCTCCTAGAATATAGGTTAAAAAGTACGTGCTTGCATAAAAGAACGGGACGCTGTTCCGCCTTTTATAAAGCAGGGAGCGTAGAGCATTGGTATATCCGCCAGTCCGGAAGGGAATGCCAAGGACGGGAGTCAGCACGAAAATCGCCACGATTGTTAAATTCATCAGTGCTCCGTCGACAAGGGTGTCGAGCCAGTTCTCTTGATTAATAAGAAGCAAGGCAGTCAGTACAGCAAGCACACTAATCAGCTTAGCTGCTCTTCCTTTCAAAGAGGGAACAGTCAAAATAAGGAAGGCAAAAACAATCAGGCTGACGACTATTTCGAGCCAAGCGGCATCTGAAAAAGCCAGTGCCACATAACTGAATGCCAAACAAATAGGTATAGCTTTTTTCATATGTATCCTCTCGATTCTATAAAACTCTATATCTAGTGTAGGACGGAAAAGAAGAAAAGTAAAATGGGCTCTTTCTCAAAAAAGGTGTAAAAGAAAGCTAGAATGCTATTGTGAATTATTTTAATGTTGTTTATTATATTTAAATACAAAAAATTTAAAGATGTTGATTATTGATCGGTAAACCTGAATGGTCCTTATACACGGGCATTGACATTTATCTCAGGGATTGCCCTAGTTGGTGCTTTAGCCTACATCTTTATAATTGGACAAGTGAAACGCATTGAGTTAAGTGAATAACGAAAAACCGAACGCTCATATAGCGTTCGGTTTTTTAAGCGGCTTGTTTCTTCCTTAGTACTCTCATTTCTTTTATGACGCTAGGTAGGCAAATGCCTGCTTCTATCGCGAACAGCAATATAATAACCGGCGGCCCTCCCAGCAGCACAATCGTTTGCACAATCGATAGAAAAGGAGAGTCCAGCGTCACGAGAGAAGTAAAGGTATAGAACATGCCAAAGGTAAACAGCCGGCTCCATTGTGTAACGTTATAGGTCCATATGCCTTCTTTGAACGAGTAGCGCTTAAGCCGCTTAACCAGACGAATGAATTCGATGGTTTCAATGATCAGAAAAGCCGCCGTCGCTATTGCCCAAAGCGACTCGGCAGCCTCCATACTTACAGCATCGGAGGTGAGACAGGCAAACCCTGTGATCGACAGAGCACCATGGATAATACAGTTCGTATTCGACCAATGATCCTCTATTGTCCAGCCGGGCCGGAAGCAATCATGGATAATAAAAGCAAAGCTAATAGCATAGAAGAACAGGCCTGTTGCAATGAGGGCAGCATCCAGGGTGGGAGGCACCTGTGTATGCACAGTATTCAGCAGCAGCACAATCGACTGTGTGCTGACCGTCGTCAGTAAAAGAATGCCGTGTGTATAAGGTGGTTTGCCGCTTTGCCGCAGTTTATAGAAGGACTGAATAGAAGCCAGCAAATAAAACAGCCACAAGCCGATGTTTGCGTAAGAGAGCAGCACGGCGAAAGGCTGCCAGCCCTCAAATTGTTCATAAATAAGAACAGAGATGATGGACGTACCTGCTACCCACGTACCGATACCGAAGCGGTTGATCGGGTTAACGATATGCAAGGCGCCGAATTGTCTGTATAGAAAAGAAAGAAGAATGGAAAAAGCAAACAGAACCCATAAGGCAATGGTCCACGCGCTTAGCCATTGAAGGATAAAGAGCTTACGATCGGCCAAATGAAACAACACGCCATGCAGCAGAATGCCGGCTGCCATCACAAGAGCCATGGTAGAGGTTTTTATAAATATTTTATAGATGAACATAACGATCATAATAGCTAGACAAGCAGCCGCAATCAGAAAAAACATAGTAGTCACCGGTTTCTATGTAAGGTTTTTTCCTAGCATATCATGATTGATATTTTGAAGTGAACCTTCTTTAAGGTTTTTAGTAGAGGAGGTGGTGAAAATAGAGAAAAGCTTACACGAAGGTCGTGCAAGCCTTTTTCATTACTCTACCCGGCCGCGGGTAATAGAAGTGAGCGGTTCGTTAATTTGGAAAATTTTTGAACGGATTGGAGCAATGCCGAATCCATTTAGTCGGTCTGTATGCATCGTTAAATAGTTTTCGGCATCTTCTTTTGTTTCAAAGACATAAATGCCGCCGGCTTCTTTCGTCTCCGGATTCTCTGTCCAGATTTTCCATAGGAAGCCCTTTTCGTTCGTGATGCTTTCCGCGAGACCGCGGAACTCGGAAGCTAGTCCCTCTCCAAAAGGCCCTTCGAATGGAAAGTCTACTTGCAAAATGTAAGCCATCTTCTTCACTTCTCTAAGTCATTTTACCTACATTTTCTAATATAACGCATTGGAGAGGAATTGTCGTATAAAATAGGCAAGAAAGGGTGAAAAAGGAAATGGGAATATGGTTTGTCATCATCGGAGGCTTTCTTGGTGCGGCAGGAAGGTATCTGGCTGGAGAATGGGTACAGGTGGACAGCGGATTCCCTGCAGGAACGCTATGTGTGAACCTTATCGGCTGCTTAGCCTTGGGATGGTTCTTGACAAAAGCGGAACAATGGAGCTGGATAAGGCCCGAGTGGACTTTGCTGGTTGGAACGGGTATCGTCGGCTCCTTCACCACCTTCTCTACCTTTTCGTTGGAAACGATTCAATTAGTTCAGAAGGGGGCGGCCGGATTGGCAGTGATATACGTGATTGTCACTGTATCGCTTGGCGTGTTATTGGCTTATGCGGGACGCCTTTTGGCATACAAAAGGAAAGAAGGTGAAAACGAGTGATCTGGTGGATTGGTATAGGAGGTTCGATCGGCGCCGCAGCCAGATACTTATTAGGGCGCCGGCTGAACAATCGTTCACAGTTCCCGGCTGGCACGTGGCTCGCTAATATAACCGGCTCCTTCTTGCTAGGGTGGCTCGCTCGCCTGTACATGGATAACGAAATCAGCGAATGGATCTGGCTATTTTGGGGAGTCGGCTTTTGTGGGGCTTATACAACATTTTCTACATTTGGCCATGAAACGGTCTCCTTCATTCAGTCTGGTCAAATGAAGCGGGCAGTTAGTTATGTGACAGCATCATTGGCTGCCGGATTGGCGGCAGCCTCTATTGGACTTTTCATTTGATAGGGCAATAGAGTCATAGGCAGAAAAATAATTTAGGATATTTGAGTATTTGGAAGGGAAGGGATGAGGAATGGAACAGCTGGCAGCAGAGACACAAAGAACGGAACCGGAGAAAAGCTATACAACCATGACAGCGGTCTTCTTTTTTGCCGGATTGCTAGTCGTTTCGGTATTGTATATCACAATTCCAATCGGCTCAGTGTTCATAGAAGAGTTTCGTCTGACAGCCGGGCAAGCAGCCTGGGTGACGAGTATTTGTTCGTTTTGTTATGCATTTGGCACCATTGTTTTTGCTCCTTTGTCCGACCGGTATGGCCGAAAACGGATCATTATGTTTGGTCTAGTGTTACTAGCTATGATTTCACTGTTAACTGGTTTGTTTTCAAGCTATGAAGCTATTCTTATTTTTCGGGGGATTCAAGGGTTCGTTGCGGCTTCTTTTGCTCCGACAGCTCTAACGTTCATGAATGAATTATTCTCAGGGAGAAAGCGGGTAACAGCAATCGGATTCATCAGTGCGGGGTTCTTAATGGCAGGAATTATCGGGCAGTTGTACAGCAGCCTTGTGAATGATTGGCTCAGCTGGCCATATGTATTTTATTTATATGGCATTCTGTGTTTGGCTATGGCAGCTGTCTTTATGGCAGCTATACCGAGAGACCAGCCTGAGACAGGGGCTCAACGCTCCGCCATTATAAAAGGGTTTACAACGGTTCTATCAAAAAGTTTTTTCCGGTACAGCTTTATGGTGACCGTGGTTATACTTATGAGCTTTGTCGGCGTGTACACTGTGCTCGAGAGCTATTTACGGGAGTTTTACGGGTTGAATGCTTTAGAAGTGTTGCTCATTCGTTCAGCAGGAATTGTAGGGATGGTGCTTGCACCATTTGGGGGCCGCCTGGCTGCTAGGTTTGGCACTTTGCCATTAATGCGGAGTGGTCTTGCTTTGGGGGCGGTTGGTATTTCAGGCATCGGCTTATCAGGCAATTTAGTGGTGCTGGCCTTGATGAGCATCGTGTTTACCGCAGGCATTTCTGTAACGGTGCCTTCGCTGATTGGACTGCTTGGCCAGTTTGGCGGCAAAGAAAAAGCGGCAGCGATGTCTTTGTATTCCTTCTTTTTGTTCGTCGGGTCTACAGCAGGTCCGATCCTTGCTGTTTTCTTAATGAAGCATACAGGATATGTATGGACCTTCGAAGCGATTGCTTTATGCCTGGTAGCTGGGTTTTTCGTTACTTTTCCTCTAGCAAAGAAAGCAGCTGTCTTAAGCAGATAGCGATGTCTTAAACTCCTTCTTTTTTTGATGGATGCATATGGACTGAAAACCAGTAAGTGAATATTTTGTGATTTGTTGAAACTTTTTCCTTAGTTTATTCGTACTTGATGACCTCCGTCCGCACACTCGTGACTTCAGTCATGAGTTAGGGCGGTTTTTTTGTTTGTAATAAAAAAACACATATGTTAAATTAAATTTAGGTGAGAATACTATGAAAATTAGAAAAGGCAGAGGTTATGTTTACGCCATCCAATATCATTTGGTTTGGTGTGTAAAATATCGAAAACCCTTATTATATGGA
>NZ_JWJE02000061.1 GCF_000812025.2 Bacillus thermotolerans
TAATTTAACATATGTGTTTTTTTATTACAAATAAAAAAACCGCCCGCACACTCATGACTGAAGTCACGAGTGTGCGGGCGGAGGTCATCAACAAAATAACCTTAAAGCTAGGTCTTTGGTTTTTCTTTGTGATGCTGATGGTTGAAGTGTGCTTGTTCTTTTTTTTACATACGAATATGGTGAAGGACAGAGTGGAAGAAGAGTTAACGGCCCTGCAGGCAAGGGGCAACAGTCACAGGGATGTTCTTGAGGATGTATATCATGAAGACACGCTTCGCCATATTGCCGTCATGGAACAAAATGCGGACACGGAAGTGATTATCACGGACCAGGAGAAGAATATGATCATTTCCTCTTCTAAGTTAGATAAGGGAGAACAGGCCATCTTATCTAAGAATATAAATACGGTTCCTCGTAACGGGAAAGTGCTGGAGCAAGAGTGGAGGAGTGAAAAGTATATTTCCACGGTCAGCCCCTATACGGCAGGTGAGCAGCAAGGATATGTGTTTATGTTTAAGAGTACGAGCCAGGTGCAGGATCTGGTCTCCAGGTTAACCCGTCATTTTCTCGTTGCCGGAGTGCTGACCGCTGCTCTTTTACTGTTAACGATTCTTTTTCTTACTAAATCGGTCACCACCCCTCTGATCCGGATGAAGAAGGCGACGGAGAAGCTAAGCAAGGGAGACTTTTCTGTGGATCTGCCTGACATGGGAGAAGATGAACTAGGGGAGTTAGCACGCTCCATCACGGTTCTTGCCCGGGATTTAAAGCATCTTAAAGAGGAAAGAAGTGAATTTTTATCGAGCATTTCTCATGAACTGAGAACGCCGCTTACCTACATCAAAGGGTATGCCGATGTGGCCAGGCGGAAAAATATTGAAGGTTCAGAGAGAGACCGTTATCTCGACATTATTTATGAGGAGTCTGAGAAATTAACAGATATGGTGAAAGACTTATTTGATTTAGCCAAAATGGATCAAAACACGTTTGTGATTCACCGGGAAAAAGTGCAGCTGTGTGCCTATTTGCGGGGGATCTGCGAAAAGATGCGGCCGGCTTTTAAAGAAAAGGGGATAGAGCTTGAAGCAGATTGTCAGGAAGAGATTCATGTCATGATCGATCCGCTGCGGTTTGAACAAGTGTTTCTGAATTTGTTGGATAACGCGATTAAATACTCGGATCCTTCTGCGAAAGTGACACTCTCTGTTAAAAGAGAAAAGGGGGAAGTGTTGATTGAGGTCAAGGATGAAGGGCGTGGAATTCCGGAAGAACATCTGCCCTTTATATTCGAGCGGTTTTACAGAGTGGATAAATCCCGCTCCAGAGACTTAGGGGGAACGGGCCTCGGATTATCGATTGCGAAGGAACTCGTAGAAGCGAACAAAGGCCGTATAGAAGTGAAAAGTGAAGCAGGCAAAGGAAGTACATTTTTAATTTGGATCGAGGAGGTGGCCGAATGAAAACAATCCTGCTTGTAGATGATGAAGAGAGAATGCTGGATTTGTTACATATTTACCTATCGCCAAGCTATCAATGTGTCCAAGCAAATTCGGGCATAGAAGCGATTTCGTATGTACAAAATCACTACGTCGATTTAATTCTGTTAGATATTATGATGCCTGAGCTGGATGGGTGGGGCACCTGCAAAAGAATCAGGGAATTTTCGGATGTGCCTATTATTATGCTAACAGCCAGGGATGAGACAGAGGATGTAGTGAAAGGCTTGAGAACCGGTGCGGATGACTATGTAACGAAGCCCTTCAATGAAACGGAGCTGCTGGCAAGAATAGAGGCAGTACTTAGAAGAGCGGAAGGCAAAAGCAGGGAAAGGCTGGAGTTTAAGGGACTCTTGTGGGACGGAGCTGCTCATGAACTGTTCTACGAAGGACAGCCGATCCCGGTTACCCCAAAAGAATTCTCATTAATAGGCCTCCTGCTGGAGAATCCGAACACCGTTTTTTCACGAGCGCATTTAATCGACGTGGTTTGGGGAAACCATGCCTTTACGGAGGACAGAACGGTGGATTCTCATATCCGCAACATCCGCGATAAATTGAGAAAGGCGGGCTTCCCGGCAGACACGCATTTGGCGACTGTTTGGGGAGTCGGGTACAAATGGGTGACAGGATAAATGTTTTGCTGTCATCCTGAGTGTCATCCATCATTTCTGCACATTTATTTGGTAAGGTGATGTTGACATAGTGAAGGAGGTTTTGGATGATGAAAAACAAAAAATTCTTATCATGGGCTTTCACACTTATCACGGCACTTGTTTTATCGGCTTGTGGAGGCACGGATGACACAGAGCCGGCTAGTGAGGAGAAGGCGGAAACAAATGAAAGCACAGAAAACCAGCACACAGAAACAGATACGAATAAGAAAGAAGAGAATTCAGACTCACACGGGCACATGAATCATTCAAGCTCAGGTGAAGTACCAGAAGGGTTGGCAACGGCAGAGAATCCAACGTATCCCGTTGGCAGTGAAGCGGTGATGAACGCGGATCATATGCCGGGAATGGACGGGGCAGTGGCTACCATTGACGGTGCGTTTGATACAACGGTCTATTCTGTGACCTACACGCCGACGACGGGCGGTGAACAGGTAGAGGATCATAAGTGGGTCATTCATGAAGAGCTGGAAAACGCAGGGGACGAGCCGCTCCAACCGGGAGATGAAGTCGTCTTAAAGGCCGATCACATGGAAGGAATGAATGGAGCGGAGGCTGTCATTGACTCGGCGGAACAAACGACGGTGTACATGGTCAGCTATACAGACACCAAAACGGGTGATGAAGTGACCAATCATAAATGGGTAACGGAAGGTGAACTGTCACCGGCTGAATAAAGGTAAGTGTAAAAGTAAATCCCAGCTTCTCATCGATGTTCGCGAGGAGCTGGGATTTTTCATGCGGGAAGTTTATTGTTATGCATTTGTGTTTGGCTGGCGCAAAATCTTCAAGTCCTTGTTTCGTTCTTAAACGTATCATCTCAGATGGTGCTTGTGTCGATGACGAATCGATACTTCACATCAGAAGCTAGGACACGTTCGTAGGCTTCATCAATTTGGTCAGCCGAAATCACTTCAATCATCGGAGCAAGGTTATGTTCTGCGCAGAAATCCAGCATCTCTTGAGTCTCGCGGATGCCCCCAATCAGTGAGCCGGCAAATGAGCGGCGGTGACCGATGAGGGAGAACACATTGACCGCCAATGGTTCTGCCGGAGCACCGACGTTGACTAAAGCGCCATCCAGAGTGAGCAGTCCTAAATAAGCATCCAAGTCAATCTTTGCGCTTACCGTATTAATAATTAAATCAAAGGATCCGGCCAGCTTCTCGAACGTTTCTAGATCACTGGTTGCATAGTAGTGGCTTGCGCCCAGCTGCAGGCCATCTTCCTTTTTATTTAATGTTCGTGACAGAACAGTGACCTCAGCACCCATCGCATGTGCAATTTGAACCGCCATATGACCAAGACCGCCCATGCCAATGACCGCTACTTTCTTGCCAGGGCCAGCTCCCCAGTGGTTTAGCGGCGAATATGTCGTAATGCCTGCGCAAAGCAGTGGGGCTGCAGCATCAAGCTCAATGCTGTCAGGAATGCTAAGTACGAAATTTTCCTGTACGACAATGTGGGTAGAATAGCCGCCTTGAGTAGGCTCGCCGTATTTGTCCACACCAGCGTAGGTTTGAATATTTCCTTCGAGGCAGTATTGCTCTTCTCCTTTACGGCAGTTCTCACATTCCCCGCAGGAGTCTACCATACATCCGACCCCTACACGGTCACCAACCTTGTATTTTGTCACATGAGGACCAACAGCTGTCACAATCCCCGCAATCTCGTGCCCTGGTACGAGTGGATAGTCCACGGGACCCCATTCACCATAAGCCGTATGGATGTCGGAATGGCAGATGCCTGCGTATTTAATTTCAATCAGAACGTCATGTGAATCAAGATCACGGCGCTTAATTTCAGCTTCCCGGAATGGTTTGTCTGGACCGTCGACAGCCCGTGCTTTAGCAATGACCATAAAAAAACCTCCATATAAATAATATTTTCTGAGAAAAGGCGCTTGTCCGGATAGAAAGGAAGGAACCAGGTTTAAACTTCTCTGTCATTCATTTCTATCCCTGCTTTTTCCTCTCACAAAACTATGCTAATCCTTATAGTTAACTCTAGGTCAAGCGATTAGCTTATGTTTCTTTGAAGATCCTTGTCTATGAGGTGACTTTGACAGCCAGCGAATGCCGTGATAAAATCCCCTCACGCCATAGAGTTCACTCGAAGTCTATACTATAAGAATAGGAGTTACATAATGAAGACATATTCGATCAGCGAAGCGGCAAAAGAATTACACCTCACCGTCTATACCTTGCGTTACTATGACAAGGAGGGGCTCATGCCTTTTGTAGAACGGACATCGAGCGGAGCACGGTTGTTTAAAGAATCCGATATTAACGCTTTAAAGGTTATCGAATGTTTAAAAGCTACGGGGATGCCTATTAAAGAGATTAAAAGCTTTATTGACTGGTGTTCCGAGGGGGATTCCACTCTGCAGCAAAGATAAGACATGTTCATGGAACGAAAGGCGACGGTAGAAGCACAGATGGAAGAACTTAAAAAACAATGGAAGTCATCGAGCATAAATGCTTGTATTACAAGACCGCCTTAGAGGCAGGAACAGAAGAGATTCATAAACAGGACAAGATCGAGATCCCCACTGTGAATGAATAGAACACCAGCTGTATTTCATAAACGTGCGTATGAAATACAGCTGGTGTTTGTTTGTGTCATTTCTTTATATGAAAATTTCTCCTTGTTTTATAGCTGACTCTAGTCCTTATACTGACTCCCATAGGATAAGAAGCGCCGCAGAGCGGGAATCAAACTTATTGTGAGAGGAGGCGGAGGTCTTAGTTAAAGAGCTTAGTAACTATTTTACTGAGAAATTGCATGTTTGTTCCTAAATACCAACTTTCTCAATAAATAAGCAGGTCAACAAACTGCCTTAAAAGTAACTAATGAAAGAGGAGGTATCCACCCCTCCGGTCAGTAGCCGAGAAAGGGAGGTTTTCAAATGTCAAAGGATATAAAAGTGGCGCTCGTCACCGGCGGCAATCGAGGACTTGGTTATGAGCTGGCTAAGCAATTGGCTTTGCATGGTGTTAAGGTCATTTTATCCAGTCGTAGTCCAGAGGTGGGGCGTAAAGCCGTTCAAAAGCTTAAAGAGTTAAATCTAGATATTTCGTATATAGAGATGGATGTCACCGACCAAGAAAGCATTCAGCAGGCTGCGATGACCGTTAATGAGCGGCACGGAAAATTAGACGTACTGATTAATAATGCCGGTGTGTATTTGGATAAGAATGAAAAGTTATTGTCTATGGATCCTTGTGTTCTAGAGGAGACAATGGCAACGATCGGACCCGAAGGACCCCATGGAGGGTTCTTCAGGGATGGAGAACAAATCGATTGGCAGTGATACAGTATGAGCACATGATTCATTGTTTAAGGTGGTTTGTGAAACCGCCCTTTGTGGTTGTTATGGTTTAAAGCTGTTAAAGAAATATATTTAAATCAGCTTATCGCTTCTTTGTTTTTCTTATTTGACAGCGATTCCTTCATTATGCAAACTAAAGAGGAAATGTCAAAGGCTATTACTGCGTAAAAAATATGAATTAGTTGGAATAGGTGGTCAAATGTCAAACAATGCGGAAATAGAGGCCGGAAAAATATTATCGTTGAATGAAACTGATCTACAAAAAAATATACTGTCTTTCATTGATCAGTTGGAAGGGTTGGATGATTATCGTCTGCCGCAACGTGCGTATCATATCATTCGACTGGCAGTACGCGACTTAATTCTTCCTCCAGGAAAAACCATTCTAGAGAGGGAAATGGCGGAACTGTTGGACATGAGCAGAACACCCATCCGAGAGGCGCTCGTTCGTCTAGAGACAGAAGGAGTGGTTCAATTGGTTCCGAGACGGGGCTTTATTGTAGAACCAATTGAAAAAGAAGATTTAAAAGAAATATATGAAATCTCCGAGATAATGGAAGGGTTTGCGGTTGCTAAGGCTGCTAAAAAGATAGAAGAAAGAGAACTAGAACAACTTGAGTCTTTGATTGATCAACAGGAAGAAGCGATTGAACAAACTGATTTAAGAAAATGGTCCATATTAGATGATCGATTTCACCACTTAATTATTGAGTTTGCGGAAAACAAACGTCTAAATGCGGTTATTGATATTCACGCTGACCAGTTATATCGTGCACGTCTTTATACAATTAATCAACGACCATTGCCTCTGCAATCCATTATTGAGCATAAAGCAATAGTTGCATGTGTGAAAGCAAGAGATGGAAATGCTGCACGCATGGTTATGCAATCTCACCGCAAACGCGCGCGTGGTGAAATTTTGAAAGCCCTTGAAGCGATGGAGCAGCCTCAAGGTTCTAACCAATAAAAAGAGCCCTCATTCCCAAAAGGTGAATGGGGCTTTAACTATTTACATTAACCCTCCAAAGATAACCGGAACGAAAAGGTAGACAATAATAATGGAGAAAATAACTCCTCCTAAATTAAGCCATACTCCTGTCCTCGCCATAGAAGCCATCTTTATATAGCCCGAAGCGAAGACAATGGCATTTGGCGGTGCGGCAACGGGGAACATAAACGCAAACGTGGCACCCATGCATGCCGCCACCATAAGAATAATCGGGTCAAGCCCTAGTGCGGTTGCGCCTGCAGCGACAATCGGATAGACCATGGTTGCTGTTGCTGTATTAGAGGTGAACTCTGTAAGCATCGTAATCACCCCGACGATTAAAGCAATCGTTACCCAAAGAGGAACATCTGTAAAATTAACAAGTTGTCCGCCAATCCAATGGTCTAATCCAGAGCTCGAGATCCCTGCCGCAACAGCTAAGCCGCCGCCAAAGAGCCATAAAATACCCCATGGAAGCTTTTGGACCGTATCCCATCCTAAAATATTTCCCTCTTTATTTTTAGCAGGAATGATAAATAGAAGGAATGCTCCAAGCAAAGCAATCGTTGTATCATCAATGCCCGGAATCAATTTCTCCAGTAAAAAACTTCGTGTCGTCCAGCTTAATGCGATGAATAAAAAGACTGATAGGACGACTTTCTCCTCAAAGCTCATCCGGCCAAGCTCTTGTTGTTCTTGTTTAATAATAGCGCGTCCGCCGGGAATATTTTTTGCTTTCATAGGATAAGCAACCTTTACTAGATAGAGCCAAACCAGAGGGAGAAGGATAACAACAAGCGGTACGCCAAATAACATCCATTGAGCAAAGGAAATTTGCACATCATACAGCTTACTTACTGTAGCGGCTAGGATGGTATTAGCAGGAGCACCAATTAACGTGCCAAACCCTCCAATAGTGGCGGCATAAGCAGTTCCCAGCATTAAAGCGGTTCCAAAAGGAAAGTTTCCAGGTGTTGTGTCCACGGATGTTCCATTTCGATTTAAGGAATCGGCTACGTGTTTTGTTACAGCTATCGCCATAGGTACCATCATCATAGTGGTAGCGGTATTTGAAATCCACATAGATAAAAAGCCGGTAGCTGTCATAAACCCAAGAATAATCATACTTGGATTCGTTCCAATAAAAGCAATAATGCCAAGAGCAATTCTTCGATGAAGATTCCACTTTTCCATTGATAGCGCTATCATAAAACTTCCAACGAAAAGAAAGATAAGTGGATCACCGTATGAAGCTGAAACTTCTCCAGTCTCCATAATTCCTAACAGCGGAAACAAGACCAAAGGCAATAAAGAGGTGAGTGGAATGGGAATAGCTTCTGTGACCCACCAGGAAGCTACCCATGCCACGAGGGCCAAGACAGTAGCCGCTTCCTGTGTCATCCCTTGAGGGGAGACAAACATACTGATGAACAAGAAAAGAATGGGCCCCATAATTAAACCGATCAGTTGTGTTTTGGAATAGCTGCTAGGTATTTTTTGCTTGGGCTTATGCGGTTTTTGAATCGATTCATTATCGAAGGAAGGGTCAGGTTTTCGAGCTGCTGAGCCACTCGCTGCTGGCTGCATCCTAAGTATTGTCCTTGTCCATTCTCTAGCTTGCTGATCCCACGACCACATCTGATTCCAAAAAGCTTTTAATGTTGTCATCAAAGATCTCCTTTCACTTTTTTAATTTTCAGAATAATTATCAATCAATAATGCCGATGCCTCAGAGAATCTCTTTAAGGTTATGAATCTATTAAAAAATCAGAAATTAACAAGGAACCGGCTTGATGATTCAAATATTACTTTAACTAATACATTAAAGTCAATTTATTTTTAAAAAAACATAAAAATATCTATTTTTAATTAAAAAATTGACAATAACGTATACATTATTTTATATTGGATATAGAAATAATTTTCTGAAAGCACAGCGAGAGGTGTTGGGAAGGAGAGATGTGAATGGGTGAATCAAATACATTCATTCTTAGAAGAGGAAAAGAATAATCAGGATAAATGGGGTTTTCTTAACAGCTGCAGATTAACTATTCTGCTAACGATTTTCCAATCCATACACGCAAAATAAATAAACCATAAAGGAGACTTATTATGAATGTAACCCTGGATAAAATA
This sequence comes from Bacillus thermotolerans, assembly GCF_000812025.2. GTDB lineage: Bacteria > Bacillota > Bacilli > Bacillales > Domibacillaceae > Quasibacillus > Quasibacillus thermotolerans. Next base: position 8,626 of record NZ_JWJE02000061.1, read on the forward strand.
CAACAAAAAGAAAAGATGACGGATTTAATGTCAAAGTTTATATCGCTTGTTAGTTATAAGCTTCCTGATGATGTGGAAGGCAAATTGAAGGAGCTAAGTGAAGAAGAGGATAACCGTCTTGCTAAGACGATCTATAAAACTATGTTCGAGAATCAGAAGCTGGCTTATGAGTTAAAGAGACCTTCATGTCAGGATACAGGTGTTCTCCAATTTTTTGTGAAGTGCGGGCAGAACTTCCCTTTAATCGGGCAACTGGACAGTATTTTAAAAGACAGTGTATATACGTCCACTCAACAAACGCCATTGCGTCATAATTCTGTAGAAACATTTGATGAATACAATACAGGAAAGAACATCGGTGACGGTGCGCCAAGTATCTTCTGGGAGATTGAAGAAGATAGTGATAAGGTAGAAATTTATACTTATATGGCAGGCGGAGGTTGTACTCTTCCTGGAGTTGCCACAGTTCTAATGCCGGGTGAAGGCTATGAAGGGGTGGTAAAGTTTGTACTTGATCGGATGACTAGTTATGGAATTAACGCTTGTCCTCCGCTTCTTGTAGGTGTAGGCGTCGGTACCTCTGTAGAAACAGCAGCCATGAACTCCAAAAAAGCGCTTATGAGACCTGTTGGAAGTCGTAACGAAAATGAAAATGCAGCTAAGATGGAAAAACTCCTTGAGGATGGAATTAACGCCATTGGTCTGGGACCTCAAGGACTTAAGGGATCTAAATCCGTCATGGGTGTAAATGTGGTCAATACAGCAAGGCATCCTTCTACAATTGGAGTGGCCGTTAACACAGGCTGCTGGTCCCATAGACGAGGGAAAATTACATTTGACCGTAATTTAAACTATGAAATCAATACTCATGAGGGGGTAACACTATGACCAAGAAGGTATTAACGACACCTATAAAAGATGAGGATCTCAAGGATATACACACCGGGGACATTATCTACCTAACCGGTACGCTGGTTACCTGCAGGGATGTTGCTCATAGAAGACTCATAGAAGAAAAGATCCCATTGCCTGTAGATCTTAAGGGTAAGGCTATTTTTCACGCGGGTCCCATTGTCAGAGACCTTGGCAATGAAGAGTATGAAATTGTGTCTATCGGTCCGACAACCAGCATGAGAATGGAAAAGTTTGAAAAGGAGTTTATTGAAGAAACAGGTGTGAAACTCATCGTTGGGAAAGGCGGAATGGGGAAGAACACCGAAGAAGGATGCAGGACTCATAAGGCACTGCATGTGGTCTTTCCAGCAGGGAATGCTGTCTATGCTGCGACAAGCGTGAAAGAAATCAAAGAAGTACACTGGAAAGACCTTGGGATGCCTGAGTCTCTTTGGGTATGTGAAGTGAATGAATTCGGCCCCCTTATTGTGTCTATTGATGCAGAAGGAAATAACATTTTTGAAGAAAATAAGGTGGAGTTCAATAGAAAGAAGGAAGAGCAGTACAAATGGATCAGTGAGCAGGTAAGGTTCATCAAGTAAGCTATGGAGTTGATTGATTATGCAAGTGCTGCAAAAAACACAAACCATCGTTCGCTATCAGCAGCAAAACGGAAAGGTGTATTACGGGACGGTTGAAGATGATGAAATTATACAAATGTCTAGCAGCTTTTCCGATATCGCAAACGATAGACTAGCATTTGATGGAACAAGAATGAAATATAGCGATGTGAAAATTCTAGAGCCAGTAGTACCTTCAAAAATTATAAACTTCGGCTGGACCTATGCTGGGCATGCAGAGGAAACGGGAGGGCAGGCTAACCTGAAAGAACCATTTTTATTTTTGAAACCAGCTTCTTCTGTCATTCCTCATCTAGAGGAGATCATTCTCCCTTCAAATGATTTAACCAGGCAGGTCGAAATGGAGGGAGAGGTAGCACTTGTGATTGGGAAGCGCGGCAGAAACATAAAGGAAGAAGAGGCGCTCGATTATATTTTTGGCTGTACGATCTTTAACGATGTAACGGCAAGAGACCTGACAAAACATGATCCTCAGTTTACACGAGGAAAGGGGTTTGACACCTTTGGCCCCTTAGGACCGTGTATCGTGAGAGGGATAGATCCGACTAATTTGCAAATCACTACGACACTAAATGGCAAAGTGGTGCAGGAGGGGAACACGAACCAGATGTCTCTTTCCATTCCTTTTCTCATCAGTTGGATTTCACAGGTGATGACGTTAGAGCCGGGGGATGTTCTAGCTACTGGTTCACCATCCGGAAGCTGCCCGATGGAATCAGGAGATGTGGTAGCGGTTGAAGTAGAGCAAATCGGCAAGCTTTGTAACTACGTAAAGTAGGAAATCATGCACCAACTATAGATATAATAAGTAGGTTCAGGAAAGGCTGCAGGTGATTTTTTCATCCCTGCAGCTTTTTTATTTGCTGTTGAAATATAGAGGTCGATGGTTAGGTTATTTATCATTCGATCGTAAAAATTACAAGTCAGGAAGAAGTAAATAGGGTGGGACGATATTTAGAAGGGAGCGGAAGGTTATATATCCCTTGCCAAAGAGCTTGGCATAAATAGAAGCCGCCTTCACCTTAGGATGAGAAACTACGAAGACTATAAGGAAAAGCTTTTTCAACGTCCTATACAAATTATTCTATACAATATAAACTACTAGGTATACTCAACTATTTGAAAAAACTGATTGCCTTCTATATATAGGGGAAGGTCTTCGGTCGTGCCCGTTTAGATGCAGAGCTAAAAGGGCTGGTCCAAATGATTTCCGATGACATGAAGGCGGGTTATGGTTATTGCCATATTCGTGATAAGCTAGCGAATCGCTACTACATAGCAAGCTACAAGAAAGTGCTACTATGGGGAGCAGGTGGGGAGAGATATGGCTGATAGTAATGAAAAGAAGCCTAAATTAGAAAACTATCTAGTATATGGAATGGTTTTTGGCTTATTTGTTGGATCGATATTCAGTACGATTGGGTTCATGTTAGAGATTGTATTTATTCAAGTTGCGGGAGCTGGCATAGGATTTTTATTAGGAGTGGTGATAGGTGTCTTACTTTATTTCATTAAAGTTAGGTAAGCGTAAAGTCAGCACTGTGTGAACAATCGTTCTTAAATGATAGGGTGCTTCAGTTGAATAAGGCTATATGGAAAAATAGAACTTCTGTATAATTGGAAGTTCTATTTTTCTACTAGCATTCAATTTTAACAAAACCAGTTTATTAAGTAATTTGTACGGAAACTTTTATTAAGTATTCCTCTTAACCTGTAACTGATAATTCGTGAAGCAGTATATCCTCGTAAAAGAAATCTTTTATATTTAAAAATTCATAAGTCATCCGGAAATGACTTTCATCATTAACGATCATTTTGAATAATAGGAGAAGAAAATATGTCAGAAACACATCAATCACTAATGAAGCTGCCTTTACACAAAGTTTTCCTTAAATATTTTATCCCTGCTACACTGGGCTTGCTGCTTATGTCTGTGAATATCTTGATTGATGGTCTATTTGTAGGGAATGGGGTGGGAGCAGAAGCGCTTGCTGCGGTAAACCTTGCTTATCCAGTTATTTCGTTAATTATGGCGATTTCTCTGTGGATCGGGGTTGGCGGAGCAACGGTATACTCCATTTTGAGTGGAGGGAATCAACCTAAAAAAGCAAGCGGCATCTTTTCCATGTCTGTCGCTGCTACATTTTTGATTAGTCTGCTAGTAGGCATACTGAGCATACCTAACATTGAAATCATCGCGCAATGGCTGGGGGCAAATGCTGATACTTTCTCTTACGTGATTGATTACTTACTCATCATGCTGTTATTCAGCTGGACTCTCGCATTATTACAAGTAATCAGTACGTTTGTCAGAAATGACGGCAGTCCCTTGCTGTCTATGGTAGCTCTTGGAGTCACTTCGGTTGTGAATATTATTTTAAATTATTTTACTATCTTCGTCTGGGGCCTTGGAGTAAAAGGAGCAGCTATTTCTACAATAGTTGGCGGAGCTGCTGGACTGCTGGTTTTATCCCTGCATTTCTTTAACCGACATGCACAATTAAGAAACATGTCGTTTCAGTGGTCCTGGAAATTTCTTATGAGCATTTTTTCTATTGGTTTTCCAAGCTTTCTGGCAGAAGCCGGCTTTTTAATATTCGTAACGGGGTATAATCTATCGATTGTTGAGCTGGCAGGAACCGCGGGCGTCGCTGCCTTCTCAGTAATCAATTATCTGCACGGCTTTATGTTTCTGGCTTTCTTCGGAATTGAAATGGCCCTTCAGCCGATGATTAGCTATTTTCATGGTGCCAAGGAAACAGAACGAATCAAGGGGAGTGTAAGGATCGGTGAGAAGACTTCCTTAGCTCTCGGAATATTATTACTTGGGGTCGGCTGGGGAACTGCTCCGTTTCTGGTCAGTTTATTCGGAATAGAATCTGCCGAAATTCAACAATTGGCTGTGGAGGGAATTCGCCTGTTCTTTATTGCCTATATATTCCTGGGCTATAACTTTGTATATATGAGCTATTACCAGTCTGTTGGCCAGGTCGGACCATCGGTCATGATTATTCTATGTAGAAGCTTTGTTTTCTTTTTAATCCTTCTCTGGGTTTTGCCCAAGTTTATGGGCATTACCGGCATTTGGCTGTCCTTGCCGATTTCCGAGTTTTTGGTAACCATCTTTCTCTTCTTTTTCTCAAGAAAACAGGTGTTAGGGCAGAGGCAGCCTGACGTTATGTAATCATCATTCGTAAAAGTACATGTTTATGATTTATTAAGCTATTAAGATTGTGAAAAGGTGATCGTAAGTTAACGAGGCAGTTAAGTTAAAAGATTTCCCGCTAAATTATTTTAGATTTTTTCGGTGAATCGGTCATTTAGTGTGTTGTATTCAATATAAATAGGTGGATAAAGAAGGGATAGGATTTCAATTCGAAGGAATTCGGAGGAAAATGAATGAAAGCCATCGTGTATCACAAATACGGTTCACCCGATGTTCTTAATTTGGCAGAAGTAGATAAACCTATTCCTGAAGACAATCAGGTACTGGTAAAGGTTCATGCCGCCTCCTTAAATTATGGCAACCTGGTGCTTCTGAAGGGAGAGCCTTTCCTCGCGCGTTTCGCCTTTGGCCTTCTAAAACTGAAGTACTCTATACCTGGAGGTGACATTGCCGGCCGGGTAGAAGCAGTTGGGAAAGAGGTTACACAGTTTCAGCCAGGTCAAAGTGTATTTGGAGACCTGTCTGGCTGCGGCTGGGGTGGTTTGGCTGAATATGTCTCTGTTCCTGAGAAGGCACTGGCATTAAAACCAGAAAACCTCACATTCGAGGAAGCGGCTGCGGTGCCTATGGCGGCAGTTACCGCCTTGTAAGGCCTGAGAGATAAAGGCAAGATTCAGGCTGGACAGAAGGTATTGATTAATGGCGCCTCTGGCGGTGTTGGAACGTTCGCTGTACAGATTGTCAAATCTTTCGGAGCGGACGTAACTGGTGTCTGCAGTACGAGAAATATAGACATCCTGCGATCTATTGGCACCGATCATGTCATTGATTATACGAAAGAGGATTTTACCGCTAACGGAAAGAAGTACGACTTGATTCTCGCGGTTAACGGGCACTATCCGATGACGGCTTATAAGCGGGCCTTAAAGACGGATGGAACCTTTATTCACGTCGGAGGTTCGGGTGCACAACTGTTTCAAACGATGACCTTAGGAACTTGGTTCTCACTCACTGGAAGGCAAAAAATGTCCAGCTTATTACAAAGACAGAACTAGAGAGATTTAATTTATATGAAAGACCTCCTTGAAGCCGGAAAGATCAAACCGGTCATGGATAAAGTGTTTAAAATGAGTGAAATGGAAGAGGCTTTCAAGTATTTTGAACAAGGACACGCTCAAGGAAAAGTTGTTATTACCATGTGAAAACCTTTCAATCATACCAATTAGCGGATATAAACATTTAAGGAAATTCAAATAAAAAAGCGGCAGCCTAGGACTTTAATGCCTTGTCCATAGCTGCCGCTTTTTCTAATTCTGACATTCAGGTCTATTCCTACCTCTAGTAACGCATCGTACCGGGATACAAGATTTCATGTAAAAGAGAGTTGCATATTATTAGGAAGAGGCTGTGTGGTTATCTATCCGTTGATCTGGTTCCATCTTTTGCCGCGTGAGCTTATCAGGAATAAGGTACGAAATAATGCTTGCGCTTATTAATGTGAAGGCCGCTAAGCCGAATGAAAAAACATGTGTGCCAAAGACTTCATAGCCCCAGCCGCCAAGAAAGGAAGAGATGGCTCCTCCTATTTGGTGGCCAAGGTAAGCCCAGCCGTAGAGCACACCGAGCAGCTTTACGCCGAAAAGATTTCCTAAAATAGCGGAGGACATCGCTATACTTCCAGACCACACTAATCCGCCTAGTGCGGCCACTAAATAAAGCTGCCACGTGTTCTGTGAAAATACGAGGCCTAGAAAACCCAAACCGCGTATGAAATAAATGAAAAACAGCAGCTTGCGTTGATCAAAGCGATCAGCGATGGAAGCTAAAACGAGTGTGCTGAATATGGCAACAAGCCCAATAAGTCCAACGCCAAACGAAGCGGCAGCAGGTGCAAAATGATGATCTATTAACATCGGAACTGCATGGGAGCCTAGTAAGTTCATACTGAACCCGCAAGCGAATAACCCCGCAACAATTTGCCAATACGCTTTTGAGCGAACAGCCTCCCGCCAAGTGAGCGTTTGTGTGACTGCACGAGCAGAGGGCTTGGCGCTTGAAGAACCCTCTTTTGAATCAGCACCTTCTGGAACCTCTTCCTTAAAAACGAGAAGAGCAGCAGGAACGATTAAAATGACAAAAATGATCGCGAAAATGAGCAAGGTGCTTCGCCAACCACTGGACTCAATCATAAAAGTAGCCAACGGATTAAAAATAGCAATACCAGCCATTGAGCCGGTGGAGAGAAAAAACAATGCCCGGCCTCTTTGACGAACAAACCAGCGGCTAATAATCGGAGTTACGGCGACAGGGCTGGTGAATGCAAGACCGAACGACAGAAACACGCCGTACGTAAAGAAGAAAATCCAGACATTGTTTGTTAACACCGTTCCCAACACCGATAGCTCTATGATGACAAGTCCCAGCAGAAGAACAAATTTTGTACTGTATTTTCCGCATAAGTAACCCGCGATAGGCATGCCAACCCCATACATGATCATACTCACAGAAATGATCGTTGAGATAAATGTTCGTGTGACATGAAAATCTTCCATCATCGGTAATACAAACGGTCCTATCCCCAGCCGGAGCCCTACCGTTAACATTGTAATGATCATGCTGACAATAACAATATACCAACCAAAATAAATGCCTTGCCGTTTTTGAATCATGGATTGTACCTTCTTTCTATGACACTATTCATTTAGCAATCAGATAATTCTGAATTAAAGAAGTGATCGTGTGGGATTATGTCGTCACATACGAACTGCTGCTAAAATGGCTGCCCTTGTTCAAATTAAATCCATTCCTTCGGTCCAGGTACAGAGGGACCCAGCCTGTTCAAAAACGGTAACCGTTTTCATTTAATTAACCGCACCCATAACACCCAGCAGCTGCATACAACAGACATAAAAGAATGCATAACAGTCGAAATTCACCTTCTTTTCCCTTTCTATATTAGATTATAATACTGTGTAATTGATAAGAAAAAGATATTTGTGTTATTGCACCTATAAGTATGGCTTATATTAAGAGATAAGGTGGTTATGGAATCTATGGAGCTTAGACAGTTAGTTTACTTTGTTGAAGTGGCAAGGCTAAATAATTTTACAAAAGCAGCGGAGCGGCTAAGAATAGCTCAACCCGCGCTTTCTCAGCAGATAAGAAATTTGGAGCAGGAACTCGGCGTTAAACTCTTTCATCGGACAGGAAGAGGGGTGACTCTAACTGAGGCTGGGGAGCAATTCTTGATGGGTGCTGAAAAGACCCTGACAGAGGCACAAATGGCGAAGGATTCTGTTAAGGGGTTGATCAACTCGCCGCACGGCAAAATTGTGGTAGGTGCGTTGGAGTCCATGGTACAAACGAGGCTGCCGAGCTTGCTGGTCGTATTCAGTAAGAAGTATCCTGGCATAAAAGTGTTTATAAGGGAGAATACAACTGAGCCATTGTTGGAGGCTCTTAAAAAGTGAGAATTAGATCTTGCTCTGGCTCATACGAAAGATCACTACTTATCAAATACAGACCTAGTTCCACTAAAGGGGCTTTGTTCAAAGCCTCTATATGAAGATGAACTAGTGCTGGCCGTCTCCAAAGGGCATCCGCTGGTGAAGCGGCAAACGGTTTCTGTCAAAGAGCTTCAGGAAGAATCCTTCGTCTCTTTTAAGGAGGGATCAGGCGCCCGTGATCAACTGCTTGCAACGTGCCATAAAGAAGGGTTCGAGCCGCTCATTGCCTACGAGTGTGCCTCTCCACGGACACTCGTAGCGGAAGGGTTAGGTGTTTCCGTCCTCCCGCGTTTAATGGCAGAGTCGCCGGGACCGCCAGTATCCATTTTGCCCTTGGATCCGCCGCTGTCCCGCTGGGTTTCTGTGTTTTATGTTGAAGGACGGTACCTCTCGCCGTGCGCTAAGGTTTTCTTGCGTTTTGTGGAAAGCTACCTTACTGCTGAAAGCGAATAAAGAAGGCAGTTAGCGGGAGGGGTCCTGCGTATACCTTCTCACACCAGGGAACTTTGGAGTATTAAGCCGGTTCATTGAAGAAGAAATAAATACAGACACCTCCTTATGATTAGCCCTCGCATAAGAAAACGACGGGCAACAGATAATAATTGAAAAGGAGGGTGAACAGAATGCCGCAAGAGAAAAACAATGTACATGGAAAAACTTCAGACGTACTAAAGGGTGAGATGGACAGAGAATCAGTAGAGGACCATTTAAATAGTGATAACGCATTTAGTGATAAAGGGTTAAACAATGCGCGCTTGACTCGCGAAGCTATGAAGAAAGGAAATCAATAAAATAAGGAGACGGTCAGCTTTTATTTGGCTGGCTTTTTTATGCCTTGACACCTTGTTAGCGGGATAAGGAATACGAAAAGGACCTTACAAGGATAAGGTCCTTTTCGTTTGCCCAAAAATCGCTAATTATGAAGGCATCGCTCTTAAACTATAAGGCAGATCCTCCTATCAATAAAAGATGCCGATATTGTCGAAAAATGTTCTTGTAAGGAAACGGTTACCGATGATAAGGTCTCATATAACTAATCATTATGACAGGGGAGAGGGCTTAGGGATGGAAGTTGGCATGGAGGTTGTTTACGACTCTAAGATCTACACTATTGTTCATATTTACAATAGTGGGTATTGCGAGATCAAAGAAAAGAATAAGCATACGATTTTATTGGTGAAGCTGTCGGAGCTGAGTATCCGAGAGTAAACGTGTTTCTTTTATAGTAAAAGAATTCAAACTTCACAAAGGAGGCTGCTGATGGGCAGTCTTTTTGTCTTTCGGTGACAGTATACCGCTGACTAGTTGTTTCGATTGACAATTTTTGATGGATTCACATATTATTATATATGAGCATATGTTCATATAAAGGTGTGTATTTCATTTGATCAAACCATTAGTGGGGTGTGTGGAAAAATGAATGAAAACTTAGAAAAAGAAGAAGATCGCTCTGAGGAAGAGCACTATTTAGATGAAGAGACATTATTTATCGTTTCGCAAACGTTTAAAGCGTTGAGTGATCCAACGAGAATACGCATTTTAAATCTGCTTTGTTCAGACGAACATTCCGTCAATGACATTGCAGAAAGATTGGATCTAAATCAATCCACTGTATCACACCAATTACGCTTTTTAAAACAATTGCGGCTAGTTAAATATAGAAGAGAAGGGACCACCTTCTATTATTCAAACGATGATGATCATATTATAAACTTGTTGAAACAAGCCATTGATCATGCGTCCCATCACTAAGCACCGTCTTTACATGTTATGTATACATTTCAATGAGATTCTAAGGGGGAATCGAAATGGCTCATGATCACAGTCATAGTCATACTCATGGGGCAAATAAAAAGGTCTTGCTGATTTCGTTTATTATTATTACGAGTTATATGGTGATTGAAGCGATCGGGGGCTTTTTAACGAATAGTTTGGCTCTTTTATCGGATGCCGGGCACATGCTGAGTGACTCTATTTCATTAGCAATTGCGCTGGTCGCTTTCAAACTTGCTGAAAAAGCAGCCAGTCACAGTAAAACATTTGGCTATAAACGGTTTGAGATTCTGGCGGCTGTCATCAATGGCGTTACGTTAATCCTTATTGCGCTTTATATTTTTTATGAAGCGATTGAGCGGTTCGCAAACCCGCCGGAAGTGGCCACCACAGGCATGCTTGTGATTAGCTCTGTCGGCTTGGCGGTAAATATTGTAGTGGCATGGGTTATGATGCGCGGTGGAGATACTGAAGAGAACTTAAATATGCGCGGAGCTTTCCTGCACGTGCTTAGTGATATGCTTGGCTCAGTCGGTGCCATTGTGGCTGCTTTGCTGATTATGTTTTTCGGCTGGGGATGGGCGGATCCGTTAGCTAGTGTGATTGTTGCGATCCTTGTTTTAAGAAGCGGGTACTATGTGACAAAGGCCGCTACTCATGTATTAATGGAAGGAACTCCGCAAAATGTGGATGTCGATGATGTCATACACACACTCAAAAACACAAAAGGAATTCAGGATATTCACGATTTGCACGTCTGGTCCATTACAAGCGGACTGAATGCCCTTTCTTGCCATGCCATTGTTGACGATGAATTGACCATCGCAGAAAGCGAAGGCATTTTACGCGAGATTGAGCATGACTTGGAACATAAAGGAATTACGCACGTGACGATCCAAATGGAAACGATGGCGCATAAACATGATGATTCCATCCTGTGCAACGCGAAAAATGAACCGTCACATGGTCATCACCATCACCACCATCATTAATTAATTGGAACGAATACGAACGAGAGCCTTCGTTTCATAAGAGATAAGAAACAAAAGACATAATGAGAGACAATAACTGGAGAGACCAAGGGTTTAAGAAGCGTCATTTTGATGGTGCTTCTTTTTTTTGCGAAGAATTTGTAAAAAGTGTTGCTGGTTTCCCTGCTGAACTAAAGCGGCAGTGTAGTTGAGGGTTGGCTACATGGACGATAGATAAAACTTGTTCCTCCGTCATTTTCACCAATCACGAGAAAGAAGACGAGGTTGTGGGGGCATTGAACCTCATAAACCTGTCTGTCAATGAATTCACATAAACGGAAAAGAAATAAAAACCCTATTTAAGGTGATTAGACAAGCATAAATTTTGCAAGATTTAGTTAAAGGGCTTACAATAACCTTGAATTAAGATATCTCAGTTTAAAAATAAAAAGAAGAGGTGGCAATTATGGGAAGACTGTCTAATAAAGTGGCTGTCATTACAGGCGGAGCCGGTGGTATCGGTAAAGTGACAGCAGAAAGGTTTCTAAAAGAAGGTGCCAAGGTTGTTTTAATTGATTTGTTCCAGGAGTCTTTAGATAAAGCAAAAGCAGAGTTAGATCAATACGGAGAAGTGATTGTCGTTCAAGCGGATGTTTCAAAAGAATCAGACGTTCAGAATTATGTGAATAAAGCTGTTGAGCATTTTGGAAGAATTGATGACCTCCGCCCGCACACTCGTGACTTCAGTCATGAGTGTGCGGGCGGTTTTTTTATTTGTAATAAAAAAACACATATGTTAAATTA
>NZ_JWJE02000062.1 GCF_000812025.2 Bacillus thermotolerans
CCGGCTTCTTCAAGAAGAGCTGGCCACGGCTTAAGATTTCCGTGTCTCATACACCGCTGGAACGGCGGGGTGTGCCTGCCGATGCTGCGGCGTCGGGTACTGTTTTTTAACAGTAATGGAGGGACAGTAAGCCCTGGGAACAGCCAGGCAAGTCCTGATGAAGCAGGAATTCTACGACGACAAGTCTTAGGGTTTTACTGCCCGAAAGGGCCATAGAATCCCGCGACTTTAGTCGTGGGAGGTTCAAATTCACGCTCCGGAAGATCCCAAAGCATAAAAATAACATCCCGAAGCTTCTCTTTTGGAGGCAATCCGTTTTCCTTTATAAATTGGTTCGTTAATTTCCGGCGGATAGGCGCCCGAATACCTAAAAATTTGAACTGGTTTCTTAAATAGTTTTTGGACCACTCTGCGTACTCATTATCAGCATGAGCCGAATATGCAGTGACAAGCCCTTGAACATAGGCGTTTAAAGATGCATCTGTCATCCATATAGCCACCTTTCTGTTAGCTGTTTTCCTTATTATAAAAAAAGAAGCAACTCCCCGCTTCCCCAAACGGTTCATTGCTTCTTTTTTCGCCAGCCTTACCGGCTGACCCATATGTATAGTTTTAATGAATCCCCTTTGTTAAACATACTCCTTGTTTAACTTTCTCCCATCCTATTCTACCTTTGCTAGATAGAGTGATGACTATACATGTCATCTGATCTGTCTTTATTATAATTGAAAGCGTTTTCCATTTTCAATCTTTTTCGCTAGTCAAATTTCGACACATTTCATTTTACGGCAGGCAAAAGCCACCAATTGCCTGGCAACTGGTGGCTTAACTGGGCCTTTAAGGAGCATTCCATATTAAATCAAAGAAATGAATATGATCAAATTGGTGATCTTTTGGATTCACTAACTGAAATCCTTTGTGCTTCCATTTTTCCGCCAGCTCTTCCTCTCCTTTTAGCAAAGCCCATTCAGCAGCTATGCCGTAAACAGCCCCCGATTCTATTCCATTCCCTTTATGGGAATTCCGGTCGTACCTTCCCGAAATGGCCTGATGCTTTTCCCATTCAGATACTAACCATTGCCAGAACTCATGGTTATCCCCTTTTTCCTTCTCCAGCTGAATGGCGATCAGCAATTGATCCACCATATGCACTTCATCTGATTCAATAAATTTCTTCTCTTTCACATCATAGAATTCCGGATAGAAAGGATCGCTCCGTGTGGAAGCCTCAAGGTACAGACGATCCATGCTAGTTAGTCGAAGCGCGTCCTCCTCTCTCGTTCCGTAGCTTAGAACAACCCTTTCGCTTGCGGCCTCCTGTTCCCAATCATAAAAGTCGACAATTAAGCCGTTCTGGACCTGATATTTTTTCAAGGTGTCTGCTATTTTATTAAATAACGGATCAGCCGGCCCCAGCACCGATAAGATCCGTGCATCATCAATCCAGGCGTTAACAGATGCTTGTTGGTCCCCCTCCACTCTCCACGATAAAAACACATCAGAGGCGTGTTCATAAGCAAATTCGCTTTGTACCGTTTTTCTCAGCTCCTGCACTTCTTCTTCTCGGTTATGTCCAGAGAGCCATTTCATATACAAGCCCATGGACTCAAGGAGGTACTCTTCGTTTTCTTCTGTTCCATACGACCGAATCTTCCCTGAATCGTCCATGTAGTACTGATGGACGATACGAATAAACTCTTCTTCCGACCATGCAGCCTCCGTATCTTTTTGCATCACCCCGCACGCCACCACACTTCCCGATAAAAGAGTCATCAATCCCACTGCGATCAGCCATTTGTTGAACATGCTGGTTATACCGCCCGCTTTTTAAAGCGATTCGTTTTATCCCATTTAATAGTCTCTTTTTTGACTAGCCGTTTCCAGAAATAGATCGACATACTTCGGGCAAGAAGGACGATAAATAACTGAGCATACGTGAAATACATGATTAGGGCGACTCCCACTTTAATCGGTGATATTTCCCGATCTACTACAATAGCGCCGATTAGCTGGGAGGTGTAAACAATATAGCTCATAAACCAGAACATAAGCACAGGAGCTGTATAAATAGGTTCAAATAAATCAAGAAGGCTTCCGACGAAGAGGATATGCGAAAACAGCAGCAGCAAGGCAAACAGCAAATAGACTGTTAAATGCTGAATCGAATGATGAAAGGCTTTCTTCCTCCAAAACTTAGGGGAGATAAATAACTTTTCAAGCAAGTAAATATTGCCGATTAACCACCTTGTGCGCTGCTTAATGAAGGTCTTTATGTTTTCGGGCTCTTGCTCCCATGTCTTTGCTTCCGCGGCGACGGGGATCAAATATCCGTTTGCCGTTAGCCTGATCGTCAGCTCCGCATCTTCTGCTAAGGCATATACATCGTAGCCCCCGGCTTCTTCAATGACCTTACGTCTTAATAGCATGTTCGTACCGGCTAAGGAGCCAATTTTAAAGAGCTGCCATCTGCCGCATTGCATCAACAGCTGAAAGACTTGAAATTCCAAGGCAATCATTTGTGTTAACAGATTCTTGCCTGCGTTCTTTGTCTTTACATATCCTACAGCTCCTGCCGCTCCTGGTGTCGTCTCAGCCTTCTCTACCAGCAGCCGCACAGCATCTGGATCGGGCTCGTTATCGGCATCATAAACTAAAAAATAGTCCGATTGAATAAAAGAAAGGCCGTAGTTCAACACGCGGGATTTTCCTTTAGGCTCGCCAGGAGGAACGGGAATATAGTGGATACGGCTGAATGTTTGCTGAAAATCCTTGCCGATTTCGGCTGTATTATCTTTGGAGTTGTCGTCCAGCAAATAAATATTCAACTCTCCCGGATATTCCAGCCGGCTCATCGCACTTAATGTATCTTGAATGACCACCCCTTCATTGTGGGCAGGGATTAGAATAGATACAGACGGATATTCTTCAAGTATGGTTCTATGCTCTTTTTTAGAGCGATAATACACGCCTGCCAGCGTTAAAACCGAATAGAAAATTAATAGACTCCAGAAGAAAGCCATGATAATGGTTAATAGGATATTCATTCTGTTAAGCTCCCTTTCGACCTATTAATTCATCTAACTTCTTCTCAAGGTTTTCGACTTCAAAAAAGTGGACAGAGTAAGGCATGGAAACAAAATTAAGATTCTTTCTTACGTTTTCCTCAAGACGGCTGATGACGATATCCCGTCCTGCCGGAGTCGTTCCTTGAAGCAAAATTAATACTTCTTCTTCTGTAGGAGAAGTGATAAGGTCGAAGTTGGTTCGGATCGTATGAAGGCACACTTTCGCGAATTCCTGTCTTAAAGAGGCTTTCACTGACATTGGAATGTGTTCATTCATTCTGAAGTACAGCAATTGCCCCTTCTCTCCCCGGCGGCGCATAGCTGTCTCAATTAACAAGCCCCTCTCTTTGAACTCCTGGAAGGATAAAGCTTTTGTTTGTTCATCAAACTTTTCAAGATAATGAAGCCGTGCTTGCATTTCTTGCATCTTTTGATAAAGAGCTTTTAACTCGTGAATAATGAGCCAGTTCAATAATAAAGAGGAGGTTAGTAACAGGTGAGCAAGAATCAGTTGATATTGCCCTTCATTAAATATTTGGTAATTGATCGAATACACAGTCAAGCCGAAGCCGTACGCAAGAACAATTGATAGAAAGATTAAAAAGTTGAACATCGTTTTAAGAAACATCATAGTCAGGAGGGACAAGATAATGATCATCGTCTGAATAAGAAAGACCGGAGCAGGAAGCAACAGCTGAGCAGCAATACAAATAGCCCAACACGCCATGAGGATATATAAGCGGTAATTTTTCATTTTTGTCTCCTTTAAAGTGCTTAACTTGATCTTTGGACTCTCATTTTTTGACTTTGTCGGACGGAAAAAACTGATAAAATCTTACCAAATTATAACTTTCAATTTATGTAAATAGCAACTTATTTTTCCACCTATTTATAAAAAATCTTACCAATGGCCCCGCCTGCACAGATGGCATAAGTACAAAAAAATGCCCAGAAGTCAGGGTTCACTGAACTTCTGGGCATTTCTTGCATCTTCGTCTCATTCTTAATAAGGATCGGCCTCGTGTCCTTTATCCGCTGCATCTTGAGCAGCTTCATTTGCGGCGATGGAGCCTTGTCCGTATTTAGACTGGCCTGATTCACGGCCTGGGACGTTATCTTCCTTCTTCATTTTTTCAAGTTCTTTCATTTTCTTTTCGATGCCTTCCTTCACGCGGCGGCCGTAGTCTTCATCCGCTTTTGTGAAATGCTCAATCATAGCATCCTGGATGCGTTTGTCACATACCGCAAGCGCATTGGACAAGTTTTTGATTAGCTCGTCACGCTCCCAGTCCTCGAAGCTGCGATACGTGTCGCCTGCTTGACCATAATTGTTCGGACGGTCAATTGGCGCGCTCATTGCTTCTGCATTATACGTTGGACGGTGCGGTACGCGTTCTTCTTCGCCCGCTTCCTGATAGCCGCCAAGCATAGATGGCTCATAGTTGATATGTGGATTCTCACCAGACTCTTTCGGATCGCGGTGATCCATTTGGCCACGGTGCTGGTTCGTGCGGACTGGCGTTTTCGGCGCATTTACCGGCAGCTGCAAATAGTTTGCACCTACGCGGTAGCGCTGCGTGTCAGAATAAGAGAAAGTACGGCCTTGCAGCATTTTATCATCAGAGAAGTCCATGCCATCTACAAGAACCCCTGTACCGAAAGCGGCTTGTTCAATCTCCGCATGATAGTCCACTGGATTGCGGTCGAGAACCATACGGCCCACCGGCAGCCACGGGAACTTATCCTCTGGCCAAAGCTTCGTATCATCAAGCGGATCAAAATCAAGCTCTGGATGATAACCATCCTCCATGATTTGTACAAACAGCTCCCATTCCGGATAATCTCCGCGCTCAATGGCTTCATACAGATCCTGTGTTGCATGAGAAACGTTCTTCGCTTGAATCTCGTCCGCCTCTTCTTGAGTTAAGTTGCGGATGCCCTGTTTTGGTTCCCAGTGATACTTCACGAGCACCGCTTCGCCTTTAGCATTCACCCATTTATAGGTGTTAACCCCAGAACCCTGCATGTGGCGGTATGTGGCTGGAATGCCCCATGGAGAGAACAGGAATGTAATCATATGCGTAGCTTCAGGTGAGCGGGACACGAAGTCAAACATGCGCTCAGGATTCGGCACGTTCGAAGCGGGGTCCGGCTTAAATGCGTGAATCATATCAGGAAACTTCATGGCGTCCCGGATAAAGAAGATTTTCAGGTTGTTCCCAACAAGATCCCAGTTTCCATCTTCTGTATACATTTTTACCGCAAAACCACGCGGATCCCGCGCAGTTTCTGGTGAATCCTTCCCTCCTGCTACAGTAGAGAAACGGACCAAGAGCGGTGTTCTCTTCCCGGCACCTGAAAATACTTTCGCACGAGTGTACTTTTCTACCGGCTCATCCCCGACTTTTCCATAAGTCTCAAAATAACCGAATGCACCAGCGCCTCGTGCATGTACAACGCGCTCTGGTACCTCCTCCCGGTCAAAGTGGGAGATTTTTTCGATAAAATGATAGTTCTCAAGTGTTGCAGGACCGCGGTCACCAATCGTTCGAATGTTCTGATTGTCTGTTACAGGGTGTCCCTGCCGTGTTGTCAACGTTTCCCGTTTCACATCTTTTTCATTTGAAGCATTTTTATCTTTGTTTTCTGCCAAAATGAAAACCTCCTCGGAATTTATCGCCCCTGCCCGATCTAAACACTTTTACAGGGCAGCATATTTTATAATCACTATCATTATGTAATTATTATAATGTAATTATTGATTATTTTATATGTTGATGTTCAAAAGGACAAATAATATACTCACTCCTATTCATTTTTCTCATCAACCTGTACCCATTATCATTCAGAAAAATTTCCCATATGTATAATACCCCTCAGCATTCCCTTTAAACCTTCTAACTGCGGATAAACAGCGGGTGACTAAAAAGTCATAGAAAAAGACCATCCACCGGATGGTCTTCCATCAAACTAACTACTAATATATCTTCTTATTCTAGCAGCTGAATAGCCGCTGGGGAAACGTTTAAATAGTTCAATTTCAAACTATTCATTTTTGAGCCTTTTTGTAATCTGCCTCTACTACAGTGTGTTTCTTTTTATAAACACGCTGGAAATAATCATTCGTTATTTCTTTAACTTCCTTGTTCAGGAATAAAAGAGCCAGCACATTGGGGATGATCACAAGAGCTAATAAAATATCAAGGAATTGCCAAATCAATTGAAGTCCGCCAATGGCGCCGACGAAAATAGCAGCAATATAGACTAACCTCATAAATTTTGAGAATGCTGTTCCAAACAAGTACTCCGCTTGCTTCTCTCCATAATAAATAATGACAATGACCGTTGAAAGCACAAACATAAATAAAGCAACCGACATAAACGAACCAGCAATGTTGTCGCCAAATACTTCCGCCCATGCGACTGTCACCATGTTTGAAGCCTGCGCTGGTGCCACTTCTGTCCATGCACCTGAACTTAAAATAACAATAGCCGTCATCGTGCAAATGATTAATGTATCAACGACTACCTCAAACACTCCCCAGAACCCTTGCTTAGCAGGATGGTCAATTTTTGCGGTTGCATGAGCAATCGGAGCTGTACCCATCCCGGATTCATTGGAATACACACCTCTCGCTAACCCCCAGCGAATAGCTGCCGCCACTCCCGCTCCAGCAAACCCGCCAGCAGCAGAAATCGGTGTAAAAGCATATTCAAAAATCATAGCAAACACACTTGGAATCATAGAAGCATTCGCGATCACAACAGCAAGTGAGCCGATAATGTAAACTCCGACCATAAATGGGATGAACTTCTCCGTTATTTTTCCGATACGAGTAATTCCACCATATACAACTACACCAATTAACACCATCACGATTCCGCCAGTAACAGCCGGATGCACATTAAACGCCCCTTGAATAGTGGTCGCTAAAGAATTAGACTGTACCATGGTGCTGGCGATTACTTCGATCATCAGAGCGAAGGCGAAAAAGGCAGCCAGCGGCTTCCAGCCTAATCCTTTGTCAATGTAGTACATCGGTCCGCCAACCCATTCGCCTTCCTCATTCTTCTCTCGGTATTTCACTCCTAGTACGACCTCCGAGTACTTAGCGGCCATTCCGATTAAGGAAACGACCCACATCCAAAAAATAGCACCAGGACCGCCAAAGGCGATCGCTACGGGCACCCCGATGATGTTAGCCGCTCCTACAGTCGATGCTAAGGCTGAAGTTGCCGCTTGGAAAGGAGTTAGCGACCCCTCAGACGAATCCGGCTTGCTGAAGATTTTCCCGAACGTCTGCCTCATAATATGCGGAAAATATCTAAACTGAAAAAAGCCCAATCGAATCGTGAGAAAAATTCCTCCCCCTAGTAAAAGGAGCATCATGGGCAATCCCCAGATAATGCCTGTAATCTTCTCAATCCCTGCTGTAAAATTCTCCACTTGTTTTCCCCCTCATATATAGTAACCAGCGATTATGATAGCGCTTTCAACGGTAAATTACATACCCCTTCGCTACTCTATCAACCTCCTATATACCCTTTATTCCATAATTCGGAATTATCTTCTATTTTCTGACTTTATTATATTTAGAAAACAAATCTTTGTCTATGAAAATTTTGTATTTTTCGTCAAACCTAATTATTAGGTGTCAGAAATCACTACTGATAAGGTCAGACCGTTTACTCAGCTGGCTCTTCCATCGACACTTGATGAAGCGCTCGATCAAACAAAACGGATGCTCGTTCGCAATTCTTACCAAACGAATCAATCCTCGCGGAAGGTAGCTAGTGATCTGGGAATCAGTCAGACGAAAGCATCTAGATTAATCAGAGAGTACTGCGCCGATTTAGTGTCTAAGAAGGATTCGTAGATCCTCTTATTCATAGAGAAAAGCCCAATTCTTTATTTATAAAAAAGAATTGGGCTTTTTTATAGCTCAACAGATCATTGATTTATATTCAGTTAAGCTTACCAAGATAGAATGTCAGTGTTTCGATATTTGCTTAGCGTTAATTAATTCTAGATAACTATCATATAAAGATATCTTTATTAGAAGAAAAAAATATTTCTTTTTAAAAAGAAATATAAGCTCAGGTCTAATGACCAGAGCTCACTAATTTTATTGTGTATTCATAGCATTATAGACACCCACGGTAAACGCTTCACGTGTTGCATAGTGGGTGCCGTAAAATTTGTCTCCCTTGAAAAAGCCTGTTTGATCAATCGATGTCATAGTAACAATTCCGTTATATGCCCAATGATCGGGGCGAATATCCTCATATTCAATGTGGGCACTGGCTGTTTGTGATGCCTTTAATTCAAACGCACGCTCGAGAATGGCAGCCATCTCGTTACGTGTCATATTGTCATTCGGCCGGAATGTTCGGTCTTCAAAACCGTTTACAATGCCTGCTTCACGGATTGCTGCAATGTCATACGCAAAGCGGTATGATTTTGGTACGTCCGTAAAGTGACTCATTACCTTAGGCTTTAGTTGAAGGACACGGTTTATAATCGCTGCTGTCTGTCCTCGTGTAACCTTTTCATCAGGACGAAATGTAGCATCTTCAAATCCTGTAATAATTTCTTTCTCTGACATCTCTTTAATAGCTGCATAAGTAGCAGACGCTTCCGATACATCTGTAAACCACTCAGGTATGTTCTCTTCTTCAAGAACACGCTTGGCTCCAGCATATTTTGGTCCCCAGTACGGATCATCCATAGAGACAAGAGCTACTCCTTTACTGGTTGTCGCATTCAGGACCATATCGTTTCCCGCATATACACCAACATGAGAAATCCCTTTTCTATATGTATTCTTATAAAAGATCAAATCGCCTGGCTGGAGATCACTTTTATCTACAGAAGTACCAATTTTATATTGTTGATCAGTTGTACGTGGAATAGATACACCTGCCTCATTTTTATAAACGTATTGAGTGAAGCCAGAACAATCAAACCCGCTTGGTGAGGTGCCTCCCCACACATAAGGAACAGACATAAATTGTTTGCCATACTCTACGATTGATGCTCCTATAGAGGTAGCTTTTGCCTCCATAGACCCAAACGTGGCAACCATAAAAAATATCGTGGCTGTCATAACCACCATCAGCATTCTCTTCATATTTCCATATTCCCCCTGAAAAACTATTATTATCTATATCTTCATCTTATCAGATCAAGGGGAGACGTTATTTTAATTTATAATTACAAGTTCCTTGTTAATAGGGGGTTTTCGTATAGTTTGCACGAAGACTGCACATAGATGTAACAAGCTAGTAACTTACCACTCATAAAAAAAGCTGCTAAATGCGAAGTTCGCATTTAGCAGCTTTCCAGATATCACACCTTCTCTTTAAATAGAAACAAAACATGCTTCATCATTTTTCCAACGGTAGCCAACTCCTCTTACTGTTCTTAAATATTCAGTGGCAGGAAACCCAACCTCCCGAAGCTTTGCTCTTATATTTCGAATATGAGAGTCAATCGTCCGTGTATCAATATGATGGTGACCAGTCCAAAAATGTAAAAGCAGACGCTCTCTTGTTATTACTTGATTAGGATGGCTCAAAAAATATTCCATTAGGGCATATTCTTTCTGCGTAAAGGTCAATAAGGTGTTGTGGTATCGCACTTCTAACCGCTCACGATTGACCACAAGCCCTTTGAATTCCAATTCTTCCGTGCCGCTTCGGGGACTTCTCCGCAGGTGAGCCTCCATTTTTGCTAAGAGAAGACCTTCCCCCATCGATTTGATCATAAAATCATCTGCACCCGCCTGCAAACTCTGCAGGATAAATGCTTCGTCGCAACCCTCTGTAAAAAGTACTACCGGAACAGATGAATAATCTTTTATTTGCTTGCATAATTCAATCCAAGAAGATGATGATACGGCAGACAAAACAATTAGATCTGCACACCGGTTACTTACTGTACAAAGTGTTTCACTAGAAAGACCACTCCGAATACACGATATATTATGATCATTGATCAGGGTACATAATTCTTCTGACAGGGCCGGCTCCTCCTCTATCAATAATATCGTGTACAAACAAAACCGCTCCCTTCCCTCATAGTTAAAGCTCGGATGTTTGAAAAATGATTTACTGGATGCTTTCTGTTAAGTCAGCCATCATATTTTCATCCATCGGACCGATAATCTTTTGTGTAATAATCCCGTTTGAATCAATGACATAACTGGTGGGGATGGTAAAGGCCTGATATTGTGTCCCAATGGTCCCTTTCTCATCAAGTGGGATATCAAAAGACAGGCCGTATTCTTTTACGAAACTTTCAATTTCTGACCTTCCATTATCTAAGTCTGTCAAGTTGACAGCCACTATTTCCACACCCTTATCTTTGTTTTCTTCATAAAAGTTTTGCATATGGGGCATTTCAGCCTTACAAGGCGGACACCAGGTGGCCCAGAAATTCAAGATAACCTTTTTCCCTTGGTAATCAGATAGTTTTACTGTTTCACCGGCTAAAGTCGTTAGTTCGAAGTCAGGTGCAGGCTTGCCCTCCTGCACCTCGGAAAGATCTACACCGGGGACGTCTTCAGTCGCTGTCACACTTTCACTGGCAGCTAGATCCGTACTTTCCTCATTCGTTTCTTTATTCTGTGGGTTCCATACATTTACTGCTATAATCGCAACAGCTAATAAAATGATAGCGATAGACAAAAGGTTTTTATTCAAGTATTTATCCCTCCTTGTTAGCTTTTTCATTAAGAATGGATATCGTTAGGCCTAGCCAGGCAAAGGTGATTGCTTCTATAGAAAGAATTGTATGAAAAAGGCTGATAAGCAACATTTCCACTAATATGAAGAGAATCAACAGCTGACCAGACAAGCGTTGTTTTTTCTGCTGTTGCGCTCTCAGCAAAACTAGAAGACTCGCTAATACAACCAGGTGGCTAACGGCCCCTATGTAATTTGCTTCTGAAAAGCGAATGATCGCTTCGTAACAGATAAAATAAAAAAGGAAAAGCCGAGCCGAAGCTTTATAGATAGAAAGGCCTTTCTTTGCACCCAATACAAGGAGATAAACGAAGAGAGCGGCTAATGCCAACACATGTCCTTTTGTTCCGCCATTAAAATAAAGAATGGAGAAAGGGTGATCTAAAAACAAACCCGGATGAAAGATAATATAACTTAGCTTCCATACAATGAAGTAAAGAAAAAAGCTGTTCCAATACCAGTCGCCTATTTTATCACGTGCAACTATCTTTTCTATAGCTGGAGCAACAAAAAGCGCAGCGACGGCTGCAAGCCATATGGCTGGGATCGACAAATTCCCAAATTGAAGATAATTCAATAACGATCACTGTCGAGACAGGCCATCCTCACAACAAACTTTACCTCTATTGACTGCATAATGGATTGAATCATCCCACAGTTCTTGACTACTAAATCGGCCATTTTCTCTGCCTGCTGCTCTGTAAAAGCCTCTTTCGTATGGACAAAGGCTGTCAAAGAAAGCTGTTCAATCCGGTTCGCGTAATCCGGATTTCTAACCGAAGAGACTTTGATTTCAAGTCTTTGATAAGGCTGTCTCTTTTTTTGCAAGATAGTCTGAAGCAAGCTGCCGCTGCAGCCCGCTAGAGAAGAGACAAATAACTCATATGGACGATATCCGCTTTTTTCACTAGGCGAAATAGCTAGCTTACCGAATGCTAAATCACTTCTCACGCGGTCGCTTTCAACCTTAAACTCCATATCCCCACCCCTTTCAATGAAAGTATAAATTCCCTTTGTTAAGAAATGATTAAAATCTCCACACTCGTGTATTAAACTTCTTTGCTGACTGCCTTTTCCAATGGAAGCTCTATCCAAAACGTATGACATGTACCGTCTGAATCGACCCCAATTTTTCCATGGTGGGCAGTGACGATACTTTTAGCAATGGCTAAACCTAGACCGGCTCCTTCGGCTTTTGTTGTTCTTGATTCCTCTAAACGGTAGAAACGCTCAAAAATGCGCTCTTTCTTTCCAGGATTAATAAATTGACCACGATGGGTAAATGAGATGGTGTATATGTTATCTTTAACTGTCCCTTTTATTTCCAGATGCTGTCCCGTGTTGTAGTCGAGAGTATTTTGAAGAATATTAGAAAGAACCTGCATGAGACCATCTTTATTCCCTAATAGGACAGCTTGCTCAATATGAACATCTACCTCTGAAAATTCATTATCCAGCTTTAACCGAAAAGCTGTAATCACCTCGGCAAGTATGTCACTAATGTTAAGCGGGTGAAACTTCTTTTCTGAAAAGTAACTGCCGTTATTCCAATAATTCATTTCTGTGATCAATTCAACGATTCTTGTAATCCTTTGGGATTCTTCAAGCAATGAACCAAATAATTTAGGATCTCCCTCAATGACTTCGTTTTCGAGCGCTTCAAGATAGCCATTTATGTTCGTTAAGGGGCTTCGAAGTTCGTGTGCGATATCTCGAAGCATTTCTTCCCGCTGCTCTTGAATGGTAAAAAGCTTTTCAGACATAGCATTGAAGTTTTGAACAAGCTTTTCCAATTCTCCTGATGTCTTCGTCTCTATTCTCTGAGGGATGTTTCCTTCTCTAATTTCACTTGCTGCAATAGACATTTTCTTAATCGGGCCGACGATTCTCCTCACCGTAAAATAATGAAACAGGCCAGCGATAACAAAAGCAAGGAGTCCAACCTTCCAAAGAAAACCATTCAACATATCAACAAGGTCCTGGCCCATAATCTGTTCAGAGTTGACCAGAAAACAAGCATAGTCTTTAACAGAAAAACCCGCTAAAAGAATGACAAGAAGAATAACGACGCTGTTTAAGGCCACTAGTCTCGACAATAGGTTGGACATTTGGTTATAAGGCCACAAATTTATACCCCATCCCCCTGACAGTTTGAATATAATCTTTTGGTGTTTTTTCTTTTATTTTTTCTCGCAAATGTTTAATATGGACATCAATCGTCCTTTCTGAGACGGCCTTTTCGTTATTTTCGTAAATAAATGTAAGAATCTGCTCCCTTGACAGCACTTGATTCGGATTCTGCATAAACATATGCAAGAGCTTGAACTCAAAGTGAGTTAATTCCAACTGCTCGCTATCCATCCACACTTCTCCTTTTATCGGCTTGATCGTCAGCCCCCCAAAGCTTAGCTTGCTGCACCGGCTGGCAGTTCTTCTTAAAATCACTTCAATCCTTACCATTAATTCCGCCGGGCTAAAAGGCTTCACCACATAATCATCAGCCCCTAACTTAAGCCCTTGGATTCGATCCTTTTCTGACACTTTAGCGGTAAGCATAATAATCGGCATCATGCTCTGAAAATCCTCGCGAACCCACCTGCATACCTCTTCACCGCTGATTTTCGGCAGCATAAGGTCAAGTAATAAAATACAAGGATCGTACCGCTTAATCTTCTCTTTCGCTTCCGAGCCATCCGATGCTTCAATTACTTCATATCCTTCTTTAAGTAAATAGACTTTCACAAGGTTACGGATTTTCGGATCATCTTCTACCAATAATACCGATTTTCCAATAAGATGCTGCTTCACAAAGAGACATCCTCCTTTTTATAATGAAAATAAACTATAGGCTGAAAGCCAGGCGCTGATTTTCTGTAGTTGCCCCGATAATACTAAAAATCCAAGACCCACCATGATTATGCCATTCAAAAATGCAAGCTTTGATAAATACTTGTTTATTTTTCTCATGGTTTTCAAGGAATAAGAGATCACAATTGTAATAATAAAGAATGGAACTGCCATGCCAAGAGAATAAGCTCCCAAAAGGAACACTCCCTGACCCAGAGTATCAGATGAGCTTGCTAGTAAAAGAATGGAGGAAAGAGCGAGCCCCACACACGGAGACCAGCCGCTGGCAAACGCCATTCCCAGCAGTACCGAGCCAAAGATATTTTTTGATGGATACTCAGCCTGAATCCTTTTTTCCTTCATGAAAAATTTGAAATTCAATAAACCAGCCATCTGCAAACCAAAAATAATAATAAGAAGGCCGGCTAATTGCATCACAAGAACCCGATAATCCATAAGTATTTGTCCAATAAAGCTTGCTGAGGCACCGAGCGCAATAAAGACAAGGCTGAAGCCAATGATAAACCCAATAGAACGCGAATAAAGCTTTGTACGGTTTACCTGCATTTTAGCATTTTCAATTTTTCCACCTGTTAAATGGGTAATATAAGCGGGTAAAAGAGGAAATACGCACGGTGAGAAAAAGGAAAGCACTCCTCCTATTAAAGCAAAAAATATACTGATATCATTCATACTATCCACTCCTTTTCCGCTATATTATGACCCCTTTCTGTTAATGTTTGATTAAAAATATTAAAATCATTAGGTAGCTGATTTTTGTTGAATTGATCGTGCCCTTCAATTAAATCAAACTCATCTGAAAAACTTCATAAGAAAAGTGAGCACTAGCCGATTCAGTGCTCACTTCCTTACAGTATGAAATTAGCGTTCCTCCAGCAATTTTATTAAAGCTATCTTTTCTTTATTAATTTCGCTGGAGGTCCTAATTTTCATTCGTCTGATCACTTCTAGAGGGGGACACCAGCCTTGAAGCGCATGCTGAAGGAGAAACCCACCGACAACCCCCGATAGGATTGCCCACTTTCGGTTTACTGTCAAAGCCAGTATACTGCTGCTCAGTACCAAGCTGGACGCATTTGCCTCAAGGACTCTTTCTGTATCCCATTCCCTGTTTAATTCATCAATCCTGGCTTTAATTTCTTCCCTGCTTTTGTCTCTATAAAATTTTATGTTTTCCTCAATTTGCGCTTCGATTTCTGCATTTATCTTAGGATTTGTATGTTCTTTCACTCTTTCTGTAGTCGCAGGCAGATGCATATGTTTGAATACCTCCTATTATCTAGAAATAACGAATGAAAGTAATTTTTTAACCTATAGCCGCAAAACATCTAAATCGCTTATTTAACTAGCCATCTCTCCGGTATATTGAAACTATAAAAAGATAGAACTAAAAATGTTAATAACACCTCATTGAAAATAAACTGATTTTCAGCTATAATCCTTATTAAGGATATAGGAATTAAAGGTTTTGAAGGAGGAGTTAGATGATGAACTTATTTAATCGCCTATTGAGTGAGAAATGTCCGTACTGCCGTAAAACGTTAGAAACTAGCAAATCTAATATTCGCAAAGGCATTGTTATTAAAGCCTGTCCAGACCAGCATTTTCAAAAGGAGTTTCATCCTGCTCTTGAAACGTATATTGAAAACAGAAAAACTTCATAATAAATTGCCTTTCTCCGAACGCCTTGACTAGCAGGTAAAAGCCCAACTATCTTTGTGCTTTGACAAAGAAATTGGGCGTTTATATTTTCTAGAACCTTGTTAGTGGATAGAAAGCCAGTCCATAAGCAGCCATTTACAATTACTGAGTCATTTCAATGCATCGAATTAACCGCTTTTCAATATCCTCTGCCATCGCTTTCAATTCATTATTTTCAAGCATACTAATTAAGGATGTCGGTTTCGGCATCCCTATTTTGGTTATTCCCTGGTCTTTATAAACAACGATTTTACAAGGGAGAAAGTATCCAACTAATTTGTTTTCTTTGATCACGCGCTCGGCTTCCTTCGGATTGCACACTTCAAGAACAAAGAACGGCTCTTCTAAGCCAAACCCTTTCTCCTCCAGCTTTTCCTTAATGTCAAATGTCCATAAAACACCAAAGGACTCCTTCTTTAAGCTATCCTCCAATGTTTGTATGCTTTCCTCTAATGACTTATTTGTTTCAACTGTAAAATGAAAATCCAACACTCTCATCCTTTCTCTACATTACATAGTGGGGTATTAATCCATACCCCCTTTCTTTTCATTTAACCATTTCATGCCCACATGCCTTAATGTCATTGGGTTATTCAGTACCTTGACTATGTAACCTCTTGTTGATTCAAAACCTGCTCATTTCTTTTTAATGTAACCTAAAACATGAAAAGGCCATCGCACAATTGTTAACGAAACGAGGCTGGAGACTCCTCTTGCCTGCCTTCTCTATAAGTTACAGGATATCCATCCAGATCTTTATAGCTGTCCCAAGGATCAGCAAGGCTAAGATGACCTGCAGCAATTTTGTGTTGACCTTTTTACCAGCCATCGCTCCTAATGGAGAAGCAATTAAGCTAGCCACTACCATCACCGCTGCTGGTCCATAATCCACTTGTCCCGTAGTGATTTTCCCAATTGTAGATCCGACCGATGAAATGAACGTAATGGCCAAAGAAGAAGCGATAGTCATCCTTGTCGGAATTTTTAATACAACCAGCATAATCGGCACTAGTAAAAAGGCTCCGGCTGCTCCAACGATTCCTGCTCCAATTCCCACAATCAACGAAAGGCCGGCGGCCAGCCATTTATTGAATGTGACTTGATCTAACGGAATATCATCTACCCCTTTCTTAGGTACAAACATCATAATGGCAGCTGCTAAAGCAAGAATTCCATAGATCAAATTGATGCCTTCTTCAGACATCAGCTTTGAACCATACCCGCCAATAAAGCTTCCAATTAAGATGCTGACTCCCATATAGACAATTAAGGATTTATTTAAATAGCCCCCCTTGCGGTAAGCCCATACGCCCCCGATTGTAGCAAAAAAAACCTGCACAGCACTAATCCCTGACACTTCATGGGCGCTGAATGCAGCTAAGCCAAACAATGGAGGAATATACAGAAGCATCGGATACTTGATAATAGAGCCACCAATCCCGAGCATTCCTGAAATAAAAGAACCGATGAAACCAATGAGAAAAATAACAATGATGAATCCTAATTCCATAATGCCCTCCTTTTCAAGAAAGGGAACCACAGCGGTTCCCTCTATAACTATTGGCCTTTTTTAATCCAGAACTTCAAGACATCGTTTTCTTCTTCATGTTTTACAAGCTCATGTCCACCGGATTTTGCCCAAGCAGCAAGGTCACTCTTTGCTCCTTTGTCGGTCGCATGAATCTCAAGCATCTGACCAGATTCGAGATCAGCCATAGCTTTCTTGGTTTTTACTATTGGCATTGGGCATGCCAGCCCTTTTGCATCTAATATTTTATTGGCTTCCATTCTTTACACCTCCGGCTTCTTTAATAAAATTAAATTAACCCTTTAGACAATTCTTCAGCATAGCCCCATTGTTGTGTAAACAGTAATAGCATTCATATAAAGCCCTTTCTTACTTATTGACACTAATTGTATAAAAACTCGGGCTACTCGTATTACAGCCCAAAGCAATTAGAACATAACCTATAATAAAAAGAGGGCCGACATCTCCCTCTTTTCATATGCTTTCCCATTAACGGACCGCACAACGATTTGGTCCGATTTCCATTTCTCTCTGCTGTTCTTCTTCTGGAGAGATTTTGCCCATGTTTGTTTCTCGTATTTCCTGATAAGAATTCGGCTGAGGAGGAAGGTTTTCTGTGACCGTCTTTCTGAATTCCTCTTCGCTATCAATATTTAAGCCGTGGTTTTGCTGATACAATACGCCCAGCTTCTCCGCTACGCTGCCATCATCATTCATTTCTTTAGCAGTCATAAAGTGAGCTGGAAGAACAATTAAATCATCAGTCAGCTCTTTATATCTCTCATACAGTGTGGTTCTCAAGTCTTTTACCCAATCTCCCGCTTTCCCGGCTAAATCGGGGCGTCCAATCGAATCAATAAACAAGATATCCCCTGTAAGCAGGTATTGGTCATCGACCACAAATGAGGTACTGCCAATAGTATGACCGGGAGTATAGATGGCCTTTAGCGTTGCTTTGCCTACTGTATACTCGTCCCCATCATGAATGTGATTATATTCAAACTGTACCTCTTCTGCATCCTTCGGCGGCAGGTAATAATCCGCCCCATGTTTTTCCGCGAGCTTTCTGCCGCCTGAAATATGGTCAGCATGCAAATGAGTATCAAATATATGAGTTAACGTGATGTTTTTTTCACTAATAAATTCTTCGTACGGGTTTAGCATACGATTTGTATCAATCATGGCACCCTTCCCGTCTGATACCACTAAATAGGATAAACAACCTTTTCCAATACGCACAAATTGATAGATCTCTCCGCCGTTCTTGAGATCACCGACCTTAATTGGCTCTAAATGCTCGCTCCATGCTTTCATGCCGCCTTCAATAGAATAAACGTTAGAAAAGCCTGCTTCTGCTATTTGTTCAGCCACAAATTCTGAAGAGCCGCCTTTGGCACAAATTACATAAATCTCTTGATCACTCGGTAACTTGTCCCGGATTGAATCAACCCCCTCAAGCAAATCAAAATACGGGGCATTAATGATATGAATATTTTTTCCTTCAATCTTCCAATCGTCAAAGTCATCTGTGTTTCTTACATCTAAAATAAATAATTCCTCGTGATTAAGAACTTTTCGTACTAAATCTTTTACTGATATTGTTTTTACCGATTCTTCAGCCATTTTTCCACTCCTTTCACAGTTATAAGGACCGTTAAAAGGTCAGGGTGACATCCGCATCTTGCGCATATGTTAAAAATGTTACTGCACCGCCAACGTCGATACCCTCCACGAAATGTTCTTTTTCCAGGCTCATCACATCCATCGTCATTTGGCAGGCAATCATTTTTACTCCCATCTCACTGGCCATAGAAACAAGCTCTTCAATCGATGGAATGTTTGCTTTTTGAAAGCCTTCCTGGAAATGCTCTTTTCCTGCAGGCAATGGAAGGTCTTTATGTGCTTCCTTATGAATGAGATTCAATCCCTCAAAGGTAAAAAAGATTCCGACCTCCGCATCAGTCGCTGCCGCTGCTGTTGCAATATTAAACACCTTATAAGCATCAAACATGCTGCCATTTGCTGCAATAATCGCTACCTTCATGTTCGGTTCCTCCTACTTTAATGTGTTTGTTTTATTTGGCCTTTCCATTTGTCCATACCTGGTACTACATTTTTAACATTTTTAAATCCTTTTTCTGTAAGCTGTTGAGAAGCTAGGTCACTGCGGGTTCCTGTGCGGCAGATGATGTGAATCTCTTCATCCTTATTTAACTCTTCGAACCGCTTCTCAAGTTCTCCCAATGGGATGTTAACCGCTCCTGGAATGTGGCCAAATGCATACTCCGCCGGCTCTCTCACGTCTAAAACAGTCACCTTTTCGTCTCTTTCTAATCGCTTTTGAAGGTCACTAAGATCTGTAAGGTGAGGGTGTTTAGCCTCTGCTTTTTCTTCATCTGTTCTTGATTTTCGAAGATAGTGCTTTAAAACATCTCCCTCTTCGATTGTTCCTAAGTATTGATTCCCCGTGCTCTGTGCCCAGGCTTTCATATCTGCTGTGGATCCTTTATCAGTAGCCTGCACTTCTACCACTTGCCCTGGTTGAAGATTGGCCATTTCTTTTTTAGTTCTTACGATGGGCATAGGACAAGCTAGTCCTTTGGCGTCCAGTATTTTATCAACGTCCATACTAGTCCCTCCATTCTTTCTTATCATTTTCTAGTTTCCCCTTTTAATTCTTTTTTAATCACGCCTATATATTAGGTTAGTTTAGCTTCTATACTATGCTTATCGCCCTTAACACGGCCCTTGACCTTCATAAAAATGAATGCTTTCGACTAATGCGTTCTTGCAAAGAAATATCATCGGCTCGTCGGCTAAATAATCATAAGAGATCATTTAAAAGCGAAGATGAAAGGCTGGAAGAACAAGTACAGGAAAAAAACCGAAAAACAAAAAGCCCAGACTCGTGTCAGAACGCGAATCTGGGCTTTTTGTAAATTAATGATACGGTGATTTACTTTAGAGAATTGGAACTCACCTCTTCATAACAAAGAGGTGTCCTTCGTTATATGTAAGAAAAATAAAAAAAACCCGTATTGTATGTACGGAGTTCTTTTGTTTTGCCTGGCAGCGTCCTACTCTCACAGGGGGAAGCCCCCAACTACCATCGGCGCTGAAGAGCTTAACTTCCGTGTTCGGGATGGGAACGGGTGTGGCCTCTTCGCTATAGCCGCCAGACTGTATAAGGTTGAAAGAACGTTGTTCTTTCAAAACTGGATAATATGCTTGGGAAGTAACCGGCAAAACCTTGCCATTTTGTTGTGTGTTGTCCAGCTCCGGCTCCTAGACACTCGAGTCAAATAACCGTCCGCTTCCAAGGCTTAGCGCCTCTCCAGCGTCCGAACATTTGCTTGTCGTGTCTATGCAGTCGCCTCTGCTTTTCTAATTAGGATAAGTCCTCGATCGATTAGTATTC
>NZ_JWJE02000063.1 GCF_000812025.2 Bacillus thermotolerans
GCCGAATACCCGTGAAGGAACATCCACAGTGCCGCCGGACTCAATTCCGCCGAATAAAGGAAGATCTTTACGCTTGCCCTTGCGGGGTGCCTTTTTACTATCGGACGACAACACGGAAAGGTTCCCATGAGTTTAAACCGCCAAAAGGCAGCTGTCAGGGGTGCCCATTTGCGAAAAAACCGGGAGAAGACCGGGTGCTTCGTCTATCCATTCATCAGGAGACGTATAATGAACTGCGCCAGCAGCGCCTGTCTCTGCGGGGAAAAATCTTGCGTTCTGTTCGGCCATCCACCGTTGAATTAAGCTTTGCACACAGTAAAGAACTCCACGGTCTGCGCTATGCACGTTACCGTGGAGTTCAAAAAGTGAAAACGCAAGTTTTGATGACTGCCATCATACAAAACTTGAAAAAGTGGGCCAAACTCCGCTCTTTACAGAAAATTGGTCTCCACCTCACTTCTCATATTATAGAAGATTCCATTTAACAATTTAAAAAAAGTGAAAACCCCGGTGAGAATTCACCAGGGTTTTCTTGACTAAGTTGTTTTTCAACAACGTGAGAAGCGAACGGTCAGTTCGCTTCTTTCTGGGCCATTCTTTTCTCTTTTTCTTCCTTATGAGCCGTGTGCTTGCTCCCCCATTCATGCATCGCTTCTAGGATCGGCTCGAGGCTTCTTCCGTACTCCGTAATGGAATACTCTACCTTCGGAGGCACTTGCGGATAGACGACGCGCTGGACAATGTCTTCTTCCTCTAATTCCCGCAGCTGCTTGGTCAGCATCTTTTGGGTAATCCCCGGCATATGGCGTTTCAGCTCACTGAACCGCATCGTCCCGTTGATCAATAAGTGCAGCAGGATGATCGGCTTCCACTTGCCGACTAAGATTCCTAAGGCATCTTCCACACGGCACAATTCAGGTTTCTTTTCCATCGAATCCTCCCCCTTAGTATCCTTTTTGATACTATGCTACTTTAAAGTGCGTACTTACTTTCTTTAAGGAATACTATTACAATAACATGGAACCGGAAAAACCGAAAGAATGGGCCGCTGCCTGTTCTGGCTATAAAAGAAAGTGGAGGAATTGTATCATGAATGTACTTGTAGTGAAAGCGAATAATCGCCCGGCATCCGAAGGTGTATCGAGCAAAATGTATGAAACGTTTATGGAAGAAATCAAGGGTGCCGAAAACTTGAACATCACGACATATGATGTGTTCGAAGAGGATATGCCTTATTTCGGACAGGATTTATTCAATGCCTTCGGAAAAACAGAATCCGGAGCGGAA
Organism: Bacillus thermotolerans; assembly: GCF_000812025.2. Classification (GTDB taxonomy): domain Bacteria; phylum Bacillota; class Bacilli; order Bacillales; family Domibacillaceae; genus Quasibacillus; species Quasibacillus thermotolerans. Next base: position 1,288 of record NZ_JWJE02000063.1, read on the forward strand.
CTGACAGATGTAGAACAGCGCCTTCTAGCAGCTAAGCAAAAGGCGATGGATGCTTTGTCAGCAGCAGACGTGGTCGTTTTTGCTTTCCCGCTGTGGAACTTAACGATCCCTGCCAAATTGCAAACATTTATTGATTACGTGTACGCAGCAGGGTTTGCGTTCAAATACAGCCCTGAAGGCGAAATGATTCAGCTGATGACAGACAAGAAAGCGATCTTCCTGAATGCGCGCGGAGGCGTTTACTCTACTCCAGAAGCCGCACCAATGGAAATGTCTGTGAATTACATGCGCAACGTATTCGGCGGTGTATTCGGCATGGACATCATCGATGAAGTTATTATCGAAGGCCACAATGCCGCACCAGACCAAGCGGAGGCCATCATTCAAGAGGGTCTAGAGCGCGTGAAAGAAGCAGCCAAGAAACTGGCGTATCAGCACGCCTAATATAAAACTAACGAAAGGAGCAGCTTGTCGGCTGCTCCTTTTGTGTTCCGGTTATTCCTCAGGTCTCGGGCCTGGCTCCATGCCGGAGCTTTCGGCGGTTAAGATAGGGCGGACCGTTAAATCCTCTGTAATGCGGATCTGGCAGGATAAGCGGAGGTGATCTTCAATCACGCCTTCGATTTCCTTTTTCTCAAACGCTTCTTTTTCAAGCGCCGATAAGTCACAATAATCGCCCGCCAGCATCTCCACCCGGCAGGTGGTGCACCTTGCCCGGCCTCCGCAGCGGTGAAGAATATTGATTCCGTTATCCTCTAGAGCCAGTACAAGCTTTTTCCCTTTTTCCACTTCAAAGGTTCCATATCCGACTACCGTTAAATATGGCATGTTGCCCTCCTTGAACACGTTTGGCTTATACAGGCAGTTATTGCCTAAAACGCGGGGAAATATGCAGAGAGCGAAGAGTATTTAATTGGATAAAGACAGGCTTAGAAAGGAATCATCTCTTCGTAAACCCATGAAGGGTGTGACAGTAATAGCGGTATATGACTAAATGTACGATCATGGTAAATTTCTGAAATATATATAAATTAAAATATTGACAAAATAAGTAGCGATATTTAATATTTTAAATGTTAACTATGTTTTAATTTAAGTTAACATTAGAAAGAGGTGAGAAAACGAAAGGATGGTAAAAGCCTTGCGAGAGGAAACATTTTATAGTGTTAGAATGAGAGCCTCCCAGAACGGACCTCACGAAAAAGGCGGAAAGCATATATCCGGAGGGGAACAGCTTTCAACCTACGACAATTTGAAACAATCTATAAATGTTCTGCTGGATAAAGCGTTGTCCCATTCCAGAGGCAATCCGGATTTTATGCAAATTCAGTTTGAAATGATTGATGAACCGATAAAAAAACTGAAACCGTTGCCTATTGAAATAAATGAAGCGGGGTCCGTCGAAGAAGGACAATCAATCGCTCGGAATCTTCTAGAGAAAGCAGGAGTCCCAACCGAGAGCATTGAAAAAGCACACAGAGAATTAATGGAGCATTCGGTACTTAGAGGAGCAATTTTGTTTGATATCCGCTCTTGTTCACGAATCGGTGATCGAAATGAAAAAGGGGTCCGGGTTTCGAGAATGGACTGGTTAACCGGGGATTTTGAAAAATGGGCGGACCATTACAACATGTCTCGAAGCCAAAGATTGAAGGAGGCGCTTGTACTAGCAACAAAGGTAAGTGCGCACCCTGCTACAATCGCAGAGTTATGCTGGTCAGATGATCCAGAATACATAACAGGTTATGTGGCCAGTAAAAAGCTGGGGTATCAGCGAATAACGAAGCTAAAAGAATATGGAGATGAGCGTGGCTGCCGAATCTTCTTTGTGGATGGCTCAAGCCATCTTCAGCCATACATAGACTACCTAGAAAGACAATCCATACTAATTCAATGGGAGGAAGATGAATGACACATGAATTAATTGAAAAAAGCAAAAAGTATCTTTGGTTACCATTTACACAAATGAAAGATTATGATGAACATCCTTTTATTGTGGATAGCGGAAAAGGGATAAAGGTGAAAGACATTGAAGGCAAGGAATACTATGATGGATATTCGTCTCTATGGCTTAATGTTCATGGTCACCGGAAGCAAGAATTGGATGAAGCAATTAAGAAACAGCTTGATAAAATAGCCCATTCTACTTTATTAGGGTTGACAAATGTTCCGGCAACAGAGCTTGCTGAAAAGCTCGTTGAAATAAGTCCTGAAAAGCTGACACGCGTCTTTTACTCAGATAGCGGAGCAGAGGCGATGGAAATTGCTCTTAAGATGGCCTTTCAGTATTGGTCGAATATTGGCAGACCGGAAAAACAAAAATTTATTGCAATGCAAAATGGCTATCATGGTGACACGATCGGAACTGTCAGTATAGGGTCCATTGAGATGTATCATCAAGTGTACGGTCCCTTAATGTTTGAGAGTTTTAAAGCACCTATTCCTAATGTTTATCATTCTAAGAGCGGTGATCCTGTACAATGTCGCGATGAATGTTTAGACATTCTTGAAAAGTTATTGATCGAGAACCATCAGAATATTGCAGCCCTCACAATTGAATCCATGGTCCAAGGGGCTGGCGGTATGATTGTCATGCCTGAAGGATTTTTGTCGGGAGTACGTAATCTTTGTACAAAATATGATGTCTTAATGATCGTGGATGAGGTAGCCACTGGATTTGGTCGTACAGGTAAAATGTTTGCCTGTGAACATGAAGGGGTCCAGCCTGACTTAATGGCTGTGGGGAAAGGAATCACCGGAGGCTACTTGCCCATTGCTGCAACCTTAACAACAGAGGACATCTACAATGCCTTCTATGATGATTACGAAAAGTTGAAAACATTGTTCCACGGCCATTCTTATACAGGGAATCAGCTTGGATGTGCCGTTGCCATTGAAAATTTGCGTCTGTTTGAATCCGAAAACATGGTAGAAGAAGTCTCAAAAAAGACAGAGGATCTTCACTTGCTTTTAGAAGAGTTGAAATCACTTCCGCACGTGGGCGATATTAGGCAGCTTGGGTTTATGTGTGGAATCGAGCTTGTTTACTCAAAAGAAACAAAAGTGCCTTTCCCTGCAAAAAAACGGGTAGGCTATCAAGCTACATTAAAAATGAGAGAACTTGGAATGTTAACAAGACCACTTGGTGACGTGATCGTCTTTATGCCTCCGCATGTAAGTACAAGGGAAGATTTAAAAGCAATGGTCACGATTATGAAGGAAGCCATTATGGAGGTCACAAATGAGGTGACGGGTGTTGAAGCTTGACGATTGGTTAAGCCAGAGGGTCAATCAAACAAAAGAGGCAGGATTGTACCGTCATTTTCATACCATGAGTTCGGCCCCTTCACCTGAGGTGTTAGTAGACGATCAGCGCCAAATCGTGTTTTCCTCCAATAATTACCTAGGACTTGCGAATGATCAGCGCTTAATTCATGCAGCAAAAGCAGCCTTGCACGAATTTGGAGTCGGGAGCAGCGGATCGAGGTTAACGACCGGCCATACGGACTGGCATCAGAATCTGGAAGAAAAAATAGCCCGTTTTAAGCAAAGTGAAGCGGCCCTTCTATTTTCCAGTGGATTTTTAGCCAATGTAGGCGTGCTGTCTTCTTTGCCTGGAAAAGGGGATGCTATCTTAAGCGATCAGTTAAATCATGCAAGCATTATCGACGGATGCCGCCTCTCAAAAGCGGACACCTTTATTTACAACCATATCGATATGAAGGATCTCGAAAGAAAATTGAAAGAAACAACGTCATACCGACGACGATTTATTGTAACAGATGGAGTGTTTAGTATGGATGGGACCATTGCCCCTCTCGATCAAATCACCTTAATAGCGAAACAATATGATGCTTGCGTCATTGTAGATGATGCCCATGCAACAGGAGTTTTGGGAGAACGAGGAAGGGGGACAAGTGAATACTTTGGTGTTCATCCAGATGTGGTGATTGGAACCTTAAGTAAAGCGGTCGGGACGGAGGGCGGTTTCGTCACAGGTTCCAAGGTATTAATAGATTTTCTGCTCAATCATGCTAGAACCTTTATTTTTCAAACAGCGATACCGCCGTCCATTTGTGCTGCCTCCCACACCGCCTTAGGAATCATTGAAGATAGCGATGAACAGCGTCATCTATTGTTTTCTAATGTTAAAAAAATAAAAAGCAGTTTACAAGAAATGGGCTACAGGATGAAAGGAGAGCTAACACCGATTATCCCGGTCATTATCGGTGACCCCAAAGATGCTGTCATTTTTGCGGAAAAGCTTAAGAAAAATGGAATATATGCTCCTGCTATCCGTCCACCCACCGTACCAAGTAAAGAAAGTCGTATTCGTTTAACTGTCACTTCTGCCCATGGATCCAGAGAAATAGACTACTTATTGAAATGCTTTTATCTCATTGGAAAAGAGTTGAATATGATTTGATCAACGGTTTTTTTGTAACAGGAACAGATACCGATGTGGGAAAAACCATGATATCAAGCGGACTTGCTGCGGTATTACGAGAAAAAAGGTTCGATGTTGGTGTATTTAAGCCATTGTTAAGCGGGGTTGCGCGTGAAGATTCGAAGAGTGATACAAGCTTGCTGAAGCAGCTTTCCCAGACACCTTTATCCCATAAAGAGATTACCCCGTTTGAATTTAAAGAGCCTCTGGCTCCATATGTGGCCGGAAAGCTGGAAGGCAAGATCGTAGAGATGGAAGATCTAGTAAGCCACTGGAAAAGGATCAGAGAAAAACATAAATTTTTCATAGTCGAAGGTGCAGGCGGAATTTCAGTACCGTTAGGGAAAGATTTCTTGGTTAGTGACTTGATAAAGGTCTTACAGCTGCCAATTGTAATTGTAGCCCGGCCAAACCTCGGGACGTTTAATCACACATTTTTAACGGTTGAATACGCAAAAAAACTGAGCCTTCCAATTGCCGGGATCGTCATCAATGGAATTAATGATCTTCCGAGCCTTGCGGAAAAAACAAACCCCGACTTAATTGAGAGGCTATGCGGCGTGCCTGTATTAGGGGTTACTCCTAAACTGAAAGACATCACAAAAGAAAATATAATAAAAATGGTGAAAACTCATATAGATGTGAACCTGCTAATCAGCCAACTCAATCAGCTGGAGGGAATAAAATGAACAAATGGAGCCAAATGGCAGATCAAGTACTAAAGGGGAAAGCGGTATCCAATGAAGAAGCGCTTTCTATTTTAGAATGTCCAGACGATGATATCTTATTGTTAATGCATGCGGCGTTTCAAATTAGAAAGCGTTATTATGGAAACAAGGTAAAGCTAAACATGATCATGAATGCAAAGTCGGGACTTTGTCCGGAAAACTGCGGCTATTGCTCACAATCTTCTATTTCAACAGCACCAATTGATAGTTACAGAATGGTCGATAAGGATACCATCCTTGAAGGAGCTAGGCGGGCTTATGAGTTAAATGCAGGAACATACTGCATAGTGGCCAGTGGTAGGGGCCCATCTAATAAAGAAGTTGATCATGTAGTCGAAGCGGTCAAAGAAATTAAGGACACTTACGGGATGAAGGTTTGCGCCTGCCTTGGGATTTTAAAGCCAGACCAAGCGAAGAAATTAAAAGAGGCTGGAGTCGATCGTTACAATCATAACATCAATACATCAGCGAGAAATCATGAGAATATCACGACTTCCCATACATACGATGATCGTGTCCGTACAGTAGAAAAAGCAAAAGCAGCAGGAATGTCTCCATGTTCAGGTGTCATTGTAGGAATGAAAGAGACGAGACAAGACGTGGTCGATATGGCGAATGGTTTAAAGGCACTTAATGCCGATTCAATTCCAGTTAATTTCCTTCATGCCATCGACGGGACTCCATTAGAAGGAGTAAAAGAATTAAATCCGCTGTATTGCTTGAAAGTGTTAGCGCTGTTCCGCTTTATCAATCCAACAAAGGAAATTCGGGTTTCAGGCGGACGTGAAGTGAATCTGGGGTCCCTGCAGCCACTAGCGCTGTATGCAGCTAACTCGATCTTTGTTGGAGATTACTTAACAACAGCTGGACAAGATGAAACAGAAGATGAAAAAATGTTACGCGAGCTAGGTTTTGAAGTAGAGTCAGTAGAAGAGATGAAGGCTAGCTTAGCAGGAGAAAAATAAAAACAGCTAAAACGACATGATGCTTTTTAAAAACGAACCAGACCATAGATGGTTGCGTTCTCTAGTCAGTAACGTATTCGCTTCTCGAATGGTGGAAAATCAAGGAACAGCAAACGTTAATTTAATTTTCCTTATACAAGGTAAAATTAAAAAAGAGTTTTTGAAAACAAGATCCGTTCTCAGACAAACAAATTGACATTCCTTTAATCGCCGACTATTCTAAATATAACAAAAATTAAATAAGAGCGGATGACAATTGCGGGAGAGTGCAAAAGACAAAGGCCACCGAAGGAGCAAGTTCCAAAAAGACCCTTGGAACCAATCTCTCAGGTAGACGGAACCGCAATCGGACGCACCTCTGGAGAGAGCGCATCTAGATGGCGCCACCAACGAGGAATACTCTATGATCCATAGAGTTAAACTCTCAGGTAAAAGGACAGAGAAGGGTAAAGAAAGCTGCTGTTACCCTTTTCTGTCCTTTTTTGCGTGCAAAAAAGGCAGTGAATCCTTTCATTTGTAACCAGTCCTCACGGAAAAGCAGGTCAGCAGCGAAAAAATGAACTGTTTATGACAAATGTATTGGAGGAGAGAAACATGAGTTTGCAACAAAATGATTCCACTATTTTCGAAGCGATAGAAAAAGAAAGAAGCCGCCAGCATCAAACATTGGAGCTGATTGCCTCTGAAAACTTCGTCAGTGATGATGTGTTAGAAGCCATGGGAAGCGTGATGACCAATAAGTATGCGGAAGGCTATCCGGGAAAGCGCTATTATGGCGGATGCGAGTTTGTGGATATCGCGGAGCGGACAGCGATTGAGCGTCTAACCAAGCTTTGCCAATGTGCAGCCGCACTCGGGTGCCCAGGCGAATCTGGCTGTCTTTTATGCCTTGCTTCAGCCCGGCGATAAAGTGATGGGCATGAACCTTTCGCACGGCGGCCATCTCACGCATGGAAGCCCTGTCAGCATTTCAGGCAAATGGTTTGAGGTCGTGTCTTATGGCGTAAGAGAGGATAACCAGCTGATTGATTACGATGAACTGGAAGCGATCGCGAAGAAAGAGAAGCCGAAACTGATCATTGCCGGGACAAGCACCTACCCAAGAGTCATTGATTTTGCGCGTTTCAGAGACATTGCTGATCAAGTTGGAGCGAAACTTATGGTCGATATGGCGCATATTGCCGGGCTTGTGGCAGCAGGCCTCCATCCATCGCCTGTTCCTTATGCAGATGTTGTGACAAGCACCACCCATAAAACATTGAGAGGACCGCGCGGCGGGGTTATTTTGACCAACGATGAAAAGATGATCAAAGCGGTCAACAAAGCCGTGTTCCCCGGCATTCAAGGCGGGCCGCTAATGCATATCATTGCGGCGAAGGCAGTGGCCTTTAACGAAGCGTTGCAGCCGGGCTTTAACGCGTATGCCCAGCAAGCGATTGAAAATGCCGCGACACTTGGGGAAAGCTTAAAGAACGAAGGTGCGACGCTTGTGTCTGGCGGCACGGATAATCATCTTATCCTTTTAGATTTGCGCCCGTGGGACTTGACAGGAAAAGAAGCAGAGAAACTATTAGAAGAAGCCGGGATTACCGTTAATAAAAATACGATTCCATACGACCCTCAAAGCCCCTTTGTCACGAGCGGCATCCGCATGGGAACAGCGGCTTTAACGACCCGCGGCATGAAGCAGGAGGAAATGGTGAACATCGGCAAAATCATGGCGGACGTTCTAAAGAGCAAAGGAGACCAACAGGTGCTAAACCAGGCAAAAGAGACAACGACGAATATTTGCGAGGCCTATCCGTTATTTCAACAGCCCACGCATGCATAGGAAAGGAGCATAAGCATGGAATTTCAAAGTTGTTTTGACATTATTGGGCCTATTATGGTAGGCCCGTCAAGTTCACACACAGCCGGAGTCGTATCGATTGGCAAGTTTATTCATGAATGGATAGGCGGATGTCCGGAAAAGGCGGATATTGTGTTTTACGATTCATTTGCTGAAACGTACCAGGGGCATGGGACCGATAAAGCCCTGCTTGGCGGATTATTGGGGATGGACACGGATGACTCCCGGATTAAGCATTCCCTGGAATGGGCAAAAGAGTCTGGCATGCAGTATGAATTTGATTTTGAAGACAGCTGTATCCAGTTTGACCATCCAAATACAACGATCGTGACAGCCAAACGCGGGGGTTGTACGGTAAAAGTGGGCGGTGCCTCCATTGGCGGCGGACTATCCAAAATCTTCATGATTAACGATGAGATGGTCGATATTCGCCTAAGCACAGATGAGGACTTGGCAGCTCTTGTCAAACAATATCATCAAGAACTAACCATTAACCAAAAATGAAATTCCTTACGGAGGTAATGTAATGGAAATTCAGTCCATGACAGAGCTGATTGAAGCATGCCAGCGGGAACAAAAAACCATTGGCGAGATCATGTTGATGATGGAAGCAGAAAAGTCAGGAAAAGACGAGGAAACAATTATCCATATGATGGAAGAGCGTTTGATCAAAATGAAAGAAGCCGTTGACAGCGGCACAGCCGATGCCTCAGCAGCACCAAGCGGCATTTCCGGCGGGGATGCGGTGAAAATGAGTAACTACATCAGCCAAGGGAAAGCCCTTTCGGGAAGTTACATTGGTGACGCGATGACCTTCTCCATGGCTACGTCTGAAAGCAATGCGCGAATGGGCGTCATTGTGGCGACTCCAACGGCTGGAGCGGCCGGTATCCTGCCTGGTGTCCTGTTTTCACTCCATAAGAATGACGGCTACGCGTATAAAGATCTAGTGATGGGCCTGTTTACCGCAAGCATGCTGGGCTATGTGATTGCCAACCGCTCCTTTATTTCAGGAGCGGCTGGCGGCTGCCAGGCAGAAGTAGGATCGGCGACAGCGATGGCGGCAGGAACCATTGTCGAGCTAAAGGGAGGCACCCCGGCACAAGCCGTGAATGCTACCGCTCTTGCGATGAAATCCCTGTTAGGCTTAGTTTGTGATCCGGTGGCAGGTCTCGTTGAAGTGCCTTGCATTAAGCGGAATGTGATTGGCACATCAATCGCTTTTTCCGCTGCGGATTTATCGCTTGCCGGCGTGGAAAGCCGGATTCCATGTGATGAAGTCATTGAAGCCATGTACAGAGTTGGAAAGGAAATGCCCCGGACTCTTAAAGAAACCGCGCTTGGAGGCCTTGCGACGACCGAGACAGGCAAAAGGGTGAAAGACCAGTTATCCTGCAGGAAAAAGAATCTGTAAGAACGGAAAGAGAACGTGTTCCGAGCGGGGAGAAGGTCCCTGCCATTGATTCGTTGTAGGCATGTATGCCATATCATTTAAGGACTGCCAAGAATGCGGAGACGGCCATTTTCCGACTGTTCCGTTCTTGGTAGTTTTATACAATTTCAAACAGCAAGAGGGGAGAGGACCCAGATGATTGTTATGTTAACGAAATCGGCATTAACTAAGCTGAAAGAAATAGAGCTGGAAAAAGAGCAAGCTCCCCGGATTGATGCCAGTATAGCTGGCGGCTGCGGGGTATCTGTCAAATTCACCCTTATTTTCGATGAGCCGCGCCGGGGAGATATTGTGATGGAAGACAGCGGCATTCAAATTCGGCTAGACCGTTTTACGAAGCGTTATTTAGAGGAAGTGACGCACATTGATTATACCGATGAACATGGTTTTCTCGTTGGAGAGCATTTCGCTTCAAGCGCCTGCGCCATTGAAATCAATTAAATAACATTCCTTTGGATTTTTATCTCATCGTTTGTATCATTGGTGATTTTATTTATGTGCATGTGAGAGAAGCTTGTCCAAACTGGTTAAGAAATAAAGGCATAATGGTTAGTTGTTGCGAGAACAGTTTAATCTTTAAAATATCTCATTATTTAAAGTTTACTTATGAAATGAGATATTTTATACGAAACTTCCTATAATTTATATTATGTTAACTAGAATTAAAAAATGAAGGATGGAGCTTTAATTCTTTCTGTCCCCTTCTTTTTTCTTTCAACAGCACACTATTCACTAACTATCTCATTTTTTCCTGCGGCTAGTATGTTTTCTAACGTTTATAATAATTACATTGGCCAGCTCTAGCTGTAATTATTTATGTTTTTATGAATCTAAACAAATGATTTAGCTCACAAATACGGCTGCAGATATAAGCAAAACCGCTAAAAACAAATAAGACTCATCAATATGTGATGAATCTTGTTTGTTTGATTGCTATTTCAGTTGATTGCTAGATTATTCATCGTCTTCATCATCCAGCGCCCAGCCCATGGAGTAATAAATTTCGCATAGCTCATCGTGATAATATCCCCATTCGATGCCGGATGACCGCTCCACAACAGCATACAGCCGCTCTTTCAATTGGCTGAAGGCTGTTTCATCTTTATCGCATGCCGTTACGACTTTATCATACATCGACAGCATGCTGTCATAGAATTTGCTATCTATATCCCCATACATACTAGAAAATTCTGTTCCGGCTTCTACATAAAACAGCATTAAATCCAGCGTTCTATGTGGGTCGCCCGATAGCTTTTTAAAGCTTGAAATTGCATTTTTTGCCTCATTTAACCGCAGCTTTCCATAACCGCGGTCTGGGAAAAATTGATCGCTTATTTGCTTCTTCGTTTTTTCATATAAATCTATGACAGCCGCTTCGCCTATGAATTTGTTAGAGAGATATTGCTGCACATCCTTATTTAACTTATAGAGTTCCGAGATTAATTGAATCAGCTCTTTTTGCTCCAATGCTTTGAGTTCTTTTTTCAATTCAGTCAACTTTAGCTTCGTCATATTTATCTATCCACTCCTTCATTCTTGTATCTAAATCTATTATGCATCCTCACTATATAACAGCTCTCTCAAAAACCGCTCCCTATTTTCCAGAAAATACCTTGTGAGCTGATAGTGCTCCGTCTCCTCGTATGTGACCTCCTGGATGGTTTCCTCATCAAAGCTGAGGATGGTGGCATCTGGATATCCTAATAGAATAGGAGAGTGCGTGGCAATAATAAACTGACTGTCCCCTGATGAAACCAGGTCATGCAAGACTTTTAAAAATGACAGTTGCCGCTGCGGCGACAAAGCCGCTTCCGGTTCATCCAGTAAATAGATCGCTCTTCCCGTGAACCGGTTTAAAAAGAGCGAAAGAAACGCTTCTCCGTGTGACTGTTCATGCAGGGAGCGCCCGCCGTACGCCCCTTGAGCCCCTACGTCGTCCACATGAGAGGCAAACTGGTAAAAAGACTCCGACCTTAGAAAGAATCCGTTCGTTACTTTCGGCAGCCATGAAAGCCTTATGTATTTACCAAGTGCTGACTCAGACGCATGCACGTCATAATAGTTATTCCGTCCTCCGCCGGCTGTGTTAAATCCGCATTGCTCAGCCACCGCCTCTAACAGCGTCGACTTCCCTGTTCCATTCTCACCCACAAAAAAGGTCACTGGGCTTTTAATATCCACCTGATCCAGGTGCCGGATGGAAGGAATGGAAAAAGGATAGTCACGGAAAGTGGGAATCCGCTCGTGCTGCAGGGTAATCCTTTTTAAAAACATTGTGCCTCTCCCGTCCTTTCTATGTATATGCAGAAGTCTGACATGTCCACATTACCATAGTGATCCATTAAAAAAAATCACCAAAGGCAAATGACTATCCACCTGCCTCTAGTGATCCAGACCATTAATCCCTAGCCTCTAAATCCCGCTTCTCTTTTAAAAGCCGCTGGAACTCCGCCTCGAGTGCAGGGGTCGATTCGATGCTGAGCCGGCTGAGGACTTCCGATATTTTGGTTTCCAGCACGAGCCGTTTGTCTTCTGCGGTGTCTCTGGCTTGCTGAGGCTCGTAAGTCTTGTAGGCCTGGTAGGTTCCTTCAAACCATTCTATTTGTTGGTTACGAATGATGAGAAGGCACGTAGCCAGGTTCTCGATCAGCCGCCGGTCATGCGTGACGAAGATCACTGTGCCCTCATATTCCGCTAACAGCGATTCCAAGGCGCTGGCCGCTTCAATATCGAGAAAGTTGGTCGGTTCATCTAAAATCAATGTATTGATATCACTTAAAAACAGTTTGGCGAGTGCAACTTTTACCCGCTCGCCGCCGCTCAATACCCCCGCTTGTTTATAGACATCCTCTCTGAAAAAATGCAAACGGGCCAGCACGGTCCGGATAAAGGATTCTTCGTGCCTGGAGGTGGAACGGACATTCTCAAGTATCGTCTTGTCTGTATCAATGATCGTTAAATGCTGGCTGAAATAGCCGATTTTCACGGCTGGAGAAAGGGTCAGCCCTTCTTCCTGATTTATGATTTTCTTGATAAGCGTCGTTTTCCCGCTGCCATTCGGACCGATAATCGCTAGTTTATCCCCGCCGTGAACATGAAAGCTGACCGGGTCCCAAAGAACCCGCTTGCCCACAGTCCCGGCCACCTTCTCGGCCCGAAGAATGATCCGGTGTTTGATTGCCTCCTGGTTCGGCAGGTCCATTTTGAGCGGTGCGGCTTCCTTCACTTTTTCTACCTTTTCCAGCTTCTCTAATCTCGTTTCAATCGACTTAGCTGTTTTTTGCAGCTTCTTTTGCTTTTTCGCAAAGTAGGGCTTGGCTCCGGTGATTCTTGCTTCGGAGGGGCTCACTTTTTTCGGCGCTTTCGTCGCTCTTTCTGCTTTTCTCTCTTTTTGCCTTAAGGCTTCCTCTAATTGTTTTTTCTTCGCCTCATATTGCTCGTAGGCGGCTTGTTTTTGCTGTTTCTCCCGCTCTTTTTGCTCGGCGTAATCACTATAGTTGCCTTTATACTCGCTGATCTTTCCATCGTCGATTTCCCATATGGTGGTGCATAAGGTATCTAAAAACGCACGGTCATGAGAGACAATAACGCAAGCGCCTTTCCAGTGGGAGAGCTTCTTCTCGAGCCATTCAATGTGCTCGGTATCAAGATGGGTCGTCGGCTCATCGGCAAACAAAACAGCGGGTGCTTTCATAATGGCCTCGTTAATATAAGCTTGAGTGACTTCACCGCCACTTTTCGTCGTATCGGTTCGCTTGAGCTGCGGCAACAGTTCACATTGCCCGTGATGAATCACGGTTCCGCTCTCGGGTGAGAGCTTCTTCGCTAGTATATGCAGCAGAGTTGTTTTTCCGCTGCCGTTGCGGCCGACTAAGCCGATCCGGTCCTTTTTATGAATTTGCAGCCGCTCCATATCGAATAACAGACGGTCCTTGACATAGTGTTTCACGTTCCATGCTTCTAACAGCAGCATACCATCATCCCCTATTTTTTATTTTTCAGGGAACAAAAAATGCCCCCTATCCACGGTCAGAATAGGAGGCATACACAGCATAGGTGGGTACAAGAAAAGAGACTCCTCCCTTTTCACACCAACTATAGAAGCAGCCAATCCTATTCTGAAGCATCTGAATGAAGGCATCACGAACCAAGCAGGCATATAAGCTGCTTCGTGATAACGACCTTCCATTCGCGGCTTTCAACAATAGGATTAGTACTTCATGTAATTGGTTCACCCTTTCGTTCATGTGAGTTCCTTTTTACTGTAGCGGATTGATTCGGATTCGTCAAACAATTACAGGAGCTTAACTGAAAATGCTCGACACAAAAACAAAAGGACTGCTTTCACAGTCCCTTTTGGTTACACGGTTTCATGGTGGTCCGGCTTTTCATCAAATACGTTATTGTCTAAATACTTATGGAAGAACCATTCTCCTACACCAATCATAATAGCGGAAAGAAGAGCGGCGCTGAATAAGTTATCCATGCCTACAAATAAGCTGTTTCCCATAAAGTAGATGACTAAAAAGCTTAAAACGATGTCCGATAAGGTGGCGATGGTATTTCTTTTCGTATATTCCAGGCTGTCACCAACGCTTCGGAATATCAGCAGGTCACCAAGTACATACGCAAGAAGTGTTAAGGCTGCACTGATCCACAGCGTATCACTCAATGCCCCATCAAAAATGCCGGACAAAATAATGCCTAATACGGCCGCAATCATGACGAATTTAATGATAATGGCTTTTACATGCTCCATTCGGTTTTCCTCCTTTGTTTGGGATATAAGTCTATACCCGGAAGGAAAGAAATTAGGCATTGCCTGTATGCACCATCCTCTTGTTTCTCTTCTTTGAACCATTGTTTTAGAAACACAGAAAAGGGAAAGAATGGAGAAGAGACCGAACCATAAGATACTCTCATCAAGGAGGAATCAGCCATGACAAACAAGCGTAATGAGCAAAGCCCAAGAGACATGGAACAGAAGCGCACATCCGCTCATAACCAGCAATACGGTGAAGACTTCTATCAAAAAATGGGCGATGACGTGAATCATTCCACCGAATTTTATCAAGGGGACAAACTGGAAAGCAGCGACTCCTTTGACCTCCCTAACAGCGAAGAGGTTTATGAAAAAGAAGACTTCTACCAGGAAATGGGCGACGACCCTGCTCCGAAAAAGAATAACCAATAAAGCGATAAACAGCCGGCCCCCGTTTTAAAGACAGAGGCCGGCTGTTTATGGTTCCTTAACGGCCGCGTCCAAGTATTCGTTATGAATGTGTTCTTTAAAACGGAAAGATTCTTTAATGTAGCCGACATCCGCTAATGTATTGATTGACTCCTGCTGGGCGTTGATGGACTCTTCAGTAAAAAACAGGTTCGGCTGGTCTGCTGTGATCATTTTCTTGATCGTCTCTTTTGGCATGTTCGTTTCTTTGGCGTAAAGTTCAGCAGCCTCATCGGGGTGATGGATTTGCCAATCTGCCGCTTTTTGATACACTTTCACATAGGTTTCTACCAGTTTCGGATGCTCCTCTGCAAACCCTGTTCGCGCAATAATCGCTCCGGGGGCTAATATGTTTTCATCCACTTCAATGACGGAGGCGGTTCCTTTTTCCACGTTATGAAGGTAATAAGGATTCCAGATCACCCACGCATCCAGCTTCTTGGATTCAAAGGCGGCCTGCCCGTCATCCGGCTGCAAATTAATCATTTTCACGTCATCTGTCGTTAAACCGCTCGTCTTTAAGGCTTTGATTAAATAAACGTGAGCGGTGGTGCCTGAAGCGACACCGACGGTTTTTCCTTTTAAGTCGTCCAGTTTCTTGATGTTTCCATCTTTTTGAACAAGGATTCGTGAATTCGCTCCGCCGTCAGATGTTTGAGCAATGACCTCAAAGGGCAGCTGTTTATCGATGCCGGCGATCAGTGCACCGTCTCCTAACAAGGACAGATCCACCCGGTTAGACGCAAGTGATTCCAAAAGCGGCGGACCGCTTGGGAACTCACTCCACGCGACTTCAACATTGAAGTCTTCAAACTCTTCTTCAAACCAGCCTTTCTGTTGAGCAAGGAATAAAGGCGACAGCTTCCCATTTAATGCAATATTCACCTGAACGGGAGCATCGCCTCTGTCGTTTTGTTCATTCACTTCTCCTGCGCTCGACTGGCACCCTGCCAGTATACCCGCTACAGCAATCACTACCCATACCCATGTTTTATACGTGTGGTTCTTCATATTCTCCCTCCGTCTATCTATATAAAGGTTCCATAAGGGAAGACATCCCTTATGGAACCTCTCGATCTTTAAAACATTTTCCTTTCTGGTGGTAACGGCTTATTTCTTGGAAAGAAGTGAACTTGCCTCCCCCGCTTCGTTTACCGGCACGTGGCTTCCAACGGTTACGCGGCGAACGATACGGTGCTGGTCCGTATAGTCAGCCACCGCATAATGCTGGGTGGCTAAGTTATCCCAGATGACGATATCGCCTTCTGACCATTTCCAGCGTACAGTATTTTCTAAGCGGGTTACATAGGAGTCAAAAATGCTAAGGAGCCTTTCCGATTCGCTCGTTGTATAGCCATCAATTCGTCCGGCGAATCCGCCGAGCAGCAAATGTTTTTTCTTCGTTTCCGGGTGAATATGAACCACTGGATGTCTCGTTTTGTAAATCGTTGATTCAAAGACAGCCCGGTAGTGCTGGGTCGCCTCATTGCCTTCTTTGTCCCTCGGTTTAAATTGAGCATAGTCATACTCATTCGTGTGAATCCCCCATAGCTGATCCGCTAGTTTTTTTAAGCCTTCCGGCAGATCTTCATAGGCGGTATGGGTGTTGGCCCAAACCGTGTCTCCGCCCGTTTCCGGAATGGTAACTCCTCTTAAAATCGAGTATCTCGGCACCTGCGGGACAAACGTGACATCCGTATGCCAGTGATTGGCCTTGGCCCCTTTGTGGGAATCGAGCTCGAAAATATAATGGGTGTCCTGTTTCACCGGGACGGTCGGATGATTGTACGGCTGCCCCAATAATTTCGCAAAAGCTTCCTGGCTGGCATCATCTACATGATGCTGTCCTTTAAAGAACAAGACTTGGTGCTCGTGGAGTGCCTCTCTAATCTCGTTCAGTACAGTGGGATCTAAATTTTCATGTAACTGGACTTCTTCAATGACCGCACCGATCCTTCCTGTCACTGGTACCGCTCTTACCGCTTTTGTTTGATTGATTGTCATTTTTCTTTCCTCCTATTGTGCTTATTTGTGAACACCTAACTTAACCGCCCTGTATAGTTGGTTTAGTAATAAAAAAAGAGATTCAACGAGGGGCGCACTTCGCTCCCATGTTGAATCTCTAGTCGACTAGTCGATTCTTGATTCCTTATTGAATTAGATGAACAGTTAAGCGGGTGTATATGCTGCATCTTACCAAGAGAAAAAATAATCTGTCAACTATTTTTTAAACTATTCCAATAAATTTAGTTGGTTTTAGGTCTTGCATGTCGATGAAAGGAATGGTAAATTATTATCAATTCAATCAGCTGACATGAATCAACCAGTCCACTGGAGATTCGGAGAGATGGCCGCACGCGCCTTTTCTCTGAATCTCCTTTTTTTATTTTATTTAAGGGGGAGATCCAATCATGGCTTCTATGCTGACGATTGAACACGTAAGCAAAACTTTTCAAAACGATCAGGACCGTGTCCACGTGCTGCACGACTTGGATATTTCAGTCAGGAACGGGGAATTTATCTCGATTATCGGCCCGAGCGGCTGCGGAAAAAGTACGTTGTTAAAATTGATTGCCGGACTTGACCCGGACTTTGACGGAACGATTGCGGTTGGCGGCCAAGCGGTAGACGGCCCTTCGAAAGACCGGGGCTTTATTTTTCAGGAGCACCGCTTATTTCCATGGCTCACGGTGGAAAAAAACATTTCAGGCAATCTTTCATTAAAAGACCCATCCGTGCGCCAAAGAGTCGATGAGCTGCTTTCGCTCGTTCACTTGAAAGGATTTGAAAAAGCCTACCCGCGCCAGTTATCAGGCGGCATGTCACAGCGGGTCGCCATTGCACGGGCTTTGTTGCGCCATCCTGGCGTGTTATTGCTGGATGAACCGTTCGGGGCGTTGGATGCGTTCACCCGTACCCACCTTCAAGAAGCTTTGCTGGAAATATGGAAGAAAAACCAGACAACGATGCTGCTCGTCACGCATGACATTGATGAAGCCATCTTTTTGTCGTCAAAAGTGATCGTCATGGAGGCAAAACCGGGGCGGGTAAAGGCAGCCATTCCCATTGAGCTGCCCTACCCGAGAACAAGGATCAGCCAATCGTTTCAGGAATACCGGACATTGATTTTAAGCTACTTCGAAGGTCCAGCGGAAGATACAGAGGATTGGAGCATTTAATTCACACTTGAAAGGATGATAAAAAATGCCTGCACAAACGATCGCTCAGAACAAAGCGGTATCGGTTAAAAAAGAGAAGTCCACCTACACGAAAGGCCGCGTGGTTTGGCGGGGCGTATGCCTGCCGGCTACCGTCATGATCTTATGGGAGCTGCTTGGGTCTACCGGTATATTGCCGGCCCAGTTATTTTCTTCCCCGTCGCTCATTTTTACCCGCTTCATGGAGCTCGTTCAATCCGGTGAAATGGCCAGCCATCTGCGCATCAGCCTGACCCGGGCTTTTCTCGGTTTCGCCTTAGGTGCTTTTTTTGGATTGGCTGCCGGCATTACAGTAGGTGTAAACAAAAAAGCGGAAGAGTATCTTAACCCAAGCATCCAAATGCTGCGCACCATCCCGCTGCTGGTGCTGACACCGCTGTTTATTATGTGGTTCGGATTCGGGGAATTGTCTAAAGTGCTTCTCATTGCGTTAGGCGCCTTTTTCCCTTTATACCTACAAACCTTCCTGGGGATCCGGAACGTAGATAAAAAACTGTATGATGTCGCCCGAATACTAGAATACAGCCGCCTGGATCAAATTACGAAATTGATGATTCCTGCTTCATTGCCGAATATTTTGCTCGGGATACGGTTGGCCTTGAGCACTGCCTGGATGTGCTTAGTCATCGCTGAATTGCTGGGAGCCGACAGAGGCGTCGGCTTTATGATTCAGGATGCGCGTTCGTTCATGCAGACAGACACCGTCTTTGTAGGAATTCTCATCTTTGCCCTTGCCGGAAAATTATCCGATTCCATTGTCCGCTTTTTAGAACAGCGCTTGCTGAAATGGCAGGATAGCTTTAAGGCTTAATAGGTTGGCAGGGTAAAGAAAGTATCTTATTTTCAGGTACTGGCATGGGCCTCTGTTTTTGAAGCAAAGGTCCATCCGCTTTTATACAGCCAGCCGCTGGTTTAATACCAGCGGCTGGCTCATTCTGTTGATAAAGTCTTCTGTCAATGGACAAACAGTGAAAAAATATGTAGAATCTCCTCAGAATACGTGAAAGAGGAGGTTTTTTT
>NZ_JWJE02000064.1 GCF_000812025.2 Bacillus thermotolerans
GAATGTTGACAAGTGGTTTTTTTATTTGTAAAGCCCCTTAGACCAACACAAATTAGGTGCCATAACCTACATTTTTATGATGCCATAAACAAGAAACCACTAAAGTACCAAAGTGTCCTTGATCTAGTTAGAAGAATAGTTAAAAGGACTGGAATAGAATTTACATCGCATATGCTTCGCCACACTCACGCAACGCAGCTAATTAGGGAAGGATGGGATGTTGCGTTCGTTCAAAAGAGATTAGGTCACGCACATGTTCAGACAACGTTAAATACCTATGTTCATCTTTCAGATCAGGATATGAAAAATGAGTTTAATAAATACCTTGAGAGAAAGGAGCGTAAGAAATGAATGCTTCTAGTAAAAGGAAAATTATCAGTCAGAGTGAGATCAGCAAAAAAATAGCTGTAATGAATGAAGAAATGCAGGGGTTTTGGGCTAATAATAGTTGGGATATAAGAAAATGTCCACATCCTTCTGCCATAGAATTAAGTAAGAATCCTGCTTTAAGAAATCGTTGGGTTCGTTTTGAACGTGTTAAAAATCTGTGGTTAAGAACAGAATTGAAATATTTTTATTTTTACCATTTAAACAATGGAATATGGAATGCAAAAACTGTCTGGATTAGAAAAGGAACAGTAATTAATAAAATGTTAGATTTCTTAGATTTAAAGTATCCTAGCATTACTTCAATTACTGAAGTTCCTATTGAAAAAGCAATGACGGAGTATAGAACATATTTGACAAAACAGGGTGTTAGAATTACCACTACTAATTATAAGATTACTGCTAATCAAGAAAAAATACCTGTAAAAGCTAATTCTTACTATGTTACTAATCTAAAACAATTTATGGAGTTTTATGAGGACTTTTATTTTGATGGAGAGGAGTGGGATAAAGACGTTTGGGATAGACGTAACTTACCTTTGCCAGATGATAAGGTTAACCCAACACAATATGAATATACAATTAACTTTAAAGGGTTTCGGAATACATATTTTAAACAACTTGTAAAAAGATATTGTAAGTTGAGATTGAACATGGATAGCTTTTCCTATGTAAGTGATATTGCCCAAAAACTTAAAGAGTTCTTTAATTTTCTGGACATGAAATTTAAACAAGTTCAGAGAGTACACCAATTAACGAGAGTGGAAATTGAAGCATATTTAAGTGAACTAAACATGATGGGAATAAAACCTAGTACAATAACTGGGAGGATCTCTATATTGGAAGGACTATTTAGTACCCTTCTTAGGCTAGAATGGGATGATGTTCCTTCCAAAATATTAATTTATCCTGAGGACTATCCGAAAATACCAAGAGCAAAACCTCGCTTTATAGACGAATTCGTTCTAGAGCAATTGAACAGTCATCTTGATAAATTACCCGAATATATAGCTACGATGACTATGATTGTTCAAGAATGTGGAATGAGGATAAGTGAATTGTGCACCTTGAAAAAAGGCTGTCTATTAGAGGACAAAGATGGAGATTACTTTTTAAAGTATTATCAATGGAAAATGAAAAAGGAGCATATAGTTCCAATATCTAAAGAGGTAGCTTTACTCATTAAAGTTCGGGAAGATAAAGTTTCAGAGGAATTTCCAGATAGTGAATACCTCTTTCCAAGAAAAGATGGATCGCCATTAAAACAAGAAACATTTAGAGGCGAGTTAAATAAATTAGCTTATGAGCAAAATATAGTGGATAAATCAGGCGAGATTTATAGATTCCATGCCCATGCCTTTCGCCATACAGTAGGAACAAGAATGATTAACAACGGGGTTCCCCAGCATATTGTGCAGAAATTTTTGGGACATGAAAGCCCAGAAATGACAAGCAGATACGCTCATATCTTTGATGAAACTCTAAAAAATGAATTTACTAAATTTCAAGAAAAACTGGTTACCAATAATGGAGATGTGCTCAATCTAGATGATGATAGTGAAGTCGATGATGTAGAGCTTCAATGGTTCAAGAAAAATATAAATGCACAAGTGCTTCCAAATGGTTATTGTAGATTGCCAGTAATAGCAGGTGGTTGTCCACATGCGAATGCATGCTTAGATTGCACTCACTTCTGTACCAGTAAGCAATTCTTACCACAGCACGAAGAACAGTTAGAGCGTACAGAAGAGTTATTAACCATAGCAAAGGATAAACAATGGCAAAGACAAATAGAGACTAATAGCCGTGTTAAAGAGCGTTTAGAACAAATCATTGGAAGTTTGACGGGGTAATTATCAATGGATAAACAAGTTAGAAATACAACAGAAATTGTACGTTTGGCGAAGCAGAAATCACAAAAGACAAGGGAAAAAGTAGACAAAGCGATTTCTAAATTTTCGATTGAAGGTAAAGCTATTAATTTTAATTCAATAGCAAAGGAAGCTAATGTTTCTAAATCATGGCTTTATAAGGAACACGATATTAGGCAAAGAATCGAATCCCTTCGTGAGCGTCAAATAACATCAAATGTAGTCTCAAACCCCAAGAAAAGTTATCGTTCGGAGGAAATCCTTATTAAAACCTTAAAAAGAAGAGTTATGGAATTAGAAAAAGAAAATAAAAAATTACAGAACCAAATTCAAAAATTATATGGAGATCTGTATAATAAAGAGTAGTTTTAATTATTAATCTGTAGACAGATCGTGAAAGGATGCACTTAAACTAACGGGGCAGGTTTGTGGTAGAAGGAGTCCATAAAATACACGTATATAAATAAAAAATCCTTCGTTTTAGTTTGAAGGATTTTTTATGTTATTTCATTTCTCTTCGGCTATAATAGTTTCGTTTGCACTAGATTCTCCATGTCCCGGACCAAACATATTCAATATTACAACTCCTGCAAGAATCAGGATTATACCTGCAACACTCGCAAAGTTAATTTTTTCTTTCCAAATTAAAATAGAGATGATTGTGGTACCAACAAGTCCTATTCCGGACCATATTGCATAGGCAGTATTTAAAGGAATTGTTTTTAATGATAGTGACAAGAAGAAAAAGGAAGCTACAAAGGCAATTATTAGTCCAATGGTAGGGTAGAGCTTTGAGAATCCTTCAGATGCTTTTAATAAAGAAGAACCAATAAGTTCCCCAACAATTGCAATTGCTAAATATAAAAACGGCATTATTCTTCCTCCTGTACTATTTTGATTAGCTCATCAAACACTTGTGTTTTTAGGTCTTCTTTTAATGTTGATATTCCAAATATTTCAGAGAACCATAACCCATCTATCAATAATCTTGCCATTGTTATTTTGAGTGGATCAATCCCGTCGTTCAGTAACTTGGTATGCAAAATATCGTATTTTTGCTTGTATTCATCCAATAAATCTGGATTTATAAACATAGCGGCCATTAGTGCTGAGCTTAGCTTTTTGTTGTTATTATCTAAATCGAAAAATGTAGTTTTGATATAAGCTCTGTTCCATTTTCCTGTTTCTTCACTATCCTTATTAACTAATGTTGTAATGCTTTCAAAGTAGATATTTGTCCATTCCTCCACGATTCCTTTAATTAATGCTTCTTTACTAGGGTAATGGTATAATAATCCGCCTTTACTAATACCAGCCCTTTGGGCAACCGCCTCTAAAGTAAGTTTTACAACACCTTCTTCTTTCACAATTTCAGACGCAGCAGTCAATAAATTACTTTTTTTATTAGTATGTTTTGAAATAGACATAATAACCTCCAAAATTTAAGTGTGAATATACTATACCGTCCAGACGGTTTTTTGTCAAAGAATAAAAATAATTTGGTTTTAAATATATGCTTGTGAAGAGGTACACTTAAAGTAACGGGTGCTTTAGTTGTGCGAAATGTTCCTAGTTTAAATGGAGGATGGCAACATCTCTCTGGTAAAGGCTAGGCAATTCCTTATGGAATTGAAGGATTATATCGAAGAATCAAATGAAGAGGTAACGCTCGGAAGGGTTCTCTCTTAGTCGAATAGCATTTGATTTAGTAAGAATGATAATGTTATAAGCTCGGTGAAAAGGCGTGAGAAATTACCGTACCAGTTCGGCTGACGAAAGCCTACTCGATGGAGTGGTGTAATTCATGATGCTTGGGTTGAATGAATATGGTGAGAATGCAAATAAACCTACAATAAAAGGTTAAGCTGACAAACTTCTGAATGTACGGGTCTAAAAGCACAATACATAGAAATGTGTATGTCACCAAAATGTGAGGTTAGATGTGGATGAGTAAGACTAGCTAATATGAAAGTCCATGATACGTTACAGGCGTATGAACGCTAACAGGCTTACAGGAAGCACCTAAGTTCATTCTATAATAGATATAATTCAACGTTGTAAGCTGATAACGTGGAGGGCTTACTCCCAATGAAACGGTGGAAAGGAAAGCAATAATGACAATAGTTATTGTATAACTTTTCTTTAAATCAGTGAAAGTGGTGGCATAGTACCGATGAAACGTCTAATCCACATGGAGGGATAGCCACTAGACTAATGAAGAATCATTTAATCATGCAAGGCAAATCTTTATCGGCTAATAAGGTTCTCGTGAGACTAATAGAGGTTCACCTCCCAAGGGAGGCACCGACTTATTAAAACGGAAGAATTGAGACACGGAAGGTATTATGATATCAAAAGTGTTGATGATTAAATCGAATTGGATTAGTTGGAACGCCGTATGAGGTGAAAGCTTCACGTACGGTGTGAACAGGGGGAAAAGGGAGCGATAACTTCAAACCCTTACCTATCTGTATAAATAACAATGAATAAAAATCAGCCTGTATCTTATGTTACTATTAAGTAATTTAAGATACAGGTTTTACTATTTTTGAAATAATTACCTTTCACTTCAAATACATGTATTCAAAGTGAAAGTATTGATTTAAATGATTCTTTTGTAATTTACTCTTGATAAGACCCCACGCCGTCGATGGAAGACATTAACGTTACAAAGAGATTAGTTGAAGCTGGTAAGTTACTAGGTATTGAAGTACTGGATCACCTAGTGGTAAATAGTGATAACAGTTTTACTAGCCTGAGAGAAAGAGGCTATATTTAAGAGGGAGAACTGACTCCTTTTTTTCTTCAAGATACATTAATAGGAAAAGATACTTAAATATATAGGTTATTGAACAATAATAGAATATAGATTAACATTCACAACTATTTTTACCGTATGGTATTATTGTTATTGGTATTATTGTTATATTATGATATAA
This sequence comes from Bacillus thermotolerans, assembly GCF_000812025.2. Lineage (GTDB taxonomy): Bacteria > Bacillota > Bacilli > Bacillales > Domibacillaceae > Quasibacillus > Quasibacillus thermotolerans. The sequence continues at coordinate 5,198 of NZ_JWJE02000064.1, forward strand.
AAAGGTGATTATATGAAAAACGAGGCTAGCACAGACCTTTGGGTATATGATTTATTAAAAGAGGCAAATCTAGGAAAAGTAATGTCACCTCAAGGAAGTAACATTAAAGAAATAAATGAGGCACTAAAAACTGCGTCAAAAAGCGGAACAGGAAATGTTGGGAGACCAGAGTATGTTGGTGTGGTGCATGATTTTGTTATTGTTATTGAAAATAAATCTAGTGTCAGCAAACATATAGATAAAAGCAATGATGGTTTAATTGTTCGAGAAACATCTTCAATAAGAGATTATGCGGTTAACGGTGCATTATATTATGCAAAGCATATTGCAAGAAACACCAACTTTAAGAAGATTTTTGCTATTGGTGTCTCTGGAAATGAAAAAAGACATATTATCTCTCCAATCTTTGTTGATGAGCGAGGTGGTCATAAAGAACTACCAGAAATTGAAACATTTATATCATTTAGTCATAAAAACATTCAAGAATATTACATAAAAGAAGTACTTGAGGAAGACACAGACAAAGAAAAAGAATTGGCAATGATACTGAAAGATGCTCAAGAATTGCATGAAGACTTAAGAAATTATGGAGCTATTCAAGATAAAGACAAACCATTAATTGTTTCAGGAATATTATTAGCATTGAGAGAAACAGAATATGGAGGTTTCTCTATAGATTCTCTAACTGGCGATACTACAGTTACTGATGGTCAAAAAATATATAGTGCGATAGAAAATAATTTACAGCGTTCAAATGTTTCGCCAACTGTTAAAAAAGATAAATTAATGAGTCAATTTGATATTATAAAAAATACTGTTCAAATTAATGAAATTAATAAATCACTAGGTAAAACACCATTAAAATATTATACCGAATTTTTATATAATCGTGTTTATACTAACATTGTCTACTCAAAATCTTCAGAAGATATTTTGGGGCGTTTTTATGGAGAATTTATGAGTTATTCTGGTGGAGATGGGCAAACATTAGGGATTGTTTTAACACCTCGTCACATTACAGATTTGTTTTGTGATTTACTAGAATTATCACCAAATGACAAGGTATTAGACCCTGCATGTGGTACAGGTGGTTTTTTAGTAGCTGCAATGCATCATATGTTAGAACAGACAGAAGAAGATGATGTGTCAAAAAGAAATAGTATTAAAAAAGATCAAATTTACGGTATTGAAATTCAAAACTATATGTTTACGATTGCTACAACTAATATGATCTTACGTGGTGATGGGAAAAGTAATCTAGAAAACGCTGATTTCTTGAGATTAAACCCATCTGAAATCCAACTTCAAGGCTGTACTGTAGGTATGTTAAATCCTCCTTATAGCCAAGGCTCATCTAAGAACCCTGATTTGTATGAAATGTCATTTACTGAACATTTGCTTGACTCACTCGTAGAAGGTGGCCGGGTAGCAGTCATTGTTCCTCAAAGTTCTATGACAGGTAAAACCAATGTAGAGAAAGAAATCAAACGGAACATATTAAAAAAACATACACTTGAAGGAGTTATCACTCTTAATAAGGATACTTTTTATAACTTTGGTGTCAATCCATGTATTGCCGTATTTACTACTGGGATACCTCATGACAAGAATAAAACATGTAAATTTATTAATTTTACTGACGATGGATATAAAGTCTCTAAACATGTTGGATTAGTTGAAACACCTCAAGCAAAAGACAAAAAGCAATATTTATTAGATGTTTGGTTTGACAGAATAGAGGCAAATAATGATTTCTGTGTAAAAACAAAAATTGAATCCGATGATGAATGGCTACACTCATTTTATTACTTTAATGATGAAATTCCTGAAATTGCAGATTTTGAAAAGACTATTTCAGATTATTTGAGCTTTGAGTTGAACATGGTACTTCACAATCGAGAATATTTGTTTGAAAACGGTGATAAATATAATGTCAAAGAGTGAAATTAAACGAAGAGAATTCAAGGTCGGGGATATTTTTACAACTATTTATCGGGGAAAGAATTCAAGTTTTGAAACGGGATCTTCAGATAAACAATATCCTTATGTAGGTGCGGCTTATAATAACAATGGTGTTGTTAATTTCGTGGATTATATTGAAGGAATGCATGTTTCGAATGGGAATTCAATTGTATTTATCGCTACTGGTGAAGGATCTGTAGGATATGCTGTTTATAAGCAAGAAGATTTTATAGCTTCGAAAAATGTATTTGTTGGTAGTTTTAAAGAGTTAACTAAAAACATCGGAAATTATCTAGTTACATTAATAAATAATCAATCTAATAGGTATTCTTATGGCTATATTAGAAATACAGATCGATTATATAATGAAACCTTGTTATTGCCAGTTAATGATGAAAACGAGCCTGATTGGGAGTATATGGATTACGTTGGGCGTAAAATGTATAACAAAAAACGTGAATATGTAACGAATTATGTTTTAAAAAAATACAATCAATTAGCAGAAGAGTTAAGAGATGTTGAACATGTAAAACCAAAAGATAAAGAATGGTTACCTTTCGAAGTTGCGGAAATTTTTACTTATATTCAGCGTGGAAAAAGATTAACAAAGGCTAATCAAATTGAAGGAAACATACCGTATATATCTTCGACGGCGTTTAATAATGGAGTTGATGGGTTTATTGGTAATGAGAAAGGTGTTAGAAAGTCTAGTTATGATATAACGATTGCCAATAGTGGCAGTGTCGGAAATGCTTTTTATCATCCTTATAAGTATATTGCAAGCGATCATGTACATTCATTGAGCAATGAAAATTTTAATAAGTATCATTATTTGTTTATAGTAACTTTACTAAACAGACTGCAATATAAATACCATTTTAATCGTGAGATCAATGAAAACAGATTAAAAAGAGATAAACTAATGTTGCCTGTTACCGATGAAGGTGATTTGGATTTAGATTATATGGAAAATTATATGAAACAAATGGAATTAAATAAATTAAAGCAACTGAAGAATTATCTCTTATGATAAAATTGCCAAAAGGAAAACGATAATAACAATTTTATCAATGAATAAAATAACTCCTACATATAGTATTCAACTAGCATCTACGAATTGTGGTTCAAATTGGTTCAAGTAATGTCAATTTCAATCCTTTTTCATACATTTTTATCCATATAACAATTCCAAAAACGTTGATATAAATGGATTATGATGTATTCAATATACTTAGAATATATCTGTATATTTCTCAAAACGTTAATTTTGGCGTTTTCAAAGGCTCTCAACCGATTTGGTTGGGGGTCTTTTTTGTATGCTAGAAGTACTTGGCAGTATAAATTACTTCATACATAGACATGGACCATAACTCACTTTGTTATAGAAGATGCATGAATTTATTACTAAATTTACCAATAACTGAACGAAAACCGACTTCTACTCATACAATGCAGTGTTCTTTATGAGGAATAGAGGTGATAATGAATGGTCACAGTCGGTATGTTGGACCGAGTGCATCCAAAGAAAAATTTGAAAGCCTATCCTTTCGCTGCGGTAGCACGGCTAGAGGGGATTGAGTTTTTTTATTTTACGCCTAAGGATGTTGATTTAAAGGCAAAAAAAATAATGGGTAAATTTTATGAAAATGGAGGCTGGATAAAAAAGCAAACCCCATTTCCTGATGTGATTTATAATGCAAACAGTTCTGCGGACACAGAAGAGGAAAAGATTATTATTGAGGCACTAAGATCTCTCGTTCCTTTTACGAGTTATCCCGTAGGTAACAAAATTAAAGTTTTTGATATGTTAAGTAAGTCAGCTGCGTTTTCTTCTTACCTACCGGATACAAAGGAAGCAAAGAGTGTTAGATCTGCTATTGATTTTATAAATGACAAAAAGCGTGCAATCTTGAAACCTAGAAATGGCCGAAAAGGGGAAGGGATCATTTACGTTAGTTGCATAGAAGACAAATATGAGGTTATTCAGGACAACGAAAAAAAGCTATTGTCTAAAAAGGAGTTCATTTCATTATTAAAAAAGGTTATTCACAAACCGTACCTTGTTCAACAATTTATTACCTCTAGAACCAAGTTAGGTAACGTTGTGACTGCTAAACTAGAGTAGACAGTTTTTGCTAGATAAAATGAAACACTTTTCCCAAAAATATTAATAAAATCATACTCCTTCCATTGTAAAATGTTTATATCAGTAAACGATTCAATGGAGGGCAGGAAAAGGTGGATAAGTGGGAAATGTACATGGAAATACATCAATTAATCAAAAAGGGTTTTAGTAAGACACAGGTTGCAAAAAAGTTAGGAATATCCAGATCTACAGTTTATCGTAATTTAAAAAGGTCACCTTCTGATATGGCTGAATGGGTGGAATCAATCCAGACAAGAAGCAAAAAGTTAGATCCTTATAAAAAGATAATCCTTTCCTGGTTGAGGGAACATCCGGATATGTCCGCTGCTCAAGTGGAGGATTGGTTAAAAGAAAAGTACGAGGATTTAGAAGTGGGAGAAAGTACCGTTCGGTCCTATGTAAGAGAATTACGAAAGCAATATCATATTAATAAGGAATCTTCACCACGAATATATGAAGCAATACCTGATACTCCTATGGGTGAGCAAATCCAAGTAGATTTTGGTCATACGAAACAAAAGGCAGTTGATAACACAGAAGTGAAATTAAACTTTATAGCTTTTGTATTATCTAATTCTAGATATAAATATAAGGAATGGCTTGACAGGCCTTTTACTACGCAGGATGTAATAAAAGCACATGAAAATGCGTTTAATTGGTTTGGGGGAATTCCAAGTGAATTGGTATATGACCAAGATAGTTTGATAGTTGTTAGTGAGAATCATGGAGATTTAATTCTAACGCAAGAGTTCCAGCAGTATAAAGAATCTAGGAATCTTACTCTTCACGTTTGCCGTAAGGCGGATCCAGAGAGTAAAGGAAAAATAGAAAATGTAGTTGGTTTTATTAAACATAATTTCGCCAAACATCGAGTCTTTCATAACATTGATTCTTGGAATGAACAAGGTTGGGAATGGCTCAATAGAACTGGGAATTATAAAATTCATAATACAACAAAAAAGAGACCAGTCGACGTGTTTTCCCTGGAAAGACAACACTTACGACCAGTCATCAAAAATCTAGATATAAAATATAACTATGAAAATAGTATATCAAGAAGTGTCCATAAGGACAATACTATTCGCTATTTATCTAATCGCTATTCCCTTCCATTGGGGACGTTTGGTAAATATGAAACGGTTTGTATTAAGGAAACCGAAGAAAAAGAATTGATCATTTATAACCACCAGACAGGTGAGATTATCGCTAAGCATAATATTCCTGACGGAAGAGGAATATTGATGAAGGATAGGAAACATAGTCGTGATCGATCAAAGGGCATAGCAGCATTTATGGATACAGTTGCACAACAGTTTAAGGATAAGGAACTGGCTTTTGAATATCTACAAATTATAAAAGAGAAGTACCCTCGGTACACTAGAGACCAATTACAAATGATCTTGAAAGAGACAAAAGCAAACGACCCGGAGATTTTATCATCAGCATTAAAGGAATGTAGGAAAAGAAATCTTTATAGTGCAACAGACTTTAGCGATGTCGTTTCGTACTTAAAACGCTATCGACAAACTAGTGATACACTCATAATCGATAACGCTGAGAGTGTACCATCTATAAGTCATATTTCTAATTGGATATTGGAGACAGAAGCCCAAAAAAGAGAAGTTGATACATATACGGCTATTTTGGAAGGTGAATCTAAATGAGCCAACTAAGTCAGTTACAGGAATTAATGAAATCTTTAAGACTTACAGAGACAGCAAATCATCTTCCTACATTAATAAGAGAAGCTGAGATAAAGGATTCCACCTTTACTCAGTTCCTCCTGGATGTAGCTAAGTATGAACAAACTCGAAGAGAAGAAAAGCAACTGGAGAGAAGGTATAAATGGGCTACCTTCCCTTTTCATAAAACATTAGAGGAGTTTAATTTAAAAGAACAAAAATCCTTAAGTAATAAACATTTAAATAGATTAAAAGATCTAACGTGGATTGAACAGTTATACAATATAATTTTATTGGGCCCACCAGGAAGTGGTAAAACTCATATCTCTATAGGATTGGGCATTGAAGCTTTAAATCAAGGATATAAGGTCATCTTTACGACCATGGGTGAACTTATTCATGTCCTAAAAACAGAAGAGATTACTCGTAAATCACAAACAAGAATGAAAAGAATACGAGATGCAGATTTAGTAATTATTGATGACTTAATGTTCATGGCAATGGATAAGCAAGAGGCAAATATGTTTTTCCATTTAATTAATGACCTATATAATCAATCCTCTATTATTTTGACATCGAACAAAGGCCCAAAAGAATGGGGTGAATTATTAGGAGATCAAGCAATAACAACCGCTATCTTAGATAGAATTTTACATCGTGTTGAAATCATTCATTTAAATGAAGATAGCTATCGAATGAAACATAGATCAACCATATTTGGGCAAGAAAGTGTTTCAAATTAACAAGCAGAAATTGTGTCTTTTTGCTTGACGGTCACAAACGTATACGACCTAAGATTACATGTACAAAAAGATGGCAGTGGTAATTGGAAGATCTGCACTATTTATCCGCGTATTGCCCCATTGAATGATATCAAAGCCAGTATAAGCAGAGGCGGGGCAACATTATATGCTGCTCCTTTTCTGAAGCAGGAATTTGATGAGAACTATTTTAATATGAAAAGGTATTTAGAGGTTTTTGCTCTTTCTATTTCAAGAGAGATGGATAAACTTTACCATACGTCGTTTGATGAGCTAGGGATTGATGTGGGGATTGATGAAAAGGGAAAAATCTGGCTGTATGAAATCAATTGGCATCCGGGAGTTCCTCCTACCTTCTACTTGGAATTAGACGTAGTAAAGACTTCTTTAAAATATTGTATTTATCTCGCGCAAAAATTTCAGAGTAAAAACACTTCCTTACATGCTTCTAGGCCTGTGATTGCTGTTACAGGAAGTGTAGGGACAAAAACTACAAAGAACATGATTGCCTCAATCTTAAGAAAAGAATTAAATGTATTTGAGTCAAAAGGCAACTGGAATACCTATGAAGATACCCGAAAGCATGTTCATCAAATTACTCCCTTTCATGAGGTCGCTGTTTTGGAATATTCGACGGAGGGTGAAGGAGACATTTCAAAGCACTGTCAGTTCATTCAGCCGCATTTAAGCATCATTACAAGCATTGACCCGGCACATACCAAGAATATCAAAGGTGGCATAAGTGGTGCTGCTAAAGCAAAATCAGAAATTATAAAAGGAATGGACCAAAATGGGATACTCGTTATTAATGGAGATGACCCTAATTCTAAATTATTGGATATCAAGAGGTTTCAAGGGACGGTTCTAAAAATTGGGGTAAGTGAAGGGTGCGACTTTAGAGCAACTTCTATCCAGCAGGGACCTGAGGGTATTTCGTTTGATATTGAAGTAAAGGAAGAAAAAGTTACTATAACCTTACCCGCTTTAGAGAAACGCGATTTGTATAACGCCTTATTTACTATTGCAGCTTCTAGCCAAATGGGCGTATCTCTTAGAGAAATCAGTGAGGGATTAAAGAAATATTACAACCCTAAAAAAAGGTAAAAACCACATCAGCTAAAGAAATGAAGTAACTGCAATAAATAGCATTCGCCATGAAATCTTTCATACTATGAAGCCTGCGGTTTGATGATTATCATGGAGTATGATCAATAAGAAGCAATGGGGTCAGACTTCTCACTAGAAAATATTTTTAGTTTTTATAACTTGGAATCATTCGATTAATTTTTTTAGGAAATTGTAAAGCGGAATATGGCTCGTTATTCTGAGGTGTAAGAAAGACAAGTCTTAGTACACCATTAGAAACATGTGTAAGCTATCCTAAAAGCTGAGAAGAGCAGGCAGTTTAAATCTGATGGAATTCCTTTTTAAACAATGCATGGCTGAGAGCAGCCTTTCCAATAACAATTTGGCAGGTGAAAATTACATTGGATACAATCGTTTTCATTGGAGCTAATAAATCCGGATCCAGCAGGGAAGCTATAAAGGTTGCTGAATCATTAGGATATTTTACAGTTCTTTTAACAGACAGAGAGAAGTTTTTAAAGCAAAGAAGAGAGTTCCCTGATGTTCACCATATGGTATTAACTAACCTTAACTCCAAGGATACAATAAGGAAGGAGATCGATCATCTAATCGAAAAAGGATTGAATGTTAAAAGTATTATGAGCTTAGTTGATCCCTTTGTTTCTGTGGCTTGCCAAATAGCGGATGAATTTGGGGTCAATCGCACTTCCTGTCAGGCAATAGAAATAATGGAAAATAAACACTTAACTCGAGAGACAATGAAAGATAGTAAATATAACTCCTATTACCTCCTTATCGACGGAGACACCATTCACACCGATACGTTAGCCATTCTAGAAAGGAAATTACCGCTAATCATCAAATCCCCAAAATCTACTGGTTCTAAAGATGTTGTTCAAGTTTCTACAATGAAAGAGTTAATTTCGGAATTTTTACAGATGAGAGAGAAAACGAGTGCCCCTATTCTAATCGAAGAGTATCTGGATGGTCCGCAATTTCTAGTAGAGGCAGTTGTGTATAAAGGAAACATCAGCATAGCTGGCATGGTAGAACAGGAAATCACAAAGGACCTGAGGTTTATAGTAACTGGCTACACGATTATGAAAGATGAGGACTCGGATTTGGCAAGAAGCCTAAAGCAGGCAGCGGAGGATATTATACGGCACATGGGCCTTGAAAACGGAACTTGTCACTTAGAGTTACGCCTTGTAAGAGGCAGCTGGAAACTAATTGAGATAAACCCGCGTATTTCAGGGGGAGCAATGAATACAATACTGAAAGCGGCTTATGGCTTCAATTGTGTAGAGGAGACCATAAAGCTATACCTAGGAGAGAGGCCAAACCTTAGTAGGAAGACATCTAATTACGTTCATGCTCATTACACTATATTAAAAAAAGGAGGGCTCCTTAAAAGGATAACGGGAAAAAGCAGAGCAAAACAGTGTACCGGGTGTCTATACTGTATATGTTAAGCCAAAAAAAGGGAGCATGTTAGTTCCTGCATCATCAATGGGGCATCGCTATGCTTATGTTATTGCAATCGGTCATTCGAAGGAAGAAGCAATTAAAAATGCTAGAATAGCGGCTGGTCAAATCACTTTTCACCTTGCAGATGAAAATCGTGTGGAAAAGGAGCTGCCTAGTGAAGAACATAATGAGAATGACCAGTAACCACAAGTACAAATAGTATGAATTGAGTGTCAGGCTCTCAACCATTTTGGTTGGGAGTCTTTCTTATGGCCGTTTTAGTGGTTCATTCTAATTCGGGTAAAGCAGCATACCTGAACAATAATAAGGAATACTACAGTTGGAGGTGAATAACATGTCAAAAAGGAAAGCAGATCCGTCAACGATTGGTTTAGGTTCATCTGAAATTGAAGGGCAAGGAACAACAAATAGGGAAACGGGAAGGAAAAAAGCTGACTCTTCAAGAAAGAAGCAAAAGCGCTTTTAATATGTAAGTAATAATTTGGTATTAGACTAAAAAGACAGGGTGGAAGGATTATGCCTTGTCTTTTTAGTCATAGGCTGGGTTAGTAAATAAGTGTTTTTACTCTTTTAATTATGGTTTTATTTACACGCAGAAGGAGGCTGCCGACCTTTTGGCGGCAGCCGCTCTCGGTAGTGAACACTTAAACCTTTGGTTCAAAGGTTTTGCAATCCGTTTCTTCAGAGGTAGAGGCATTTGCTTCCGCGCGATTAACAACATAAATAGAAGAAGCGTTGCATCGGTTGCCAGCTGCCCAGTAAGTACAGCTATTGACTTCACACTTTACGTCTTTTGCCATCTTGTTCACCCCCTGCTTTTAGGGTGTCCAAAATGAATAGAGTTATCATTGTTTTTTGCAGCTTTTCTCCTTTCTTTTTTATTTAACGTTACTCATATTTCTCCTTCTTGTCCCATAAGATGCAACAACGGAGGAAAGGAGGAATCGAATGAAAAGGTGGAAAAGGATGCTTGCTGTTTTAATTAGCATGGTCATCCTTATTTTTGTTGTGCAATTATGGGGAAATGAGCGCACGTCTTGGAATCCGTGGAGCTTACCGCTTTCCGGGAAGACCATTTATTTGGATGCAGGTCATGGCGGCCCTGATGGCGGAGCAGGCGATGAAGAAGCATTAGAAAAAGACATTGCGCTAGCTGTAACGCATAAAGTACGCGATTACTTACAGGAGCAGGGAGCTATTGTGCTGATGACCAGGGAATCGGACGAAGACCTAGCTTCCCCAGATACCCGCTCTTATAAAGGAAGAAAAACGGAGGATCTAAAAAAGCGGCTCGAGCTGATTAATGAGTCGGAAGCGGATATGTTTATCAGCATTCATTTAAATGCTATTCCTTCTCCTCAGTGGCGAGGTGCTCAAACATTCTATGCTCCTCATAAGCAGGAGAACAAAAAAGCGGCCAAAGCTATACAGGAGGAGCTTGTTTTAAATTTGGAGAATACCAATAGAGAAGCAAAAGCCATTAATCATGTGTACTTATTAACGTATGCGAATAAGCCGGGGGCGCTGGTGGAAATAGGGTTTCTGTCTAATCCGGAGGAAAAACGGGAATTAATGAAAGAGGAGTATCAAGAGAAAGTAGCGGCTTCTATTTATAAAGGCATTTTAAAATACTGGGATAGTGAAGAAGGGTAGAAGCGAAAGAACGCTCTATCCTTTTTTTGATGTAAGGTTATGTTATACTGTAAAGGAAAGATGACGATAGCAAAGGACGGTGCGATTCATGGTAACAGAGGAACAAGTAAGAGAAATATTAAGCCAAACAGAAGACCCTTTTTTACATAAAACGTTAGCCGAGACGAACGGTATTATCGATATTAAAATTAAGGAAGAAAAGCAGCATGTCAGCGTAAAGGTGGCGCTTGCTCAAACAGGTACACCTGAACAGCTTCAGCTTCAGATGAAGATTGTTGAAGCACTTAAAGCGGCTGGTGCTAATACGGTGGGCATCCGTTTTACAGACCTTCCGGAAGAAGAGCTGGCTAAGCATCGCGAGACACAGGGCCCCCAAGGCGGAGAAGATCTTCTTTCTCCAAACAGCAAAACAACCTTTATCGCTATTGCCAGCGGAAAAGGCGGCGTAGGCAAATCGACTGTTTCTGTCAATTTAGCTGTGGCTCTGGCCCGTTTAGGCAAGAAAGTCGGTATCATTGATGCAGACATATATGGATTTAGTGTTCCGGATATGATGGGGATTGAGCAGCGTCCAGAAGTGCGCGGGGAAAAAATCATCCCTGTTGAGCGCTTTGGTGTACAAGTTATCTCCATGGGCTTCTTCGTAGATAATAATGCACCGGTGATCTGGCGCGGTCCGATGCTCGGCAAAATGCTCAATAACTTCTTTACCGAAGTCGAATGGGGAGAACTGGATTACCTGTTGCTTGATCTGCCTCCGGGAACTGGAGACGTGGCTCTGGATGTTCATTCTATGCTTCCTCGCTCTAAAGAAATTATCGTGTCTACCCCGCATCCAACAGCCGCTTTCGTAGCTGCTCGTGCGGGCGCTATGGCATTGCGTACTGAGCATGAAATCCTTGGTGTTGTTGAAAATATGGCTTATTTTGAAAGCAAGAAAACGGGCGAGAAAGAATATGTATTCGGCCGCGGAGGAGGAGACAAGCTGGCAGAAGAATTGCGCACAGAGGTCCTTGGCCGTCTTCCTTTACAGCAGCCGGATTGGAATGAAGAGGATTTTGCTCCGTCCATTTATGCAGAAGATCATGAACTTGGCCAAATCTATCAGGAGATTGCCGAGAAGGTCATTCGCAAGTTAGAACAATAATTTATCATAAAAAAACAGCCGTCTTTGTAACGGCTGTTTTTTATTTGCCTTCTAGCCTTCTCCTCCGCCCTCTTCACCTTTTTCCTCTTTCTTCTCGCCTTCTGCCTGTTCAGAAGCTGCTTTCATTAGAATGTCCTGTATTTTGGCTTGATAAAGGGGGCTTTCGAGGGTTTCATTAACTACTTTCTGTAAGTGTTCCCGATATTGCTTGCTTTGCATAAGCTTCATCACATTTTTCTCATGTTCAGGATCTTGCATGATATCGAGCATGGCCTGTTGATACTCAGGGTCCTTAATCAAAGATTTTAACAATTCCTCATGCTGTTTTTGCATGCTCTGTGCCATGGCAGCAGCAAATTTCGGATCCTTTAAGGCTTCTTTCCAGAAAGCTTCCCCTTTTTCTGAGAGCAATGTTTCCTCAATAGTTTGTGAAACGGCTTTTTGATCCATCACCATTTGCTGCTTAATCTGTTCATCCTGAAGCAGTTCTTGAAGGGCTTTCTTTCCATCGTCTGTTTTTAATATATCAACGACCATCTTCTTGGTCGCTTCGTAGTCCATTTGGGCACCGCTGGTATCTGCCGCAGTCCCTCCACAAGCTGCTAAAGAAAAGACAAGGAAGAGAAGCGGGATCACAGATTTCCACATATAAGTGAAACTCCTTTCAAAGGGGTCTTTTCTTATTGTTAATATAAGCAACACACCAGAATTTATACTGTGTGTGCTCGTTGTTAACCTGGATTTTTCATCCGGTCGTTGATACAATCAGTAGAGCAGACTATGGAGTTGGGGGTAGCAAGGTGTCAATCCGGAATTGGATTAAGTTTTTTGTACATACACTTATTATCGGTGGTTTAGCGGCTACAATTGTAGGTTTTTTTGTTCGGTGGGATGAATTGCTTCCACTTATACAAGAAGGCGGCTGGAAGAACATCACTTCCATTTTAGCCTGGCATTTATTCGTAGGTTTCACTTTTAGCGCGGTCAGCCAAATGGGTTACTTCGCTTATCTAACGATTCACCAGTTTGGCCTAAGCATGTTCCGCTCATTTTGGAACAGTGTTCAGTTTCTTCTGATTGCTTTTGTCCTGTTCGATCTGGTTTATTTTCGCTTTCAAGCGTTTGCTGATCCCGGCGATTCCCTTTTACCTTATATTGGTTTGGCGGGGTTAGTATTGCTGATTGGGTTAGTCGTGGCTTATTTCAAGGCCAAGCAATCGACTAGTTCTGTGTTTATTTCCGCATTATTTTTCATGGTTGTGGTGACAACCATCGAATGGATTCCTGTACTTCAGACGAATGATGCGAAATGGTTATATATTATGCTGTTTACATTAGTGCCATGTAACGCTTTTCAGTTGCTGGCTCTGCCAAAGTATAGCCAGGGGGTTATTCGGAATGCAAAAAACGGAGCTTGAGGGCTCCGTTTTTTCGTCATGTTATTGAATAGATTGAGTTTTGACTTCGCCATTAGACAGCAGCTCAGAAGCAGTTACCAGCTTGCCTTTCGATTGAGTGGCTTTGATAATATGGGGAAGAGCACTGTTTGTCTGCTTTACAGAATCAGAAGCGTGCATAAGAATGATGTCTCCATTTTTTGCTTCTGCTGTCTTTTTAATAATTTGATCAGCTCCAGGATTTTTCCAGTCTTTCGTATCAATACTCCAATGAACATAAGTTAAATTCATTTCCTTTGCTGCATTTAAGGCTTCCTCGTTAAAATACCCAGTTGGGGCACGCATAAGTTTCACGTTCTCAATTTGCAGCTTTTTGAATACCTCTTGAGCCTTTAATAAGTCCTTTTTGATTTCTTCTTTCGTCATGGATGGGTAATCGACATAATTATAACCAAGCAGTCCAATTTCAAAGTGGTGCTCTTCCATCTTTTTAACAAGGTCTGGATGGCGCTCTGCCCAAGATCCTGATAAGAAAAAGGTAGCTTTTGTCTTATGACGAATCAAGGTTTGAAGAATCTGGGCAGCTTTTTTGTCTCCCCAAGCAATATTAAAGGTTAAAGCAATTCCCTTTTCTCCCTTATAAATAGCTTTAGGAGAATCTTTTTGAGAAAAGACGGGAATACTTGTTGAATTCTGGGTAAACAATAAAAGGGCTGTAAAGAAGGCAACAGATAGTAATAGCAAAACCTGTTTCGTTTTCTTGGCATGTAAGGCATAAAAGAAAGTCATGCTCTCCCCCCGTTAAAGATATCTTAATCAACTTTATGAGCATGTACACAAATATTATGACAAATAAATAGCCCTCTTGAATATGATGATAATGGGGAATCGAATAAATATAAAATGGGTGATAAGATGCTGGCGCTTTTAATTAATGAAGATGAAAAAAGAGAAATTTATTATTTGATTAAGAGGGAAATGGAAGAAATTTTGCTGGACCTTGGAGACCCAAGGATAGATGAGTCGGTTAAGCGGTCTATGAGAAAAAAGTACGTACGGCTTCTTGATTTGTTTAAGAGAGTCGCTAAGGAAGATGAATGTATGGAATACTTAGCCTATCATCAAAACATATAATAAATACATTTGAAATTAATGTTGACAAAAAGAATGAATAAGTGTTAAATTAATACCTGTCGCTGAGCGAGAGAGTCGGCGAAATGAAAAAAGAGAAAAAGTTGTTGACTTTTATTGTCGATAAGTGATAAGATGATAAGGTCGCTAAAAACAAGCGATATTGAAATTGATCTTTGAAAACTGAACAAAATACATGCCAGTTAATTCTTGATTTATTTATGAGTAAAGGATCATCTGCTAAGATCGTCACGTCCTGTGACAACGCAGATGCCTGCACATCCTGTGCAATGCAAACATCTTTTTGGAGAGTTTGATCCTGGCTCAGGACGAACGCTGGCGGCGTGCCTAATACATGCAAGTCGAGCGGACGGAAGGGAGCTT
>NZ_JWJE02000065.1 GCF_000812025.2 Bacillus thermotolerans
TCCAGTGCTTACGGATTGCGCCCGTAGCTCAATTGGATAGAGCGTTTGACTACGGATCAAAAGGTTAGGGGTTCGACTCCTCTCGGGCGCGCCAGATTTTACGGGAAGTAGCTCAGCTTGGTAGAGCACTTGGTTTGGGACCAAGGGGTCGAAGGTTCGAATCCTGTCTTCCCGATCAGCTAAAAAGGTATATACTATATGAGATCATGGGGCCTTAGCTCAGCTGGGAGAGCGCCTGCTTTGCACGCAGGAGGTCAGCGGTTCGATCCCGCTAGGCTCCATTTTTTTATGGAGGAATACCCAAGTCTGGCTGAAGGGATCGGTTTCGAAAACCGACAGGCGGGTCATCCCGCGCGGGGGTTCAAATCCCTCTTCCTCCGCTTCACTTATTTACTCTTGCGGGTGTAGTTTAATGGTAAAACCTCAGCCTTCCAAGCTGATGTCGTGGGTTCGATTCCCATCACCCGCTCCATTAATAATAATGGGCCTGTAGCTCAGCTGGTTAGAGCGCACGCCTGATAAGCGTGAGGTCGATGGTTCAAGTCCATTCAGGCCCATTTTATTCCGCAGTAGCTCAGTGGTAGAGCAATCGGCTGTTAACCGATCGGTCGCAAGTTCGAATCTTGCCTGCGGAGTTTTTATTCAGGAAAGGGGTTACCGGAGACTTTCCTGTAGGCTGCAAGCCTGACAAAAGAGTCTAATTTCTCGTTCGTGATGAAACGAAGAAATTAGACTCTTTTTTTGCGTAGATCACTAGATAGATCAAATATCTTCTTCATAAACATTTACAATTTTTAATAATAATGAAACTGTACAATAATAATTAGCTGATACAATCAAAAATAGGTTGGATAACACGAGTGGTTATCATGGTATGTGGCGAAGGCGGGGCCAATACCCTTATGAAACCTGCGGCATGGAACAGGTCGTGGTCAAGGTATGAACGAAACACGGCTCTTTGTAAAAGAGAACGAGAGGGGGATATAGCAATGATGAACACTCAGGAAGCTGGGACGTTGTTATTGAGGCTCGTATTAGGCTTTACTTTTCTTGTCTATGGTGTTGATAAGTACAGAAACGGACTTGCCGACTTTGCGGCTGGTTTTCCGGACATGGGTTTGCCGAGTTTTGCAGGTTATCTTATCGCAAGTATTGAATTAGTTGGTGGAGCGGCGTTGTTGCTGGGTATAGCTACGCGGCTTTTTGCCGGTTTGCTTGCTTGTGTGATGGTTGGAGCTATTGTATTTGTGAAGCTGCCGGAAGGCTTTATTGGTGGGTATGAATTTAACATTGTCCTATTAGCCATGGCGATATATCTCGTTTTAAATGGGAGTCGCTGGTTGTCTCTAGATGCAGGGCTGTGGCCGGTCACATCTCGGTCCTCTCAAAGTGTCTATCACAGTAAATCATTAAATAAGCGAACGTCTTAATATGTACAAGGCTGTGCGGAGGCAGCCTTCTTTTTTATTCAAGCTTAACAGTCAGTCGTCATCGATAAGAATAAATAAAAAAGAAAAGACTTTTACGGTTACATGGCCGTTTGAGTCTTTTCTTTTGTTCGTTTATTTAAGCTTAATTGATGAAGCGCCATTTCAGGCCGGCTGCCCACTCTTATATTGACGGAGGTTTGTCCCAATCCTTCACTTATATAGAAAGGTCTCTTCTTATAATAATGAAGCCCCTTAATCATATTCATTTTCAGCATCCGGCGTCCGAGCGCAGCCAAGTGATAAGGCTTAGGCCAGCAGATTTGTCCGCCATGAAAATGGCCTGATAGCAGGTAATCAAATTCATATTTCTCCATGTGAAGAACAACGTTAGGGTCATGAGTTAACACTAACCGATATCCAGCTTTCAGATTAGCGAAGGCCGCTTTCAGGTTGCTTCTTTCCGTATGGAAATCATCTACCCCGATAATATTGACCTGTCTTCCTCTAACGTGAATGGTCACATGCTGGTTTTGAAGAGTTTGGCACCCATATTTTTCTAATACTTCTTTTAGCGTGTGAAAGTGTTTTCTCTTTAATGAATAGTCGCGATTCCCGAACACCGCATACATGCCATACGGTACATCTAATCGGTTCAACACTTTCAAATATGAAATCAGCTTAGGGATGTTTCGTCTTTTATCTAGATAGTCACCCGTAAGAGCAATAAGGTCAATCTTTTCATCTGCCAGTTTTTTATAAAGCTGTTCAGGTGCGATCGAGAGTTTTTCGATATGCATATCTGAAAGGTGCAGAACATTTAAAAGCGGACCAGCGGGATGATGAAAGCTGCCGGCTGTTAGATCTACTTTATTTAAGGCTACTTTCTGCGTATTTTTATGTGCTTTTCGTAGAAAAACAGACATAATAATTACAAGCAGAAAAGTGAGTAAAAACCATATCATTCCCTTTCCTCCTTCTCACCTATTATAAAGGAGCAAGAAGGGAATAATAGCGGTAATATGTGGGGAGATAACCACATCTATAGCTTGTGTGGTAAAGATGGGAAATAGAGGTCATTATAGAGTGCGGGTCTGTGAAGGTTTAATAGCTTATAGGAGAAGGAATGAAAGGAAACGAAAGGAAAGCATTCTTCCGTGCGGACTTTCAGCATAAATGACAGCTTAAGGAGGAAAAACAGTGAAGGCCATTATTATTGATCAATATGGAGGGAAAGAGCAGTTGAAGGAGGCTGACATGCAAAAGCCACGTGCAGCAAAAGACGAGGTGATTGTTAAGCTTCATGCCACGTCTGTCAATCCGATTGACTGGAAGCTTAGGGAGGGCTATTTGAAAGACATGCTGCCGTTTGAATTTCCGATCATATTAGGCTGGGATGCGGCAGGTATAGTAGAAGAAGCAGGGGAAAACGTCGAAGGTTTCAAACCGGGTGACCGGGTGTTTGCCCGTCCTGATACAACCAACAGAGGAACATACGCAGAATACACAGCTATAGACGCCCACCTGCTTGCTAGAATTCCGGATTCTATCAGCTTCGAGGAGGCTGCTTGTGTGCCCCTTGCCGGATTAACTGCTTGGCAGTGCTTATTTGACTTTGGTCAAGTGAAGGAAGGCGATCGTGTGCTCGTCCATGCCGGAGCCGGCGGCGTTGGAAGCTTTGCTATTCAACTGGCCAAGCATGCGGGAGCCTATGTGGCAACGACAGCTGGCACTCATAATGTAGAATTCCTAAAATCTCTTGGTGCAGATGAAGTCATCGATTATAAGCAGCAGGACTTTGAAACGGTGCTGCAGGACATGGATTTCGTACTGGATTCATTAGGCGGGGAAATCGAGGAAAAAAGCTTTACTGTCCTGAAGGAAGGTGGAAGGCTGGCTTCAATCGTTGCTGAACCAGACCAGCGGAAAGCTGAGCACAAGCGCATTCAGTCAAAAAATATTTGGCTCGTTCCTAATGGAGGGCAACTGGCTCAAATAGCTGACCTTTTAGAACAGGGCCACGTAAAGCCTATTATTGGGTATAGGTTCCCATTGACTGTTGAAGGAATGAGAGAGGCACATGCATTGAGCGAAAGCCACCATGCAAAAGGAAAAATTGTAATTAATATTCAATAAGCGAATGCGGGTATTTGAATTAGATAAAACAGGGGCTCTAACATGAAGAAAATGTTAGAGCCTTTTCAACAGTCAGGGTGTATATTTTTGTTTGACCAAGTAAACGAGCCACTTACATTGCTCATTGTTTGCCAAGTTATGAAGCAGCCCTAATAGAATCGCCTGGCTGATGCGTTCGCCCTGCAACTGCTCCTTTAAAATAGAGAGGGATTCAATCTCAATAGGATCCTCTACCTGGCTGGTTAACCTCTCGATTTCTTCAATAATATGAGAAGTGGAGAGTTCCTCAGGAGCGGGGTTTCGAACTAATTGTACGATTTCTTCTGTCAAGAAGGGCAGCTTCGTTTGTTCGGCGATAATATTGGTCTTTTCCACAAGTGTTTCGGACAGCAGCTGTAAATTAAAGGGCAGCTTGCCTGCAAAAAGCAGCTGGGAGTAGATGTGGATGAAGCCTTTCATAACGACGAGCACATCATATTTCGTATCCTCTATGCGTTCGCCGTATAGCTCATCGAGCAAACGAAGGGTTGCTTGATTCGTCAGATTATCATAGTAATTAATTTTCTCAATGAACGCATCATGGATAGATTGCAGCTGCTCCCTGAAGAGCACCTTTGCGAATTTCGCATATTTCTCAAATAGCTGGAAGGTCGTTAAGTAAAATTCATACAGTTTGATCTGGGGATCTTTCTCTTGTCTGACCACTTGGTCAATATCGGCTGTGATAAGCCTCATGAAATGATCAATAATTGAAAGCACAAGCTCATCTTTCGAGCTGAATGACAAGTAGAAAGCTCCTTTGGAAATGCCGCACTGCTCGGTGATTTGCTGTATAGAAGTCGCTTCAATCCCTTTCTCTGCAAATAATTCAATTGCTTTGTCTATAATAAGTTGTTTTTTTGTCACCTTTTTACCTCCGCTCCTCGTTGACAACTGACTGGTTAGTCATTACTATAAATAATTGTTGGGGAAGAGTCAAGAAAGGGAAGGTGAAGGGTGAATTCAATTATTAATTTCGTATTGAAAAACAAATTGGCCGTCTGGCTGCTGACCATTATCGTCGTTATCTCAGGGCTTTATTCGGCCACAAGAATGAAGATGGAAACGATTCCCGATGTGTCGATTCCATTTTTAACGGTGATGACCCCGTACCCGGGAGCGACACCGGAGCAAGTCATGGAAGATGTCTCCATACCGCTTGAGAAATCGCTTGAAAGCTTAGAAGGTGTTAAAGCGGTCTATTCTAACTCTTATTCCAGTCTGTCCAATATCCAGGTGGAATATGATTATGAGAAGAATATGGACGATGCGAAGCGCGAAGTACAAGATGTGCTGGAAGCAGTGACTTTGCCGGATAATACACAGGAGCCGACGATTTCACGGATCAGCATGAATATGATGCCGGTTTTAGCGCTTAGTGTAAGCAGTTCCGAAGAAGACATCATAGAATTGACTTCAACGGTAGAAGATGTGCTTATTCCTGATCTGGAAGGGATTGAAGGAGTGGCCTCGGTCACGGTGACAGGGCAGCATGTTGAGGAAGTTGAGTTAACGTATGATGAAGCCAAAATGGCTCAGCTCGGCATTACAGAGTCTGATGTCTCTGAAATGATCCAGGCGAGTGACATGAATGTCTCACTTGGCTTATTCGAGTTCCAAGAGGCGGAGCAGGCCGTTTCGGTGGACGGCAAATTTATGACAGCTGATGAGCTGAAAGAAATGCTGATCCCGGTTACTCCGTCTGCTCAGAATCCATCGCCATTTGTGAAGCTTGGGGATATTGCGGCGGTTGAAGTAGTCGGTAAAGTTGAGTCTGTTTCACGGACAAACGGTGAAGAGGCCATCGCGATCCAAATCGTGAAAGCGCAGGATGCCAATACCGTCACCGTCGTTAATGAAGTAAAAGAGCTCATGGCCGAACATGAGGAAAACATTGACGGGTTAGTGGTTGACACTACCCTTGACCAAGGTGCTCCTATTGAGGAATCCGTTGGAACGATGGTAAGTAAAGCAGTATTTGGCGGTGCCATCGCGGTATTGATCATTTTGCTGTTCCTTCGAGACTTTAAATCAACCATCATCTCTATTATCTCCATTCCTGTTTCAATTTTCATTGCCTTTCTCTTGTTAAATTGGATGGGTATTACGTTAAATATTATGACGCTCGGCGCCGTCACTGTAGCCATTGGGCGGGTCATTGATGATTCGATCGTCGTCGTTGAGAACATTTACCGGCGGCTGCATCTGAAGGAGGAAAAGCTTCACGGCAGAGCATTAATTCGTGCAGCGACGATTGAAATGTTCAAGCCGATCCTATCCTCCACGCTAGTAACAGTTGCCGTATTCGCGCCGCTCATCTTTGTTGGCGGAATGGTCGGCGAATTGTTCATGCCGTTTGCTTTAACGATGACCTTTGCGTTAGGCGCCTCCTTGCTTGTGGCGATTACGATTGTTCCAGCTTTATCGCATACGCTGTTTAAGAAGAAGCTGTACAGTCCGAAAGAGGAAAGCCGTCATAAAGAGCAAGGAAAACTAGCAAGCTACTATAAACGTGTGTTGAACTGGTCACTTAACCATAAAATCATCACCTCTTTAGCAGCGGTGCTGCTGTTGGCGGGCAGCTTAATGCTAACACCGCTAATTGGCTTCAGCTTCTTAGGAAGTGAAGAAGAAAAGGTTATGTATTTGACTTATACGCCTGAGCCAGGTGAGCTTGAGGACACCACACTCAAAAATATTGGTGTAGTCGAAGAGAAGATGCTTGAACGCGGCGATATAGATACCGTGCAGGTTTCTGTAACAGACAGCTCTGATCCGGCAGCTGCAATGATGGGCGGCGGGTCGAACGGAGCGTTGATGTACCTTATTTTCGATCCAGACATGGAGGGCTTCCCTGAAGCACGAACAGAAATAGAAGATTACATTGATACAATTGAACAGTCAGGTACTTGGCAAAGCCAGAACTTTTCGTCAGGCTCCATATCGAGCAATGAGCTGAGCTATACTTTGTACAGTGAGGATTTAGAAGATCTGCAGCAAGCCATTGCTGATGTAGAAGGCGTGATGGCTGAAAGCAAGCATTTGAAGGACGTGTCATCGAGCTTAGAGGAAAGCTATGATGAATTTGTTCTTCACACCGATCAGGAGACCTTGCTGCAGTATGGCTTAACGACTGGACAGATTGTCGCCATGTTAAATCCAACTGTAGAGAAGAACGTGCTGACAACGGTCCAGAAAGACGGCGAGGACTTAGAGGTGATTGTACAGAAGGAGGCAGACACACCAGCATCGATGGATGACCTGCTGGCACAAGAGGTACCAACGGCGACAGGTGTCCCTATGAAGCTGTCTAATCTTGTTGAGGTAGAGGAAAGCTCTGTATCCAATACGCTCGACCGCAGTGAAGGAAAGTATTATGCCTCTGTAACAGGTACGATTCTTGACGATGACATTACCAAGGCCTCTGCTGAAGTGGATGAGGAATTAGACAAGCTGGATCTGCCGAAAGGTGTAGAGCTGGGCGTATCCGGTGTAACAGCAGATATGGAAGAGACCTTTACACAACTGGGAGTGGCTATGCTGGCTGCCATTGCGATTGTGTATTTTATTCTAGTCGTTACATTTGGCGAAGGGCTCGCACCGTTTGCGATTCTGTTCTCCCTGCCATTTGCTGTCATTGGCGCGCTTGTCGGGCTATGGATCGCAGATGAGACGATTTCTGTCTCCGTTATGATGGGCCTTCTCATGCTGATTGGGATCGTGGTCACGAATGCGATTGTGCTGGTGGACCGGATCATTCATATGGAGCGTGACGGATTATCTATGCGCGAAGCGATTCTAGAAGCAGGGGCGACGCGTCTTCGACCTATTCTCATGACCGCTATTGCCACGATTGGTGCGCTGATCCCGTTAGCGATAGGCTCTGAAGGCAGCGGCTTAATTTCAAAAGGACTAGGCATTACAGTCATTGGCGGCTTAACAAGCTCTACTTTGTTAACGTTGCTGATTGTGCCGATCGTATACGAAATCCTTTCAAAGCTGTTTAAGAAAAACCGTAAGGACATTCAGGAAGATTAAACGAAGAAACTCTAACGAACACCCTGGCACATAGAAGAAAGCTTAAAAACTCCCCAGCCCTCATCTAACAGGGCTGGGGAGTTCTTCATTTGATCAGCAGCAAAATGACACGGTGCTCAATGTATTTCGAAATCAACGACGATTAAATCGGCAAGTCCTATTTCTCTTAAATAGGAAACGATTTTTTGGTGTTCAGGGTGAGGGTCATAATTTGCTAACGCGGCCCGATCGGTAAAGCGAACGGTTAGCCCGACTTCATAGCCCTTGCTTCGGCTGGAAAAGTTGCGTCCTTGCTGAATATCGATGATTCCTGGAATGGCCTTTTTCAAACGTAATGTTCTCTCGATTAGCTCATCTACTTGTGCCTTAGTCGGTTCATTGGAAAACTTGATTAACACAATATGCTCAATCACTCGGCTTCCGCTCCAATCTTGCTGTTCAATGTTTGGCGGTCAAAGCCGGCTACCTTTTTATATTTATTGGCGATATCCTCTAATTCCTGCTGGGAAATGACATCGTGCAAGTTGTCAAAGCCGTTTGGTGCCCGCTCCTCTACGATTTG
The DNA here is from genome assembly GCF_000812025.2 of Bacillus thermotolerans. GTDB lineage: Bacteria > Bacillota > Bacilli > Bacillales > Domibacillaceae > Quasibacillus > Quasibacillus thermotolerans. The sequence goes on from NZ_JWJE02000065.1 coordinate 8,203, forward strand.
CATCACACTTTCCGGTCCGTTTTGACGGTTGCTTAGTACAATGGAAGCTGTCGGGCCTCTGCGCGCTTCCTCATAAGCAGTTAAGGTTGCCTCTACGCTTGGCTGCTCGATAAACGCTTCACCTAGGGCATCCGCATCCAATATGGCCTGTGAAGCACCATTCGAGCCGATAGGGTACATTGGGTGAGCGGCATCGCCAAGCAAGGTCACTCTTCCGAATGTCCACTGCGGAAGCGGGTCACGGTCCACCATTGGAAATTCAAAGACGGTGTCTGTTTCTTCAATGAGTTTAGGTACATTCAGCCAGCCAAAATCCCATTCGGAGAAAGCCGGAGCAAAGGTTTCCTTATCCACTTGCCGGTTCCAGTCGCTGCGAGGAGGTACGCCTCCTGGAACAGCCAGCTCCGCAATCCAGTTAACTAAGGAACGTCCCTTTGCTGCTGCGTCAGGGCACACGGGGTAGGCGACAAATTTCTGATCCTGGTAGCCTGACATAATCATCGATCTGCCTGTCAGGAACGGGGGGGATTCGGTGATGCCCCGCCACAAGATCCGTCCGCTGAATTTAGGTAGCCCTTCATTCGGATAGAAGAATTTGCGGACAGCTGAATGAATTCCGTCTGCGGCTATAAGAAAGTCCGCCCGGTATGTACCAGCGTGTTCTCCGGTCTTTTTATTTTTAAAGAGAGCTTCAATCTCATTATCAGATACTTGAAAAGAATCGAAATGGTGACCTGTAAAGATGGCATCTTCACCGATCTGTTCCTTGACTGCGTCAAGAAGAAGCATATGCAAACGCCCGCGGTGAATAGAATACTGCGGCCATTTATAGCCAGCATCCAGTCCTCTCGGCTCATGCCAGATCTTTTGCCCAAATTTATTGTAGTAGTTTAACTCAGCTGTAGGCAGCCCAGTTTGTTTAAGCTTTTCCGCTAAGCCCAGTTCTGTCAGCACACGGACAGCGTGTGGCAGAAGATTAATCCCTACGCCTAGCGCTTTAATGGTTTCTACACTTTCAAATACACGCACTGACACGCCAACGCGGTGAAGTTTAAGAGCGGAAATAAGCCCTCCGATTCCGCCGCCGACGATAATAGCCGTTTTTTTCTCACTCAAGATGATCTCCCCCATATGAACAATGTTGTTTTCTACTAAATCTGTGATGAAGTTAGTTACCTTTTCATTATTACATAACTTTTTGTTTTTTCAATCTTTACTGAAAATCTTAAATAATTAAAAATAGATTCCAAGTATGACAGGAAGCCGGGGAGAAAATGTTTTATTTATCTAAATATTTATAAAAATTAGATAAATGGATTGACTCACAAAAATGAATTGATTAAAATACAAATACAGACTGCAGTCTCTAACTACTAGGTCATCTTTCCGTAAAAAGAGATTGCGAATAACATCCTCTAAGAATTTCATTCGCTTTATTCAGGATCAAAGACTAGCGGCGTTAAGCGAAAGCGTTTATATGAATGTAAGCGTTTTCTTTTAGTGTGAAAGAATTAAAGGAGGAATGCAGTATGACGGAAAATTTAGTAGCACCTGAGTTTTATAACATGGCTCAGGACATTGACAGGCATGCCGATCAGCCCGGCAAATTAGCTTTAATATGGGAGAACGAGGCGGGGAATACCCGGGAGGTTACGTATCTAGGCCTGCGTCAGGAATCAAATAAATTCGCGAATGCTTTAAAGGCGCTGGGCTTAGAAAAGGGAGACAGGGTGATCATTACACTTCCAAGAATCCCGGAAGCCTATTATGCGTATTTAGCCGCTTTGAAGCTGGGCTTAGTCATTTCTCCAGGATCAGAAATGCTGGTGGCAAAGGACTTGCTTTATCGTGCGGTCCATTCGCAGGCGAAGGCGGTCATTTGCTATCACCAATTGACGGAGCAGTTTGACAAGATACGGACAGAAGCGGAGAGCCTGCAGCACTTTATTGCTGTCGGAAAGGAAGTAGATGGGTGGCTCAGCTACCAGCAGCTAGTGGAGAATCAGTCTGATCAGTGTGAAATAGTGAAAACCCGTTCAGATGATTTGGCTTTCCTCAATTATACGTCCGGCACGACTGGAAATCCAAAGGGAGTCATCCATCACCACAGCTGGGCTTTTGCCCATCAGGCCGTTGCGGCAAAGCTTTGGATGGATATTAGAGAAACGGACATTGTCTGGGCCACTGCAGGACCGGGCTGGGCGAAATGGAACTGGAGTCCATTTATTTCTACACTGGGAAGCGGAGCAACCGGCCTTGTGTATCACGGGAAATTCGACGCCCAGAAGTATTTAAGCCTGCTCGAGAAGCATCAAGTAAACGTGTTATGCTGCACTCCGACAGAATATCGTTTAATGGCGAAGCAGGATAACCTGGATCAGTACAAGCTGCCCCATCTGCGCAGTACAGTCAGCGCTGGAGAGCCGCTGAACCGGCAGGTGATCGATACGTTCAAGCGCTGCTTCAATGTGCAGGTGCGGGATGGGTATGGACAGACGGAGAATACGATATTAGTAGGAACGCTGATGGGAATGGAGGTCAAGCCGGGATCCATGGGAAAACCTTCTCCAGGAAACCGCGTAGCCATTATTGATGAGAATGGAAACCCGCTTCCAGCTGGAAAGGTTGGAGATATTGCTGTGCACCGGGATGCTCCAGCTTTGTTCAAGGGATATTTGAATGACCCTGAACGTACGGCAAAAGCATTCCGCGGAGATTGGTATTTAACAGGGGACCAGGCTCAAATGGATGAGGATGGATACTTTTGGTTTGAAGGGCGTTCTGACGATATCATTATTAGCTCCGGCTACACCATCGGGCCATTCGAGGTGGAAGATGCTTTGACAAAACACCCATCCGTGCGGGAATGTGCGGTCGTAGCGAGCCCGGACGAAATTCGAGGTGCCATCGTGAAGGCCTTCGTCGTTTTAAAGGATCCATCAGCGGGCAGCAACGAATTAGCGAAGGAGCTTCAGGATCATGTAAAGACGATCACAGCGCCTTATAAGTACCCGAGAGAGATTGAATTTGTTTCAGAGCTCCCTAAAACAACATCAGGAAAAATTCGGCGTTTGGAGCTAAGGCAGCGTGAGAAAGAGAAGAAAATGTATATTTAACAGACAAGGCCTCTTTTTATGTATGACTTCGTTCTGTATCGAGCCTGCTAAATGGCGGCAGTGAGAGAGCAGGAGTGACAGCCAGCAAAGGAGCTGATAACGTGCTTAAAGGACTGAAGGTATTAGATTTCTCACGGTATTTGCCCGGCCCTTATGCCAGCCTGCGCCTCGCTGAATGGGGGGCAGAAGTGGTAAAGGTAGAGACCGCGCCGCTCGGTGATCCTGCTCGCAAAATGGAACCGTATCTTGAAGAGACGGGTGCGGTTCATCTGGCGTGCAATCACGGGAAAAAGAGCTTGCTTGTGGATATAAAGACGGGGAAGGATCTCCCTGTCATTCACCAGCTGCTGGAAAAGGCGGATGTCGTGATTGAGAGCTATCGCCCAGGGATTGCTGACCGGATCGGCATCGGCTATCAAAAGGCGAAAGAGCTGAATCCAGAAATTATTTATTGTTCCTTGAGCGGATACGGCCAACGAGGAGCAATGAAGCAAATGGGAGGCCATGACCTTAATTATATGGCGGTAAGCGGCATGCTTCATGGACTGGCTGGACACGGAGGAACGCTCAGCGTACCGGATATGACGGCCGCAGACCTTGCAGGGGGAATGGCTGCCGCAGAAGCCATTCTGGCTGCATACATTCATCGCTTGAAAACAGGGGAGGGCGCCTATTTGGACATCTCTCTCGTCGACGCGCTGCTTTCCTGGCAAGGTGTTAATAACATGATGTCCCAGGCAGAGGGCAGGGGCACTTCTCTTGGAGAGGAGCTGCGGAAGGTCATCAGCTATCAGGTGTATGAAACGAAGGATGGACGTTTTATGGCTTTAGGAGCGCTTGAAGAGAAGTTCTGGGTGAATTTCTGCCGAGCGATTGGACAAGAGGCCTGGATTCCTTATCACCGGTCGCCTGCGTCACCCGGGAACCCTGTCTATAAGGAAGTGCAGGAGCTGTTTAGCCAGCATGATTTTTCTTACTGGTCTCGGCTGGCGGAAAAGGTGGATGCTTGTTTAACACCTGTATTAACGCAGACAGAAGCTCTTGTCCACCCGTTAGCCAAGGAACGGAAAGCTTTACGGGAAGTGACCTTTAAAGAGAAGAGATTTCATGCAGTAAACGCGGTTCCAGGACGAAAGGCAACCGATGCTTCCTACATAGCCGAGCTGGGTGAGCATTCTGAAGAAATATTAAAGGACTGGCTAGGCGTCGAGCAGCCAAGTTCATAAAAAAGACGAAGGGGCAGAAGGGGGCGTTTATAAGCGCTTCCTTCTGCCCCAGCTTTATTTGTTTTTGTGAATCCCTTCACAACATATTTTGCCGCTTTCTACTTCTTTAATCCTTCCAGCAAGGCACGCATGACCTTCTGAATCTCCATTAAGAGGTCAAATTCATCACCGCTCATGCACCAGTCATATAAGGTGCCGCGCATACATCTTGTGATGATCGCGGTAATTTCCTCATCAGACAGCTCCCTTTTAAATTCTCCTGCTTCCTGTCCTTCATGGACAAACTCTTTAACAATTTTAAAAAGTACTCGGTCTTTGTCTAAGAAGTAGTTATGGCTAGGTGAGGCATTGGTGTATAGCGTCCGAAACAAGCCTTTCCCCCAGGAGTCTCTTAGAAATACCATTTGAGATTCGGAGAAGTGCAGCAGCTTCTCGCTGGCGCTGGCTTCTTTTGGAAGTGTGTGAGTGAATTCCAAGTAGAATGCGTCAATCTCCTTAAATTTCTCCAGGAAGATTTCATACTTTGATTTAAAGTGGGTATAAAAGGCGCCTTTTGACGTGCCGCTGAGCTTCACGATTTCATCGACGGTCGTTTCATCAAATGACTTCTCGCTGAAAAGCGACAAGGCAGCCTCTAAAATTTTCTTCCTCGTTTGTTTTGCTTTTATTTTTCGGGGAGTTAGCTCTGGCATCCGATAATCTCCTTCATCCATGTAAGAGGTGCTATTAATAAGTCATTTTAGCACAAATACACCAAATGATGAATTCAAGAAAAGAAGCTTTCAAGAGAAGAAAGACATTTATTTTTAAAATTTAAAGAATTATCAAAAAATATTGACGATTGAATAAGCGGGCATTAAAATAAAACTACAGACTGCAGTCTGAGACTGTAGTCTCTATTTGGCACCCCCTATTCTCTAGTCAGCTGGACACCTGCTTTCAGCCTTGAACAGCTGGCTAGTATTTTTGACGACGAAAAGATAAATACGAGTCAAGGAACAGGCAGGAGGAAGAATCATGAGTTTAAATTTTACAGATGAACAAGACATGATGAGAAAAATGGTGCGGGATTTTGCTGAACATGAGATTGCGCCATTTATTGAAACGATGGAGGAAACAGATGAATACCCATTGCAGATTATCCGGAAGATGGGTGATTACGGCTTGATGGGCATCCCCATTCCGACAGAGTACGGGGGAGCAGGTGCTGACTTTACCTCTTACATACTGGCCATTCATGAGCTTGCGAAGGTCAGTGCCACGGTCGGTGTGATCTTATCCGTTCATACCTCCGTTGGCACCAATCCGATTCTCTATTTTGGGACGGAGGAGCAAAAGAGAAAGTATATACCGAAGCTCGCTTCTGGAGAGTATATTGGCGCTTTCGCCCTTACAGAGCCAAATGCAGGGTCAGACGCAGGGAAGATACGTACAAGCGCAGTGAAAAGGGGAGAGAAATATATCTTAAATGGGTCGAAGGTGTTTATTACGAATGGAGGCGCCGCAGATACTTACATAACATTTGCGGTCACCGACCCTGACGCTGGTTCTAGAGGGATCTCTGCCTTTATCGTGGAGAAAGATACACCTGGCTTCTCCATAGGTAAAAAGGAAAAGAAAATGGGCTTGCATGGCTCTAATACAACGGAGTTAATTTTTGAACATGCGGAGGTCCCGGAGGAGAATCTGCTTGGTCAGGAAGGGGAAGGCTTTAAAATTGCCATGGCCAACCTGGATGCAGGCCGGATTGGCATAGCGGCCCAAGCTCTCGGGATTGCCGAGGCGGCTCTCGCATGCTCGATTCAATATGCTCAGGAAAGGGTTCAATTTGAAAAGGCGCTCGCAGCGAATCAAGGGATTTCGTTCAAAATTGCAGATATGGCGACGGATGTAGAAGCGGCCCGGCTTCTCGTCTATCGGGCAGCTGAACTTCGCACCCGCGGAGTGAAATGCGGCAAAGAAGCTTCCATGGCGAAGCGGTTCGCAACGGACACAGCGATGAGAGCAGCGACAGAAGCGGTTCAGGTATATGGCGGATATGGCTATACGAAAGAGTATCCTGTCGAGAGACTTTTCCGTGACGCTAAGATCACGCAAATCTATGAAGGAACAAATGAGATTCAAAGAGTCGTCATCTCTAAATATATTTTGGGTGAGAAAGATAAGAAAACACCGAACAGGCCGGTGGGCAGTTCATTATAAATCAATGAGCTTAAGTAAGAGAAAGGAGCGGAAAAATATGCAGGACAAGCAGTGTTCTTTGAAGGAAGCCGTGCAAATGATTTCAAACGGAAGCACACTCACCTTCAGCGGCTTTACCATTTGGCGGCGGCCCATGGCGGTGATCTTTGAGATGATTCGGCAGGGGAAGAACAACCTTCATTTAATTGAGGTCAATTCAGGCTCTCATTCCGAGATGCTGATTGGGGCAGGAGCGGTCTCGATCTGGGAATCGTGCTGGATTGGACATGAGCTGTACGGCAAGGTTCCTTATTGTTTAGACCGGAAGATGAAATCGGGCGACATTACGGCGGAGGATTACAGTCATCAGCATATTCTGTATCGGATGCAGGCTGGCGCTGCAGGCATTCCCTATATGCCTACCTGGGCGTCACGGGGAACGGATATTTTGAATCCTGAATATGACATGCTAGGCAAGGCCGGTCTCCGGGATGGACAGAACCCGCGTATTCCTCGCCAGAAGTATGCGTTTGTCTCAGATCCATTCTACGGAGAGGGAGAAATGATTCTTGTGCCTGCAGCCAGACCGGACGTATGTATCATTCATGCTCAGCAGGCAGGGGAAGAAGGGACGGTTCGTGTCATGGGGCAGACGTTCTCCGATGCACAGGCTGCCAAGGCGGCGGATAAGGTCATTGTGATAGCGGAAGAAATTGTCCCGGAATCTTATTTGCGGGAGGAACCGGACCGTAATTTGCTGCCAAGCTACTTAGTCGATGCGGTAGTGGAGGTGCCATGGGGGGCTTATCCTACTGGGGTGTACGGCTACTATGACGTAGATGGCGCTTTTCTTCGTGAATTTGCATCCGCTTCCAAAAATGAGGCAAGCCTTGAGGCTTGGTTCGGTGAGTGGGTATACGGGGTCGAAAGCCACGAGGAATTTTTGGACAAGCTGACTGTCTCTCATCTTATGTCTTTGAAGGCAAATGGTTATCATAAGTACAGCACTCGAGTAAAGAGGGGGGTCAAGTGATGGAAAAGGCATTGATGCAAAGAGAGGGCTATGCCGCTCTTGATGAATATACATCTGCTGATTTATTGGCTGTGGCAGCTGCCCGTGAGGTACGTGAGGAGGAGGTCGTCTTCGCGGGTACGGGCCTTCCTATGCTGGCGATCATGCTAGCGCAAGTGAGCGGCACGAGCTGCAAGGTTATTTACGAGGCAGGGACGATTGAATCACAAAGCCGCTCACTGCCTTCCTCCGTGGGTGATCCGCGCTGCGTAACGGGATGTTCGATCGCTTCAGGATTATTGGATGTTTTTGACCAGCTGCAAAGGGGGAGAATCGATTTAGCCTTCTTAGGCGGTGCAGAAATTGATCAGTACGGAAATGTAAATACCACCGTTATAGGCGATTATTTGCACCCGGATGTGCGCTTTCCCGGCAGCGGCGGAAACTCGGATATTAACTCTTTATCGAAGAGGACAGTGTTTATCATGCTGCAGGAAAAACGCCGCTTCAAGGAACAGGTGGACTATATTACTTCTCCCGGCTGGCGTGTCCGTCACTGGCCTTCAGGAGAATGGGTGCACCGCCGCAGGGCCTACGGCCAAAAGTTTGCAGGCGGGCCCACCGCGGTGATTACGAATATGGCCGTGTATCGCTTTGATGAAGAAAGCGGGAGGATGTATGTCGACACGATTCACCCGGGAGTAGCAAAGGACATGCTGCAAGAGAATGCAGGTTTCCCCCTTGACTTTTCCCGGTGCCGAGGGGAGACAGTTCCCCCTACCTATGAGGAGCTGGATATCCTTTATCAAGTCGTCGATCCAGAAGGGGTATTTCTTGCGAAGAAATCATGAGCTAGAAAAGAAAAAACTGATCGCAGGTCGATCAGTTTTTTTGTATGGATCAGCGCCAAAGGCAGAACCAGAGTCTTTCTTACATGGATAGGGCATTTTTCGCCAGTACGATATCATGCTGAAGCAGTTTATTTAAATCATACGAAGGATATAGGCCGTTTTTGTACATGTAGCGGTAAATTCGTTCATGAGAATCAATCGCCTGATTCAGCTGCTTTTTTAATATTTGCCGCAAAGCAGGTGTTGCTGTCTCGGTGATCGCTACCCCATAGTTTCTGACGGCTGCTTTGGCAAAGCTCAGGAGGTCCCCGGCCAGGAAGCTGTCAGCCACGCGGTATTCATTAGACGGACCGGGATGAGGAGCATATGGATAAAATTGCAAAAGTTCTTTTAAGTTCATCTCCAGCTCCTGGATCGTTCTCATATAAATGTTCTTTAAGCTCTGATCCTGAATCTCCTTCAATCCCATTTTTGTCTTCATTAACCCGATGGATTGGAAAGCAACGAGCTCATGAAGCTCCAATGTTTCATGCCAAGCAAGTGTTGGCTGATGATATGGATCCATGTGTTCTCCCCTTTTTTTTAATGGCCTCTCCCCGCTAGTGTATGACCAGGAGCAGGTTTAAGTTCTTGCCTCCTATGGTGATGGAAAAATGTTCTACTTATCCGTCCGAAAACAGATTAATAGATTCCTAAATTTGAAAAAATTGGTACAATGAAACATATAGAACGAAATATACATACTTATAAAAAGGACAAGGGGAGAACGAATATGAAAAAGATGAAACGTGTACTTGCCGCTGCTGTAGCAGGGGGAATGCTTCTTTCGAGCGCATCCCCGGCATCCGGCCACGCGAAAGAAATTGATCTGCCGCCATTGTATGAAACAGCAAAGCCTTTGCCGTTTACGGATGTATCGGAGGATTCGAGGTATTCAGATAGCGTGGAGTTTCTCTATACATATAAAATGTCCAATGGGCTGACGAGGACGAAATTTGGCGTGGCTGAAAATTTAACACGGGTCGATGCGATGATGCTGTTAGGGAATTATGCAAGAGCAGATGCTTATTACGCTGGTGCGAACCAAGCGCCATTTACAGATGTGCCGGCGCGTGCGATGAACATGATTTCTTCTCTATATGAAGCAAGGCTGATTGCGGGGAAAACCCCGACTAAACTAGATTCTTTCTCTACGATCACGAGGGGAGAGGCGGCTATTATTCTAGCAAGGGCTGCCGCCTCTATAGCAGGTGTTCCTCGTGTGTCCGGCAAATTCCCTTTCACAGATGCGACAGGAAGATACGAAAAGCCTGTCCACATCCTGTACCAGGCAGGGATTGCCCGAGGCAAAACAGAGACGAGGTTTGGGGTGCACGACCCTTTAACGAGAGGGGAGTTTGCGATAATGCTGTATAACCTCCACCAGCTTGAAATTAAATTTCATCCCTCGGACACATCCCGCTACGGAGAACTGCCTTCCTCGGGTAACGGATTGACCATGTCTTTAGAAAAGGATGTATTCAAGGCGACAGACGAAAAGGTAACCGTAGAAATGACAAATACGAGCGAAGGGACCTACGACCTTAACAGCAGCCTCACACTCGAAAAGAAAGTGGGGGATGAGTGGGTGCCTATCCGTTATTGGGGCATCGCCTTCCCGGATACGATGTACAGCATAGAGCCAGGAGGCACATTCCAAAATAGGGTGCCTTTAGGATACTTGAGATACAAATTGGGTGAGGGGGAATACAGAGTAGTAGAATCCTTCTCCTCAGATACAGAAGGGGAGACGACACTGGCCGTTCCGTTTAAAGTGGTGGAGTAACACGTTTTATGCCAATTTACCAAAAACATTGATAGGAAAATAAAAGAAGGGGGCGAGATCATTGAATTGCGCCCTATAAAGTAGACAGTTTAATAAAAAGAGATGCTGCTTTCTACGCAGCGATGAGATGACTCCGGTAAGCTGCTGGAGTCA
>NZ_JWJE02000066.1 GCF_000812025.2 Bacillus thermotolerans
AATTAAGCTTTGCACACAGTAAAGAACTCCACGGTCTGCGCTATGCACGTTACCGTGGAGTTCAAAAAGTGAAAACGCAAGTTTTGATGACCGGCATCATACAAAACTTGAAAAAGTGGGCCAAACTCCGCTCTTTACAGAAAATCGGTCTCCACCTCACTTCTCATATTATAGAAGGTTCCGTTTAACAATTCAAAAAAAGTGAAAACCCCGGTGAGAATTCACCAGGGTTTTCTTGACTAAGTTGTTTTTCAACAACGTGAAAGGCCATTACACCAAAATGTGTAATGGCCTTTGTCGTATTCCGGCAACTGTTTATACGGATAAACTTTCGGTTATCTCCTTTCATAATTTCAACGGCGAGAGGAGTACACTTAAGAAGCAGGTGCGAGCTCCCGCGGTCTTGCTGCTTTATACCAGTGCAGGCAAAGGACGAAGATAAGTACCAGATCAACGGCATCTCCTCCATAATACATCAGCATGCCTCCTGACTCTGCCTGTGAGGCAGGGACGCCAGCTGGCGGGTAAGCATAAATGTATTTTGACAGAATGCTGTGCCCCGCCAACGCAATAATTAAAACGACCGACCGATAGACGAAGCTTAAACGGTGCGGAGCCGGGTCAATATAAATAATGGAAGCCGTGAAGAAATAACCCGCAAGGAAGACGTGCAAGTGAATGAAAGCATAGAGAAAAATGTTCTCATGCATGGCTGCATACAGGTTAGTAGTATACAGCACCCATAGTCCGCCGACGTTCAAAATGGTCGTAATGACCGGGTCTGTTAATACACGCAGAGGCGGGCTTTTTAATACGCGGGAGACTCTTCTTGCTATTGTTACAGGGAGCGTGCGCAGTAAAAGAGTCATGGGAGCGGATAAGACCATCAGAAGGGGGCCCAGCATACCGAGAAGCAGGTGGCCGGCCATATGAGCGACAAAGTCCGTATGAGCCCGCTCGGCAATAGGGCCAACGATCGCTAAGGCAGCAGAAAGAACGCCCCCCGTCCATAAAACCGTGCGATAAACCGGCCAGCTTTTATAGCGGCGGCTGGACAGTGCAGCTGCCGCTATGTAAGTGACGATCAGCAGGATGAATGGCAAGGAGAGAAGAAGGTCTGTCATGCCCGTGTCAGCAGGGGAGTGGTGAGTGCCATGATTCATTTTATCTCCGCCTCCCGACTTGGCTTAGAGCGCCGGATGACAATGGCACCAATGATAATGAGAATAACGGCAAGAATATTCCATACTAAATCATACACAAGAACATTTTCGACGTAGCGGATCTGGTGGATACGCATAACTTTATGATGAATGATGCCGTCATATAGCTGAAAGACCCCGACTCCCAACAGCACGCCGCCCCACCATCTTCTCCGCCACAGGGCATGCCTTCGTTTAAGGTCTGCATACATAAATAATCCTGCTACAGTGGCAAACCAGCTGAAGGCATGAAAGAACCCGTCAGCTACGAGACCGATATCCATTGTAGATTTATCATAGAAATGATGCCAATGAAGCAGCTGGTGAAACACCGCCTCGTCAATGAAGGCGACTAATCCGACGCCAAACAAGAAGCCTGACCAAAGGTTGCGGGAGGAATAGGCCTCCTGACTTTCCGCAGTGGAACGGATTTGAGTGTGCCTAGTTTGATCCTTCATGACTGCCTCCTTTATTTATATGTAAACGTACTTTTTCTCAGCGTACCCTAAATAAACCAATTACAAACAGGCTTTATTTATTGGAGGCTGAGGAATCCTGTCCATTGTTTCATCTTCTCTCTTATGCTGAGGTGAATAGATTATGCATGACAGCATAAAAATGTCTCTTTTTATCTTGGTCCTGTCCCTCTCGCAATCGTCTTTCTTTATATTCAGAAAATTTAGTCCTTTGGCATGATTATTGCTAATTCTTTTATACCAACCATAAAAGGAAAGAGGGATGATAATGAGGAAAAGGAAAACACCGTCGCTTGCTGTTGCGCTGGTCCCTATCTTTGCAATGATTGTATTTTTGTTTGTAGGTATCTTCATGTTTGAGGCAGATCCCCACGTTCCTCTTTTATTAAGTGCAGTAGTTGCAACTGTTGTAGCTGTTTATCTTGGTTATACGTGGCGCGAAATTGAAAAAGGAATCATTGACGCTGTGACTTTATCGATGCAGGCACTGCTCATTTTAATGATTATCGGTACCATTATCGGGACGTGGATCGCAGGAGGGATCGTTCCTACGATGATTTATTACGGGCTTGATGTTTTGTCGCCGGCCTATTTCCTGCCTGCAGCGGCTATCATCTGCAGCATCGTAGCCATTGCCTCTGGAAATGCCTGGACAGCGGCGGGCACCATTGGTATCGCCATTATGGGCGTTGGGGCTGGATTAGGGATGAATATGGCCATGGTCGCCGGAGCTGTTATTTCTGGCTGTTACTTTGGCGACAAGATTTCTCCTCTTTCAGAAACGACGAATATGTCGCCGGGGATTACAGGCGTTGAGTTATTTGACCATATACGCTATATGCTGCTTACAACGATTCCCGCTCTGATTATATCTGTTGCCATCTACTTCTTTATAGGGCAAGCCAATAAAGGAAAAGGAGCTGGAATAGAGGAGGTTACCGCCCTGCAGCAGCAGTTAAGCGAGATGTTTGTCATTAGTCCATGGCTTCTAATTGTGCCTATTGTGGTTCTCGGGTTGATCGCCGCGAAAACACCGGCTCTTCCAGGGCTGGTAATCGGCTCTATTCTAGGAGCTATTGTAGCGGTCACTGTTCAAGGGGTGCCTGTTGGAGAGATTTTCAGTGTCATGGTCTATGGGTTTGAAATGGAAACGGCGAATGAAGTGCTGAATAATTTATTAAACAACGGCGGAACGGAAGCGATGATGTATACCATTTCGCTCGTCATGATTGCTATGAGCTTTGGGGGGATTCTTGAAGTCAGCCGGGTACTGGAAACGCTTGTGACCAGTTTACTAAAGCTTGCCAGATCGACCGGCAGCTTAATTGCTACAACCGTAGCGACATGCCTAACAGCTAACATTGTCGCCTGTGATCAGTATTTATCTATTCTCCTGCCAGGCCGAATGTATGTAAAGGCTTACCGGAAAAGAGGGCTGCACGCCAAAAATCTGTCTCGGACATTAGAGGATGCGGGAACGATGACATCTCCTCTTGTCCCTTGGAATACGTGCGGAGCATTCATGGCAGCTACACTAGGCGTTTCCACTTTTCAATATGCTCCGTATGCTTTCTTATGTTTAATCAGTCCGATGATGGCACTGTTGTACGGGTTTACAGGTTTCAAAATTGAAAAGCTGTCCGCCGAAGAAATCGCACGCCTCGAAGCAGAAGAGAGAGAAAAAGAAGAGAAGGACGAAGGTGAGATCGAGAAGGTGTCAGAGGCTTTCTAACAGCTGATCTATCAATCTATCTAATTAGCTGCAGCAGGGAGTTTGAAGGAGCTGGTTCATCATATAAAAAGCTCACTTTTAAGAGGAGGAGTGGACATGTCAACACAGAAACAAATGGAAAGGTCGCTGACGTTTCTGCCAATCGTGCTGTTCGGCTTTTCATTTATGGCCCTGGCTACCGTGTTCAGCACGTATGGAATTGCGGCTGAATTGTCGCATGGGATGGTTCCGGGCTCTTATGTCGTTGCTTTGGTGGTTATGCTTTTTACCGCCTACAGTTACGGACAAATGTCAAAGATAATTCCCTCTGCCGGTTCGGCTTATGCCTACACGCAAAAATCCATCAACCCGTATGTTGGTTTTATGGTAGGCTGGGCCATCTTAATGGACTATCTATTTATCCCTATGGTCAATTACCTGCTGTTTGGCATCTTCTTCTCTGCTGCCTTTCCAGCGATCCCGCCATATGTGTGGATTTTAAGCATGATGCTGCTAGTCACCTATATCAATATGAAGGGAGTCAAGCTCGCGTCAAAAGCGAATGCGTTAATTACGATTTTTTCTCTTCTATTTATTTTACTGTTTATCGGTTTCTCGATAAAAGAAGTGATAGGAGGGGCAGGGGCCGGAACGCTGTTCACGTTTGAACCTTTCTATAACTCTGAGGAGCCATTCTCCTTCATCGTTGCTGGAGCCGCTTTATTATGCTTCTCCTTTCTCGGATTCGATTCAGCGACTACCTTTGCTGAGGAAACAGTAAAGCCGGCAAAGACGATTCCACGGGCAGTGTTTAGCATCACATTGGCCGGGGGAGCCGTCTTTATAGCCGTTTCCTATTTTGCTCACCTTGTGTGGCCGAATTACGGTACATTCAGCAACCCTGACTCCGCTTCCCATGAAATCATTACATTCGTTGGAGGAGAAGCGCTGGCATCCGGCTTTCTGGCAGTATACGCCATAACGGCCTTCGGATCAGCGATGTCATCACAAGCCAGTGCTTCCCGCATTCTGTATGCCATGGGCCGGGATGGCCAGCTGCCTAGAAAGTTTTTTGGGACGCTCCACTCCAAGCTTCAAACACCGGTGAACAATATTTTGTTTATTAGTGCCTTCTCTTTGTTAGCTTTGTTTGTCAGTTTATCGCTCGTTGCCTCGTTCATTAATTTTGGAGCTTTCCTTGCTTTTACTAGTGTTAATATAGCGGTTATATCTTATTACTTCATCCGTCAGCGGCAGCGGTCTTTAAAAGGAACCCTTCTTTATTTAATCGTCCCTTTCATTGGCGCCTTGCTGGATCTGTACTTGCTGATTAATTTAGATATGAATTCAAAAATACTCGGAACAGCCTGGTTTGTCCTGGGCCTTGTCTATATGTTCTTCTTAACGAAAGGTTTTAAACAGCGTCCGCCTGAGCTGCATCTATCCGCGGATCACTCACACCATAATGAGGAGGAAGAAAAACATGAAAGCAGATATTCTTCTTAAAAGTAAAGCGGTATTCACAGGATTGAAGGAGGAGCCGGAAGAGCTGGCTGTTGCGATTAGCGGCAATAAAATTATGAAAGTAGGGCCTGCTGAACAAGTGTGGGAGTTAAGAGGAGAGCATACGAAAGTGATCGATGCAGGCGACAAGTTAATCATGCCAGGTTTTTTTGATGCCCACTTGCATGTGATGCTCGGCAGCTTATTCACCCACTACAGTGTATCGCTGGCTGAAGCAAATTCAGCCCAGGAAGCGGCGCAAATGGTAAAAGAATATGCGGACAAGCACCCGCACGATGAATGGATTATCGGGACGGGGTGGGACCATACGGCATGGGGAGAAAAGGAATTTCCTAGCCGCCGCATATTAGATCAAGTGCTGCCTGACCGCCCGGTTGTCCTATTGCATGCGGAGGGGCATTATGGCTGGGTGAATTCACTTGCTTTAAACCTCGCAGGAATTACAAAAGAGACAAAAAATCCGGACTACGGCATCATCTATAAGGATAAGAACGGGGAGCCGACCGGCATCTTAATTGAAACGGCTATCTCTTTGGCCACAGACTATGCTTATGATTTTCCGAAGAAAAAGCTAGAGGACATGCTTCAGCAATTTCTAGAGCATGCGGCCCAGCTTGGCGTCACATCGGTCAATGACCTGTATGCAAGCCGGGCGCATGAGAAGCTCGAAGCTTACCATATTTATAAAGAGTTTGATGAAGCCAACAGGCTGACTACAAGACTTCATATTTATCCGCCTTTAAATGGAGATATGGAAAAGGCGAAGGAGCTGCGTGAGCGATACGCTTCTGATAAATTGCGGGTAGCGGGCTTAAAGCAGTTCATCGATGGTGTCGTCACCGGCTATACGGCGTATATGATTGATCCGTACACAGACCGTCCGGAGACAAAAGGCGAAACAGCTTATCGGGAAGAAGAGCTGCAGCGCTGGGTCGTTGAAGCGGACAAGGAAGGGTTTCAAATTCGCTTTCACTCTATTGGTGACGGGGCTGTGAGGCTAGGACTGGATTTATATGAAAAAGCACGAGAAATAAACGGAAAAAGAGAGTCGCGCCACTGCTTGGAGCACATTGAAATTATCGCTCCAGAAGACATCCCGCGTTTTCGTGAGCTGGGTGTCATGCCGTCCATTCAGCCTTATCACATGGCATTGATGCCGAGAGAAAGCCATACAACGCGCGTGAAAAAAGAGAAGCTGACGTATATTTACTCGAACGCTTTACTAGTGCGATCGGGCGCCGTCGCTTCCTACAGCAGCGATTATCCGATTGTCCCTCTTAATCCGATGCTGGGGATTTACCATGCCGTGACACGGAAGGACTTTACATTAAAAGATACGTGGAATGAACAGGAAAAAGTCACATTAGGAGAAGCCCTCAAAGCCTACACAAGTGCTTCTGCTTACAGTGTGTTCCGCGAGGATGAACTAGGAACGATAGAGGAAGGAAAGCTGGCAGATATCATTGTGTTAGATCGAAATCTCTTTCAAGTGAATGAGAAAGAGATACTAGAGGCGTCCACAGAACTGACGTTAATGGATGGCCAAATTGTATGGGATACCTCTCAGAGGCTAGTAAAGAAATAAAATAAACAAAAGCCATTCCTCTAAAGGGGGAATGGCTTTTGAATGAAAAGAAACTTGAAGCTTTATTAAGACATAAGAAAGGATAAAAGGCTTGTTCGGTTCGATACACCTAGCTTTTTATAGATGTTTTGAAGATGCTTCTTAATTGTATTCAAACTCACTACTAGCTGGTCTGCCATTTCCTGGTTTGTAAGCCCTTTCTTTAAAAGCCCGCAAACCTTTTGTTCGCTTGGCGTTAAGTGGGTTTGTTTATGTATCGGTGATTGGCGGAGAAGATAGTTCAGTTTCATAGAGATAAAATAGGAAACCACTTCAATTTCATCAATGGAATGGGTATGGAAGGAAGGATCGTTTCGTTCCCCTACAAACGAAATGCCCCCGAGTAATTTATTCTGGCTTATTAAATAAATGCCTATTTCATGGTAGTGATCGTTCGGCTTCATGAATTCATTAAAAAAGCAGCTGTTTTCGTATTCCTGTCTGGAAATCACATCTTCTATTTTGAGTACTCTCCTTTCGGACAAGAGGGGAGCGACATGGCTCGGCAGTAAGAAATCTTGCTGGGAATAGTGGACAGTGTAGTGGTCGAGCACTTTTGCTGGTGTGTTTCTAGAAACCGGGTCGAAAATTTTTTGGTCCTCGCTGCACAGCCAAAAAATAGAACGCTCGAAGCCAAAATATTTCTCGAACAAAAAAAGAACTTCTTTTCGAAGGTCGAGGAGACTTTCCAAGTCATCCAGTTCGAGCATCATTCTTTTAGAATGAGAAAGCAATGAACCATTCATATGTTCACCTCTGTAAAAGTACTGTTTATATCATGAAAGAAGGGCTCGCGTTATTTACTGTATAGAATATTATACTTTCTTATACTTTCGGGTAATTTTCAAATTTTTCAGTTTATTCTAAAATGAAGAAAAGGGAGGTTGAAAATATGAGTTATTTAAATATGGCCATTGTACAAGCGGCTACACCGGGCACACATCCTGATCCGATAGAGAGAAAGAAGGAAAATTTGGATAAGATGCTGGAGTATATTGATCAAGTTTGTTCTGTGAACCCGACTATTGACCTTATTTGTTTTCCAGAGCTGTACCTGAATGGACTGGATACATTAAATTGGAAGGTAATGGCCGAATCGATACCGAATGGGCCTTCCGTGCAGGAATTAATGCTGAAAGCACAGCAAGTCAAAAAGTGGATCGTTCCGGGCTCTCTTTGTGAATTAGGAGAAGATGGAAAAGTTTATAATACGGCTATGCTCATTTCTCCACAAGGGGAGATTGTTTTAAAATATAGAAAAGTGTTCATTCCTTATCCGCTTGAACCGTCTGCTTCTGGAAATGAATTTCCGATATTTGAGATTCCTAATATTGGGAAGGTTGGTTTCCTGATCTGTGCAGACGGTCATTACCCGGAGTCTGCACGTAATCTCGCTTTAAAAGGAGCGGAAGTGATTATCAAGCCGACTTTGCAGGGAGAGTGGATCGGGGGCTTGCGAAATCATACGCCGGTCGCCATTACCCGCGCGATTGAGAATCAATGTTTTGTCGTCAGTGTGAATCAGCCTTCACCAATCGGGATGGGAGATTCAGTTGCTATCGACCCTGAAGGAAGGATTATTGAACAGCTTGGGATAGCTGAGTCATTTACATTTGTAAATTTAAATTTAGAGGAAGTAAGACGCGTCAGGGAGACAGGCTCCTGCGGCATGTTTGGCTTTTTAAAGATGCTGAAGGAGTTCAAGGAGGCAGGCAGCAATGTCGATGAGTGCTACGAAGCGGGAATTGAACATGCGGATGTATATAAGAACCTTTCTTTTCCTCATGCAAAAACACCGGACCAAATCAGCCGATACGAGAGACAAAAAAATACAACTCCTTCTCGTTAAATGAGGATGTTTCAGACAATAGCTACAGCCATATAAAATTTTATGAAAGACGGTGTTGATATGAAGCAATCTCCTTCACAGCCAGCAGCACCTCATGTATTGAATCACAAAGGGAAAGATGAACTATGGCAATGGACGGCTACCGAACTCGCACATGCTATTAAAACGAGAGCCATTTCTTCAAGGGAGGCAGTAGCCAGCAGTTTAAAGCGTATCGAAGAAGTGAACCCGAAGGTAAATGCGCTTGTGGAAGTATGTGCGGAAGAAGCGCTGGCCGCGGCTGACGAGGCTGATCAAGCGGTGGCCCGCGGTGAAGAGCTTGGGCCTTTGCACGGTGTACCGGTTTCCACGAAAGTAAATAGCGATCAGGCTGGGCATGTAACAACGGACGGAATCGTAGCTTATAAGGATAATGTGGCCTCAGAAGACAGCCCGCAAATATTTAACTTGCGTAATGCAGGTGCTGTTATCATAGGCCGGAGCAATACTCCGTCCTTCTCCTACCGGTGGTTTACCAATAATGACTTGCATGGAAGAACGCTCAATCCTTGGGAGGCGGCCAGAACCCCGGGCCGCTCCAGCGGGGGTGCCGCTGCCGCTGTTGCTGCAGGTATGATGCCGATTGGGCATGGCAATGACATTGGCGGCTCTATCCGCTATCCCGCGTATGCCTGCGGAATTGCTGGCCTTCGTCCGACGCCAGGAAGAATACCTGGCTGGTATGGTCCGCCGAACGGAGACCAGTCGCTTGCGGTGCAGCTGATGTCAGTGGAAGGCCCTTTAGCGCGTTCGGTAGCTGATCTGCGCCTGGGGCTTGCTGGTATGAGTGACTTCCATCCCCGTGATCCTATCCACTCGTCGGTTCCTTTGACAGGGTCTGCCTTACAAAAACCGATCCGTGTCGGCTTGCTGAGAGATGCAGGAGTAGCCCGTCCGACAGAGGCAGTGAATCGAGCAGTCGATGAAGCGGCAGAGAAATTAAGAGGTGCCGGTTATATTGTAGAAGAGGTAGAGCTTCCTCTGTTTGAAGAGGCCTACAAGCTCTGGTATTTGCTTTGTATGATGGAATTTAAACAAGTCATGCCTCTCGTAGAGCAGCTCGGGGACGATGGAATGAAACAGGCGGCCAAGCATTATTATGCGGTATCGGAAGAGTGGTGGGGCAAGGACCCTAGCCTGTCAGATTATATGAAGGGGTATGCCCGACGGGGCACGCTTATTTATAGGCTGCAGGAGTTTATGCAAGCGTATCCGCTGCTGCTTATGCCGGTATCTGCTGAGCAGGCATTTGAGCAAGATGCTGATATTGCGAGCGTGGAAAGCATGAGAAGGCTTATGGCGGCTCAATGGTCGATGATGGCTGTACCGGTCCTTGGGTTCCCAGCTATTTCTGTGCCGACATCGGTCAAAGGAGGACTGCCTGTGGGCGTTCAGCTTTTAGGCAGACGCTTCCGCGAAGACACATTGTTTGATGCGGCAGAGGTAATTGAAGCGCACGCAACGATTGAAACACCGATTGATCCCCGCTTTTAATGAAGGGTTAATTTGATAATGAGATTCATATGCGAGGTACCTTAAGCGGTTTGTTGGCTTTAAGGTATCTTTTTTGTCATCGATGAGGTTACAGGCCTGCATATCATGCTTGTAAAAAGCGAGGTGAACCCCCAGCTGGTTTTTCCTGCTCTGCCGATTGATTTCCCTACGGACCTTTAAAAGTATACAGAAAGTAATTATTTATTCACTTATGAATAAAACGTTAAGAAAAAGAAAGAGTGATCGGTAAAAATGTGCGGTATAGGTGCGGTTTTATGAGCTTTCACGGTTCCTTACGGTTGGCACAGGACTTGCTTGTTATATAGCAACAACGTCAAATGAGGTGTAAAGAATGGAAAGCAATGTACAGGTAAAAGCAAGCGAGAAAGAAAGGCAAGATTATAAGAAGCAAAGTCCGCAAGAGGAGTTTCAATCGATCCTGAAAGAAGCGGTGGCGGTTCTAGGCTACTCGGACGAGGTTTTTCAGTTTCTGAAAGAGCCGATGAGATTCTTAGAAATAAACATTCCTGTAAGGATGGATAATGGCCGGACAGAGGTCTTTCGCGGATATCGTGCCCAGCATAACGATGCGAACGGACCGACAAAAGGTGGGATACGGTTCCATCCGGATGTCATGGCTGACGAAGTGAAAGCATTGGCCGGCTGGATGAGTTTGAAGTGCGGGGTGACCGGGATTCCTTATGGAGGAGCCAAAGGGGGCATCGTGTGCGAACCGCGGAGCATGAGCACGGGTGAACTGGAGCGGCTGAGCCGTGGGTACGTAAGAGCCGTAAGCCAGATCGTCGGGCCGACAAAGGATATTCCGGCCCCGGATATGTATACGAATTCACAAATTATGGCATGGATGCTTGATGAATATGATCACATCAGAGAGTTTGATTCACCGGGATTTATTACCGGAAAGCCGCTCGCTCTTGGCGGTTCCCAAGGGAGAGAAACGGCTACTTCGAAAGGCGTATTATATACATTGCAAACGGTTTGCCAGCTAAGGGGCAAGAAGCTGGAAGGATTAAAGGTCATTGTTCAAGGGTTTGGAAATGTTGGCGGCTATCTTGCTTATTATTTACATGAGCTTGGCGCCAAGGTAGTCGGCATTTCTGATGCACTGGGAGCGATATATGATGAGAGCGGCCTAGACATTCCATATTTGCTTAGCCGCCGTGATTCATTCGGTATTGTCAGCGGGCTTTTTGATGATGTATTAACGAATGAAGAGCTGCTTCAAAAGGAGTGTGATGTGCTTGTTCCTGCAGCGATCGGGGGAGTCATTACAGAAGATAATGCAGATTTGTTAAAGTGCCAGCTGATTATAGAAGCAGCGAATGGTCCAACGACGAAGGGAGCCTTACGAAAACTTAGTGAGCGTGGAATTACAGTTGTCCCTGACATCCTCGCCAATTCCGGAGGCGTGGTTGTATCCTACTTTGAATGGTGCCAAAACAACCAAGGCTACTACTGGACAGAAGAAACGGTGGAGGAGCGGTTGAAGGAAAAGATGTATGCCAGCTTTCTAGCTGTTAAGGAAACAGCAGACCAATTCGGGATTGATATGAAAACAGCGGCATATGTAGAAGGTATTCGAAAAGTGGCAGAGGCTTCCGAGCTTCGCGGCTGGATTAGCCTTTAACTCATTAGCAAAGGGAGAGGAAGCCGGCCAGAACGTTCCGTATAGGCAAATAGGAAAAGTGTAACGCGGGCAGGGAGACTGGTTTGGCTTTGGGTGGGCAAAAAAATAATATTCGCTGCGGACATTTATTTAAATAGAAGGAGCTGAATTCAGTTGTTTAAAGAGATGATTGTTAGTTCATATAAGGGGGTTATTCAAGAAGTTTTAGTAAAAGAGCAAGTTCGCATTTATGAATGGGAGCCGCTGTTTACAGTCCGAAGCGATGAAGGAGACATCCTGACGGTTCAGGCGGGGGTTAGCGGTGACATCCAGTCCCTTGAGGTGGAGAAAGGGGATCAAGTGGTCCCTGGAATGGTGCTCGCTTACGTGAAAGAAGAATTAACAGTCAGTGCGTCTGATTAATAAATCGACCTTTGGGAAGATGGGCATCCATCTTCTTTTTTCTATGATTATCAGAGTATTTTTTAAAAGTTCTGATAGAATGATAGCAGGGTCAATCAGCAAGGGGGTTAGGAAATGTTTGAGATGAACGAAAGTAAATTAAATCCTATCATCTCGATTGCGATGGAGGATCACCAAGGGGAAGACAAGATTCATATTAGCAAAATCAAAGAACCGTTTCTCTTCGTGAGCGAAAAAGGGCAGCTTGTTTCATACATTCATTTAAAGAGCAACCGATTAGCGCATAAAGGAACAGCGGCCTTTCAAACATTGCTATCCCAGTCTCTTCCGGTTGAGCAGGTACCGCACATTCATCAAATGATTTCCCTGCCTGCCGTGTTCCAGGTGATCGGGGAGCCGCTGGCCATCGTTACGGGAGAAGAAGGTGAGCCGGTTGGATATTTGAAGCGGGAAGAACTGCTAGCCGAGCTATTTAAGCAAGAAGGGCAGGGAATTGACTTATTTCGGACGCTGCTGACTTCTATTCCAATGGGCATATTTGTCGTGGATAGCGAGAAGAAGATCATTAACTGCAATGATGCGGGACTTAAGATGATCAAGTCGACTGCGGAGAAAGTCATGCACCAGCCTGCTCAAACTATTTTTCATAAAGGGCATATTGATAGTGTATTTACGACGGGGAAAACGGTGTTAAACCAGGTGCATCTGACGGATGAAATGGGTATTCTAGTGGATTACTGTCCAATTCTGACTCACGGGCAGAAGGTGGACGGCATGTTAATGGTTGTTCAGGACTTGCCGACTATCGAAGAAATGGCTATGGAGATTGAAGATATTAAAAATTTAAATACAGATTTGAATGCAATTTTGTCCACTATTTATGATGAAATACTTGTGGTGAATAAAAAAGGTGAGTTGATCCGCTGCAGCGAGAATACGATTGACGGCTTCTGGGGAATTGACTTGCATCAAATGATCGGAAAAAATATTGCGCGTCTGGAGGAGGAAGGGGCGTTCAGCCCATCCGTCGCGAGACTCGTCATGGAGCAAAAGAAAAAAGTATCCATTGTTCAGGAATCGAACAGGGGAGTCAAGGTGCTTGCTGTAGGAAATCCTGTATTCAATGAAAAAGGGGAGATCGACCGGATCATCATTGCCTCCCGGGATATTACTGAGACGTCCCGGCTCAAGGAAGAGTTAAAGGAAATGAAGAAGGTGTCAGAGAAATACAAGAAAGAACTGGACACTTTCAAAAATCAAGATCGAACGCTGAAGAAGCTGATGTACCGCAGCCCTAAGATGGAAAAAATTATGCTTCAAGTGAGGAAGATAGCCGAGTTTTCTTCGACTGTCCTGATCACGGGAGAATCGGGTGTAGGAAAAGAAGTCATTGCACAGGCGATCCATCAGCTGGGACGGCGCTCGGATCAGCCTTTCTTAAAGTTGAATTGTGGGGCCATTCCTGAGAATCTGCTGGAGAGCGAGCTGTTTGGCTATAAGAAAGGCGCTTTTACAGGAGCGGATAAAGAAGGAAAAGACGGCTATTTTAAAAAGGCAGACCGCGGGGTTCTTTTTCTTGATGAGATCGGTGAGATGCCGCTTCACTTGCAGGTGAAATTATTGAGAGTGCTTCAGGAGCAGGAGGTCATTCCTGTAGGAAGCACAACTCCTGAGAAGGTAGATGTACAAATTGTCGCGGCCACGAATAAGAAGCTGGAAAAAATGGTCGAGCAAGGGACATTCCGGGAAGACTTGTTTTATCGGTTGAATGTGATTCCTCTTCATGTCCCTCCGTTACGGGAGCGGACAGAAGATATTGCTGTATTGGCGATGCACTTCCTGCAGCAGCTGAATGACAAGTATCACAAGAATTTTTATTTAACACCTGACGCGGTGAACGTGCTCGAATTCTATTCATGGCCGGGGAATGTACGGGAACTGCAAAATATGATTGAGCGGCTCGTTGTTTCGGCGGATGAAGAAGCGATTGATGCCGAATTTGTCAGCGGGTTTATGTCATTGGGCTATGATTTCAAGAAGGACCGTCCGTTGATTAAGCGGGTCGTTCCGCTCCAGGAGGCACTTGAGGATGTGGAAGAGCAGCTGATTGTGCTTGCTATGAAGCAATATAAGACAACGACAAAAGCAGCGAAGGCTTTAGGAGTCAGTCAATCATCCGTAAGCCGGAAGTATCAAAAAATCCTGAGTAATAGAAAGACAGAAAGTGAATTTTCTTTCCAATAAGAGAAGGTGGCTAAAAACCAGCCGTGTCCTGGTTTCTGGTCGCCTTCTTTTTTATTGGAGAATCCGAAATTTATGCAACCACACATATGTTATGCAGGTATGCATAAATTCAGGGCTTGGCTTCCTTTCTTTTTATCGAAAAGCGGCCTTTAAATAGCTGGTGCTTAAGAAAAATCATTCATATTAGATTTGGCACGTTAGTTGCAATATATAAAGCAAATCAGAAAAGAGGAGGAATAGGAGAATGCTAGAAACAGAAAAGCAGCAAGGGATCAAGAGCCATTCTGGAATCGGAAAGCTCCATATGTACATTAACGGTGAGTGGACAGCCGGGAGTGGAAGTAAGATGCGCGAAGTCATTAACCCGGCGAACGGGGAAGTGATTGCCGAGGCAGCCGAAGGAACGATTGAAGATGCGAGGTTGGCTATTCAAGCGGCAAGGGAAGCGTTCGAAAGCGGTGTCTGGTCAGATCTTCCGGCGGTGGAGCGTGCTTCTTACCTGCTTAAAATTGCTGACAAAATTGATGAAAGAGCGGAAGAGCTGGCTGCGCTTGAAACAATGGATAATGGAAAAACGATTGGCGAATCAGCGTTCGACATGGCGGATGCGTCTGCCTGCTTCCGGTATTACGCAGGGATGATTACACAGCCGGATGGCCAGACGTATCATGTCGCAGAGCCGGTACAGGCGATGGTGGTCAGAGAGCCGGTTGGCGTGTGCGGATTAATTGTCCCATGGAACTTTCCGCTGCTGATGAGCGTTTGGAAAATCGCGCCCGCTCTTGCGGCTGGCAACACCGTTGTGTTCAAGCCATCCGAAGTGACACCGGTGACGCCGACTAAACTCATTGAAATTATAGAAGAAGCCGGTGTACCGAAAGGAGTCATCAATCTCGTGCACGGTGCAGGACCGGTGGTGGGAAATGAAATTGCTTCCCATAAAGATGTAGATATGATTTCATTCACGGGCGGCACAAAGACGGGCAAGCATATTATGAAAGCAGCCGCTGATAACATGAAGAAAATTTCTCTTGAGCTCGGCGGGAAATCACCAAACATTATTTTTGCGGATGCTGATTTTGAAACGGCAGTAGATTATGCCTTATTTGGCATCTATTTTGGTGCCGGCCAAGTATGCTCGGCGGGTTCAAGAATTCTAGTAGAGGAAAGTATATATGAGCATTTTATTGAGCGGTTTGCTGAACGGGCGAAACAGATCAAGGTAGGGAACGGAGCTGACCCGGAATCTGAAGTAGGTGCGCTAGTCAGTCAAGAACATATGGAAAAGGTATTGAAGTATATTGAGACAGGCAAAGAGGAAGGGGCTCGTCTTCTGTTCGGCGGGAATCGCCTGACGGAAAACGGTTTAGACAAAGGATTTTTCGTTGAACCGACTGCCTTCGTCGATGTGAAGCAGGATATGAGGATTGTGCAGGAGGAAATTTTTGGCCCGGTCGTTACGATTCAATCGTTCCGTGACGAACAGGAAGCGATCCAACTGGCTAATGAAACGGATTATGGATTGGCTGGAGCGGTCTTCTCGGGAGACGGCGCCAAAGCTCTTCGCGTTATCAAAAAAGTGCGGGCGGGCATTACATGGGTGAATGCCTACCATCCAACCTATAATGAAGCGCCGTGGGGCGGCTATAAGCAGAGCGGAATTGGCCGAAGCCTCGGAACATACGGGCTAGATGAATTCCAGGAAATTAAACAGATCAACATTAATTTACAAATAGAGCCAGTGAGCTGGTTTAAAAACTAATACTTAATTCATAGGAGTGAAGATAAATGAGTACAGAATTAAAGAATAAAGAACAACTGTCTAACGTGAGTGAATACATTAAACAGGTGCTTGCCCTTATCGAGAAGGAGGAGGTCACTGAACAGGAGGCGGAGTGGGTAACGAAAGAAACAGTAGACAACTTCCGCGAACATGTGAATCCAGGTTTTCTTAGCTACCGGAAAACCGTTACAGAAGGCGGTCAGTTTGCTGCGGTAGAATGGTCTGATGGCGGGTCTTGCTTCACGGATATTAGCGGTAAGAAGTACATTGACTGTCTCGGCGGATTTGGGATCTATAATGTGGGTCACCGTCACCCGAAAGTAGTAAAAGCAGTTACCGACCAGTTAAACCGACAAGCTCTGCACAGCCAGGATTTGCTGGATCCGCTGCGGGCAATGCTTGCTAAAATTCTGGCCGATATTACACCCGGGGATTTAAAGTATTCCTTCTTTACTAACAGCGGAACTGAAAGTGTAGAGGCTGCCTTGAAGCTGGCGAAAATGTACAGCAACCGGTCGACGATTATATCAACCACCCGTTCTTTCCATGGCAAGAGCTTAGGTTCTTTGTCTGGCACGGCAAAAGGAGTATTCCGCAAGCCGTTCCTGCCGCTTATCCCGGGCTTCCGGCATATTCCTTACGGCGATATTGATATGATGAGAAAAACATTCGAATCGTGTGCGCTCGTCGGTGAAGACGTAGGAGCCGTGATCTTGGAGCCGATTCAAGGAGAGGGCGGTATCATTATCCCGCCTGCGGATTACTTAAAGGAAGTAAGAGAGCTTTGTGATGAATATGATGTTGTCTTGATTTTCGATGAAGTACAAACGGGAATGGGACGCACAGGAAAAATGTTCGCTGCCGAACTGTGCGGTGTGACGCCCGATATTATTTGTTTGGCTAAGGCTTTTGGCGGCGGCGTCATGCCGGCTGGAGCAGTAGTAGCCAATGAGAAGGTATTCAAAAATTTATTTGATAATCCGTTTATGCACACGACTACATTTGGAGGCAACCCGCTTGCTTGTGCAGCAGCTATTGCGACCATTGATGTACTGCTTGAGGAGAACCTGCCAGAAAGAGCAGCTGAGGTCGGCGACTATTTCCTAAAAGGCTTGAAAGAAGCAGCGTCGGGCCATGAAGACAAAGTTCTGGAGGTTCGCGGCCAAGGCTTGATGATCGGCATTGAATTTCATAAAGATGAGATCGGCTATGAAGTATCAAAGGGGATGTTTGATAAGGGAGTCCTCGTAGCAGGTACTCTTGTGAACTCAAAAACGATTCGCATTGAGCCGCCGCTTACAATCAGCTATGAGGAAGTAGACACAGTGATCCGTACATTCAAAGAAGTATTATCAAAGGTGGAGAAGTAACTGTACACTTAGAATCCTTTTTTAAGTAGGCGGATCCTTCAAAAGGTTATAAAGGCAAAATCAGCAAGCAAACAAACGCTTGCTGATTTTTTTCGTATAATTGGGGTGGAGGCAATTATAAATGCAGGGGTTGATCACAGAGATTAACTCCTTTGTATGTAATGTGAGCAAAGAAGCTTTGAAAGCCTTTGTCGGAGACAAAACTTTATTAAGAAAGTCTCCTTCATTATTTTCAAAAATGGGAGGTTAGCGTATAGTTGAGAGAGGGGGTGTGAATAATGTACGAACAAAAGACAAAGGAAAATGACGAAAGTGTCAAGGAATTCATAGATCGCGTTGAACAGCCAAGGAAACGCGAGGACAGCTATAGACTCTTAAATATTTTCTTTGAAACAACAGGATATGAAGCAAAAATGTGGGGAGAGAGCATTATTGGATTTGGTTCTTATCATTATAAATACAAATCCGGCCATGAAGGTGACGCCCCGCTTGTTGGTTTCTCGCCTAGAAAAGCAAAGATCAGTTTATATTTTGCGACGGGGGATACAAAGAGAGAAGAGCTGCTAAAACGCTTTGGAAAGCATACAGCTGGAAAGGCATGTGTGTACATTAATGAAGTAGATGACATTGACATAGAGGTTCTAAAAGAGCTCATCCGTCAGTCCGTGAAGTTCTTAAGAGATACCTATCCAGAAGGATGAGCAACTGAAGTATTCGTCGATCAGAAAATAGTTTTAATCCATTAAAAAAGAGGCATGCATAGGCAAGTGATAACTCTAGCACCTTGGTGGAGTAAATAACAGATCGATATAATAAAATTTTTGGCGAAATATGTTGACTTGGTGTTTATACACATGCTATATTTATATTCGCCGCTGAGAGATGCGGGCAAGAAAAAAACGAAAAAATAAGTTGACTTTTAGTTAGATAGTTGGTATGATAATTTAGCTGTCGAAACGAAAGTAAACATTGATCTTTGAAAACTGAACAAAATACATGCCAGTTAATTCTTGATTTATTATTTATGAGCAATCAAACATCTTTTTGGAGAGTTTGATCCTGGCTCAGGACGAACGCTGGCGGCGTGCCTAATACATGCAAGTCGAGCGGAC